>NZ_JBGGKR010000011.1:0-230842 GCF_041287235.1 Mycobacterium sp. pR1184 | reverse complement strand
TGTCCGGTGGCGGCTTCTAGCTCTTGCAGGGTGGTGGACACGATGATGGTGGCGGGTAGCCCGTTGTGCTGGCCCAGCGTCCCGGAGGCCAGGACCGCGCGTAGCGCGGCGTTGAGCCCGTCGTGATGGCGTTGGGCCGCTGAGCGGGGGTCGTGGTCGATGGCGTCTTGGCTGGGTGCGCCGTCCACACAGGGGGCCTCATCGTCGGGGTTGCACATGCCCGGCGCGGCCAACTTCGCCAACACCGCCTCCAACGACGCACGGGCTTCGGGTGTCAGCCAGCCCGTGATCGCCGACATGCCGTCGGCCTGCTGGCAGCCCAGGGTCAGCCCGCGGCGCCGCGCCCGGTCGGTGTCGGTGTAGGTGCCGTCGGGGTTGAGCAGATCGGCCAGATGCGCGGCGAAGCCGGTCAGGACGTCGGGGCGGTATTGGGTGGCCAGCCGGGCGAGGTCGGCTTCGGCATGCAACCGGGTCTCGATGTCGATCCAGCCCGGTAATTGGTGGTAGAAGCGGCGGATCACCACCACATGCTCGCGGCCCAGCTTTCCGGCGCGTTGGGCGGCGGCGGTGGCGGCCAGCACCGGTGCCAACGGTTCGCCGGTCAACGCCCGCCGCGGGCCTAGATCGGCAGCATCGCGCACCCGGCGGGCAGCCTCGGCGCGGCTGGTCAGCGTCGCCTCGGCGATCGCGTGTGAGAGCTTGCCGCCCAACTCCGCCGGGGTGGCCTCGCGCGCCAGGTCAGTGATCAGCGGGTGCTCGCCCGCGGACAGCCGCCGGCGCACGTTTTCGTAGCGGGCCAGCCGGTCCAGGCGCTCGCGGGTGTTCAGCAGCGAGGAGTCCAAACCGAGCACGAGGTCCAGGGCGGCGTCCAGCGCCTCAAAGGCCACGTCCTCCTTGACGGCCACACCTGAACTCATGCCCTGAAACTATCGGCGCCCACCGACAAAAAACCCTACCCAGAGACTACTGAAACGAAAGTGACACAAGAGAATTCACCAGCGTGCACCCACGGCGATTGTCGCTCAGAGGCGGGCACATCACCGCATGGTCCGAACACCGCAGGGCGGGCCCGCCAGACAGCCACCAAGCCCACGTTCACGGCGATTGTCGCTACGAGGCGGGCACAAAGTCACATGGACCAAGGCATGCCGGTGCGCTTCCCAAGAGTTGTCGGTCAACCAATTTAGACTCGCGATGCCTTGATAGCCACGTCACGAAAGGGGGAGCCGGGATGCGATTCCTGCACACCGCCGACTGGCAGCTGGGAATGACCCGCCACTTCCTGGCGGGCGACGCCCAGCCGCGGTATTCCGCCGCGCGGCGCGACGCGGTGGCCGGCCTGGGCGCCCTCGCGACCGAGGTGGGTGCCGAATTCGTCGTGGTCGCGGGTGACGTCTTCGAACACAATCAGCTCGACCCGAAGGTGATCGGGCAGTCGCTGGAAGCCATGCGCGCCATCGGTATTCCGGTCTACCTGTTGCCCGGCAACCACGATCCACTCGACGCGTCCTCGGTATTCACCAGCGCGTTGTTCACGCGGGAATGCCCGGACAACGTGATCGTGCTTGATCGGGCGGGCACCCATCAAGTGCGGCCGGGCCTTGAGATCGTCGCCGCGCCATGGCGGTCCAAGGCTCCGACCACCGATCTGGTCGCCGAAGTTCTCGAGGGGCTGGACGCCGGCCCCGTCACCCGGGTGCTCGTGGCCCACGGCGGCGTCGATGTACTCGACCCCGACCGCGAGAAGCCGTCGCTGATCCGGCTGACCGCGCTCGAAGAGGCGCTGACCCGTGGCGCGATCCACTATGTGGCACTGGGGGATAAGCACTCGCTCACCCAGGTCGGTGAGAGCGGCCGAGTCTGGTACTCCGGGTCGCCGGAAGTCACGAATTTCGATGACGTCGAATCCAATCCGGGGCACGTCCTGGTCGTCGACATCGACGCAAGCAACGAGGTGGCGGTGACGCCCTGGCATGTGGGCCGTTGGCGATTTGTCACCCTGCACCGTCAGGTCGACAGCAGCCGCGATATCGCCGACCTCGATATGAATCTCGATCTGATGACCGACAAGGACCGCACCGTGGTGCGCCTGGCTCTGACGGGTTCGTTGACGGTCACCGACCGCGCCACTCTGGACGGCTGCCTGGACAGATTCGCGCGGCTGTTCGCCGATCTGCGCACCTGGGAACGTCACACCGACCTCGCGGTGATACCCGCCGACGGCGAATTCACCGATCTTGGCATCGGCGGATTCGCCGCCGCGGCCGTCGAAGAACTGGTGGCCACGGCGCGCGGAGACGACAGCGACTCCGCGACCGACGCCCAGGCCGCACTGGCGCTCTTGCTGCGCCTCACCGATCGGGGCGCGGCGTGAAGTTACACCGGTTGGTCCTGACGAACTATCGCGGAATCCGCCACCGCGAAATCGAATTTCCCGACCACGGCGTAGTTGTGGTCAGCGGGGCCAACGAGATTGGCAAGTCCTCGATGATCGAGGCGCTCGACCTGCTGCTCGAGTCCAGGGACCGTTCGACGAAGAAGGAAGTCAAGCAGGTCAAACCCACCAACAGCGACGTCGGCTCTGAGGTGACCGCCGAAATCAGCAGCGGCACTTACCGTTTCGTCTATCGCAAGCGCTTCCACAAGAAGTGTGAAACGGAGTTGACGGTGCTGGAGCCGCGTCGCGAGCAGCTGACCGGCGACGAAGCCCACGAACGGGTTCGCGGCATGCTCGCCGAGACGGTGGACAACGACCTGTGGCACGCCCAGCGCGTGCTGCAGTCCACATCGACGGCCGCGGTGGATCTTTCCGGTTGCGATGCCCTTTCGCGTGCACTCGATGTCGCGGCCGGTGACCAGGCCGCCCTGTCCGGCAACGAGCCGCTGCTGATCGAGCGGATCGACGCCGAGTATGCGCGCTATTTCACCCCCACCGGACGTCCCACCGGCGAGTGGGCCATGGCCATTGCCCGGCTGGCCGACGCCGACGCTGCGGTTGCCGAGTGCACGGCGGCGGTCGCGGAGGTCGATGACCGGGTGCGTCGCCACGCCGTGCTGACCGAGCAGGTGGCCGAACTGTCGCAACTGCGGCTTGCGGCCGGTCCGCGGTTGGCCGTCGCGCAGGCCGCCGCGGACAAGGCCGCGGAACTCACCCGCCAAGCGCGGGAGGCCAAGCTGGTCGCGGCAGCGGCCGCGGCGACCAGCGCCGCGGCCGACGCCGCCCACAACGGCCGGTTGCGCCTGGTCACCGAAATCGAAACGCGCACTGCGGCCGTCGCGGCTGTCGAGGTGGAAGCCCAGCACGCCGCCGATGCGCTGGCGGCCGCGCAGGTCGACGCCGAGGCGGCCGGTACCGCGTTGGGGGAAGCCGCACGAGTTCTGGCCGAGCTGCAGACCCGCGTCGAATCGGGCCGCCGCGCCGTCGATCAGCTCGCCGAGCGCGAGGAGATCGACCGGTTGAGCGCCCGGCTGGCCAAAATCGACACCACAAAAAGCGACCGTGACGAGCTCACCAAGGAGCTCTCCGAGATCGTGCTCACCGAGGAGTTGCTGCGCCGAATCGAAAGCGCCTCAGCGGCGGTCGATCGCGCTGGCGACCAGCTGACGTTGATCTCGGCGGCCGTCGAGTTCACCGCCGTGGCCGACATCCAACTCACGGTCGGCACAGAACACGTCTCGTTGTCAGCGGGCCACACGTGGTCGACGACGGCCACCGGTCCGACCGAAGTTGAGGTTCCCGGTGTCCTCACCGCGCGGATCACTCCCGGTGCGACGGCGCTCGATATACAGGCAAAATATGCTGCGGCACAACAAGAACTAGCCGAAGCGCTAGCCGAAGGTGACGTCACGGACCTCGCCGCGGCGAGACGGGCCGACCAGCACCGCCGCGAATTGCAGAGCATCCGCGACCAATTGAGCGCGACGCTGGCCGGACTGTGCGGCGACGACGACATCGATGTGCTCCGGGATCGGCTGACGCGGCTGCGCGCCGGCCAGCCGGCCGAGCCCGATCTGTTCGCCACCGATATCGCCTCTGCCCACGCCGAACTCGACGCCGCGCAGGCCGCCCGCCTGGCCGCGGAAACCGCATTCGAGACCACTCGTCGGGCCGCTGCGGCCGCCGAAGCGAAGCTGGTCGAAACCTCGACCCGGGCAACACTTTTGCTCAACGAATTGGCGACGCAGCGAGCCGAGCTCGCCAGGGCGACCGAACAGCTGGCGGCCGAGCGTACCTCGGTGGCCGATGAGGACCTGGCTTCGTCGGCGCAGGCCGGACGGCAGGCCGCGGCAACCGCCGAGCGTCAGGCCGCCGAACTAGCCGAAGAATTGGCCGCTGCGGCGCCCGATGCGGTGACCGCCGAATTGGCCGCGGCCAACGAGGCCGCCGCGTCGCTCGGGGCGAGCTACGAAGACGCGGCCCGCTCGCTGCGCGAACTCACGATCGAACTCTCGGTATTCGGCAGCGAGGGGCGCCAGGGCAAGCTCGACGCCGCGGAGATCGAGCGTGAGCACGCCGCCAATCAGCACAACCGGATCGGGGCCCGGGCCCGCGCCGCACAGCTGTTGCGTTCCGTGATGGCCCGCCATCGCGACACCACCCGGCTGGGCTATGTCGAGCCCTACCGCACCGAATTGCAGCGACTCGGCCGTCCGGTTTTCGGGCCGAGCTTCGAGGTCGACGTCGACACCGATTTGTGTATCCGTAGCCGAACACTCGATGGGGTCACGGTGCCGTATGACTCCCTATCCGGCGGGGCCAAGGAGCAACTCGGGATCCTGGCGCGGTTGGCCGGCGCCGCGCTGGTCGCCAAGGAGGACGCCGTGCCGGTCGTCGTCGATGACGCGCTCGGGTTCACCGACCCGGATCGGTTGGCCAAGATGGGCGAGGTGTTCGACACCGTCGGCGCACAGGGGCAGGTAATCGTATTGACCTGTAGCCCCGATCGTTACGACAGCGTGAAAGGTGCGCACCGCATCGATCTCAATGCGTAGCACCCGCCGCGCTGCTGACCGCAGCTGACCCCGGCAGAATGGGCGGCGATGACCATGAACGCGAAACGGCGCCGAGTGCATGAAAGGCTTGCGGGAATGCCCGGCGTACGACCGGTGCGCAGGCCGATAGCCCCAGGCAGCGCCGAAGAGTTCGATCTGTACTACGTGCGCACCGGTCGCAAGTCCGCCCACCCGCTGGTCATCATCCCGGGCGGGCCGGGGGTGGCGTCGGTGCAGGTCTACAAGGGATTACGGCGTCGCGCCGCCCTCGCCGGTCTGGACATCATCATGATCGAGCACCGGGGGATCGGCATGTCGCGACACGACGACTCCGGCGCGGACCTGCCGCCGGAGGCGATCACCGTCGATCAGGTAGTCGATGACATCGCGGCGGTGCTCGACGACGCCCATGTGGACTCCGCCGTCATCTACGGCACTTCGTACGGCAGCTATATCTCGGCCGGCTTCGGCGTACGTCACCCCAGCCGGGTGCACGCGATGATTCTGGATTCGCCGTTGCTCTCACGCCACGACATCGCGCTCGTTCGCCGCGCCGTCCGCGGCCTGCTCTTCGATGGCGATACTCCGGAAACCGCCGCGTTGGCTCCCAAGGTCCGCAAGCTGATCGACACCGGGGTGATGGCCGGGACGGCGGGAGAGATTGCCGCCACCATCTACGCCTACGGCGGGGCACCGCTGCTGGATCGCGAACTCGACTTGTTGCTCAGCGGCCGAATGACGGTGTGGCGGATGCTGTCTCGGTTCTCCGCAGTCGTGAGTATGAATGTCGCGTACCGTCACGAAATCGACCTGGTGAGTCGCATCGCGTTCCGTGAACTCGACTACGGGGCCCAGCCCGACGGCCTGCCGCTCGATCCGGCCGTGGCGTTGCGTGAAATCATCAGTGGGACAGACGCTTTCGAGGCCGAGCCGTACGATCTGGTCGCCGAGATGCCGAAGTTCACCTGGCCCACGGTCGTGGTCTCCGGCGGGCGTGACCTGGTGACACCGCGGGCGGTGGCAGAGCAGGTGGCATCGCTGGTGCCGAATGCTCTGCTACTGGCGTTGCCGACGATGGCGCACAGCGCCGTGGACTTTCGTGAGCCCGCGGCACTGATCATCGCCGAAGCGGTGTGCCGCGGCGAAGTCGACCAGCTTGCCGGTCGGGGAACGGCGCTGGACGCGCTGCCGGCCCGTCCGGCGATGCGCCTGCTGTGGAAGGCCGTCGAGGTGGCCGCGATTGCGGAGGGTGCGCTGCCGGTGGTGACACCGCTGTGGCGGCGGCTCAGGTCCGCATGAACCCGACCGCGGTGTAGTCCACATCGGCCAGTCCGGCCGCGCCGAAATTGGCCAAATCCCTTCGTACCGCCCGGTTCCCGGGCCACTGGAACAGCGGCAGGTTGAAGCCCTCCTGCCAGATCATCTGGTCAACCTGGTTGGCGAGAGCACGGGCTTTGGTGACGTCCAGCTCCGACAACGTCTCGGCGATCTTCGCATCGATCGCGGCGTTTCCAATCCTGCCGAAGTTGCTATCACCGTCCGAGGTGTAAATCTGCGCCAGCGCGGACAACGGGAAAGCGTTTCCCTCCCAACCGAATTGGGCGATATCGAAATCGCCGACGCCGACGTACTGGCTGAAGAAACCGTTGCCGGCCTTGAGGTCGAGTACCAGCTTCACCCCGATCTGCGCCAGGCTGTTCTGCGCGACCATGGCAATCTGCCGATTGGACGGCGCGTCGAACAGCACATCGCGAACGACGAGCTGCCTGCCGTCCTTCTCCCGCACCGCACCGTTGAGTTTCCACCCCATGGCATCGAGGTCTCTTCGGGCCTTATCCGGGTTGTAAGCGCCTGGCGCGCTGTTGTCTTGGTAGCCAAGTTGCCCGGCCACATAGACGTGGTTGTTCAGCGGCACGGGATGGGTGCTCAGCCCGTGTTGGACGACATTGACGATCGCTTGGCGATCGATACCCTGGCAGATCGCGAGACGCAGCCGCTCGTCGGCCATGATCGAACCCTCGGCGCCATTGAACGTGAAGTGGAACCAGGTGGGAGCCGGCGCGCGGCGGATCACGATGCCGGGTGTGCGCTGGGCGGTCACCATATCGTCGAGCGTCGTGATGCCGGCAGTGTCAATTGCCTTGTTCTGTAACGCGGGAATGATGGCGGAGACGTCGAGCACCAGGAAGGTGATCGAATCCAGCCGTGGCTTGCGGCCCCACCAGCGAGGGTTGCGCGTCAGCACGATGCGCTGCGCGGTCCGGTCGATCGTGGACACGATGAACGGGCCGGCCGACGGGCCCGGAGCTTCGAGCTGGCCCTTGTTGAAGATCTCCGGGTTGGCCGTCATGCTGCGCGGTTGGATGTCGCTGGCGAACATTCCCCGCCATTCGGCGTACGGTTCGGAGAAGGTGACCACTGCCTGCCGGTCGTTCACACCCCTGGTCACCGATTTCACCCGTTCGAATCCCGCCCGGCTGGCGATCAAGTACCTCTTGTCGCGACCGTTGGACGCATTGACCTCCGACCTGAGATCTTCCCAGGTGATCGGCGTGCCGTCGCTCCACGTTGCTTTGGGATTGATTGTGTACGTGACGGTTTGGGGGTTGGTCCCGGTCAGCTCGGCACCGGTGAAGTAGTCGGTGTTGAGCTGCAGCCTGCCGTCGGCCTGAGTCATGAACGCGCCCGGCAGCGTGGCCGCCAGCACCGCGTTGGTGTCAGAGGTATTGCCGTCGATGTTCAACGAATTGAAGTTGTCCGGGAACGCCGTCAGCGGTAGTCGCAGGTTGCCACCGTCTTGCAGCGTCGCCGGGTCTTGCGGATTCATGTCGCTGGTCGCGCCGACCTGAGCCGCTCGGGTCTCCGGCAGGTCCTCGTAGCCACTGGAGCAGCCGGTGACCATCACCACGAACGCCAGCGCCAGCGCCGCGAGCGTGCGGGCTCTCGGTAGGTGTGTCACGCGCACGATGCTAACCGGCTGCGGCATCGGGATGCGCCCGCGGAACGGCGGCCAGCAGTCGCCGGGTGTACTCGTGCTGCGGGTTGGTGAACACCTCATCGCCATCGCCCTGCTCGACGATGGCGCCCCGGTACAACACCACCACCTGGTGCGCCAGGTGCTTGACGACGGAAAGATCATGCGAGACAAACAGATACGAGAGACCGAAGCGTGCCTGCAGGTCGAGCAACAGGTTGATGATCCCGGCTTGGATCGAGACGTCCAGCGCCGACACCGGCTCGTCGAGCGCCAATATCTTCGGCTGCAACGCCAGCGCTCGGGCGATACCGATGCGCTGCTTTTGTCCACCGGAGAACTCGGCCGGATAGCGAGCGGCGTCGGCGTAACGTAGACCGACGGTGTCGAGCAGTTCGGCTACGCGTGCATCGGCGTCAGCCTTCCGGAATCCATTGGCCTGCAAAGGTTCGGCGATGATTTCGGAAACAGGGAGACGGGGGTCCAGTGACGCCACCGGATCCTGGAACACCACCTGAATGTCGTGCCGCAGCGCGCGTCGGCTCTCCGGATTCAGTCCGGCGACGTCGGCGCCGAGAACCTCAATCGAACCCGATTGCGGCGTATTCAATTCCAAGATCTGTTGCAGAATAGTCGATTTGCCCGAACCGGACTCGCCCACGATCGCCAGCGTACGGCCCTGCTGCAGGGTGAAGCTGACGCCGGCTACCGCTCGCACCTCTCCGACCCGCCGGCGAAATACCACACCCTTGGTGAGCGGGTAGGTCTTGCTGAGGTCGGTCACCCGCAGCACGGTTGCGTCCTGGTCTGCCGCGGTATCCACGGTCGGCGGCGCGGTTGTCACGCCGAAGATCTCGGAGGCGCTGCGACCGGCGACGTCGTCGGTGCGGATGCAGGCCGCCCGGTGGCCTTCGGAAACCATCACCAGAGCTGGCTCGGCCGAACGACATTCGTCGATGGCCAGCGGACAGCGGGCGGTGAACGTACAGGCGTCGGGGACAAGCGTGGCCAGGTTCGGCGGCGCTCCCGGAATCGGAACCAGCCGGGTGCCCTGCGGGGCGTCCAGCCGCGGCACCGACCCGAGCAATCCGACCGTGTAGGGCATGCGGCGGTCCCGGTAGAGATCGTCGACGGCGGCGATCTCTACCTCACGTCCGGCGTACATGACCATGGCCCGGTCGGCGAACTCCGATACCACCCCCAGGTCGTGGGTGATGATCAACACTGCCGCGCCGGTGACATCGCGCGCGGTCCGCAGCACATCGAGGATTTGAGCCTGCACGGTGACGTCCAGCGCGGTGGTGGGCTCATCGCAGATAAGCAGGTCCGGATCGTTGGCGATCGCGATCGCGATTACCACCCGCTGGCGCTCGCCGCCGGATAGCTCGTGCGGGAACGCTTTTGCCCGCCGATCCGGCTGCGCGATACCGACCAGCTCGAGCAGCTCCACGGCCCGGGCCCGGGCGGTTGCGCGGTTGACGTCACGGTGGTGAACCTGGATGGCTTCGGCGATCTGGTCCCCGACGGTGTAGACGGGAGTCAGGGCCGACATCGGGTCTTGGAACACCGTGCCGATCGTCTTGCCGCGGATGCGTGACATCGCCTGGTCGGGCAGGCCGAGCAACTCCTGGCCGTGCAGCCGAACCGAACCCGAAATCTCGGCGTATTCGGGCAGCAGCCCCACGACTGCCATGGCGGCGGTGCTTTTGCCCGAGCCCGATTCCCCGACGATCGCGAGCACTTCGCCCGGATCGATGTGGTAGGTCGCCCCGCGTACCGCGGGCACCCGCGCATCCCCGGTGTCGAAGGTAACGCTGAGATCGGTCACCTCCAGCAGTGCCGTCATTGCGGGCGCCCGATTGGCTTGCGCTTCCTGCGGCGGGACGGCTTCGCGCCCGGATCGATCGCGTCGCGCAGACCGTCGCCGGCGAGGTTCGCGCACAACACAATCAATATCAACGCCGAGCCCGGGACCAGGAAGACCCAGGGGAAGGTGGTCGCCGACGGAGTGCCTTCGGCAATCAGCGTGCCCAGCGATACGTCCGGTGGTTGAACACCGAATCCCAGGAAGCTCAACCCGGTTTCGGCCAGGATCGCGAAACCCACGTTGAGCGTTGCGTCGATGATCAGGATCGAGGCGACGTTCGGCACGATGTGATGCACAATCACCCGTCGGCTCGACACTCCCATATACCTTGCCGCACGGACGAATTCGCGTTCCCGCAGGCTCATGGTCAGGCCGCGCACCATCCGCGAGCTGACCATCCAGCCGAAGGCCGCGAGCAGCACAATGAGCCACAGCACGCTGTTCGAATGTTTGGTGCGCGGCGTGACGATGGCAATGAGCAGGAAGCTGGGCACCACCAACAGCAGGTCCACCAGCCACATCAGTGCCCGATCGCGCCAGCCGCCGAAATAGCCGGCGACCGATCCGACGGTGGCGGCGATGGTGGTCGAGATCACCGCCACGCAAACACCGATCAGCAGCGACTTCTGCATGCCGGTAAGCGTGCGGGCCAGCAGGTCCTGGCCCAGCGCGTTGGTGCCCAACCAGTGTCGCAGCGACGGCGGCTGCAGCAGTGAGTGCAGATCCAGATCGGTATAGCTGTACGGCAATAGCGGTGGCAATGCATAGCATCCGACGAATGCCAGCGCCAGCAGAATCAGCGCCACTGCCGCAGGCGTGTTGCGAAAAAAGCGTCGCACCAACAGGTTTCGGCGTGAGGTAAAGGTTGCTACCGGGTGGACGCCGGTGCGCCCCGGTGCCCCTCGGTCGGTCTCTTGGGTCATGAAACCCGCACCCTGGGATCGAGTGCCGCATAGATGACGTCGGACAACAGCCCCGCCAGCAGAACGGCCGCGCCGGAGAAAAGCGTGATCGCCGCGACGACGTTGGCGTCCTGGGTCGCGATTCCGGACACCACCCATTCGCCCATGCCGTGCCAGCCGAAGATCTTCTCGACGAACACCGCGCCGACGACGAGCCCGCTCACTCCGTAGGCGAACAGGGTCGCCATCGGAATGAGTGCGGTGCGCAGGCCGTGTTTGAACAGCGCCCGCCGACGGGTCAGACCCTTTGCTCGCGCGGTCCGGATGAAGTCCTCGCCGAGCACGTCGAGCATCGCATTCCGTTGGTAGCGGCTGAAACCCGCGATGGCGCCCAGGGCCAGCGTCAGGGTGGGCAGCACGATGTGCTGCAACCGTTCGATGACGGCGTCGACGGTTCCGGTGGGCGCCAGCGGCGAGGTCTCCCCGGTGTACTGAAAGATTCCCACGCCGGCGAACATGTTGATCCGCAGTGCGCCCAGAATCAGCAGGCTTGCCAGCACGAACGACGGGATGCTCAAGACGATCAGCGACAGCACGGTGATCACCCGATCGCTGAGCCGGTACTGGCGCACCGCGCCCCAGGCGCCCACGATGACGCCGATCAGCGTGCCCAGCACCGAACCGGTCACCACGAGTCGCAGGCTCACTCCCACCCGGCGCCACAGTTCCTGGGAGACCGGGTGACCGCTCACCGTCACCCCGAAGTCACCGTGGACCACACCGCTAACCCATTTCGCGTAGCGGATGGCCACCGGTTTGTCCAAGCCCAGCGCGACGGCCTTGGCGTGAATCGCCTCCGGCGGTGGCGTCGGGTGGCGCTGCATAAAACTGTCGAGCGGATGAAACGTCTGCGAGGTCAGCAGGAAGGTCAGGAAGGACGCGAGCACCAGCAGGACGACGTAGTTGAGGAAACGCCGGGCGAGGTACCGGATCATGCCCGGCGGGCCTGCCTGCATCGCATTGGGACAGGGTAGCGAGATAAGCGCGACCCGGCTTGGATCGGCCGCCGCCGGCCACGCCGAACGGGATCGCCTGGGCGCTCGTCCCGCGCGATGAGCGCCGTACAACAGTGTCTGCACTTGTGCGTATGATGAATTCTTCAATTGATGGACCGCATCATTGGCAAAGCCTTCAGGGAGTACGGGTGGAAGCAAAGCCCCTCTACAAGCTCAAAGCCGATTTTTTCAAGACGCTTGGGCACCCCGCGCGCATCAGGATTCTTGAGCTCCTGGTGGAGCGGGACCGCTCCGTGGGGGAGTTGTTGGTGTCCGACGTCGGACTGGAGGCGTCGAACCTGTCCCAGCAGCTGGCGGTGTTGCGTCGGGCCGGAGTTGTCGCCGCCGACCGCGACGGCAACGTCGTGACCTATTCGATCGCCTCGCCCGATATCGCCGAGTTACTCGCTGTTGCCCGCAAGGTACTCACCCGGGTGCTGACCGACCGGGTCGCGGTGCTGGAGGATCTGCGCGCCGACCGCTCGGCGAATTAGCGCCATGGGTTGGTTCACCAAAATCCTTCACGTGGGCCGGGTCGTCGAGCCCGCGGACGCGCCACCGCCGTCGGCAATAGAACCCCCGGCGGGAGTGCGCGGTTCGCTGCAGATCCGGCATGTCGACGCGGGTTCGTGCAACGGATGCGAGGTGGAGATATCGGGCGCGTTCGGGCCGGTGTACGACGCCGAGCGGTTCGGGGCACGGCTGGTCGCCTCGCCCCGACACGCCGACGCGTTGCTGGTGACCGGGGTGGTGACGCGCAACATGGCCGACCCGCTGCGCAACACCCTGGAGGCGACGCCACGCCCGCGGGTGGTGATCGCGTGCGGAGATTGTGCCTTGAACGCAGGGGTGTTCAGGGATGCCTATGCCGTTGCGGGTGCGGTCAGTGACGTGGTGGAAGTCGATATCGAGATCGCGGGATGCCCGCCGACACCAGCCGCAATCGTTGCGGCCCTGCGGTCGGTGACCGGGAAATGACGGCCACGTCGACTCTTGGTTCGGTAGCGACGCCAACGGCACTGTCACGAAAGGGTTTTGGTCCGGCAGTCGGTGGGATTACCACGTCGGGCGTGGGCATCGCCGGGATATGGCTGGGCTTGCAAGCCATGTTCGGGTCGGTACGGGCGATCGATATCGATTGGCTTCTTCCGCTGTCCGGCGTACGCATCGAGCTTGACCCGCTGGGCGGATTCTTCATGGCGCTCACTGGCGCGGTAGCGGTGCCGGTGGGTTGTTATGCGATCGGATACGCGCGGCATGAGCGGCTGAGTAGGGCCACAGTCGCGATGCTGCCGATTTTCGTCGCGACGATGGTGCTGGTGCCGGCCGCGGGCTCGGTGACGACCTTTCTGCTGGCGTGGGAGTTGATGGCGATCACGTCGCTGATGCTGGTGCTGTCCGACGACACCCGTGCCCAGGTGCGCGCCGCGGGTCTGTCGTACGCGGTGATGACCCAGCTCGGGTTCGCCGCGATCCTGGTCGGGCTGATGGTGTTGTCGGCAGCCGGCGCATCCGACCGGCTCGCCGACCTCACGGGGGTGTCCGGCGGGGTCCGCGCGGTGGTGTTCGTGCTGACCGTCGTCGGCTTCGGATCGAAGGCGGGGTTGGTGCCGCTGCACGCCTGGTTACCGCGCGCCCATCCCGAGGCGCCCAGCCCGGTGTCGGCGTTGATGAGTGCGGCGATGGTCAATCTTGGCATCTACGGCATCGTTCGCTTCGACCTGCAGTTGCTCGGGCCGGGCCCTCGGTGGTGGGGTCTGGCGCTGATGGCGGTTGGTGCCGTATCGGCGCTCTACGGTGTGCTGCAGGCCTCGGTGGCGACCGACATCAAACGGCTGTTGGCGTATTCGACGACGGAGAACATGGGCCTGGTCACGTTGGCGCTCGGTGCAGCCGAGCTGTTCGTGGACACCGGTGCCTACGGTCCGGCGACAATTGCCGCAGCCGCCGCGGTAGTGCATCTGATGGCGCACGCGGCATTCAAGAGCCTCGGGTTCTTGTCGGCCGGATCGGTGCTGGTCGCCACGGGTGTGCGCGATCTCGACCTGCTCGGCGGGCTGGCCCGCCGGATGCCGGTCACCACGGTGTTCTTCGGATTGGCCGCCCTGGGCGCGTGCGGGCTGCCGCTCGGTGCCGGTTTTGTCGGTGAGTGGCTGCTGGTCCAGTCCCTGATCCACGCTGCCCCCGGACACGATCCGACGGTGGCCCTGACCACTCCGTTGGCGGTCGGCGTGGTCGCCCTGGCTACCGGTCTGAGTGTGGCCGCGATGGTCAAAGCGTTCGGGATCGGGTTCTTGGCCCGTCCCCGCTCGAGCCGGGCCGCCGGCGCGGGTGAGGCACCGGCCAGCATGCGCACCGGCATGGCGGCCGCGGCGGGCGCCTGCCTGATCCTCGCGGTCGCGCCGGGGCTCGTCGCCCCGATCGTGCGGCGGATCGTCGCGACACTGCCGTTCGCCCACGCCGTCGGGTTCGCCGACTTCGGCATCGTGGTTCGACTGCCCGGGGTGCCCGGTTCGATCGCACCCGGTGTGATAGCCGCCAGTGTGCTCGCCACCGCGCTGGTGGCGTCCGGGCTGGCCCGGTTGCGTTCCAGGCACCGCCCCGCGCCCGCCGTACTGCCGTTATGGGCCTGTGGTGCAGACGATCTCACCGAGCGCATGCAATACACGGCAACGTCCTTCGCCGAGCCCCTGCAGCGAGTCTTCGGCGAGGTGCTGCGCCCCGACACCGACATCGAGGTCACCCAGACGGCCGAGTCACGGTTCATTGCCGACAGGATCACCTACCGGACCGCGATCACCGACGCGGTCGAACAGCGTCTGTACGCCCCGATAGTCGCGGCGGTCGCCGCCGCGGCCGGTCTGATGCGCCGGGCCCACACCGGCAGCGTGCACCTCTACCTGGCCTACGGTGCGCTGGGGGTACTGATCGTGCTGGTGGCCGCCAAGTGAACGCGATGTCCTACGTCGCGGGGGCGGCTCAGCTCGGCCTGGTCACCCTCGGTGCGCCGCTGGTGGTAGGCGTGACGCGTCAAGTGCGGGCCCGCTGGGAGGGCCGAGCAGGCGGCGGATTGTTGCAGCCATGGCGAGATCTACTCAAACAGCTTGGTAAGCAACAAATCACCCCGGCGGGAACGACGATCGTGGTTATTGCCGCGCCCGCGATCATCGCCGGGACGACACTGTTGATCGCGGCGATCGCACCGATCGTCGCCACGGGGTCACCCTTGGACTCCAGCGCCGATTTGTTCGCGGTGGTCGGCTTGCTTTTTCTGGGCACCGTGGCGCTCGCTCTTGCCGGCATAGACACCGGCACCTCTTTCGGCGGTATGGGCGCGAGCCGCGAGATCACCATCGCAGCCTTGGTCGAGCCGACGATCCTGCTGGCGGTGTTCGCGCTGTCCATCCCGGCCGGATCGTCCAATCTTGGTGCGCTGGTGACAAATACGATCGCGCACCCCGACCATGTCATGTCCTTGACCGCTGTGCTCGCCTTTGTCGCGCTGGCGATCGTCATCGTCGCCGAGACCGGGCGGCTGCCGGTCGACAATCCCGCGACTCACCTGGAATTGACGATGGTGCATGAGGCGATGGTCCTCGAATATGCCGGACCCCGGTTGGCGCTCGTCGAGTGGGCGTCGGGGATGCGACTCACGGTTCTGCTGGCGCTGCTGGCAAACCTGTTCTTGCCGTGGGGGATTGCCGGCGCCGCGCCCACCGCGCTTGAGGTGCTGGCGGCTGTTGCGGCGATCGTGATCAAGGTGGCGGTGCTGGCCGCGTTACTTGCGACATTCGAGGTGTTCATCGCCAAACTCCGATTGTTCCGGGTGCCCGAACTGTTGGCGGGTTCGTTCCTGCTGGCCTTGCTCGCTGTCACGGCCGCCAACTTCTTCACGGTGCGCACATGAGCGACGCGAACTTCTCGACCTTGGTCGACTTCGCCGCGGGCGGGCTGGTGCTGGCCGCGGTCTTGATCGTCTGGCGCCGCGACTTGCCCGCCATCGTGCATCTGCTGGCCTGGCAGGGCCTGGCACTGACCGCGATCCCTGCGTTGCGCGGCGTCCACGACCACGATGTCGCACTGATCGCGGTCGCCGTCGTCGTACTGGCGCTGCGCGTGGTGGTGTTGCCGTGGCTGCTCGCCCGCGTGGTGAGTGCCGAAACCACTTCGCGACGCGAGGCCACGCCGCTGATCAACACCACCAGTTCGCTGTTGATTACCGGCGGGTTGACCGTCGCCGCATTTGCGATCACCCAACCGGTGGTGGAGCTGGCACCCGGCCCTAGCACCAACGCCGTGCCCGCAGCGTTCGCGGTGGTGCTGATCGCGCTCTTCGTGTTGACCACGCGGCTGCACGCGATCTCACAAGCCGTCGGATTCCTGATGCTAGACAACGGGATTGCCGCGACGGCTTTCCTGCTGACGGCGGGAGTGCCGTTGATCGTCGAACTCGGAGCCTCACTGGATGTGCTCTTGGCCGTCATCGTGATCGGCGTGCTCACCGGCCGGCTGCGAAACACCTTCGGCGACGCCGACCTGGACAAGCTGCAGGAACTGCACGACTGATGACCACTTTGCTCCTTACCGCGATCCTTGCGCCACTTGCCGCGTCCATCGCCACCCTGGTCGGCGGATGGCGGCGCGCGACCGCGGCACTGACCGTCCTGTCCGCGGTCACCGTGCTGGTGTGTGGTGTCGCGCTGGGATTTCGGGTCGTCTCCGGTACCCGGTTCGCGCTCGGCGGGCTGCTGCGTGCCGACGCGCTCACGGTGACGATGCTCATCGTCATCGGGATCGTCGGCACGCTGGCCACCTGGGCGAGCGTTTCTTACATCGACGGCGAGCTGGCCCGCGCCCACACCGATGAGCGGGGTGCGCGCCTGTTCGGTGTACTGACGCCGGCGTTCTTGGCGGCGATGGTTCTCGCGGTGTGCGCCAACAATATTGGCGTGGTGTGGGTGGCGATCGAGGCCACCACCGTAATCACTGCCTTCCTGGTGGGGCATCGGCGCACGCGCACGGCGCTGGAAGCGACCTGGAAGTACGTGGTGATCTGCTCGGTCGGTATCGCCGTCGCGTTCCTGGGAACCGTGCTGCTGTACTTCGCCGCACGCTACGCCGGGTTGCCCGCCGCCCACGCGTTGAACCTCGATGTGCTTGCCGCGCACGCGAGCGGCCTGAATCCCGCTGTCGCGCGGTTGGCCGGCGGACTGTTGCTGATCGGTTACGGCGCCAAGGCCGGGCTTTTCCCGTTCCACACCTGGCTGGCCGACGCCCACAGCCAAGCTCCCGCGCCGGTGTCGGCGCTGATGAGTGGCGTGCTGTTGTCGGTCGCGTTCTCGGTGATCATCCGGCTGCGACCGATCATCGACGCTGCCACCGGGCCGGCTTTTCTGCGCGGCGGACTGCTGGTGGTCGGGTTGGCGACGCTGCTGGTCGCCGCGCTGATGCTGACCGTCACCGGCGATATCAAGCGAATGCTGGCGTACTCCTCGATGGAGAACATGGGGCTGATCGCGATCGCGGCGGCCGCCGGCACCACGCTGGCGGTCTCCGCACTGCTGCTGCATGTGCTCGCCCACGGGATCGCCAAGACGGTGCTGTTCCTGGCGGGCGGCCACTTGCAGGCCGCGCACGAATCGACGGCGATCGCCGATATCACCGGTGTCATGCACCGGTCGCGGCTGATCGGCGTAGCGTTCGCCGCGGGCCTGATAGCGCTGCTGGGCATGCCACCTTTCGCGATGTTCGCCAGCGAACTGGCGATCGCGCGCTCGCTGGCCGGCGCGCGGCTGGCCTGGGTGCTGGGCGTCGCGATCCTGCTGATCGCGATCGCCTTCGCCGCTTTGGCCCGCAACGGCGGGCGAGTACTGCTCGGTGCGCCGGCACCGGGTGCACCATCGCTTGTCGTGCCGGCCACCGCCGCAACGGTCTTGATCCTGGGCATCGCCGCCTCCGCCACCCTCGGCATCACGGCCGGCCCGCTCACCCACCTGTTCACCGTCGCCGCCAACATCGGATCCTCGCGATGAAACGAAGCTGGTTGCGGCACAGAGTTTCTCAGCGCGAGCTCACCGAAAAGGCCGAACAACTGCTGGACGATTCCTTCAGGCTGGCCTTGGTCGCCGCACACGACGATTCAGACAGCCTGCGTGTCGTCTACCTGTTCCTGGCCGGCCGCCCCGATCGCCGTGTCGAGCTTGAATGCATTGTGCCCGTGCACAATCCAACGCTGCAGTCGTTGGCCTATGTATCGTTTCCGGCGAGTCGATTCGAGCGCGAGATGGCCGACCTCTACGGCATTCGACCCGTCGGCCACCCCAAACTTCGCCGCCTGGTCAGTCACGCGCACTGGCCCGACTGGCATCCGATGCGCACCGATCCGGGGCCCGCGCCCGAATTCGCCGACACCGGCGCGTTCCCGTTCCTCAACGTCGAAGGGCCCGGGGTGTACGAGATCCCGGTCGGTCCGGTCCACGCCGGCCTGATCGAACCGGGTCACTTTCGCTTTTCGGTCGCGGGTGAGACCGTCGTGCGGCTGAAAGCCCGGCTGTGGTTCGTCCACCGGGGCATCGAGAAGCTGTTCCACGGCCGTACCGCCGATGGGGCCGTCGATCTCGCCGAACGCATCAGCGGCGATACGTCGGCTGCGCACGCCTTGGCCCACAGCCTCGCCGTCGAAGACGCCCTCGGCATCGAGCTGCCCGACGACGTGCACCGGCTGCGTGCGCTGATCGTCGAACTCGAGCGGCTCTACAACCATGCCGCCGATCTCGGCGCCCTGGCCAACGACATCGGCTACTCCATCGCCAACGCACATGCCCAACGCATCCGGGAACGACTGCTGCGGCTCAACGCCTGCGTCACCGGCCACCGGCTGTTGCGCGGTGCCATTCGCCCGGGCGGCGTTGTGCTGCAAGGTCTTCCCGATACCGAGGAACTTCAACGGCTCGCCGCGGATCTGGCCGAGGTGGCGTCGCTGACGCTGACGAACGCGGTTGCCTACGACCGATTCGCGGGTACCGCGATTCTTCGCTGCGAAGACGCTCGTGCCCTGGGCTGTCTGGGGTACGTCGCTCGTGCCAGCGGCCTTCGCACGGACGCCCGGCTCGAGCACCCCACCGTCGATCTGCCCGTCGTGGAAATTGCCGCGACGGCGGGCGATGTCCTGGCCCGCTACACCGTGCGGCGCGACGAGTTCGCCGCAGCCGCTGCCCTCGTCCGGCACATCGTCGAGTCACACAGCGGCCCAATCGAATACGGTGTCAGCATCGAGGCGGGCACGCCCAGCAGCGGTGTCGGCATAGTCGAGGGTTGGCGTGGCACCATCGTGCACCGCGTCGAAATCGACGCGACCAACCGCATCACCCGCTCCAAAATCGTCGACCCGTCCTGGTTCAACTGGCCCGCGCTGCCGGTGGCGATGGCCGACACGATCGTCCCCGACTTCCCGTTGGCCAACAAGAGCTTCAACCAGTCCTACGCGGGCAACGACCTGTAGCCGAGGCGAGCCCGGACTCGCCACTGGCCGCCGCTAGAGATTCCGAAGTCGCTGAGCAAAACTAGACCCTGCGCCAATTCCAGGAGATAAGCTGCGGCACCGATTGCCTGGCAATTTCCATCCGAGGAGGCTTGCGTGACGGTTACCGATGATTACTTGGCAAACAACGCCGGATACGCGAGCGCCTTCAATGGTCCACTGCCGCTGCCCCCGAGCAAACACGTCGCGGTCGTGGCGTGCATGGATGCCCGGCTCGATGTCTACCGCGTCCTCGGCCTGAACGAGGGCGAGGCCCACGTCATCCGCAATGCCGGCGGCGTCGTCACCGACGACGTCATTCGGTCACTGGCCATCAGCCAGCGACTGCTGGGGACTCGGGAGGTCATCCTGATCCACCACACCGACTGCGGGATGCTCACCTTCACCGACGACGAATTCAAGCGCGCCATCCAAGACGAGACGGGGGTCAAGCCGCCGTGGGCGGCCGAGGCGTTCGGCGACCTCGCCGAGGACGTGCGGCAGTCGTTGCGCCGCATCGAAAACAGCCCGTTCGTCACCAAGCATGTGTCGCTGCGTGGCTTCGTCTTCGACGTCGCCACCGGCAAGCTCGAAGAGATAACCCTCTAGCACTGCAGCCTCCTGCGCCGACACGGGCGCGCTGGAGTGCATGAACATTTGCCCGCCTCCGAGCGACAACCGAATTTCACGCCGGTTGGCGCTCTGATTGTCGCTCGGAGGCGGGCAAATCGTGATGTCCTCCGAAGTGTGCGTCGGCCGCCGCTAACCAGCGCCATTGACACGGCCGGGCCGGGCTGGTTCTATGAACGTCAATGACCGTAAACATGGTCAGTTCTACCAAGATTATCCGGATAAGCGGTTTGGACAAGGAAGCCATGACCAGTGGTGTGACGACGGGCCCCGCGGCCGGTCAGTACGAATTGAGCCATCTGCGCTCGTTGGAGGCGGAGGCCATCCACATCATCCGTGAGGTGGCCGCGGAGTTCGAGCGGCCGGTGTTGCTGTTCTCCGGCGGCAAGGACTCCATCGTGATGCTCTACCTGGCGCTCAAGGCGTTCCGCCCCGGGCGGCTGCCGTTCCCGGTCATGCATGTCGACACCGGCCACAACTTCGACGAAGTGATCTCGACCCGTGACGAACTCGTCGACGAGTTCGGGGTGCGCCTGGTGGTGGCGTCGGTACAAGAAGACATCGACGCCGGGCGGGTCGTCGAGGCCATCCCGTCGCGCAACCCGATTCAGACCGTGACGCTGCTGCGTGCCATCCGTGAGAACAAGTTCGACGCCGCGTTCGGCGGCGCCCGGCGCGACGAGGAGAAGGCCCGCGCCAAGGAGCGGGTGTTCAGCTTCCGCGACGAATTCGGCCAGTGGGACCCCAAGGCGCAGCGCCCCGAGTTGTGGAACCTCTACAACGGCCGGCACCACAAGGGCGAGCACATCCGCGTCTTCCCGCTGTCGAACTGGACCGAGTTCGACATCTGGTCCTATATCGGCGCCGAGAAGGTGAAGCTGCCGTCCATCTATTACGCCCACCGGCGCAAGGTGTTCGAGCGCGACGGGATGCTGCTGGCCGTGCACCGCCACATGCAACCGCGTGCCGACGAGCCGGTGATGGAGAAGACGGTGCGGTTCCGCACGGTCGGCGATGTCACCTGCACCGGGTGCGTCGAATCGCAGGCCGCCACGGTTTCGGAGGTCATCGCCGAGACCGCGGTGTCCCGACTGACCGAGCGCGGCGCCACCAGGGCGGACGACCGCATCTCAGAGGCTGGAATGGAAGACCGGAAACGGCAGGGTTACTTCTGATGGCTGCACCGACGACACTGCTCCGCATCGCAACGGCCGGCTCGGTCGACGACGGCAAGTCCACCCTGATCGGGCGGCTGCTGTATGACTCCAAGGCCGTGATGGAAGACCAGTGGGCCGCGGTCGAAAAGACCTCGAAAGAGCGCGGCCACGACTACACGGATCTGGCGCTGGTCACCGACGGGCTGCGGGCCGAGCGGGAACAGGGCATCACGATCGACGTCGCCTACCGCTACTTCGCCACTCCCCGGCGCAAATTCATCATCGCCGACACCCCGGGGCACATCCAGTACACCCGCAACATGGTCACCGGTGCGTCGACCGCCGCCTTGGTGATCGTGCTCGTCGACGCCCGCCAGGGCCTGCTCGAGCAGTCCCGGCGGCACGCCTTCCTGGCATCGCTGCTGGGCATCCAGCACATCGTGCTGGCCGTCAACAAGATGGACCTGATCGACTGGGACAGAGAGAAATTCGAGGCGATCAAGGACGAGTTCCACGCCTTCGCCGCACGTTTGGACGTGCAGGACGTGGCGACCATCCCGATGTCGGCGCTGCACGGCGACAACGTGGTGACCAAATCGGACAAGACGCCCTGGTATGAGGGCCCCGCGTTGCTCTCGCATCTGGAAGAGGTGTATGTCGCCGGTGACCGCAATCTGGTCGACGTGCGCTTCCCGGTCCAGTACGTGATCCGGCCGCAGACCCACGAGCATCGCGACCACCGCAGCTATGCCGGAACGGTGGCCAGCGGTGTGATGCGCCCCGGTGACGAGGTGGTGGTGCTGCCGATCGGCAAGACCACCCGGATCACCGAGATCGAAGGCCCGAATGGCCCTGTGGGAGAAGCATTTCCGCCGATGGCCGTCTCGGTGAGCCTGGCCGACGACATCGACATTTCGCGGGGCGACATGATTGCCCGCACCAACAACCAACCGAGGGTCGCCCAGGAATTCGACGCGACCGTGTGCTGGATGGCAGACGGCGCGTCACTCGAGCCGGGCCGCGATTACGTCATCAAGCACACCACCCGAACCACGCGGGCGCGGGTCACCGCGCTGGACTACCGGCTCGATGTCAACACCCTGCATCGGGACAAGACCGCTACGGCGTTGAAGCTCAACGAACTCGGCCGTATTTCGCTGCGTACGCAGGTGCCGCTGCTGCTTGACGAGTACACCCGCAACGCGAGCACGGGTTCGTTCATCCTGATCGATCCGAACACCAACGGCACGGTGGCGGCGGGCATGGTGTTGCGCGACGTCGCGGCGCAGAAGGCCAGCCCCAACACCGTGCGGCACAAGTCGCTGGTCACCGCCGAAGACCGGGCGGCTCGCGGCCGGACGGTATGGCTCACCGGCCTGTCGGGTGCGGGTAAATCCTCGGTGGCGATGCTGGTCGAGCAGAAGCTACTCGAAAAGGGCACGCCCGCTTATGTTCTCGACGGCGACAACCTACGCCACGGCCTGAACGCCGACCTGGGCTTTTCGATGGCCGACCGTGCGGAGAACCTGCGGCGGCTGGCTCATGTCGCGACGCTGCTCGCCGATTCCGGCCAGACCGTGTTGGTGCCCGCGATCAGTCCGCTGGCCGAGCATCGCGAGATGGCTCGTAAAGTGCACGACGATGCCGGATTTGAGTTCTTCGAAGTGTTCTGCGATACCCCGCTCTCGGAGTGTGAAGCGCGTGATCCCAAGGGGCTGTATGCCAAAGCCCGGGCGGGCGAAATCACGCATTTCACCGGTATCGACAGTCCGTATCAGCGGCCCAAGAATCCGGACCTGCGGTTGATCCCGGACTGTTCGCTCGAGGAAATGGCTCAGCGCGTCATCGACATGCTGGAGTTGCGCGCCTAGCCCGCAGACCCAAGCATCCGCATCGCAGTGGGCCGATGGTGGCACAATCCTCAACGTGCGGATGTCGGCAAAAGCGGAGTACGCGGTGCGGGCGATGATTCAGCTCGCCACCGCGGACAGCGGCACGCTGGTCAAGACCGACGATTTGGCGCAGGCGCAGGGCATACCGCCGCAGTTTCTGGTCGACATCCTGACCAACCTGCGTACCGATCGCTTGGTGCGCAGCCACCGCGGCCGCGACGGGGGCTACGAGCTGGCCCGTCCGGGTAGCGAGATCAGCATTGCCGACGTGCTGCGCTGCATCGACGGGCCGCTGGCCAGTGTCCGCGACATCGGCCTCGGTGACCTGCCGTACTCGGGGCCGACGGCACCCCTGGCCGACGTGTGGCGGGCGCTGCGCGCCAGCATGCGCTCGGTCCTGGAGGAGACGACGCTGGCCGATGTGGCGTCGGGCGCGCTGCCCAAGCACGTGGCGAGGCTCGCCGACGACTATCGCGGCCAGGAGAGTCTGCGGCATGGCGCTCCGCGCGCCGATTAGCTCAGCTGCCGGATCCGTAGGGCCGAGTCAAGATCTCCATGGCGTGCCCGGAGGGATCCAGGAAGTAGACCCCGCGCCCGCCGTCGCTGTGGTTGATCTCGCCGGGCCGGCTTTGCCGAGGATCGGCCCAATGCGGCAGGCCGCGCGATTGGATCTTGCCGTAGATCGTGTCGAACTCCGGTTCGGACACCAGGAAGGCGTAGTGCTGGCGCCGGATCTCCTCGCCCGCGGGGGCGTCCGCGTAATCGAGGCTCACCCCGTGCTCGAGTGCGACGACCATGAAGTGGCCGAATGGCTGCGGGGCGGGCAGGCCGAAGAGCTCGGCGAGAAATTCCGCGGATTCGTGTTTGTCGCGTGCGGCGACGATGGTGTGGTTGAAACTGATGGACATAGTTCTCCCACCTACTTGGGCGCGGTCAGCTCCAGCGCGATGTTGTCCGGGTCGCGAAATTCCAGGATGTAGGACGGCCCGATATCTTTGATCGGCTCGTGCGCAATCCCCAGTTCGTCGAGATGTGCTGCCGCGGTGTCTAATTCGTCCGCGTTGGCCAGCCGGAAAGCGATGTGGTCAAGACCGCAACGGTCTTCGTGAAAGCGATCCGAGGCGACCGGCCGCAGCCCGAGCAGCGTGCCGCCGAGGTCGTAGATGACGCCGCCGTACAAGAACGAGAACTGGTTGCGGGTTGCCTCGTCGGCATTGTCGGGAACTTCCAGCAACACCGGCCAACCGAACACGCTCTCGTAGAACCGCCGCGATCGCTCGACATCGGTGACGGTCAGTCGGACATGTGCGATGGAGGTACTGGCTAAGGGCACTTAGCCCATGCTGCCACTGGAGAGGCCACATGTAGAGGGCATGCCAGAATCGCCGTCGTGCGGATAGCAATGACGATGCCGGTGATGGAGCCGGATTTGGATGCCAGGGTGCTCGAGAACTGGGCGCGCGCGATCGACGAGGGCCCCTTCTCGTCGCTGTGCTGGGGTGAACGCATCGCGTTCGAAAACCCGGACAACCTCACGCTGCTCGGTGCGCTCGCGGCCTGGACGAAACGGGTGCGCCTGATGACGACGGTGATCGTGCCGCAGCTGCACGATCCGGTGATGTTGGCGAAGGGCCTGGCAACCGGCGACATGCTGTCCGGCGGACGGTTGACCGTTGGCATCGGCGTGGGCGGCCGGCACGAGGACTATCACGCGGTGGGCGCCGACCCGGCGTCGCAGACCATGCGCGAGATGGCCGAGCGGGTCGCGGTGATGAAGCGGGTATGGGCCGGCGAAAAGATCACCGAGTCGGTGCTCCCGGTCGGGCCGGCACCCGTCCAGCCCGGTGGTCCGCCGTTGTTGGTCGGCAGCATCGGGCCGAAGACCATTCGCAGCGCGGCCGCCTGGGCCGACGGGCTGGCCGGCACCACCCTGGACCTGGACGTCGATAAGCAAGATGAGCTCTTCGACGTCACGCGGGAAGCGTGGGCGCGGGCCGGCAAACCCACACCGCATCTGGTGACGTCGTTCTGGTTCGCCTTCGGCACGCCGGAGGAGTCGCGTGCCCAGGTGCATCGGCACCTGCGCCGCTACATGAACTGGATCCCGGCGGAGTACGTGGACGCGATGGCCCCGATGACCGGCTGGGCCGGCGACGAAGACGAGCTGCTCGCGGTGCTGCGCAAATTCGAGGAGATCGGCACCGACGAGGTACAGCTGATTCCGACCAGTTCCGATGTCGACCAGGTGCGCCGCGCCGCCGAGGTCGCCGCGCGGCTCTAGGCGGGTAGGCGCTCGCGGCCGACTTCCGGCTGTGGGGGTTGGCCTTTTTGCAGCGTCGCGACCAGCTCGCGGTAGGGGCCGACGAGATACACGGTGTCACCGGCGCGCAGCCGGGCATCGCGCCGCGGGTGCAGCTGCACCGGGGTGTCGTCGCGGGTAATCGCGATGACGCGGGTCTGCGTCGACAGTTCGAACATGACCATCCCGTCGAGCTCGCTGCCCGCGGCCACGTGCATGCCGCCGATCATGAAGTAGCGCTGACCGACCGAGAACGTCCCCAGCACCTGCAGGCCCATCGCGGCGCCGATGAACCACGGCGCGGCCAGTTCGACGGTCGAGCGCACGGTGTTGAAGCCGAACCGGTCGGCCACCGCGTTGCCCAGCGCCCGGTCGTAGATTCGCAGCACGATCGGCACATCGGGCCGGATGACGTGCGGCAACACCCGTGGACCCAGCATCTCGCGCAGCACGATCCCGGTCTCGATATTGGTCATGTCGTCGTGGGTCAGCACCGCGATCGCCCGCGCGGTGTCGACGCGGGCCGCCTCCAGCGTCTGACGCAGCGTCGCATCCCCGAAGATCACCGGCACCTCGGCGGCGGCCGACAGGTAGCGGTTGTTCTCGTCGATCTCGATCACCGCGACCTCGTATCCGGCCGCGGTCAGATCGGCGACCACCCGGCTGCCGAACGACCCCAGGCCGACGACGACGACATGATTGCGCAAGTGACGCGCCCGCCGGCGCCCGGCCGTGTGGGCGAAGCGCCGCGAGATCAGCAGGTCGGCGATGAATGCGACCAGGACGGCGGTGGTCATCAAGCCGCCGAACATCAAACCGATGCTGAACAGGCGCAACCAGGTGGGCTGGGTGAGGAAGCTGAAGTCGCCGTAGCCCACCGTCGCGATCGTCTCGGTGCTGAAGTACAGCGCATCGACCCACGTCATCTTCGCTTGGGGTTGATAGCAGTAGCGCAACAACACCGTCGAGCCGATCAGCACGGTCAGCACCGCGGCCACCGCACGCATGAACATCGGGTTGACGTCGTTGCGCAGCCCGCGTGCCACGTCGACGGCCCGACGCAGACGGCGCTGACGGATGCGTGTCGTGTTCGGCCGCGGGGCCTTGATACCGCGACTGGCCAGTTCCTCGACGGTGCCGATCATCGCGGTCCAGTCACCGGAGCGGACCTTGAGGTCGCGTCCCGGACAGGTCTCCAGCAAGCCCGGCGCGGGGGAGTTCTTGCCGTGTATCACCGCGACCGGCGCCAGGTCGGCATAGATCTCGCGCAGCGTGGCGTCGTAGGGCGCCTGACCGTTCGAGACGAGGAACTCGATGCCCGCCGCCTCGAAGGGGTGTGCGGTGTGTGCCAGGCACGCCTCGACGACCGACGGCGCCGCCAGTTCGGCGACATCGAGGATCGCGCCGGGGCCGTTGTCGTCGCTCACCGCTTCGCGCAGCACATCGTTGGCCAGCCGTGCCACCACGCGCACATTCGGGTTGGCTTGCCTTGCCAATAAAGCGATTTCGAGGTTGATCGCGTCGTCATCCCCCGCGCAGACCACGGCGGCCGCACGCACAATTCCGGCTTCGACGAGGTCGTCCTTGGTGTCGGCAACGGTGTCATCGACGAGCTTGACGACCGTGGCGCCGGCGTTCTCCAGCTCCTCGGCGATCGTCGTCGCCAGCGCGTCCTCACCGCTGACGATGATGTGGCCGTGCATGCTCACCCGCCTCCCGGAACGTCACATTGCTATGACTATCGGCTACTGCGCCGATTTCTGCCAGCGCAACACCCGCAACGGCGACGGCCAGCTCGGCGCTGGGCGCGTATTTTCTTGGGCGGTAATGGTTTTGCGCTACAGGACACGGACGTCGGAAGGCCCCCAGAACGCCCGCATCGACGTGATCTTCGCGTCGTCGTCGAACGTCATCAGCGAGATGGGGGAAATTCGGGTGCGGGTGTCGCCGGCGTCGAGCGTCAGGTGCCAGTAGAACGCCGCCTCGTTGCCGCCGACGCGTATTTCGGCGAGTTCGGTGTCTTTCTTGGCATCTTGGAACGCGGTGTAGAACTCGCGCACCGCGTCCTGGCCGCGGCGGACTTCCGATCCGGCGGGATCCTCGATGGTGGCGTCGGCGGAGTAGAGGTTCACGATCTCGTCGGTGGCGCCGCTGGCGACGTGCGCGAGATAGCTGTTGACGGTGTGGGTGATGGCTTCTTGGGAAGGCATGGCTCCGGACGCTACCTGCTCGCCATGGCGGTCGCGTCGGGTTGGTGATACTAGCGACGTGCCTTTCATCGAACGCCTCGCGTCGCGCGAGATCTACCGGAATCCGTGGCTGATCCTCCGGGAGGACGACATCCGCCGCCCCGACGGCAGCCCCGGCATCTACGCCGTGATCGATAAGCCGACGTATGCGCTGGTGATGCCGTATGACGGGCGCCGGTTCCGGCTGGTCGAGCAGTTCCGCTATCCGGTGGGCGCCCGCCGCTGGGAGTTCCCGCAGGGCACCGCACCCGATCTGACCGACACCGAGCCCGCCGAGCTGGCCGCGCGCGAGCTGCGCGAGGAAACCGGGTTGAGCGCGACGTCGTTCGAGGCGCTCGGCCTGCTCGACGTCGCTCCCGGCATGACCAGTCAGCGCGGGTGGGTGTTCCTGGCCACGGGGATCTCCGAGGGGCAAGCAGCCCTCGAGCATGAGGAGCAGGACATGCGCAGCGCATGGTTTTCCCGCGACGACGTCGAGGAGATGATCCGCTCGGGGGTGATCGCCGACGCGCAGTCCGTGGCGGCCTACGGACTCTTCCTGCTGCACGGGCGATGAGTTCCGGGCAGCCGGTCGGAACCGTTCGGCGCCACGCAGTTTCGCGCGGACCGGGGCATTACCGCGCGATCGTGTCCGTGCCGATACCGCATCGCGTCATCGGGTCCGCACCATGGGCACGGTGTGCTCGCGTTACCTGGCCGCGGTGCTCGGCATCGTCGCGATCCTTGGCGTGCCAACGATTTCGGCGCACGCCGCGACGCCGGTCTGGAATGGCAAGTACTCGTTGGTCAGATACGCCGTGAACAAAACCGGCACCAGCGTGGCGGCCGGTCAAGCCGAACCCACCTTCAGCGCCGACTACGTCTTCGTGACGTCGTGTGCATCGGGCAGGTGCGTCGCGACCGCGACGAACGGGCCTGCCCCGAAAAACCCGACGTTGCCTCAACCGTCCCACTACGCCTGGGACGGCGCCCGGTGGGTGGAGCACTTCGATTTTCAGTGGGATTGCTATATGGGCGAAGGGGTTCCGAAAGTCTGGACACCCGCGAAGTCGTGGGCGTTCTACGCGCCGCAACCGGACGGGTCGCTGCGAGGCACCTGGCACACCGACATCTCCAGCGGCCCCTGTCGTGGGACGGTGGAGATGCCGGTGGCGGCGTTTTCAGCGGGCCCGCAATAGCCCCGGCCCGCTCCAGCCGTTAGGGGCAGTAGTTGGATTCCGCGGCGCTGACGACGCCGGTCGCGTCGCTGAGGCTGATCCCCGGGTTCTTGCTCTGCACCACCTGGGCCAGCTGGTCTGGGGTCTCGCCGTTGGCGCGGTCGGCACAAATCAAGTGCCCGAGCTGGATCAACCCGGTGGGGTCTCCGGTGAGGCCGATCTTCTTGATCTGTGCGAGGTAAGCGTCGTCGTCGGCGACCGCAATCCCGGTGCCGACGGTCAACGCGGCGGCAGCAATGGCGGGGACCGTCAATAAGCACAGTTTGCGAGCGGAAATCATGGTCGGCTCCTTGTTTGGGAGGGGGCGGTGCAACTGCATCATTATGCGATTCTTGATGCGGCTGTGCGCGCCGAATTGACGCAGCGGGCAAAGACTAACACCGGGCTGCCGCCCGGTCGGCGCGCTCGAGAACGCCATGTTTGTAGCGGATACGTTGCTGGGCGTGGCGTCGGAGCGGCCATTCGACAGCAAAGCGGGGATGGCAATGGGTTCGGTCTGGTCATCACCTGCAGCAAATGGGCAGGCTATGACGTGAAAATCCGCCAATTTCCAATACCCACGAAATAGTGGACGTCGGCAATCATGTCTTTTTCGGAGTTTCTCCCGAGGGTCGCTATCGGATGATGGTTAGGTCGGGATGTGACGTCCTGGGTGAAATTGTTCCGCGACACCGTCGCGGTTCGGATGGCGGTTGTCGTGGTGCTCGGCGTGGTCGTCGCTTTCCTGGTGGGACATGCCCTCGGTTCGCGGTATGCGCTGGTCGGCTGGATCACCGCCGCGGGGGTGTACGTGGTGTGGACGCAGCTCATCCTGCGCGGAATGGACGCTGACCAAACCCGCGCGTGGGCCACGCGAGAGGACCCGACCCGGTGGCTCGCGGACGCGATCATCCTGACCGCAAGTGTCGCAAGTCTGGGCGGCGTCGGATATGTGGTGGCCGCGGGGTCGCGCTCCGGCGCCGAGGCCCTCCAAGCGGCCATCGTCGGCGTTCTGAGCGTGGCGGCGTCCTGGTTCGCCGTCCACACGCTCTACACCGTGCACTATGCCCGGCTCTACTACTCCGGCGTTCCCGGCGGCATCGACTTCCATGATCCGGAGCCGCCGCGATTTCAGGACTTCGCGTATGTCGCGTTCACCGTCGGCATGACGTATCAGGTGTCAGACACCGAGATCAATCTGACGTCCATCCGCGCCGCGGTGTTGCGACAGGCGCTGGTGTCTTACCTGCTGGGCGCGGTGGTTCTGGCGGTCACGATCAATTTGATCGCGGGGCTGGGCTCCAAGGTGTGATCGAAAAATGTTGCAGCTAGCCGATTTTCGTCAAGGTGAAGGTGTCGTGCGAGTCGGTGAGGCCGCAGGGCGCGGTGCTGTCCAAGAAGATGGCAAGGCCGGTGAGCGTCAGCGGGTCCCATGATTGGTGCACGGTGACCGGATGCAAGCTGTTGTCGTTCGCACAGATCGCGGCCTCAGGAATGGTGCGCGTCACGCTGTACTGGCCGTCGATGAACGGCGCATTGAATCCCTGGCCCGGAGCGGTCGTCACGTGAGCGACGCAGACCTGTTTGCACGTGGTGGTGATCGTCCACGTTCCGGTGTCGCCGTCCTCGTCCGCGTAGTGGTAGACACCGTTCAATTTCGTCTCGTCCGCCGCGGCCAGTGGCTCGGCCGAGGCTGGTAGTGCCGGCGACGTAGCCGCGCCAGCAAAGACCGCAGTTGCCGCGATGAATCGGCTTATCCTCATCGTTTCCGTCCTCTTGTCGTGGTTTTACCGCTGCGCGGGCCACTCGACGAGAACGTATCAGCAAACTAATGCGATGTATCCCGTTGCGCCGGAACGCATATCGAATTGAAAGACAAATTGGTCGGCTGTGCCGAAATCTCCTATGAAATCGACATGCGTGCCGGATCGCTGACGTGTCGCGGCATTCAGCAGTGCGGCGCCCAGCACCGTTGGGTGGGGCAATAGGTCGCGTGCGCGATGCCGACCATTGATGCCACGTCACCGACCGCGATGCCTCTCGGATCCAAGTTGGCGTGCACGTCTCGGGCTATCTGGTCGGCCGTCCAGCCCCAGCCGAGATCGTCGCAAATGAGCTGGGCCATCCCGATCAGGGCGGGTTCGTGTCCCGGTGGCCAGGACAAGCCGGCGGCGCGCAGTTGAGCAAGGTATCCGTCAGTGACGGGATCGGCAGTCGCGATCGGTGCGCTCGAAACCAGGGCGGCACTAATCATTGCGGGGGCGGTAATTCTGACCAGCCAGGCAGATGTGGACATGAAGTCAGTGTGCGCCAAATGTGTGAAGAACAAAGAAAGTCGGGATAGCCGTTGAGCTCTGACAAGCTCGGCGATCATGGGCGGGGATCGCCGAGGCCGGCGGCGGCCCGGATCTGTCGACGAGCCGCGCCGCGATCAGTCTCGGGAAATATGTAGTGGCTCAAGGCAGTCCGCGCGATGGCGCCGGCCAGGTCGCGGGGATCCACCGCGGCGGCCAGTGCCCCCTCCCGGGCGCAGCGCTGCAAGACGCCTACCAGCGCTTCGGTGATCATCGGTAGTGCCGCGGTCATCTGGTCGTGCGCGAAGCCCGGCTCGAGGTCGAGCAGCCTCCCGGGTGGCTGAGCCTCGAGGAACCCTGCGACGACGTCGATCGCGGCCTCCAATCGTGCGACACCGACGACCCCCGAGATCGCGTCGTCCATCGCCGCACTGAACCGTCGGCGTTCCCGCTTGCCCATCGCGTCGATGAGGTCTTCTTTGGACACGAAGTAGCGGTAGATGGTGGGCCGCGATACTCCGGCCAGCGTTGCCACGTCCGACAGTGACAGCTTGCGGGCACCGATCCGGAAGATCAGCTGCTCGGCCGCGTCCAGGATTCGGTCGGACAGATCTCCGTGATCTGAACGGGGTCTGCGTGATTCGGCGGTCGACACCGTGGCGGCCCTACAGCTTGCCGAGTTTGCGTAGCCACGAGATCAACAGCCGCAGCCCATCGTCAAAAGACATCGGCGCATACCCGAGTCGCCGGGCGGTCAGGTTGTTGTTGGTTCGGGGCTTGCGCTGGCTGCGCGCCGCGGCTTCGGCGATGGCCATCAACGTGGGCCCGAATTCGGCGGTCAGCGCCTCGGGATCGGTGCGATAGTCGAGATCCTGGACGCGGTGCTCGATTCCGGCGAGCTTACAGGCTCGGTTGATGCCGCCCGCCGTGCTGAAGGTGTCCTCGGGCCGGCCGACCAACAGGTAGCGCTCGCCGGCCACCCCGTTGTCCAGCGCGGCGATCGAACCCTTCGCGACATCCGCCCCGGCCACCCAGGTCACCGGAAAAGCCAAGTAGCGCTTGATCTTTCCGCGCATGCCCGCCAACAGCACCCGATTGAAACTGGTCCGGTGCAACGCGCGCTCCACCACCAGACCGGGCCCGAAGATGGCGCCCGGGTGACACGTCAGCACGTCATCGCCGGCGGCCGCGCGCCGGTGGGCCTCCTCGAACGCGGCGAGCTTGGTGACGGTGTAGGGATCGCTGGGCGGGTTCTTGAGCACTGGCGCCTCTTCGAAGTCGACGCCCGTGCTCAGATCGAGGAAGGTGGCGGTGCTCAGGGCGACGACTCGGCGCATGCCGTGCGCCTTGCCCGCGTCGAGGACGTTCGTCGTGCCGACGACATTGACCGCCGTGAAGTCGTCGAGGTTCTGACTCGCACCGCCCAGCAGCGCTGCGCAGTGGATCGCGGCCTCGGCGCCCTTGGCCGCATTGAGCACGTCGTCGGCGTCGCTGATATCGCCCTTGACCAATTCGACGCCGATTTCGGCCAGCGCCGCGGCGTCGTCGGGATTGCGCACCAGGGCGCGGACGTGGTCGCCGCGCTCGATCAGCTGCTCGCAGACGTTCCCGCCGGTTTGGCCGGTCGCGCCGGTGACAAAGATCGTGCTGGCCATCGCGGCCTCCCTTGGATTAGGGGGCATTACATATCGAACATCGTTAGTCAGAACTGTAAACCGTGAAGTGGGATTGTTCTATAGTCGACGCCATGGCACTCGACCCCTCCAGCGTGCTGCTGACCGATCGCGTCGCGGTCGTCACCGGCGGCGGTGCGGGCATCGGGCGCGGCATCGCGGCCGGGCTGACGGCATTCGGTGCGCGGGTGGCGATCTGGGAGCGGAACCCGGATACCTGCGCGGCCGCCGCCGACGAGATCGGTGCTCTGGGCATTCCGGTCGATGTCCGAGACAGTGCCGCGGTCGACGCCGCGCTGGCCCAGACCGTGGGCGAGCTCGGGACGGTGTCAATTCTGGTCAACAATGCCGGTGGTGTCTTCTGGTCGGGAATCCTCGACACCAGCGAGAACGGCTGGGATGCCCTCTACAAGTCGAATCTGCGGCACGTCTACCTGTGCACGCAGCGGGTGGCCCGCGTCCTCGTCGACCAGCAGCTGCCCGGCAGCATCATCAGCGTCACCTCGATCGAGGGCGTGCGTGCCGCGCCCGGCTATGCGACCTACGCCGCCGCCAAGGCCGGCGTCATCAACTACACCAAGACCGCCGCGCTCGAACTCGCGCCGCACGGCATCCGGGTCAACGCCCTGGCCCCCGACATCACCTGGACCGAAGGTCTCGAGCAGATCGCGCCGCCGGGATCCCAGCAGCGGATGGGGTTCACGGTTCCGATGGGCCGCGTGGGTCACGTCGACGAACTGGCCGGGGCGGCAGTGTTTCTCGCATCCGACATGTCCAGCTACATCACCGGCCAAACGATCCACGTCGACGGCGGCACCCATGCCGCCAGCGGCTGGTACCACCACCCGGAAACCGGGGCATACGCGCTCGGGCCGACAACGCAATAGGGATTCGTTCATTCACGTCCGCCGATCGCAATGGCGGTTGTGTCGATAATCGCTGCGATTAATCAATCGCCGGTATTCATTGCGACATGTGCCGACATCCCGCCGTCGATGGAAATCATTTGTCCAGTGATGTAGCGGGACTGCTCGGAAGTCAGAAAAAGAACAAGTTCTGCGACGTCTTGTGGCTGTCCGACGTACGGCGTCAGCGTGGCTCGGCCCAGGCCGTCGAGGATGTCGGGGGACAGGTGCGCGCGCACGGCATCGGTCAGGATCAATCCGGGCACGATCGTGTTCGCCCGGATGCCGGCCTTGCCTTCGCTGGTTGCCACATACATCGTCAGGGCGTGCACCCCCGCCTTGGAGACGCCGTAAGCCAGGCGGGTGCGGTCACCCGACAGCGCCGCGCCCGACGACATGTTGACGATCGAACCGCCACCGCCGCTGCGCATTTCGGGAATGGCGTATTTGCACATCAACAGCTGACTTCCCAGATTGACGTCCATGGACCGCTGCCAGACCTCGAGGGGCATCTCGCAGACCGTGGTGTCGCGAGACAGGAAGCTGCTAGACGTCAGCGCCGCATTGTTGTGCAGGACATCGAGCCGGCCGAACTCTGCCACCGTTGCCCGCACCACGGACCTCGCCACGTCTTCCTCGGCGAGATCGCCGCAGAGGGCGGTTGCCTGCGCGCCGGTGCGGCGAATTCCGTCCGCGACCTCGTCGGCCCTGGTCTCGTCGATATCGACGACGGCAATCGCCGCGCCTTCGCGGGCCAATTCGGCCGCGGTCGCCGCACCAATCCCGCCGGCCCCTCCGGTAACTATTGCGACCTTTCCGGCGAGTCTGGACATCGATTTCTCCTTTTCAGTGCCGCATGGAAAAGATAGCCTGAATTAATGCCGCGTATTGCACCAATCCCGATGGAAGAACTCAGCGCGCACTCCCGCGAAATCGTCGATGCCGGGGTGGCAGCCGGGCTCTACGCGACGCCGGTGCCGTTGCAGATCTTCGCCTATCGCAGCGCGCAGCTCGAGCAGGTGAACATGGCGCGGACCCACCTCGGTGCCGGCACTCTGCTCGGCGGACGCATTCTCGAGCTATTGCGCATCCGCAGCGCCCAACTCGGTGAATGTGAGCCGTGCAGCCAGTCCCGCAAACATGATTCGATCACCGACGAGGACGTCGTCTGCCTGCTCGCGCCCGGCCACGACGCGCTCACCCCGCAGGAGCAGATGGCGGTCGAGTTCCTCGATCTGCTCTCGGCCGACCATCACGCGATCGACGACGAGTTCTATCAGCGGCTGGGTGAGCACTTCACCGCTGCACAGATCATCGAACTCGGGTTCACCTGTGCGGGCGTCATGGGGTTGCATCGCTTCATCCACACCCTCAACGTGTACGGCGATTCGCCACCCGTCATCGAATACGGCCGGGACCAGGTCGACGCGGCGAAATAGATGAGACTCGGTGCGGCCGCCATGGCCCTTGCGTCGGTACTCGCCCTGCCGACGGCGACTACGACCGCGGCGGCCACGCCATGGTGCGGGGCCGATTCGCTGAAACTGGCTGCCAGTCCGCCGATTTCGCCCGGCGAACAGATCTATCTTCACTTTTACGTGATCCTGACGAACGTCTCCCAGCAGACCTGCACCCTGCAGGGCTATCCCGGCGTGGACCTCGTCGGCCCCGACGATCCGCCGTTGGGCCCGACCTACAGCCTGCCCAGAGAGAGCGGCGACGTGCGGCCCGTTGTGCTCGCGCCCGGAGCATCCGCCGCCAGCCTGGTGGCCTTCCTGCCGAAGATAGGTCCCGACGGCATGGAGCCGGCCTGGCCGCCGACCACGATCGTGGTGACTCCGCCGGACTCGACCACCCAACTGAAGACTCCGTGGATTCCCGGCGGCCTCACCGTTTTACGGCAGGGCGATGGCACACATCCGGGCGGCCAGGTCGGACCGCTGCAGCCCTACGCGTGAAATCCGCAGTGCGGATAGATGCCTTGCCGGAATTGAGCTACATACTCGCACTCCCGAAGGACAATGCAGGCGTGCGTGTCGGATGTCGGATTCCTCAGCGGTCGAAATGAAATGTGTTGTGCGACAACCGGTCCCAATCTGATCACCTGAATACGTCGTCGCCGCGTTGGACCGACGTCGTGGTTGGGCAGTGCGCTCAATCGCAGCGGTATTCCTCTGCCGAACGAGTCAGCCTCTGCGGGCGACGTCTTGGCTCAGGATCTGGGGCCAGGTCTCGACATCGGCCGGGACGTGCGCCACGGTGAGCGTTGACCGCGGCATCAGTGTCGCAAGCGATTCCGCCGTCGACATCGGATGCGCCGGGTCGCCGACCCAGGCAAGAATCGTCGTCGGTACATCGATTCGTGCGACCGCTTCGCGAGCGGGCAGGTCGCTGAGAGCCGCGCCTCGAAACAGTGACGGCAGCAGCGCATCGGCCACATCCGGAACTGTTTCGGGTGCGCCGACCGTGGCTGGCGGCGGAGTCGCCCCACGCGCCGACGCGATGAACGCCCCGACTCCCTCGGTTTCGATAAATTCGGCCGCAGCCCGGTAGATCGCCGCCTGCGCGGGCCGGGTTTCCCACGCGGTGGCCGGGACCATGAGCGTGAGGCCGGCGAAGCGGTCCGGCTCGCGGGCAGCCGCGTGCAGCAGCGTGCCGGTACCCATGGACGGGCCGACTCCGTGCACCCGTTCGCTGGGAAACCATTTGTCGAGCAGCTGCAGAAGATCCTCGGCAAGGCTTTCCCATCGGTAATCCTCGTCGACCTTGCGCCCAGTCGACTTGCCATGGCCGCGTGCGTCGTACCGCAGCAGTCGGGTCCCGCTGAGGCCCCTGCCGAGGTCGAGATTGAGTACCCGGTCACGCGCGCGGCTGGAGGTAAGTCCGTGCAGCTGAACAACCGGATGACCACCCTCGTCGCTCAGTTCAACCGCAAGCTCTGCTCCAGGAACCACGAAAGTGGACATCACGCAACTCTTTTCACGACCCGACGGCTCGCCCCGCGCTGACCGAGCATTCAGGCTATCTGGGGCGTTAGGGTACCGCCATGCGGCTGACCAATGTGGCGCACCTGCGGCTACCCTTCGGACGACTCTGGGGCTACGACGTGTCGGTGTCTGACCTCGGCCGGCAGCTCCCGGTGTCCTTTGACCAACGCATACACGTTGGTGCGGGCCCACGGCCCGGTTCCTGGATGGCTCTGTCCATTCGGTTGTCTGCGGGGGTCAGCCGCCAGTCGTTGGCCGATGCGTGGCTGGCGGTGATCGCCCGTCACGGCACGCTACGAACGGCATTCACACCCGGGCCGGACGGCGACCCGCAGCTGCATGAGATCGATATTCACCCGGACAGGTGGGTCGAGCATGAGATCGCTGCGGGCCAGGCGGTCAACGACGCACTGCGAGTAGTTCTCAATGCGGCGTGCTCACCCTATGCGCGGCCCTCGCATCGGTTGTGTGTGTTGGAGACTGCCGCCGGATTGACGGTGGTGATCGCCGCCGACCACGCCCACGTGGACATGTGGTCGATGCTGGTGATTGCCCGGGACCTGTTGTCGGTGCTCGCTGACGCGCGCATCGGCCGTACGCCGTCGCTGCAGCCGCCGCCGGCATTCGTCGTGCACACGCAAGCACTGTTGGACCGTCCCGCGGCACCGGACCATGTGCGCGCCCGATGGGCACAAATCATTAACGACAGCGGTGGGGTCATGCCACGGTTTCCGCTGCCGTTGGACGAATTCGGGCCGCATCCGGAACGCGTTGAAGTGCGTGACGTGTTCGACGTCGATGACGGCGCCGCGTTTGCCGAGCAGGCACGCGAGGACGGTGTCTCGACGCTGGCGCTTGCGGTGGTCGCCATGACTGCGGTGACCCGCGAGTTGGCCGGGGTTCCACTGCGCGCGGTGTTCCCCGTGCACAGCCGCTTTGAAGAAAAATGGCACGACTCGGTGGGCTGGTTCATCACCAATTCGGTCTTGGAGTCGGCGACGGCCGAGCCGTCCGCCGCGGCCGCCGCCGTCAAAGAAGCGGTGCAGCTGGGTTCCTGGCCACTGGCCGACGTACTGGCTCCGTGGGGTGGAATGCCCGTTGCGCCCGGCATGTTCGCGATTTCCTGGCTGGACCAACGCAGACTTCCGGTGCGCATCGACTCGGTCGGGCTCGACGCCCAGTATGTAAGCGCGAGCGTTGACACCGACGGCGTGATGCTCTGGTTCATCCAGGACGAGTCCGGGCTACACCTGCGATGTCGCTATCCAGATACCGCGGAGGCACGAACCAACGTGGGGGCGTGGTTGGACCTGTTGGTGGCGCGCCTCCAGGCTCTGGCGCAATCGTCGGTTCGAGGACTGCTGCGGGTGTCGGGCCGCACATTCCGTGTGCAGCGCGCGGCGCGCGAACACGTGGGGGTGATCGCCCAGCTGCTCTCCGACGACGAATTCGGTCAGGATCGCGAAGGCGCCGAACTCGAACGCTACGAGGCGGCCTACGACATGGTCGTTCGCAACCGATCCAACTATCTCGGAGTCGTCCTGAACAGTTCCGACATGGTCGTCGCGACGGTGCAATTGACCGTCATTCCCGGCCTTTCCCGCGGCGGTGCCACCCGGCTGCAGATCGAGGGTTTACGGGTCGCCAAGGCCGAGCGTGCACAGGGCCTTGGTAGTGCACTCGTCGAGTGGGCGCACAACTACGGCCGAGCACACGGGGCGCAGCTGGCGCAGGTGACCACGGACGAGGCTCGCGAAAGGGCGTTGGCGTTCTATCGCCGGCTCGGGTACCACGCCGCCCACGTCGGGCTGAAATGCACCATCTGAGTCCATGCCGCGGTGCACGACGCGGCCACCACACCGCGGATCTACCCATAGCCAAGACGATTTGATTAGCCGAGCTGACTAACCGACACACTGTCTGACCTGCAAGTTCTCAATTCTCCAGCAGTGCCCCCGGCAGGATTCGAACCTGCGGCCTTCTGCTCCGGAGGCAGACGCTCTATCCCCTGAGCTACGGGGGCGCACGAGATACATACTGCGCCAATGGGCCCAGACAGACTAACGCATCCGGGTGGCCGAGCTGACATCGCAATGGATTCGGGGCGTAGGCACGCTAACCAATAGGATGGACGCTCGTGACCCCCGCTGACCTGGCTGAGCTGCTCAAAGTCACCGCGTCCGCGGTGCTCGCCGAGCATGGCCTTGACGTGTCGGCGCTGCCGGCAACGGTCACGGTCGAGCGGCCACGCAATCCGGAACACGGCGATTACGCGAGCAACCTGGCGATGCAGCTGGGCAAGAAGGTCGGTGCGAACCCGCGTGAACTGGCCGGATGGCTGGCCGAGGCGCTGGCCGCCGCCGACGGCGTCTCCTCGGCGGAAGTGGCCGGACCGGGCTTCATCAACCTGCGCCTCGAGGCGTCGGCCCAGGCCAAGGTCGTCAACGACGTGATCGACGCCGGCGACCGCTACGGCTACTCCGACACGCTGGCCGGCACCAAGATCAATCTGGAGTTCGTCTCGGCCAACCCGACCGGACCGATCCACATCGGCGGCACCCGCTGGGCGGCCGTCGGCGATGCGCTGGGCCGGCTCCTGTCCACGCAGGGCGCCGACGTCACGCGCGAGTACTACTTCAACGACCACGGCGCGCAGATCGACCGCTTCGCCAACTCGCTGATCGCCGCGGCCAAGGGCGAACCCACGCCGCAGGACGGCTACGCCGGCAGCTACATCAACGACATCGCCGCGCAGGTACTGCAGAAGGCGCCTGACGCGCTGAGCCTGCCCGACGCCGAGATGCACGAGACCTTCCGCGCGATCGGCGTCGACCTGATGTTCGCCCACATCAAGGAGACGCTGCACGAATTCGGCACCGACTTCGATGTGTACACCCACGAAGACTCGATGCACACCAGCGGACGCGTCGACGAGGCCATCGCCCGGCTGCGCGAGGCCGGCAACATCTATGACAAGGATGGCGCAAGTTGGTTGCGCAGCAGCGCTTTTGGTGACGACAAGGACCGCGTCGTAATCAAGAGCGACGGCAAACCCGCCTATATCGCCGGGGACATCGCGTACTACCTGGACAAGCGCCAACGCGGCTTCGACTTGTGTATCTACATGCTCGGTGCCGACCACCACGGCTACATCGCGCGGCTCAAGGCCGCGGCGGCTGCGTTCGGTGACGACCCCGCTACCGTCGAGGTGCTGATCGGGCAGATGGTCAACCTGGTGCGCGACGGCCAGCCGGTGCGGATGAGCAAGCGGGCCGGCACCGTGATCACGCTCGACGACCTGGTGGACGCGCTTGGCGTCGACGCCGCTCGCTACAGCCTGATCCGCTCCTCGGTGGACACCGCGATCGACATCGATCTCGCGCTGTGGTCCTCGGCGTCGAATGAAAACCCGGTCTATTACGTGCAATACGCGCATGCCCGGCTCTCGGCGCTGGCCCGCAACGCCGCCGAGCTCGGCCTGATTCCCGATACCGGGCATCTCGAATTGCTCAGCCACGACAAGGAGGGTGCGCTGCTGCGCACCATCGGCGAGTTTCCCCGAGTGCTCAACACCGCGGCGTCGCTGCGCGAACCACACCGGATCTGCCGTTACCTGGAAGACCTTGCCGGTGACTACCATCGCTTCTACGACTCGTGCCGGGTATTGCCCCAGGGCGACGAACAACCCACGGACCTGCACATCGCCCGGCTGGCGCTGTGCCAGGCCACCCGACAGGTCATCGCCAATGGACTGGCGATACTCGGCGTCAGCGCCCCGGAGAGAATGTGAACGTTCATCCCGCCGGTCCCCGGCATGCCGAAGAAGTCCGTCACGCGGACAGCCCGCCCCGGCCGCAGTCTCCGGAGGAGCTGCTGGCATTGGCTCCGAATGTCTGGCCGCACAACATGGTTCGCAACGACGCCGGAGTGGCCGTCATCGCCGGAGTCCCGGTGACCGAGCTGGCCCAGGAGTACGGAACTCCGCTGTTCGTCATCGACGAGGACGACTTCCGCTCCCGCTGCGCAGAGATCGCGTCGGCGTTCGGCGGCGGCGCCAATGTCCACTACGCCGCGAAGGCGTTCCTGTGCACCGAGATTGCGCGCTGGATCGACGAAGAGGGCCTCTGCCTCGACGTGTGTACCGGCGGGGAACTGGCCGTCGCGCTGCACGCCGACTTCCCGCCGGAGCGAATTACCCTGCACGGCAACAACAAATCCGTCGCCGAGTTGTCGACCGCGGTCAAAGCCGGTGTGGGCCACATCGTCGTGGACTCGATGACCGAAATCGAGCGCCTCGAAACCATCGCGGGGGAGGCCGGCGTCGTTCAGGACGTCTTCGTGCGACTCACGGTCGGCGTCGAGGCACACACCCACGAGTTCATCTCCACCGCGCACGAGGACCAGAAGTTCGGCCTGTCGGTCGCCGGCGGCGCGGCGATGGCTGCGGTGGAGCGGGTGTTCGCGACCGATCACCTGCGGCTGGTCGGCCTGCACAGCCACATCGGTTCGCAGATCTTCGACGTAGCAGGATTCGAGCTGGCCGCACGCCGCGTCCTCGGCCTGCTGCAGCAGGTCGTCGCCGCGTTCGGGGTCGAGAAGACCGCGCAGATATCCACCGTTGATCTCGGTGGCGGCCTGGGCATTTCGTACCTGGCCTCCGACGACCCGCCGCCGATGTCCGAACTCGCGGCCAAGCTGAGCGCGATCATCAGCAACGAGGCCGCGGCCGTGGGTCTGCCCACGCCCCGGCTGGTGGTCGAGCCAGGACGGGCCATCGCCGGACCGGGGACCATCACGCTCTACGAGGTCGGCACCGTCAAGGACGTCGAGGTCAGCACGACGGCTATCCGGCGCTATGTCAGCGTCGACGGCGGCATGAGCGACAACATCCGCACCGCGCTTTACGACGCGCAGTATGACGCCCGGCTGGTGTCCAGAGTCAGCGACGCACCGGCGACGCTGGCCCGCATCGTCGGAAAGCACTGCGAGAGCGGCGATATCGTGGTGCGCGATGCCTGGGTTCCCGGCGACCTGGGGCCGGGGGACCTGCTCGGGGTGGCTGCGACCGGCGCCTACTGCTATTCGCTGTCGAGCCGCTACAACATGATCTGCCGGCCTGCCGTGGTCGCGGTTCGCGATGGGCGGGCCCGCCTGATCCTGCGCCGCGAGACGGTCGACGATCTGTTGAGTCTGGAAGTGAGGTGACTGTGTCGGGTAATGCAAAGCCGGTCGGCGTAGCGGTACTCGGGTTGGGCAACGTCGGCAGCGAAGTGGTCCGCATCATCGAGGAGAGCGCGGACGATCTCGCGGCCCGGGTCGGTGCCCCTCTTGCGCTGCGCGGCATCGGGGTACGGCGCGTCGCGGACGACCGCGGTGTGCCCGTCGAACTGCTCACCGACAACATCGAAGAGCTGGTCTCGCGGGAAGACGTCGACATCGTCGTGGAGTTGATGGGGCCGGTCGAGCCGTCGCGCAAGGCAATCCTGGCCGCGCTCGAGCACGGCAAGTCGGTCGTGACTGCCAACAAGGCACTGTTGGCCACCTCGACCGGTGAACTGGCACAGGCAGCCGAAAACGCGCATGTCGACTTGTATTTCGAGGCGGCGGTCGCGGGCGCGATCCCGGTGATCCGTCCGCTCACCCAGTCGTTGGCCGGTGACACGGTGGTCCGGGTGGCCGGCATCGTCAACGGCACCACCAACTACATCCTTTCCGCGATGGACAGCACCGGAACCGACTACGACAGCGCGTTGGCCGACGCCAGTGCGCTGGGCTATGCGGAAGCCGATCCCACCGCGGACGTCGAAGGCTACGACGCGGCGGCCAAGGCCGCGATCCTGGCGTCCATCGCCTTCCACACCCGGGTGACCGCCGACGACGTCTATCGCGAAGGCATCACCAAGATCACTCCGGCTGACTTCGCGTCCGCGCATGCGCTGGGTTGCACGATCAAGCTGCTGTCGATCTGCGAGCGCATCACGACCGACGATGGCCAGCAACGGGTCTCGGCGCGCGTCTATCCCGCGCTGGTGCCGCTCGAGCATCCGCTGGCCACCGTCAACGGCGCGTTCAATGCGGTGGTGGTGGAAGCCGAGGCGGCGGGTCGGCTGATGTTCTACGGCCAGGGGGCCGGCGGTGCGCCGACCGCATCCGCGGTGACCGGTGACCTGGTGATGGCCGCGCGCAACCGGGTGCTGGGCAGTCGCGGGCCGAAAGAATCGAAATACGCCCAATTGCCCGTTGCACCTATGGGTTTCATCTCCACGCGCTACTACGTCAGCATGAACGTCGCGGACAAGCCCGGTGTGTTGTCCTCGGTGGCAGCCGAATTCGCCAAGCGCGAGGTCAGCATCGCCGAGGTCCGTCAGGAAGGCGTCGCGGACGAGGGTGGGCGACGGGTGGGAGCCCGCATCGTGGTGGTCACGCACAGTGCCACCGATGCCGCACTATCGGAAACCGTTGATGCGCTAGCCGATTTGGACGTCGTGCAGAGTGTGGCAAGCGTGCTGAGACTGGAAGGAACCAGCATATGAGCACGCCTCGAACCGCCGTGCACAAACCGTGGCCGGGCCTGATCGCCGCTTACCGCGACCGGTTGCCGGTCGGCGCGGACTGGACGGCGATCACCCTGCTCGAGGGCGGCACCCCGTTGATCCCGGCCACCCGGCTGTCGCAGCAGACCGGTTGCACGGTCCACTTGAAGGTGGAGGGGCTCAACCCCACCGGCTCGTTCAAGGACCGGGGCATGACGATGGCGGTCACCGACGCCGTGGCGCGCGGACAGCAGGCCGTGTTGTGTGCATCGACCGGAAACACCTCGGCCTCGGCGGCGGCATATGCGGCGCGCGCCGGCATCACCTGCGCGGTCCTGATACCCCAGGGCAAGATCGCGATGGGCAAGCTCGCGCAGGCGGTTATGCACGGCGCCAAGATCATTCAGATCGACGGCAACTTCGACGATTGCCTGGAGCTGGCCCGCAAGATGGCCGCCGACTTCCCGACAATCTCGTTGGTCAACTCGGTCAACCCGGTGCGTATCGAGGGTCAGAAGACGGCGGCGTTCGAGATCGTGGACGCGCTGGGCACCGCGCCGGACATCCACTCACTGCCCGTCGGCAACGCCGGGAACATCACCGCGTACTGGAAGGGCTACACCGAGTACCACCAGGACGGCGTGTTCGAGAAGCTGCCCCGCATGCTGGGCACCCAGGCCGCCGGAGCGGCGCCGCTGGTGCACGGCAAACCCGTCAAGAACCCCGAGACCATCGCCACCGCGATCCGGATCGGTTCGCCGGCATCGTGGACGGCCGCCGTTGCGGCTCAGGAGCAATCGAATGGACGCTTCCTGGCAGCGACCGACGAGGAGATCCTGGCGGCCTACCACCTGGTGGCCGAATCCGAGGGCGTGTTCGTCGAGCCCGCCTCGGCGGCCAGCATCGCGGGCCTGCTCAAGTCTGTCGAAGACGGCTGGGTGCCCCGCGGGTCGACCGTGGTGTGCACGGTCACCGGCAACGGTCTGAAGGACCCCGACACGGCGCTGAAGGATATGCCGAGCGTTTCTCCGCTGCCGGTGGATCCTGTACTCGTCGTCGAGAAGCTCGGGCTGGCCTAGTCGTGAATCAGCTGCTGCCCGCCGGGCTGGTGGCCAGCGCCGTGGTGTCGGCGTCCAGCGCCAATCTCGGCCCGGGTTTCGACAGCATCGGTCTCGCCTTGAGTCTGTACGACGAGATCGTGCTGGAGACAACCGATTCCGGCTTGGTCGTCGAGGTCGAGGGAGAGGGCGCCGGCCAGGTGCCGCTGGGGCCCGAGCACCTGGTGGTGCGCGCCATCGAGCGCGGGCTACAGGCCGCCGGCGTCCGTGCGCCCGGCCTGGTGGTGCGCTGTCGCAACGCCATCCCGCATTCTCGCGGCCTCGGTTCGTCCGCAGCGGCTGTGGTCAGTGGTCTTGCCGCGGTCAATGGCCTTGTCGCGCAAACTGATTCCACCCCATTCAGCGAGGCTCAGCTGATCCAGCTGTCCTCGGAGTTCGAGGGTCACCCCGACAACGCCGCAGCCGCGGTGCTGGGCGGCGCGGTGGTTTCGTGGACCGAGCGGGCCGACGACGCGCCGGCTTACGCGGCTGTCCCGCTGGTACTGCACCCCGATATCCGCCTGTTCTGCGCGATCCCGGAGGAGCGGTCGTCGACCGCCGAGACGCGGGTCCTGCTCCCTAACCAGGTCAGCCACGAGGACGCGCGCTTCAACGTCAGCCGTGCCGCGTTGCTGGTGGTGGCGCTGACCCAACGCCCCGATCTGCTGATGGCGGCCACCGAAGACGTCCTTCATCAGCCGCAACGGGCCCCGGCCATGCCGGCGTCGGCGGAATATCTGCGGCTGCTGCGGCGTCTTAAAGTGTCGGCGACGCTTTCTGGGGCGGGTCCATCGGTTATCGCATTGACCACCGAGTCGGAGTTGCCTGCCGAGGCGTTGGACTGCGGCGTTGCCAACGGATTCACCATCACCGAGATGACGGTCGGCGAAGGGGCTCGCTGGAGCCCGGGCGTCACAGTCGCTGGTTAATCCACAGGCTCACCGGAGGGTTTGCTTGCTTCGAGCACAGATGCGGGTTATCCTCGGCATCGTCCAGCAATCGCAGCATCTGCATCTGCATACATACTGCCTTGCCGCTGGGATAACACCAATTCTTCTCGTGGACGAGGTTCGCCGTTTTCTCCGCCATCCCAGGCGATCACCGTTGCAGAGTCGATGATTGGGTGCACTCGGCAATTTGGCTGAATGCGACGAACCCCTCGTATGACGTGATCAGCGAGGGAAAGAAAGGAAATCCGTGACTGATACGGACCTGTTCACGGCTGACGAAAGTACGGACAGCAATCAGCTGCCGAACGCCGTGACCACCGACACTCCGGACGTGAAAACCAACGTTTCGGCCGGCTCCCTGTCCACCATGGTGCTGCCCGAGCTGCGTGCGCTGGCTAATCAGGCCGGCGTCAAGGGCACGTCGGGTATGCGTAAGAACGAACTCATTGCCGCGATCAAGGAAATCAGGGGACAGACCAACGGCAAATCCGCCGCCACCCCGTCCGAGGACACCGGCAAGTCCGAACAGGACAAGAACCAAGAGAAAACTGCCGCCGAAGAACCGACTGCCCAAGGGGAACAGAAGGATTCGGCGAACGAAGGCAGCCAGCGCCGGGAACGGCGCGGCGCCTCCCGCGAAGCGGGATCGGCCCCCCGCGCCGCCGACGAGGCGGACGGTGAGGGCTCGGAGAGCCGCAACGGCACCGCTCCTCGCGAGGCCGACAAGCGCGACGGCGGCCAAGCCGCCAAGCGCGACGGCGGCCAAGGCGACAAGCGCGACGGCGGCCAAGGCCAAGGCCACAAGGAATCCAAGAACGACGACCGCGGATCGGATTCGGGCGACCAGAACACCGATCAAGGCTCGGGTGGCCAACAAGGCCGCGGTGCCTCGAATCAGCAGGACGACGATGGCGAGGGCCGTGGGGGCCGGCGCGGCCGCCGGTTCCGTGACCGCCGGCGTCGCGGTGAGCGCACCGGCGAGGGCGGCGGCGAGGCCGAGCTGCGCGAGGACGACGTCGTTCAACCGGTAGCCGGCATTCTTGACGTCCTCGACAATTACGCCTTCGTGCGCACTTCCGGATATCTGGCCGGCCCGCACGACGTCTACGTGTCGATGAATATGGTGCGCAAGAACGGCCTGCGCCGCGGTGACGCCGTGACCGGCGCGGTGCGGGTGCCCAAAGAGGGCGAACAGCCCAACCAGCGGCAGAAATTCAATCCGCTGGTTCGCTTGGACAGCGTCAACGGTGGACCGGTCGAAGACGTCAGGAAGCGGCCCGATTTCCAGAAGTTGACGCCGCTCTACCCCAACCAGCGGCTGCGGCTGGAAACCACTCCCGACCGGCTGACCACGCGGGTCATCGATCTGATCATGCCGATCGGTAAGGGTCAGCGTGCCCTGATCGTGTCGCCCCCCAAGGCCGGTAAGACCACGATCCTGCAGGACATCGCCAACGCGATCACCCAGAACAACCCGGAATGCCACCTGATGGTCGTGCTCGTCGACGAGCGACCTGAAGAGGTCACCGACATGACACGCTCGGTGAAGGGCGAGGTCATCGCCTCGACCTTCGACCGGCCGCCGTCAGACCACACGTCGGTCGCCGAGCTGGCCATCGAACGCGCCAAGCGGCTCGTCGAGCAGGGCAAGGACGTCGTGGTGCTGCTGGACTCGATCACCCGCCTGGGCCGCGCGTACAACAACGCGTCACCGGCGTCGGGCCGGATCCTGTCCGGTGGTGTCGACTCCACGGCGCTGTACCCGCCGAAACGCTTCCTCGGCGCGGCGCGCAACATCGAAGAAGGCGGATCGCTGACCATCATCGCCACCGCGATGGTCGAGACCGGGTCCACCGGTGACACGGTCATCTTCGAGGAGTTCAAGGGCACCGGTAACGCCGAGCTCAAGCTGGACCGCAAGATCTCCGAGCGCCGGGTGTTCCCGGCGGTCGACGTCAACCCGTCCGGTACACGCAAGGACGAGCTGTTGCTCTCGCCCGACGAGTTCGGCATTGTGCACAAACTGCGCCGCGTGCTGTCCGGTCTGGACTCGCACCAGGCCATCGACCTGCTGATGTCGCAGCTGCGCAAGACCAAGACCAACTACGAATTCCTGGTCCAGGTGTCCAAGACGACACCGGGAAACATGGACAACGACTAGCGGTTACCGTGTCGGCGTAACAGCCGGCGGGAATGCGCGGGCGTATCTCGCTGTTTGGGCTGATGTAGGTTGACCTGGCATAATCGACGGTCGACTACCCCCGAGGACCAGTTCAGGTCGCAGGAGTTCGCGCCGGGGCGACAACGATCGAAGAGGACATCATGAAAGCTGACATTCATCCCGCCTACGCTGAGACCACCGTGCTCTGCGGTTGCGGTAACACGTTCCAGACGCGTAGCACCAAAGACGGTGGTCACATCACCGTCGAGGTTTGCTCGCAGTGCCACCCGTTTTACACCGGCAAGCAGAAGATCCTGGACAGCGGTGGCCGCGTGGCGCGCTTCGAAAAGCGCTACGGAAAGCGCAAGGGTGGAGCCGACAAGGCCGAATCGGCCGACAAATAGCTGCCTTACCGACGCCCGAACTGTGCACGAAACTGCGCAGGCCGGGCGTCGGTTCGCGTTTGCGGCAAATAAGCTCGCTGGTACCGGGGGAGGAGGTGTGAGATGACGCAGCCCGTACAGACGATTGACGTGCTGCTAGCCGAGCACGCCGAACTGGAGCGGCGACTGGCAGACCCCGAGTTGCACAGCAATCCCGACGAGGCACGCAAGGCCGGCCGTCGATTCGCCCGGCTGGCCCCGATCGTCGCCACGCATCGCAAGCTGGAGTCGGCGCGCGACGATCTGGAGACCGCCCGCGAACTGGCCGCCGACGACGATTCGTTCGCCGACGAGGTCGTCGAACTGGAAGCGCGGGTGGCCGAACTGGACACCCAGCTCACCGACATGCTGGCGCCGCGCGATCCGCATGATGCCGACGACGTCGTGCTCGAGGTCAAATCCGGTGAAGGCGGCGAGGAATCGGCGCTGTTCGCTGCCGACCTGGCCCGGATGTACATCCGCTACGCCGAACGGCACGGCTGGACGGTGACGATGCTGGACGAAACCACCTCCGACCTGGGCGGCTACAAGGACGCGACGCTGACGATCGCCAGCAAGGGCGACTCGGCCGAAGGGGTGTGGTCGCGGCTGAAGTTCGAGGGCGGGGTGCATCGCGTGCAACGCGTCCCCGTGACGGAATCCCAAGGTCGCGTGCACACTTCGGCGGCCGGCGTGCTGATCTACCCCGAGCCCGAGGAAGTCGGCGCGGTGCAGATCGATGAGTCGGATCTGCGCATCGACGTCTACCGGTCCTCCGGCAAGGGCGGGCAGGGCGTCAACACCACCGACTCGGCGGTGCGAATCACCCACCTGCCCACCGGAATTGTCGTCACCTGCCAGAACGAGCGATCGCAGCTGCAGAACAAGATCCGGGCGATGCAGGTGCTGGCAGCCCGGTTGCAGGCACTCGCCGAGGAGCAGGCCCAAGCCGACGCGTCGGCGGACCGGGCCAGCCAGATCCGCACCGTGGATCGCAGCGAACGGATTCGCACCTACAACTACCCGGAGAACCGGATCACCGATCACCGAATCGGGTTCAAGTCACACAATCTCGACCAGGTTCTCGACGGTGACCTTGATGCGTTGTTCGACGCATTGAGCGCCGCCGACAAACAGGCCCGGTTGCAACAGGCATGACCGGCCTGCGGCGCGCAATCGACTCTGCTGCGGCGGTGCTCGCCGAAGCCGGAATCGATTCTGCGCGTTGGGATGCCGAGGAATTGGCCGCTCATGTGGCAGGTGCCGAGCGCGGTCGGCTGACCTTGATCGAGTCGATCGACGACGACTTTCTGGTGCAATACCACGACATCGTCGCCGCCCGCTCGCGGCGGGTGCCGTTGCAGCATCTCACCGGGACCGCGGCGTTCGGGCCGGTCATGCTGCACGTCGGCCCCGGCGTGTTCATCCCGCGCCCGGAGACCGAGGCCATCTTGGAGTGGGCCCTCGCGCAACGCCTCAGCCCAGCGCCGATGATCGTCGATTTGTGCACGGGATCAGGTGCGTTGGCGGTGGCACTGGCCCGGCATCGGCCGGCGGCGCGGGTGATCGCCATCGACGATTCCGATGCGGCCCTGGACTATGCCCGCCGTAACGTCGAGGGCACCGCGGTCGAGTTGGTCCGCGCCGACGTCACCACGCACGGCCTGTTGCCCGAGCTGGACGGACGAGCCGACCTGGTCGTGGCCAACCCGCCGTACGTACCGGATGGTGTTGCGTTGGATCCCGAAGTCGCCCAGCATGATCCGGCGCACGCCGTGTTCGGTGGCCCGGACGGCATGGCGGTGATCGATGCGGTGGTGGGTCTCGCCGGACGCTGGCTGCGTCCCGGCGGCGTATTCGCCGTCGAGCACGACGACACCACCTCGTCACGGACAGTCGAATTGATGGAGTGCACAGGGCTTTTCGAAGACGTCCGGGCACGGCAAGATCTCACCGGCCGGCCAAGATTCGTGACCGCCTGTAGGAGCGCCCGTGGCTGAGGTGTTCAATTGTGCTGAGCCCGAACAACGTTCGGCTGGAATCAGCTCGGCTGTCGGAGCGCTCAAGGGTGGCCGACTCGTCGTGATGCCGACCGACACCGTGTACGGCATCGGTGCCGACGCCTTCGACAACACTGCGGTGGCCGCGCTGCTGGCGGCGAAGGGCCGCGGGCGCGACATGCCGGTCGGCGTGCTGGTGGGTTCGTGGCACACCATCGAGGGCCTGGTCTACACGATGCCGGACGGGGCCCGCGAACTGATCCGCGCCTTCTGGCCCGGTGCGCTGAGTCTGGTTGTGGCGCAGGCGCCGTCGCTGCAGTGGGACCTCGGGGATGCCCGTGGCACGGTGATGCTGAGGATGCCGTTGCACCCGGTGGCGATCGAGCTGCTGCGCGAGGTCGGGCCGATGGCGGTATCCAGCGCCAACGTCTCGGGTCGCCCACCGGCGGTGAACGCCGTCGAGGCGCGTGACCAACTCGGCGATCTCGTCGATGTCTATCTCGACGCGGGACCCTCGCAGCAGCAGGCGGCCTCGACGATCGTTGACCTCACCGGCGAGACTCCGCGCCTGCTGCGCGCCGGCCCGGTAAGCGTCGAGCGCATCGCGCAAGTGCTTGGAATGGACCCGGGACGGTTGATCGCCTAGCGGCGCGGCGGTGATGAAGCGAGACCTCAGGTCTCAGGAAGGTGGCGTACGGTCTCGTGGTGGCCAGCGACCCAGCCAGCAATCTCGTCAGCCTTGCCGCCGGTCTGCACGCCCTGTCCGACCGTGGCGCCGGGGTCCCGCTGCGCGAGCTGGCGTTGGTCGGGTTGACGGCCGCGATCATCACCTACTTCGTGACCGGACCGGTGCGGGTGCTGGCCACTCGGTTAGGCGCGGTCGCCTACCCACGCGAACGCGATGTGCACGTCACGCCGACCCCACGCATGGGCGGGCTGGCGATGTTCGTCGGTGTTCTCTCCGCGGTGTTCCTGGCATCCCAGCTCCCGGCGCTCACCCGCGGTTTCGTCTATTCCACCGGCATGCCAGCGGTGCTGGTGGCCGGCGCGGTGATCATGGGCATCGGACTCATCGACGACCGCTGGGGCCTGGATGCCCTGACGAAATTCGCAGGCCAGATCACCGCGGCCAGCGTGCTGGTGACGATGGGTGTCGCATGGAGCGTGTTGTACATCCCGTTCGGGGGTGTCGGCACCATCGTGCTGGACCAGGCGTCGTCGATCCTGCTGACGCTGGCGCTGACGGTGTCGATTGTCAACGCGATGAACTTCGTCGACGGGCTCGACGGGTTGGCGGCCGGGCTGGGACTGATCACCGCGCTGGCGATCTGCGTGTTCTCGGTCGGTCTGCTGCGTGACCACGGCGGCGACGTCCTGTTCTATCCGCCGGCCGTCATCTCGGTCGTGCTGGCGGGGGCCTGCCTGGGCTTTCTGCCCCACAACTTCCACAAAGCCAAGATCTTCATGGGCGACTCCGGCTCGATGCTGATCGGCTTGATGCTTGCTGCCGCGTCCACCACGGCGGCCGGGCCGATCTCGCAAAATGCCTACGGCGCCCGAGACGTCTTTGCTCTGCTATCACCGTTCCTACTGGTGGTCGCGGTGATGTTCGTGCCGATGCTCGACCTGCTGCTGGCCATCGTGCGGCGCACCCGCGCGGGCCGCAGCGCCTTCAGCCCCGACAAGATGCATCTACACCATCGGTTGCTGCAGATCGGCCATTCGCATCGCCGGGTGGTACTGCTCATCTATTTGTGGGTCGGCATCGTCGCGTTCGGTGCCGCCAGCACGATCTTCTTCAACCCGCGCGATACCGGCGCGGTGATGCTGGGCGCCATCGTGGTTGCCGGCGTCGCGACGGTGATCCCGCTCTTGCGCCGCCGCGACGATTACCGAGACGAGGACTACGACGGGCAGTAGTAGTGCCGCTGACCTTGTGGTACGGTGCTGGTAGAACCCCAAAAAGAATGTTGAGGGTTGCCGGCCAGTCGGCCCGCCGGATCGTTTTCCGACCGTGTCGATCGACGACCGACTAAGGGAGATACCCCTTGAGTGAATCCCCTGTGACGTGCGATACGCTCGGCGGGCTACCGATCAGTCGGTCGGAAGTTTTCCGCTCCACCAATCCGGATTGAGGTGCTGCAGTGACGACACCAGCGCAGGACGCGCCGTTGGTGTTTCCGTCTGTTGCATTCAATCCGTCTCGGCTCCTGGTGGTTTGCGCTGCGATCACCGCGGTGGCGGTAGCTGGCGCCGCTTACTCGGGGCATCTGATGGTCGGAGTGTTCTTCGGCGTCGGACTGCTGCTGGGTTTGCTCAACGCGCTGCTGGTGCGTCGCTCGGTTGCGTCGATAACGGCGAAAGAACATCCGATGAAAAGCTCGATGGCGCTGAATTCGGCGACGCGGCTGGCGATCATCACCGTCATCGGCTTGATCATTGCTTACATTTTCCGGCCCGCCGGCTTAGGCGTGGTGTTCGGCTTGGCCCTGTTCCAGGTGGTGTTGGTGCTCTCGACCGCCCTGCCGGTCTGGAAGAAGCTGCGCGCCGGCGACTGGGCGGAGCCGGCATCCGAAGGTACCGAAAGAGGGAACACCAGCGATGAGTGAGACGAGGTCCCTGGCCGAGGGCGCAATCGAGGTCGGCGAGCACACCCACGCCACCTGGCTCGGGCTGACCGTCAACACCGACACGATCCTGTCGACCGGGATCGCTGCTCTGATCGTCTTGGCTCTCGCCTTCTATCTGCGCGCGAAGATCACCTCGACCGGGGTGCCCAGCGGAGTTCAGTTGTTCTGGGAGGCCATCACCGTCCAGATGCGCGACCAGATCGAGGCGGCCGTCGGGATGCGGATCGCGCCCTTCGTCCTGCCGCTGGCGGTCACCATCTTCGTGTTCATTCTGATCTCCAACTGGCTCTCGGTGCTGCCGCTGCAGTACACCGACAAATCCGGGCGCACCACCGAGTTGCTCAGCTCGGCGGCCGCGGACATCAATTACGTACTCGCACTGGCTCTTTTCGTATTCGTCTGTTACCACGTGGCCGGTATCTGGCGCCGCGGCATCGTCGGGCATCCGCTTGCGGTGCTCAAGGGCCACGTGGCGTTCCTGGCGCCGATCAACCTTGTCGAGGAACTCGCCAAGCCGATCTCGTTGTCGCTGCGACTTTTCGGCAACATCTTCGCCGGCGGCATCCTGGTCGCGCTGATCGCGCTGTTCCCGCCCTACATCATGTGGGCGCCCAATGCGATCTGGAAGGCGTTCGACCTGTTCGTCGGCGCGATCCAGGCGTTCATCTTCTCGATCCTGACCATCCTGTACTTCAGCCAAGCCATGGAGATCGAGGATCACCATGACTGAGACCATCTTTGAATCGGCCTGAGCCACACACGATTACAGAAGCCTGGTAGACAACTACCAGTTATAAGGAGGATAAGAATGGCCCTGGACCCCCAAGTCGCTGCCGCTGCACTCATCGGCGGTGGAATCATCATGGGCGGCGGTGCAATTGGCGCCGGTATCGGTGACGGTATTGCCGGTAACGCGCTGGTTGCGGGTATCGCCCGTCAGCCGGAGGCGCAAGGCCGGTTGTTCACACCGTTCTTCATCACCGTCGGTCTGGTTGAGGCGGCGTACTTCATCAACCTGGCCTTCATGGCGCTGTTCGTCTTCGCCACCCCCGTCGGCTAGTTCGCAGTGATGGGTGACGCGAGCCGCAGCGTTCTGGCGTCCAGCCAGTTAGTAGCCGAGGGAGGCAACAACTTCCTCGTCCCCAACGGCACTTTCTTTTTCGTGCTGGCGATCTTCTTGATCGTGCTGGCCGTCATCGGCACGTTCGTGGTGCCGCCGGTCATGAAGGTGTTGCGCGAGCGCGACGCGATGGTCGCCAAGACCGCCACCGACAACAAGAAGGCGAACGAGCAGTTCGAGGCCGCCCAAGCGGATTACGAGAACGCCATGAGGGAAGCCCGGGTCGAGGCGTCGTCGTTGCGCGACAACGCCCGGGCGGAAGGTCGTAAGGTCGTCGAGGACGCGCGCGCTGCAGCCGAGCAAAAGGTCGCTTCGACCGTGCAGACGGCAGCCGAGCAACTGAAGCGCGAAAGGGACGCTGTGGAATTGGATCTGCGTGCCAACGTGGCAACCACGTCGGCAACGTTGGCCAGTCGCATCCTCGGCGTCGACGTCACAACCACTGCCGCGACAAGGTAACTATCAATGTCGACGTTTATCGGGCAGCTGATCGGATTCGCCGCCATCGTTTTCCTGGTGGTGCGTTATGTCGTGCCGCCAGTACGCAATTTGATGGCCGCTCGCCAGAACACGGTGCGCCAGCAATTGGAAGACGCGGCCAAGGCCGCCGACCGGTTGACGGAATCCACTACCGCCCATAGCAAGGCAGTGGAGTCCGCGAAGTCGGAAGCTGAGCACGTCGTCGAAGAAGCCAAGTCCGACGCCCAGCGCATCACCGAGCAGTTGCGCGCGCAGGCCGAAGTCGAGGCCGAACGCATCACGGGACAGGGTGCTCGCCAGGTAGAGCTGCTGAGGGCCCAACTGACCCGTCAGCTTCGCCTGGAGCTTGGCCACGAATCCGTACGCCAGGCAAAGGAATTGGTGCAGAACTACGTCGCCGATTCGGCGCAGCAGTCGGGGACCGTGGATCGGTTCCTGGACGAACTCGATGCGATGGCGCCGGCCTCAGCGGAGGTCTCCTACCCGCTGATGACCAAGATGCGCTCGTCGAGCCGCGAGGCGCTGCGCAACCTCTCGGACCGATTCACCACGATTGCCAAAGACCTGGACGACTCCGGACTTTCGACGCTGTCCAGCGAACTTGTTGCGGTGGGTCACCTGCTGGACCAAGAGCTCGTCGTCACGCGGTACCTCACGGTGCCGGCCGAAGACGCTGCGCCTCGGGTCCGGCTGATCGAGCGGCTGGTCTCCGGCAAGGTCGGCGATGCCACCCTCGACGTATTGCGTGCTGCCGTCTCGGAACGGTGGTCGGCCAACTCCGATCTGGTCGACGCGATCGAGCACGTGTCGCGCCAGGCGCTGCTGGAATTGGCCGAGCGCGACGGCAAGGTCGACGAGGTCGAAGACCAGCTGTTCCGGTTCTCCCGGATTCTGGACGCGCAGCCACGCCTTGGAATTCTGTTGGGCGACTACTCCACCCCGGCCGAAAAGCGTCAGGAGTTGCTGCGCAAGGTCCTCGACTCGAGTAGCGGTTCGGTTAATCCGATCGTGGTTTCGCTGCTGTCTCAGACCGTCGAGCTGCTCAGGGGTCAGCAGGCCGAAGAGGCCGCGCAATTCCTCGCCGAGGTTGCGGTGGCTCGCCGCGGCGAGATCGTCGCAGCGGTCCGCGCTGCTGCCGAACTCAGCGACGGCCAGCGCACTCGCCTGACCGAAATTCTCGGCCGTATCTACGGGCATCCGGTCACGGTGCAGCTCGAGATCGATGCCGATTTGTTGGGTGGACTGCTCATCGCTGTCGCCGACGAGGTGATAGACGGGTCGCTGTCGTCGCGCCTGGCCGCGGCCGAGGCCCAGCTACCCGACTAGCCCGAACCAGCCACCACCACCCCCGCGAACGCCGGAAATCAAGTAGGAAGACGAAAAGCCATGGCCGAGTTGACAATCTCCGCTGATGACATTCAGAGCGCGATCGAAGAGTACGTAGGCTCCTTCACCTCCGACACCTCTCGCGAGGAGGTCGGCACCGTGGTCGACGCCGGTGACGGCATCGCGCACGTCGACGGTTTGCCTTCGGTCATGACTCAGGAGCTGCTTGAGTTCGCCGGCGGCGTCCTCGGCGTCGCGCTCAACCTCGACGAGCACAGCGTCGGTGCGGTGATCCTGGGTGACTTCGAGAAGATCGAAGAAGGCCAGCAGGTCAAGCGCACCGGCGAAGTCCTCTCGGTGCCCGTCGGGGACGCCTTCCTCGGCCGCGTGGTCAACCCGTTGGGTGAGCCGATCGACGGTCAGGGCGACATCGAGACCGACACCCGGCGCGCGCTGGAAATCCAGGCGCCCTCGGTGGTGCAGCGCCAAAGCGTCAGCGAGCCGCTGCAAACCGGCATCAAGGCCATCGACGCGATGACCCCGATCGGCCGCGGCCAGCGCCAGCTGATCATCGGTGACCGCAAGACCGGCAAGACCGCGGTCTGCGTCGACACCATCCTCAACCAGCGGCAGAACTGGGAGAGCGGCGACGAGAAGAAGCAGGTCCGCTGCGTCTACGTCGCTATCGGCCAGAAGGGCACCACGATCGCGTCGGTGCGTCGCGCGCTGGAAGAGGGCGGCGCGATGGACTACACCACCATCGTCGCGGCGCCGGCCTCCGACTCCGCCGGGTTCAAATGGCTTGCGCCGTATACCGGTTCGGCGATCGCACAGCATTGGATGTACGACGGCAAGCACGTGCTGATCGTCTTCGACGACTTGAGCAAGCAGGCCGAGGCGTACCGCGCGATCTCGCTGCTGCTGCGCCGCCCGCCCGGACGCGAGGCGTACCCCGGTGACGTGTTCTACCTGCATTCGCGGTTGCTGGAGCGCTGCGCCAAGCTCTCCGATGAGCTTGGTGGTGGTTCGCTGACCGGCCTGCCGATCATCGAGACCAAGGCCAACGACATCTCGGCTTACATTCCCACCAACGTCATTTCGATCACCGACGGCCAGTGCTTCCTGGAATCCGACCTGTTCAACCAGGGTGTGCGTCCGGCCATCAACGTCGGTGTGTCGGTGTCTCGCGTCGGTGGCGCGGCGCAGATCAAGGCCATGAAGGAAGTGGCCGGGTCGCTGCGTCTGGATCTGTCGCAGTACCGCGAGCTGGAAGCGTTCGCCGCGTTCGCTTCCGACCTGGACGCCACCTCCAAGGCGCAGCTGGACCGCGGCGCCCGGCTGGTGGAATTGCTCAAGCAGCCGCAGTACCAGCCGTTGCCCGTTGAGGAGCAAGTGGTTTCGATCTTCCTGGGCACCGGCGGCCACCTGGACTCGGTGCCGGTCGAGGATGTCGGCCGCTTCGAAACCGAGCTGCTGGACCACATGCGGGCCTCCGAGGAGAAGTTCCTGACCGGAATCCGGGATAGCGGAAAGCTTTCCGAAGAGGCCGAGAGCCAGCTCGAGGAGATCATCAAGAAGTTCAAGAAGGGCTTCGCCGCCACGGGCGGCGGGTCGGTGGTGCCGGACGAGCACGTCGAGGCTCTTGACGAAGAGGATTTGGCCAAGGAGTCGGTCAAGGTCAACAAGCCGGCGCCGGAAGACAAGAAGAAGCAAGAGAAGAAGAAGTAGTACTCGATGGCTGCCACACTTCGCGAGTTGCGCGGACGGATCCGTTCCGCCGGTGCGATCAAGAAGATCACCAAAGCCCAGGAGCTGATCGCGACATCGCGTATCGGCAAGGCCCAGGCTCGGCTTCAAGCTGCTCGCCCCTACACCGAAGAGATCACCAGGATGCTGACCACGCTGTCCAGCGAGGCGGCGCTCGATCATCCGCTGTTGGTCGAACGGCCCGAGCCCAAGCGGGCCGCCGTGCTGGTGGTGTCCTCGGACCGCGGTCTGTGTGGCGCCTACAACTCCGGTGTCTTCCGCCGTGCAGAGGAGCTGTTTTCGCTCCTGCGGGAGGAAGGCAAGACTCCCGTGCTGTACGTGGTCGGCCGTAAAGCGTTGGGCTACTACAGTTTCCGCAACTGGGACATCACCGAATCGTGGACCGGCTTCTCGGAACAACCCACGGTGGAAAAGGCCTCCGAGGTTGCCTCGACGCTGGTTGATGCGTTCATTCCCGGCAGCGAAGGCAGTGAAGAGAACTCCGACGTGGAGGGTGTCGACGAGTTGCACATCGTCTACACGGAATTCAAGTCGATGTTGTCGCAGTCGACGGTGGCCCACCGGATGGCGCCGATGGTCGTCGAGTACAGCGAAGAACCGGAGCCACTGCACACCCTGTATTCGTTCGAGCCGGATGCGACGACACTGTTCGACGCGTTGTTGCCGCGGTATGTAACCACCCGCGTGTACACCGCGCTCCTGGAATCCGCGGCGTCGGAACTGGCGTCGCGCCAACGGGCTATGAAGTCGGCCACTGACAACGCCGACGACCTGATCAAGGCCCTGACGCTGATGGCGAACCGCGAGCGGCAGGCCCAGATCACCCAAGAAATCAGTGAAATCGTCGGTGGCGCAAACGCGCTGGCCGACGCCCGAGCCCGATAGCACCACGAGGAAGCGAAGAAAACATGACCGCTACTGCCGAAAAGAAGAAGTCGACTGGCTCCGACACCAACGGCCGCGTGGTACGGATCACCGGGCCGGTCGTCGACGTCGAGTTCCCGCGCGGTTCCGTCCCGGAGTTGTTCAACGCGCTGCACGCCGAGATCACCTTCGAGGAGCTCAAGAAGACGCTCACCCTCGAGGTCGCACAGCACCTCGGTGACAACCTGGTCCGCACCATCTCGCTGCAGCCCACCGACGGACTGGTCCGCGGGGTCGCGGTCACCGACACCGGATCCCCGATCTCGGTGCCGGTGGGCCAGGAGGTCAAGGGCCATGTGTTCGACGCACTCGGGCGCTGCATGGACGAGCCGGGCTACGGAGAAGACTTCGAGCACTGGTCGATTCACCGCAAGCCGCCGCCCTTCGAAGAGCTCGAGCCCCGTACCGAGATGCTCGAGACCGGCCTCAAGGTCGTCGACCTGCTGACCCCGTACGTGCGTGGTGGCAAGATCGCACTGTTCGGTGGTGCCGGCGTGGGCAAGACGGTGCTCATCCAGGAGATGATCAACCGTATTGCCCGCAACTTCGGTGGTACTTCGGTGTTCGCCGGCGTGGGGGAGCGCACCCGTGAGGGCAACGACCTGTGGGTCGAGCTCCAGGAAGCCAACGTGCTCAAGGACACCGCGCTGGTGTTCGGTCAGATGGACGAGCCGCCCGGCACCCGTATGCGGGTGGCGCTGTCGGCGCTGACGATGGCGGAGTGGTTCCGCGACGAGGCAGGCCAGGACGTGCTGCTGTTCATCGACAACATCTTCCGGTTCACCCAGGCGGGCTCCGAGGTCTCGACGCTGCTCGGTCGTATGCCGTCCGCGGTGGGTTACCAGCCCACGCTGGCCGATGAGATGGGTGAGCTGCAGGAGCGCATTACCTCGACGCGTGGTAAGTCGATTACCTCCATGCAGGCCGTGTACGTGCCCGCCGACGACTACACCGACCCTGCGCCGGCCACCACGTTCGCCCACCTGGACGCCACCACCGAGCTGTCGCGTTCGGTGTTCTCCAAGGGCATCTTCCCGGCGGTGGACCCGCTGGCGTCGAGCTCGACCATCCTCGACCCCAGTGTCGTCGGTGACGAGCACTACCGGGTGGCGCAGGAAGTCATCCGAATCCTGCAGCGCTACAAGGACCTTCAGGACATCATCGCGATCCTCGGTATCGACGAGCTGTCGGAGGAGGACAAGCAGCTGGTGCAGCGGGCGCGACGCATCGAGCGGTTCCTGTCCCAGAACATGATGGCGGCCGAGCAGTTCACCGGTCAGCCGGGTTCGACCGTCCCGCTGAAGGAGACCATCGAGTCGTTCGACCGTCTGACCAAGGGTGAGTTCGACCACGTGCCCGAGCAGGCATTCTTCCTGATCGGTGGTCTCGACGACTTGGCCAAGAAGGCCGAGAGCCTTGGCGCCAAGCTTTAGTCGGCGATTCCGAAAGATGGTGTGAAATGGCTGAATTGAACGTTGAGATCGTCGCCGTCGACCGAAAGATCTGGTCGGGTGAGGCAACGTTCTTGTTCACCCGCACCACCGTCGGCGAGATCGGCATCCTGCCCCGACACATCCCGTTGGTGGCCCAACTGGTCGATGACGCCATGGTGCGCGTCGAGCGCGAAGGCCAGGACGACCTGCGGGTCGCGGTGGACGGTGGATTCCTGTCGGTGACCGAGGAGAGCGTCACCATTCTCGCCCAGTCCGCCGAGTTCTCCTCGGAGATCGACGAGGCCGCGGCCAAGCAGGATTCCGAGTCCGACGATCCTCGTGTTGCCGCCAGGGGCCGCGCCAGATTGCGCGCCGTCGGCGCAATCGACTAGCCACCCAGGACAAGGCGATGAGCGCGCCCATGATTGCCATGGTCGTGCTCGTCGTCGTGTTGGGGGCGGCCGTTCTGGCCCTGAGCTACCGGCTGTGGAAGCTGCGGCAGGGCGGGACAGCCGGCATCATGCGCGACATTCCGGCGGTGGGAGGTCATGGCTGGCGGCACGGCGTGATCCGTTACCGCGGTGGCGAAGCTGCTTTCTATCGGCTGTCCAGCCTGCGCCTGTGGCCAGACCGACGGGTGTCCCGCCGCGGGATCGAAATCGTCGCCCGGCGGGCGCCGCGCGGCGATGAATTCGACATCATGACCGACGAAATCGTGGTGCTGGAACTACGCGATACCACCCAGGAGCGTAGGTCGGCTTACGAACTGGCGCTCGACCAGGGCGCGCTGACCGCCTTCCTGTCGTGGCTGGAGTCCCGTCCGTCACCGCGCGCACGCCGTCGCAGTGTTTGACGAAAAGCCCAGCAGCTCAACCTGTTTAGGAGTCGCCGCCCGGCTTCCCGCCTGGTTTCCACAGCACATCGCCATCCACGTTGGCTGTTCTCGACAGGATGAAGAGCAGATCCGACAACCGATTCAGGTATTTCGCCGGCAGCACGTTGACTTCGCCGGGCGCGGAATCGACTGCTGCCCAGGCCGATCGCTCGGCGCGACGCACCACGGTGCGGGCGACGTGCAACAGTGCTGACAACGGCGAACCGCCAGGAAGCACAAAGGAATTCAGCGCCGGCAGCGGCTCGTTGTATTTGTCACACCATCCTTCGAGCCGGTCGATGTAGGACTGGGCGACGCGCAGCGGAGGATATTTCGGGTTTTCCACCACCGGTGTCGACAGGTCCGCACCGGCGTCGAACAAATCGTTTTGGATCTGACGCAACACGCCCGTGACTTCGGAATCTGGCTGGCCCAGCGCGATCGCGGCGCCGATCGCGGAGTTGGCCTCGTCGCAGTCGGCGTAGGCGACCAGGCGGGGGTCGTTTTTCGAGACGCGGGAGAAATCGCTCAATCCCGTGGTTCCGTCGTCGCCGGTCCGGGTATAGATGCGGGTCAGATGTACTGCCATGATCAAACCGTACTCGGCGAAGTCAGTTAGCTGACTGACAAGCCGATACCCCTTCACTAGACTGACGCGGGTGGCTGAGCGATTCGTGGTAACCGGCGGTAATCGGTTGTCAGGCGAAGTCGCAGTAGGGGGCGCCAAGAACAGCGTGCTCAAGCTGATGGCGGCGACCCTGCTGGCCGAGGGCACCAGCACCATCACCAATTGCCCCGACATTCTCGATGTGCCGCTGATGGCCGAGGTGCTGCGCGGCCTGGGCGCCACCGTCGAACTCGACGGCGACGTCGCGCGCATCACCTCACCCGACGAACCCAAGTACGACGCCGACTTCGCGGCCGTGCGACAGTTCCGCGCCTCGGTGTGCGTGCTCGGGCCACTGGTCGGCCGGTGCAAGCGCGCCAGGGTGGCGCTCCCGGGCGGCGACGCGATCGGGTCGCGCCCGCTGGACATGCATCAGGCGGGCCTGCGGCAACTGGGTGCAACGTGCAATATCGAGCATGGCTGTGTGGTCGCTCACGCAGATACGTTGCGCGGCGCGGAGATTCAACTGGAATTCCCTTCGGTGGGTGCCACCGAGAACATCCTGATGGCCGCGGTGGTAGCCGAGGGTGTCACCACGATCCACAATGCCGCGCGCGAACCCGACGTCGTCGACCTCTGCACGATGCTCAATCAGATGGGCGCGAAGATCGAGGGTGCGGGCTCGCCGACCATGACGATCACCGGGGTGCCGCGGCTGTACCCGACCGAGCACCGGGTGATCGGTGACCGCATCGTCGCCGCCACCTGGGGGATCGCCGCCGCGATCACCCGCGGCGACATCTCGGTCAGCGGCATCGATCCGGCGCACCTTCAGGTGGTGCTGCACAAACTGCATGACGCGGGCGCCACCGTCACCCAGACGGACAACAGTTTCCGGGTGACGCAGTACGAGCGTCCCAAGGCGATGAACGTTGCGACTTTGCCGTTTCCCGGTTTCCCGACGGATCTGCAACCGATGGCGATCGCGCTGGCGTCGATCGCCGACGGCACCTCGATGATCACGGAAAACGTGTTCGAGGCGCGCTTTCGATTCGTCGAAGAAATGATCAGGCTGGGCGCCGACGCGCGCACCGACGGCCACCACGCGGTGGTCCGCGGTCTGCCGCAACTTTCCAGCGCACCGGTCTGGTGTTCGGATATTCGAGCGGGTGCCGGCCTGGTGTTGGCCGGGCTCGTCGCCGACGGTGACACCGAGGTTCACGACGTCTTTCACATCGATCGGGGCTACCCGTTGTTCGTCGAAAACCTGGCGATTTTGGGAGCGGAGATCGAGCGGGTACAGTAACCAAAGTCAGTGCCCCACAGGCGCGGTCACCACTCGAAGGAGACCGAGACCGGGGCTTGACTCCCTCGCCGGATTGGTACTAACCTGGCACGGCTGCCCTCGCAGCGATCACCACGATCGCAAGAAATTTGGGGGTTGACGCCTCTGCCGGATCTGTATTAAGCTGGCAGGGTTGCCCCGAAGCGGGCAACAAAAGCAAGAGTGTTGTTTGAGAACTCAATAGTGTGTTTGGTGTTTTTGTTTGTTGTTGTTTTTTTGACCATACTTTTAACACTCCCCGTGTGTGGGTATGGTCGTTTTTTGATGCCAGTAAGATGGTGTCTTTTTGTTAGGTCAGATTATCTCTGATTCGAAATACACCTCGTTCAACGAGGAGTTTTTGTTTGGAGAGTTTGATCCTGGCTCAGGACGAACGCTGGCGGCGTGCTTAACACATGCAAGTCGAACGGAAAGGCCTCTTCGGAGGTACTCGAGTGGCGAACGGGTGAGTAACACGTGGGTAATCTGCCCTGCACTTCGGGATAAGCCTGGGAAACTGGGTCTAATACCGGATAGGACCTTTTGGCGCATGCCTTTTGGTGGAAAGCTTTTGCGGTGTGGGATGGGCCCGCGGCCTATCAGCTTGTTGGTGGGGTGACGGCCTACCAAGGCGACGACGGGTAGCCGGCCTGAGAGGGTGTCCGGCCACACTGGGACTGAGATACGGCCCAGACTCCTACGGGAGGCAGCAGTGGGGAATATTGCACAATGGGCGCAAGCCTGATGCAGCGACGCCGCGTGGGGGATGACGGCCTTCGGGTTGTAAACCTCTTTCAGCAGGGACGAAGCGCAAGTGACGGTACCTGCAGAAGAAGCACCGGCCAACTACGTGCCAGCAGCCGCGGTAATACGTAGGGTGCGAGCGTTGTCCGGAATTACTGGGCGTAAAGAGCTCGTAGGTGGTTTGTCGCGTTGTTCGTGAAAACCGGGGGCTTAACCCTCGGCGTGCGGGCGATACGGGCAGACTGGAGTACTGCAGGGGAGACTGGAATTCCTGGTGTAGCGGTGGAATGCGCAGATATCAGGAGGAACACCGGTGGCGAAGGCGGGTCTCTGGGCAGTAACTGACGCTGAGGAGCGAAAGCGTGGGGAGCGAACAGGATTAGATACCCTGGTAGTCCACGCCGTAAACGGTGGGTACTAGGTGTGGGTTTCCTTCCTTGGAATCCGTGCCGTAGCTAACGCATTAAGTACCCCGCCTGGGGAGTACGGCCGCAAGGCTAAAACTCAAAGGAATTGACGGGGGCCCGCACAAGCGGCGGAGCATGTGGATTAATTCGATGCAACGCGAAGAACCTTACCTGGGTTTGACATGCACAGGACGCCGGCAGAGATGTCGGTTCCCTTGTGGCCTGTGTGCAGGTGGTGCATGGCTGTCGTCAGCTCGTGTCGTGAGATGTTGGGTTAAGTCCCGCAACGAGCGCAACCCTTGTCTCATGTTGCCAGCGCGTAATGGCGGGGACTCGTGAGAGACTGCCGGGGTCAACTCGGAGGAAGGTGGGGATGACGTCAAGTCATCATGCCCCTTATGTCCAGGGCTTCACACATGCTACAATGGCCGGTACAAAGGGCTGCGATGCCGTAAGGTTAAGCGAATCCTTTTAAAGCCGGTCTCAGTTCGGATCGGGGTCTGCAACTCGACCCCGTGAAGTCGGAGTCGCTAGTAATCGCAGATCAGCAACGCTGCGGTGAATACGTTCCCGGGCCTTGTACACACCGCCCGTCACGTCATGAAAGTCGGTAACACCCGAAGCCAGTGGCCTAACCTTTTGGAGGGAGCTGTCGAAGGTGGGATCGGCGATTGGGACGAAGTCGTAACAAGGTAGCCGTACCGGAAGGTGCGGCTGGATCACCTCCTTTCTAAGGAGCACCACGAGAAACACTCCAATTGGTGGGGTGTGAGCCGTGAGGGGTTCTCGTCTGTAGTGGACGGGAGCCGGGTGCACAACAGCAGGCAATCGCCAGACACACTATTGGGCCCTGAGACAACACTCGGCCGGCTTAGGTCGATGTGGTGTCCCTCCATCTTGGTGGTGGGGTGTGGTGTTTGAGCATTGAATAGTGGTTGCGAGCATCTAGACGGATGCGTTGCCCTCGGGCTGCGTATTCGTCAAAAATGTGTAATTTTTCTTTTGGTTTTTGTGTTCGTAAGTGTTTAAGGGCACATGGTGGATGCCTTGGCATCGAGAGCCGATGAAGGACGTGGGAGGCTGCGATATGCCTCGGGGAGCTGTCAACCGAGCGTTGATCCGAGGATTTCCGAATGGGGAAACCCAGCACGAGTTATGTCGTGTTACCCGTATCTGAATATATAGGGTGCGGGAGGTAACGCGGGGAAGTGAAACATCTCAGTACCCGTAGGAGAAGAAAACAAAAGTGATTCCGCGAGTAGTGGCGAGCGAAAGCGGAACAGGCTAAACCGCATGCATGTGTAACCGGGTAGGGGTTGTGTGTGCGGGGTTGTGGGATTGATATTTCTCAGCTCTACCTAGCTGGGGGGCAGTCAGAAAGTGTCGTGGTTAGCGGAAGTGGCCTGGGATGGTCTGCCGCAGACGGTGAGAGCCCGGTACGCGAAAACCCGGCACCTGCCTTGTATCAACTCCCGAGTAGCAGCGGGCCCGTGAAATCTGCTGTGAATCTGCCGAGACCACTCGGTAAGCCTAAATACTTCTCGATGACCGATAGCGGATTAGTACCGTGAGGGAATGGTGAAAAGTACCCCGGGAGGGGAGTGAAATAGTACCTGAAACCGTGTGCCTACAATCCGTCAGAGCTTCCTTGTGGAGTGATGGCGTGCCTTTTGAAGAATGAGCCTGCGAGTCAGGGACATGTCGCAAGGTTAACCCGTGTGGGGTAGCCGCAGCGAAAGCGAGTCTGAATAGGGCGCTTGAGTGGCATGTTCTGGACCCGAAGCGGAGTGATCTACCCATGGCCAGGGTGAAGCGCGGGTAAGACCGCGTGGAGGCCCGAACCCACTTAGGTTGAAGACTGAGGGGATGAGCTGTGGGTAGGGGTGAAAGGCCAATCAAACTCCGTGATAGCTGGTTCTCCCCGAAATGCATTTAGGTGCAGCGTTACGTGTTTCACCACGGAGGTAGAGCTACTGGATGGCCGATGGGCCCTACTAGGTTACTGACGTCAGCCAAACTCCGAATGCCGTGGTGTATAGCGTGGCAGTGAGACGGCGGGGGATAAGCTCCGTACGTCGAGAGGGAAACAGCCCAGATCGCCGGCTAAGGCCCCTAAGCGTGTGCTAAGTGGAAAAGGATGTGCAGTCGCAGAGACAACCAGGAGGTTGGCTTAGAAGCAGCCACCCTTGAAAGAGTGCGTAATAGCTCACTGGTCAAGTGATTGTGCGCCGATAATGTAGCGGGGCTCAAGCACACCGCCGAAGCCGCGGCAACCGCAAGGTTGGGTAGGGGAGCGTCCCCCATGCAGAGAAGCTGTCGGGTAACCGATGGTGGAGTTTGGGGGAGTGAGAATGCAGGCATGAGTAGCGATTAGGCAAGTGAGAACCTTGCCCGCCGAAAGACCAAGGGTTCCTGGGCCAGGCCAGTCCGCCCAGGGTGAGTCGGGACCTAAGGCGAGGCCGACAGGCGTAGTCGATGGACAACGGGTTGATATTCCCGTACCCGTGTATGAGCGTCCCTGACGAATCCATTCTGCTAACCACCCAAATGGTGGTCTATCAATCCCTTCGGGGAGCGAAGACCGCCGGCTGCGTGGGACCCGGGTGGGTAGTAGTCAAGCGATGGGGTGACGCAGGAAGGTAGCCGTACCAGTCAGTGGTAATACTGGGGCAAGCCTGTAGGGAGAACGATAGGCAAATCCGTCGTTCATATTCCTGAGAGGTGATGCATAGCCGATTGAGGCGAATTCGGTGATCCTCAGCTGCCAAGAAAAGCCTCTAGCGAGCGCATACATGGCCCGTACCCCAAACCAACACAGGTGGTCAGGTAGAGAATACCAAGGCGTACGAGATAACTATGGTTAAGGAACTCGGCAAAATGCCCCCGTAACTTCGGGAGAAGGGGGGCCGGCTTACCGTGAACAGCCTTGCGCTGGGAGCGGGAACCGGCCGCAGAAACCAGTGGGAAGCGACTGTTTACTAAAAACACAGGTCCGTGCGAAGTCGCAAGACGATGTATACGGACTGACGCCTGCCCGGTGCTGGAAGGTTAAGAGGACCCGTTAATCGTAAGGTGAAGCGGAGAATTTAAGCCCCAGTAAACGGCGGTGGTAACTATAACCATCCTAAGGTAGCGAAATTCCTTGTCGGGTAAGTTCCGACCTGCACGAATGGCGTAACGACTTCCCAACTGTCTCAACCATAGACTCGGCGAAATTGCACTACGAGTAAAGATGCTCGTTACGCGCGGCAGGACGAAAAGACCCCGGGACCTTCACTACAACTTGGTATTGGTGTTCGGTACTGTTTGTGTAGGATAGGTGGGAGACTGTGAAACTCTAACGCCAGTTAGAGCGGAGTCGTTGTTGAAATACCACTCTGACCGTATTGGACACCTAACTTCGAACCCTAATCGGGTTCAGGGACAGTGCCTGGCGGGTAGTTTAACTGGGGCGGTTGCCTCCTAAAATGTAACGGAGGCGCCCAAAGGTTCCCTCAACCTGGACGGCAATCAGGTGTTGAGTGTAAGTGCACAAGGGAGCTTGACTGCGAGACCTACACGTCAAGCAGGGACGAAAGTCGGGACTAGTGATCCGGCACCCCCGAGTGGAAGGGGTGTCGCTCAACGGATAAAAGGTACCCCGGGGATAACAGGCTGATCTTCCCCAAGAGTCCATATCGACGGGATGGTTTGGCACCTCGATGTCGGCTCGTCGCATCCTGGGGCTGGAGCAGGTCCCAAGGGTTGGGCTGTTCGCCCATTAAAGCGGCACGCGAGCTGGGTTTAGAACGTCGTGAGACAGTTCGGTCTCTATCCGCCGCGCGCGTCAGAAACTTGAGGAAACCTGTCCCTAGTACGAGAGGACCGGGACGGACGAACCTCTAGTGCACCAGTTGTCTCACCAGAGGCACTGCTGGATAGCTACGTTCGGACAGGATAACCGCTGAAAGCATCTAAGCGGGAAACCTTCTCCAAGATCAGGTTTCTCACCCTTTTAGAGGGATAAGGCCCCCCGCAGACCACGGGATTGATAGGCCAGACCTAGAAGCTCAGTAATGAGTGCAGGGAACTGGCACTAACCGGCCGAAAACTTACCAACATAATCGCAACCACTATTCTTTTTCCGGCATTTGCTGCGAAATATCTCGATACCACACCCCCCACCAGAACACTTGAATGAAAAATAAATAGAGTTACGGCGGCCACAGCGACAGGGAAACGCCCGGTCCCATTCCGAACCCGGAAGCTAAGCCTGTCAGCGCCAATGATACTGCCCTATCGGGTGGAAAAGTAGGACACCGCCGAACATACACAAAAATGCCCCCTGCAAAGGGGGCATTTTTGCGTTATCTATTAATCGAAGAGCGTCAAATTCGACCGTTGATTTTCCAATTCGAGCAATGTGCGCTTGCGGCCGAGCCCGCCGCCGAAACCGGTGAGGCTGCCATTGGCGCCGATGACGCGATGGCATGGCACGATAATTGCGATCGGATTGTGGCCATTGGCCAGTCCGACCGCGCGTGCGGCGCCCGGGGCCCCGATCTGTTCCGCGATTTCTCCATACGAACGCGTTTGTCCATATGGAATCGTCCGCAGCGCTTTCCAGACGCGTCGCTGAAATTCGGTACCCCGCAGGTCGAGTTCAATGTCGAAAGACGTGAGCTCGCCGGTGAAGTACGCCACTAACTGTTCGACGGCCGCGCCGAACGCCCCCGGATCGGGCGACCAGCCGGCGCGACTCGGTTCGTAGGTCTGATCGACCATTCGCAGATTGGTCAGCACCGAGTCGCGGCCGGCCAGGGTCAGCAACCCGATCGGGCTGTCGATGGTGCGGTACTGGATCATGCGACCTCCTGTGGCGGCCATTGGTTCACCGGGTGCTCGAGCGTGGTCCACAAATGCTGAGTGGCGTACGAGCGCCACGGGCGCCAATGTGCGCTGTGCTCAATGAGTTTGCGTTGATTCGTCGGCAGGCCCAGCTGTCTGGCGGCGAGTTGGAGCCCAAGGTCGCTGGCGGGAAACGCGTCCGGGTCGCCAAGGCCGCGCATCGCTATCACCTCGGCGGTCCATGGGCCCACCCCCGGCAGGGCCTGCAGCTGAGTACGCGCGCTGTCCCAGTCGCTTCCGGCGTCCAGGACCACGCTGCCTTCGAGGAGTCCGGCGACCAACGCGGTCATCGTCCGCTGCCGCGACTTGGGCACCGCCAGATGGATGGGATCGATCTCGGCGAGCTGCTCGATCGACGGGAAGGCATGCGTCAGTGTGCCTTCGGGGTCGTGGACTTGCGGCCCGTACGCCCTGACCAATCGGCCGACATGGGTGCGTGCGGCCTTGGTGGAGACCTGTTGACCGAGTACCGCGCGCACGGCGAGTTCGGCTTCGTCGACCGCGCGCGGAATGCGTTGTCCTGGACCCTTGGCCACGACGGGTGCCAGCAGCGGGTCGCGACTCAACGTGTCCACGATCGCTTCCGGATCCGCGTCGAGGTCCAGCAGCCGCCGGCAGCGGGCGATCGCGGTCGTGAGATCACGAAAGTCATCGAGCACGAGCAGGCAGCGGACGTGATCGACAGCCGGCGTCAGCGCGACTACGGCGTTGCCGGCCGGAAGTCGAAGGCTGCGCCGGTAGGCGCCGTCGCGCACTTCCTCGCAACCTGCAACGGCGCCCGCTGCCAGATGTCCGAAGACGCCCTCGTAGGCGAAAGGAGTGCGCACCGGCAGCCGAAGGCACACTGTCCCAGTCGAAGTCACACCGGCTTTCGAAGACCCCGACCGGGACGCCGCGCGCGTGCGCAGGTCGGTCGGTGTGCTTTCGAACACCAGGCGCACGGTGTCGTTGAACTGGCGGATGCTGGAAAAACCGGCGGCGAACGCGACGTCGCCGAACGGCAGTTCGGTCGTCTCGATCAGTAGCCGGGCGGTCTGGCTTCGTTGCGCGCGCGCCAGCGCGAGCGGACCGGCGCCGACCTCGGCCTGCAACAGCCGCTCCAGCTGCCGGGTCGTGTACCCGAGGTGGGCGGCCAGACCGCTCACTCCGTCGCGGTCCACCGTTCCGTCGGCGATGAGCCGCATGGCCCGCGCCACGACGTCGCCGCGCACATTCCATTCGGGCGACCCCGGCGAGGCGTCGGGTCGGCACCGTTTGCACGCGCGGAAACCCGCCCGCTGCGCGGCCGCCGCGGTCGGATAAAAGCGCACGTTGCGCGCGAACGGTGGACGCACCGGGCAGCTGGGCCGGCAGTAGATGCGGGTGGTGAGCACCGCGGTGACGAACCAGCCGTCGAACCGGGCGTCCTTGGACTGGACCGCCCGGTAACAACGTTCGAAGTCGTCGTGCACGCTTCCACAGTTACACCAGAGGGCCGACAAGACTGGCGGAAAAGCGACATGATGGTGGGCGGACGTGCACGCTGTGAACTGCCGATGTCCGAGGAGGCCGCATGACCGAGCCGAAGCCCATTGCCGTCGAGAACTTCTCCCATGTCTGCATCGGCGTCTCCGACATGAACACAGCGCTGGCGTTCTACACCGCGGTGCTGGGCATCGACGTCGTCTTCGATGTCGAACTCGAGGGCGGCGGACTCGATGCCGTGACCGGCGGCACGGCCCAGAAAGGCCGCATGGTCGGCGGATTGATCGGGGGAGTAATGGTCGAACTGCTGTTTCTCGGGGATGTACCTGCCAGCCCGACCGGCCCGCATCGTGGCTATACCAACATCTCATTTCGCGTCGCGGATCTCGCCGCCACCTACGAGGCCGTCCGGCGCCAGCACCCCGAGGTGCGCACCGAGCCGATCGTCGACATCGGTGGGGTGCGCATGTTCTTCGTCCACGACCCCGATGACACGCCCATCGAAATTCTCGAGCTGCCGGGCGGTGCGCGCAGCACGGTCGAGCTCTGGCGACCCGGCGGCTAAGCCGTCGCGGCCGATGCGACGAAGTCCCGGGCGGCGCGGGACAAGGGCCGCGACGAGTCCCAGATCATCCCGATGTCGCGGTAACCGTCCGCGTCGGCCAGGTGCAGCACGCAGACCCCGGGCGCAAGCTCGCTGCCGTCGATCGGTATCAGGCTGATGCCCAGACCCGCGGCCACCAGCCCGGCGTTCGTCGTCAGGTTCGCCGATTCCAGGACGATGCGTGGCTGGAATTGTGCTGCGGCACAAAGCTCATCGAGTAGCTGTCGCATGCCGAATCCCGGATGCATGGTGATGAAAGGCTCGTCGGCAAGATCCGTCATCGACACCGCCGCCGCGCCCGAGAGCCGATGGTCGCGGGGCACCGCGACACCGAGGCGCTGACGCAACAGGCTGCGCCAGGCCAAGGTTGGCTTCTGTGGTCGAGGCGATACCACCGCGACGTCGATCGAGCCCTCCAACACGCGATCACTGATCGACTCGGCCGCGCCCTCCTCGAGGGTGAACGTCACGCGCGGCGACACCTTGGTGAACCCGGCGATCAACCGCGGCACGACGACCGATCCGAACGAACTCAAGAAACCCAGCCGGATCTCACCGGCCGCCGGGTTGCTCAGGTCCTCGATTTCGCGTCGGGCCGAATCGAGCTCCAACTGCGCCCGTCGCGCATGCTCGTAGAAGATCCGGCCGTAGGTGCTCAGCGCGAGTCGGCGGCCGTGGCGGTCGAACAGCGCCACCCCGAGCCGGCGTTCCAGGCGCGCCAGCATCCGCGTCAGCGTCGGCTGCGCGATATGCAGTTGTCGAGCCGCCGCCGTTACGTGTTGCAGCTCGGCGAGTGTGAGGTACCACTCGTAGTCGCCATCGGCCATGACCGCCACCTTTACCTATGTCGAAATTGCATCATAATGTGTGAAATAATTCATTTCCGATCGGCAGGCTCGGAGCGGACCATCAGCTCTATGCCCCAGCTCACCGCGACCCCCAGTGCGCACCAAGCCGGCAGCCGCGGATACCGACGTATCACCGCGGCGCTGGTCGGCGCCGGTCTGGCCAGTTTCGCCGCCATGTACTGCACGCAGGCGCTGCTGCCCGCGTTGTCGGCGTACTACCGGATCTCCCCGGCGACGTCGGCGCTGACGGTCTCGCTGACCACCGGAATGCTGGCCCTGTCCATCGTTCCGGCCAGCGTGCTCTCGGAACGGTATGGGCGAATCACCGTGATGCTGATCTCGGGGGTGGCCTCCAGCGTGATCGGGTTGCTGTTGCCCTTCAGCCCCACGCTCGGCGTGCTGCTGATCGGGCGGGCGGCCCAAGGCGTTGCGCTCGCCGGGATTCCCGCGGTCGCGATGGCGTTTCTCGCCGAGGAGGTGCACGCGTCGTCGCTGGGATCGGCGATGGGCCGCTACATCGCCGGGACGACCATCGGTGGCTGCGCGGGACGGATCATCCCTGCGCTGGTGCTCGAGGTCAGCAGCTGGCGGGTCGCACTGTTGGTGTGTTCATTGACGACGTTGGCCGCGACGGTGGTATTCGCCCTGCTGGTGCCGAAGTCCCAATTCTTCGCTCCGAAGCCGGTGAGCATCCGCGCGACCACCCGAAGTCTGCTGACACATCTGCGAAACCCGTTGTTGCTGAAGCTTTTTGTTCTGGCTTTCACGCTGATGGGCGGATTCGTCACCGTGTACAACTACCTCGGCTACCGACTTGGCGCCGCGCCGTTCGAGTTGAAGCCGTCGGTGGTGGGCCTGCTGTTCCTGCTGTACCTGGTGGGCACCTGGACGTCGGTCGTGGCGGGACGGCTCGCCGATCGGCGGGGGCGCTTGCTCGTGCTGGGGGGCGCCCTGCCGATCACCGTGACGGGGCTGCTGATCACACTGCCGGACGCGCTGCCCGTGATCGTCGTCGGGACCGGCGTGTTCACCGGCGGGTTCTTCGCCGCGCACGCGGTGGCCAGCGGTTGGGTGGGGTCCGTGGCACGCTGCGATCGCGCCGAGGCGTCCGCGCTGTACCTGTTCAGCTACTACCTGGGTGGGTCGGTGGCCGGCGCGGTGGGCGGGTTGGTCTACAGCGTGGGCGGCTGGCGGGCCACCGTCTGGTTTGTGGGGACGCTGCTGATCCTGGCCCTGCTACTGGTGGCGTCGTTGGTGAGAGCGGCTGTGCCCGTGCGGGTCCGCAGTCTGTCCTAGCGGTCGAAGATGTTGCGGCGCACGGTGTCCGGTTGGGCACTCGGATCGACGAACCATTCGTGGCGCAGCACCAGTCCGAACACTTGCGGCGGCAACAGCATCACCAGCCCGAACAGGCGCGCGCTGAGCCCGCCGCCGATCTGCGAGCGGTGGGCGGCGAACGCATCCCGCTTCTGCCGGGCGAATCGCCGGACGTCGATGCGGTGGGTGATCGTGGCTTGGGGCGCGTATGCGGTGCGTGCCGTGTCGGCATCGTAGGGCGCCGGAAGTCGGAGCAAGCGAAGCACATTGGAGACCCGGCGCAGCAATTCGCGTGGCATCGTGACCTCGAGAACCCGCGGGGTCGCGGCCAACTCCGCGGCACGCTTGCCGACGTGATGGACCTGCACATGATCCCGGTGTCCGTATCCGCCGTTGGGCTGATAGCTCAGCAGTAGTTGTGCGTCCTCGTCGCGCAGGATGGTGGCCAGGCGCTGCGCCGCCGCTTCGACCTCGGCCCGCGCGAACCTGATCCGGCCGGGTGGGTCCGGGTAGAAGATCGGCCCGTAGCCACTGTCGGCGTAGCCGAGGCACTCGACTCGGTGCACGCCGAGAATGTTTGCGCTGGTGAGTAATTCATCAATTCGAGTGTGATCGTCCTCGTCGTTCACCCGTCCGTCGGTCGCGGTCACCAGGACAACCCGATGCCCTGCCGCCACCGCTGCGGCCAGCGTGCCGCCGGTGAGGACCACCTCGTCGTCCGGATGCGCGTGGAAGGCGACGAGGGTTGCCACTGAACGGCTCGGTTACTCGCCGCGCTTGGGCGAGGCCAGCCGCGTGGGGTGATCGTGTCCACGCAGTGTCACGGTCTCGCCCAAAGACCAACGCGCACTTTCACTTTCACTCGCACCCTGGACGGCGTCCGCGGTTGCCAACAATCCACCCGGGTGTGACTTGGCCAGCTCGCACAGCCGGGCCGCCTCGTTGACCGGTTCGCCGATCACGGTGTATTCGAAGCGCTCCTTGGCGCCGACATTGCCTGCGACGACCTGTCCGGCCGCCACGCCGATACCGGCCTCGAGTTCACACATCTCATGCGCCAGCCGACTGCAGATCGCGCGGGCCGTCGCCAGCGCCGCGTCCTCGGGACAGTCGAGGTGATTCGGGGCGCCGAAGATGGCCAGCGATGCGTCACCTTCGAACTTGTTGACCAATCCATGGTGCCGGTCGACTTCCTCGACGACGATCGCGAAGAACCGGTTGAGCACATTGACGACCTCGGTCGGGGGCTGACTGGTCACCAATTGCGTGGAGCCGACGATGTCGATGAACACGACCGCGACGTGGCGCTCTTCGCCGCCGAGCTTCGGTTTCTCGCGCTCGGCGGCCAGTGCGACTTCTCGACCGACATGCCGGCCGAACAGATCACGTACTCGCTCGCGTTCGCGCAGCCCGTCGACCATGGAGTTGAAACCGCGTTGCAACTCGCCGAGTTCGGTGCCGTCGAACACCACCAGGTCGCCCCGCAGATCGCCCTGCTCGACCCGCTTGAGGGCCGCGCGCACCACCCGCACCGGTGTCGCCGTCAGCCAGGACAGGATCCACATCAGGATGAACCCGAAGATCAGCGTCGCGCTCGAGACGATCAGCACCGCGACGCTGAGTTGGGTCTCGCTCAGATTGCGCAGCACCAGCGCGAAGAACGCGATCAGCGCGATGCCGAGCACCGGAACCCCGGAACTGAGCAGCCAGACCGTCAGGGTGCGGCCCATAATTCCCGGTGCGAGCCGCTGTGGGGCTCGCCCGGCCTCCAGGGCTTGGGCGGCCACCGGGCGCAACGCGAACTCGGCGAACAGGTAGGACGCGGTGGCCACCAGAATCCCGCAGATGCCCACGGAGAAACCCACGATCGGGATGAACAGCGTGTTGATCAGTCCGTAGAGCGTGGTGAGCAACGCGGTCCCGACGCCCCACAGCACCAGCACGCCCATCGCCAGCCAGAACGGGGCGAGGAAGGTGTTGCGTTCGTCGTCGAGGGTGGGCTTGCGCTCTTCGATCGCCCACCGCAGCGTGGCCATCGTCCGGTGGGTGATCCAGTAGGCCCCGAGTGCCAGCGCGACCGCGACGTATCCGGGTGCGATGGCCCAGGTGATCCACGCCGGCGCGTCGGAAAAGATGCTGGGCGACGGCAGGGCGACGGCCAGCAGAAGGACCGCGACACCGATACCGATCAGATTCGTGATCAGGATGAAGGTGGTCAGAATGAGCTGAATGCGCACCCGCCGGCGGGCCTGGCTCTCGCTCACCCGCCCGAGCAGCAAAGAACCGTAGGCGGGTGTCTCTTGCAACCGGCCGCTCTGACGGGTGACCCTTTCGAGCACCCGTCCCAAGCGTTGCGCCATGCTCTTGTTCGCCGACATGGTGGCGTCAGCCTAATTCGTCAACGACGCTCTAAGGTGAGTCGGGTGCGTCTAGTGATCGCCCAATGCACCGTCGACTACGTTGGCCGGCTCACGGCACATCTGCCGTCGGCGCGTCGGTTGTTGCTCTTCAAAGCCGACGGGTCGGTCAGCGTGCACGCCGACGACCGCGCCTACAAGCCGCTGAATTGGATGAGTCCGCCGTGCTGGTTGACCGAAGAGGTCGTCGGCGAGACACCGGTGTGGGTAGTGGAGAACAAGACGGGCGAACAGCTGCGCATCACCGTCGAGCAGGTCGAGCACGACTCCAGCCACGAGCTGGGGGTTGACCCCGGGCTGGTCAAGGATGGTGTCGAGGCACATCTGCAGGCGCTGCTCGCCGAACACGTCCAGCTGCTGGGTGAGGGATATACGTTGGTCCGCCGCGAATACATGACGGCGATCGGCCCCGTCGACCTGTTGTGCCGCGACGCCGACGGTGGCTCGGTAGCCGTCGAGATCAAACGGCGCGGCGAGATCGACGGCGTGGAGCAGCTCACCCGCTACCTCGAATTGCTGAATCGCGACACCGTGCTGGCGCCGGTCCAGGGTGTGTTCGCGGCGCAGCAGATTAAGCCTCAGGCCCGAACTTTAGCCACCGACCGCGGAATACGTTGTCTTACATTGGATTACGACAAGATGCGCGGAATGGACAGCGATGAGTACCGGCTGTTCTGAGTTGCCCGATTAGACTTGTCGGCATGGCTCGGCGCCGCACCCCGCCCCGTCGGCAACAGCTGCCTTCGCTGTCGCCGGCCCTGAGGCGGGTGGAAACCGGGCCCGACGGTCACGACTACGAAGTGCGCCCGATCGCCGCCGCGCGTGCGCTCAAAACTTACCGCTGCCCCGGCTGTGATCACGAAATCCGCTCCGGCACAGCACATCTGGTGGTCTGGCCGACGGACTCGCCGCTGGGCGGGGTGGACGATCGTCGGCACTGGCACACGCCCTGCTGGACGAATCGGGCAAATCGCGGCCCGACCAGAAAATGGTCGTGAACTACACAGCGGCTAGGCAGCCGGCTCGACCAACTCCATCAGCACGCCGCCGGCGTCCTTGGGGTGGATGAAGTTGATCCGCGAGTTCGCTGTGCCGCGACGGGGGGTCTCGTAGACCAGCCGCACCCCGTGGGACCGCAGGTGCTCGCAGAGCGCGTCCAAATCGCTGACTCGCACCGCCATCTGCTGGATGCCCGGTCCGCGCTTGTCCAGGAACTTGGCGATCGTCGAAGACTCGTCGATCGGTGCCATCAACTGGATCTGCGCCGTGCCGGGCTCGCCGTCCTGGACGGCGATCATGGCTTCGCGGATTCCCTGGTCCTCGTTGACTTCCTCGTGCACCAAGACCATGCCGAGGGTGTCGTGGTACCAGGCGATGGCTGCATCGAGGTCGGCGACTGCGATGCCGACGTGATCGATCGCGGTCACCAGCGAGGTGGCCAGGATTTGACGGGCGTCAACTTGATCGGTCGTCATCACATAAAGGTAACCTGGCGGCAAAGATTGCGCTTCTCCGGGAGGCCGAATGGGCCCTCCATGCGTCGCTAGGAGGTTGTTATGACGACATCGGTGATCGTTGCTGGAGCACGGACCCCGATCGGCAAGTTGATGGGTTCGCTGAAGGATTTCTCGGCCAGCGATTTGGGTGCGATCGCGATCGCCGGTGCGCTGGAGAAGGCCAATGTGCCCGCTTCCGCGGTGCAGTACGTGATCATGGGCCAGGTGCTGACCGCAGGCGCCGGCCAGATGCCCGCCCGTCAGGCCGCGGTGGCCGCCGGCATCGGCTGGGACGTCCCGGCGCTGAGCATCAACAAGATGTGCCTGTCCGGTATCGACGCCATTGCGCTGGCCGATCAGCTGATTCGGGCGGGGGAGTTCGACGTCGTGGTGGCCGGTGGCCAGGAGTCCATGACCAAGGCCCCGCACCTGCTGATGGACAGCCGTGCGGGCTACAAGTACGGCGACGTGACCGTGCTCGACCACATGGCCTACGACGGCCTGCACGACGTGTTCACCGACCAGCCGATGGGCGCGCTGACCGAGCAGCGCAACGACGTCGACAAGTTCACCCGCGCCGAACAGGACGAGTTCGCTGCGCGGTCGCATCAGAAAGCGGCCGCGGCATGGAAGGACGGCGTCTTCACCGACGAGGTGGTGCCGGTGAACATCCCGCAGCGCAAAGGCGATCCGTTGCAGTTCACTGAGGACGAGGGCATTCGGGCAAACACCACGGTCGAGTCGTTAGCCGGCCTGAAACCGGCCTTCCGCAGCGACGGCACCATCACCGCCGGCTCCGCGTCGCAGATCTCCGACGGTGCCGCGGCGGTCGTGGTGATGAGCAAGGACAAGGCGCAGGAAATGGGTCTGTCGTGGCTGGTAGAGATCGGTGCTCATGGAGTCGTGGCGGGGCCCGATTCGACACTGCAGTCCCAGCCCGCCAATGCGATCAAGAAGGCACTGGGCCGCGAGGGCATCACGGCTGACCAGCTCGATGTGGTGGAGATCAACGAGGCGTTCTCGGCGGTGGCCCTGGCTTCCACGCGCGAACTCGGGATCGACCCCGAGATCGTCAACGTCAACGGCGGTGCGATCGCGGTGGGACATCCGATCGGGATGTCGGGCGCCCGGATCACGCTGCATGTCGCCCTGGAACTGGCGCGGCGCGGTTCGGGGTACGGCGTCGCGGCGCTGTGCGGCGCCGGGGGCCAGGGCGACGCACTGATTCTGCGGGCTGGCTAACCCCGGACTGACCAGCGGTCGGCGTTGCTGGCAGCCCGGATTCGGTGCGCGTTGTGATGTTGCTCTCATGAGACGACCAGGGGCCTTGGCGGGGCCGGTTTTCGGCCAAATTCGCCCGGGCGGGAGCCCCGGTGTGACCGGGTGGATCGGTGGTCGGCGCGCATGACAGACTTGACGTCGTGACGCGTCCGAGATCCTCGATCGGGCCCGCGCTTGCCGGTGCGGTCGACCTGTCCGGTCTAAAGCAACGTGCTCAGCAGAGCCCTTCGGCCACCGGTGCCGCGGGCCGGCCGACGCCGGCGGGTCCGGGGACCACCGAGGTCAACGAGGCCAATTTCGAAGCCGAGGTGCTGATCCGCTCCGACGAGGTGCCCGTGGTGGTCGCCCTATGGTCGCCGCGCAGCGAGGCCTGCGTCGAGTTGGTCGACACGCTGTCCGGTCTGGCCGCCCAGGACGGCGGCAAATGGGCGCTGGCGACCGTCAACGTCGATGTGGCGCCACGGGTGGCCCAGATCTTCGGTGTCGAAGCCGTTCCCACCGTCGTGGCCCTGGCAGCCGGTCAGCCGCTGTCCAGCTTCCAGGGTTCGCAGCCCGCCGATCAGTTGCGCCGCTGGCTGGACCAACTGCTGTCGGCGACGGCCGGAAAGCTCAAGGGCGCAACCGGTTCCGAGGACGACGCCGAGGTGGACCCGGCCCTGGCCCAGGCTCGCCAGCAGCTAGAGGCCGGTGACTTCGAGGCGGCCAAGCAGTCGTATGAGGCGTTGCTGAACACCAATCCGGACAGTGTCGAGGCCAAGGGTGCGATCCGCCAGATCGACTTCCTCATGCGCGCAACCGCACAGCGTCCGGACGCGGTGGCCGTCGCGGATGGCGCTCCGGACAACATCGAGGCGGCCTTCGCGGCCGCCGATGTGCAGATCCTCAACCAGGACGTGACCGCGGCATTCGAGCGATTGACGGCGTTGGTGCGCAGCACATCTGGCGATGAACGCACCCGGGTCCGAACCCGGCTGATCGAGTTGTTCGAACTCTTCGATCCCGCCGACCCTGAAGTCATCGCCGGCCGTCGAAACCTCGCTAACGCGCTGTACTGATTACTCCGGTTCCAGCCACAGCGCCGACGTGGGCGGCAACACCAGGAGCGCCGAGGCCGGACGGCCATGCCACGGGTCCTCGGTCGCGTCCACACCACCGAGATTGCCGATGCCAGAACCGTTGTAGTCCGTCGCGTCGGTATTGAGCACCTCGCGCCAGCGACCGCCGCTGGGCAGACCGAGTCGATAGCCGCTGTGCTCGGATCCCGCGAAATTGAACACGCACGCCATGACCGAGCCGTCGTTGCCGTAGCGCAGGAAGCTCAAGACGTTGTTGCCGGAATCGTTGGCGTCGATCCAGGAATAACCCTCGGGCGTCGTGTCGCGACTCCACAGCGCCGGACGGTCGCGGTAAATAGCGTTGATGTCGCGCACGAAACGCAATATGCCGTTGGAGAAGCCCTGCTCGTCGAGCTGCCACCAGTCCAAACCGTTTTGCTCGGACCACTCGGCGCGCTGGCCGAATTCCTGTCCCATGAACAACAATTGCTTGCCGGGATGGGCCCACTGATAGGCGAGCAGGCTACGCAGTCCGGCGGCCTTGACGTGGTTGTTGCCCGGCATGCGGCCCCAGAGCGTGCCCTTGCCGTGTACCACCTCGTCGTGGCTGATCGGCAGCACGTAGTTCTCGCTGAACGCATACAGCATCGAGAAGGTCATCTCGTGGTGGTGGAAGCTGCGATAGATCGGGTCGCGGCTGATGTAGTCGAGCGTGTCGTGCATCCAGCCCATGTTCCACTTCATCGAAAAGCCCAGCCCGCCAAGGTTGGTCGGCCGCGTTACGCCGGGCCACGACGTCGACTCCTCGGCGATCGTGACGATCCCCGGGGCGGCCTTGTGTGCCGTGGCGTTCATCTCCTGCAGGAACTGCACCGCCTCGAGGTTTTCCCGGCCACCGTAGATGTTGGGTGTCCAGCCGCCCTCGGGCCGCGAGTAGTCCAGGTAGAGCATCGACGCCACCGCGTCCACCCGCAGGCCGTCGATGTGGTATTCCTCCAGCCAGTACAGCGCGTTGGCGACCAAGAAGTTGCGTACCTCGCGACGGCCGAAGTCGAAAACGTAGGTGCCCCAGTCGAGTTGCTCACCGCGCTTGGGGTCGGAGTGCTCGTAGAGCGCAGTGCCGTCGAAGCGGCCCAGCGCCCATGCGTCCTTCGGGAAGTGCGCCGGAACCCAGTCCACGATCACGCCGATGCCGGCCTGGTGCAGGGCATCGACGAGCGCCCGGAAATCGTCGGGGGTGCCGAATCGCGATGTCGGCGCGTAGTACGACGTGACCTGATATCCCCACGATCCGGCGAACGGGTGCTCGGCCACCGGCAGCAGCTCTACGTGGGTAAAACCATGCTCCACAACGTAATCCGTCAGCTCGGTGGCTAGTTGGCGGTAGCTGAGTCCGGGCCGCCAGGAGCCGAGATGTACCTCGTAGGTGCTCATCGGCTCGAAGACCGGATTGCGCTGGGCGCGCTGCGTCATCCAGTCCGCGTCGGTCCAGGTGAACGTGCTCGTCGTCACCCGCGACGCGGTGTGCGGAGGCACCTCGGTGGCGAAGGCGAACGGGTCGGCCCGTTCGGTGACGACGCCGTCGGCGCCGTGCACCCGGAACTTGTACAGGCCGTCTGGGGCGAACCCGGGCCAGAACAGCTCCCAGACTCCGGTGGAGCCCAGCACCCGCATCGGGGCCTCGGTGCCGGTCCAGCCGTTGAACTCGCCAATCAGGCTGACGCCCTTGGCATTTGGCGCCCACACCGCGAACGACACGCCGTCGACCACGCCGTCGGCCGTGGTGAAGGAGCGGGGGTGGGCACCGAGGACTTCCCAGAGTCGCTCGTGGCGACCCTCGGAGAACAAATGCAGGTCGACTTCGCCCAACGTGGGCAGGAAACGGTAGGCGTCGGCGGTCACCTGCGCGCCGGAACCGTAGTCGATCTTCAGCCGGTAGTCGATCAGGTCCGTGAACGGCAACGCGACGGCGAACAATCCCGCGTCGACGTGCTCCATTGCGAACTCGTCGTTACCGACCAGCGCGATGACTTCCTGCGCATGCGGGCGGAAGGCCCGGATCACAGTGTGGTCGCCGTACTCGTGAGCGCCCAGGATGCTGTGTGGGTCGTGGTGGGTGCCGCTCACCAGCCGGCCCAAGTCGCCCGGGTCAGGCGCCAGGTGTGTGCGATCGGTTCGGCTTTTGGCTCGACTCATGCTGGTATCCCCTTCCGGGCCCTGTTACCTCCTGCGCAGCAACGTGTTTCGAGACTCCTGCGGGATAATCGGCATATTGATGATGTGGGCGACCGCCTGCCCGGGGTCGATGCGAATGTAATTAGACTGCCCCCACTGGAATTCCTGGCCGGTTATCTCATCGCGTACCCAAAACCGCTCATAGGGCTCCATACCCAATGCGGCCATGTCTAACCACAGCGTGCCCTCCTCGGGCCCGAATGCGTTGAGGGTCACGACCACCAGCACGCAGTCGCCGGTGGCCGGGTCGAACTTGCTGTAGGCCAGCAAGGCGTCGTTGTCCACCCCGTGAAAGTGGATGGTGCGCAGCTGCTCAAGCGCGGGATGGACTCGGCGAATCGCGTTGAGCTGCTTCAGAAATGGTTCCAGTGACCGGCCCTCGGCGCGCGCCGCCGCGTAGTCGCGGGGCCGCAGTTCGTACTTCTCCGAGTCGAGGTATTCCTCGCTGCCCTCGCGAACCGCGCGGTGCTCGAACAGCTCGTAGCCGGAATAGACACCCCAGGCCGGACTCATGGTCGCGGCCAACACCGCGCGGATGGCGAACATGCCCGGGCCGTTGTGCTGCAATATCGCGTGCAGGATGTCGGGGGTGTTCACGAACAGATTCGGCCGCCGGAAGTCCGCCAGAGCCGAGATGTCGTTGCCGAACTCGGTGAGTTCCCATTTGGCGGTGCGCCAGGTGAAGTAGCTGTAGGACTGGGTGAACCCGAGCTTGGCCAGGCCGTACTGCCGGGCCGGCGGAGTAAACGCCTCGGACAGGAACAGCACGTCGGGATCGGCGTCTTTGACCTGACCGATCAGCCAGGCCCAGAAGTCGGGCGGCTTGGTGTGCGGGTTGTCGACCCGGAAGAACTTGATGCCGTGGTCAACCCAGTGCCGGACCACGCGCAGAACTTCGTCGTAGAGCCCGGCGGGATCGTTGTCGAAGTTGATCGGATAGATGTCCTGATACTTTTTCGGCGGGTTCTCCGCATATGCGATGGTGCCGTCCGGCAACTCGGTGAACCAGTTCCGGTGTTCGCGCGCCCACGGGTGGTCAGGGGCGCACTGCAGTGCCAGGTCCAGAGCGACTTCCATGCCCAGATCGCGGGCCGCGGCGACGAAATTGTCGAAGTCCTCGATCGTACCGAGCTCCGGGTGAATCGCATCGTGGCCGCCCTCGTCGCTACCAATCGCCCACGGCGAACCCACATCTCCGGGGGCGGCGGTAGGCGAGTTGTTGCGCCCCTTGCGATGTACCTTGCCGATCGGGTGGATCGGCGGCAGATACACGACGTCGAAGCCCATCTCGGCGATGCGCGGAAGGTCCGCGGCCGCCGTCGCGAAGGTGCCGTGCACCGGCTTTCCGTCGGCGTCCCAGCCGCCGGTTGAGCGCGGAAACATCTCGTACCACGAGCCGAAGCGGGCCAGCGGCCGGTCCACCCAGATGCCGTGCTGCTCGCCGCGGGTGACGATCTCCCGCAGCGGATAGGTGCTCAGGATCTCCTCGATCTCGGGCGCCAGCGCCAGCGCGGTGCGTGTCACCGGATCTCCCGGGGCGCGCAACGCCGCCGCGGCGGCCAGCAGCGGCTCACGACCTGAACGCGGCACCCCGGTGGCGGCGCGCTCGAGCAAACCCGCGCCCACCAACAAGTCGTTGGACAGCTCCTTCTCGCCCTGGCCGGCGTCCAGCTTGGCCAGCAGTCCGTGCCGCCAGGTGTGGATCGGATCACCCCAACCGTCCACGCGGTAGGTCCACAGCCCCACCCGGTCGGGCGTGAACTGACCGTGGAACACGAAGGGCTCGAGGCCCATCGTCATCGGCAGCTGCAGCGGTTTGACCCGCTCGCGCGGCTCGGCGTCCACCGCGGGCAGGGATTTCTCGGGGGCCTGCACCGCCGTCACGCGACGCGTCTCGTTGACCTGCGGGTAGCGCGGCCCCAGGTAGCGGACTACCAGGGTTGCGGCGACGGCGTCGTGGCCTTCTCGCCACACCGCGGCACTGACTGGGACCGTCTCTCCGACCACCGCTTTGGCGGGGTACGCGCCGCAGGAAATTACGGGTGCGACGTTATCGATCTCGACACGACCGGGCACCACCACTCCGTTCGATTGTTTGCGGGCAAACCGCGGATTGTGCTGCGGCGCGGAATGCATGCCGTCTGAGGAAACATCGTCACGTGGGGAAAGTTCCTGTGCAGGGGAAGCGTCTTTGCGGCCCCAATTAGTACCCTTACCCACCCTAGTGTCTGGTCACACACGACCGGCGGCGAACCGTCGAAGACTGACCCTGCGCGCGCGCCAATCCTTAGTAAGGTTGTCTTGCGTGAAAGCTCTCCGTCGCTTTACGGTCCGCGCCCACCTGCCCGAGCGGCTTGCCGCACTCGAACAGCTGTCCATCAATCTGCGATGGTCCTGGGACAAGGCGACGCAAGACTTGTTCGCAAGCATCGATCCGACGCTGTGGGCGAATTGCGGCAGCGATCCGGTGGCCCTGCTGGGCGCGGTCAGCCCCGCCCGTCTCGACGAGTTGGCGCTGGATGAGGGCTTTCTGCGCTGGCTTGACGAGCTTTCCGCCGATTTGAACGAGTATCTGACCCGCCCGCGGTGGTACCAGCAACAGCAGGAAGCCGGTCTCGCGATGCCGACCGGTATCGCGTATTTCTCGATGGAGTTCGGCGTCGCCGAGGTGCTGCCCAACTACTCGGGGGGCCTGGGCATCCTGGCCGGCGATCACCTCAAGTCCGCGTCCGATCTGGGCGTGCCGCTGATCGCGGTCGGCCTCTACTACCGCTCGGGGTACTTCCGGCAGTCGCTGAGCGCGGAAGGCTGGCAGAACGAGACCTATCCGTCGCTGGATCCGCAGGGACTTCCGTTGCGGCTGCTCACCGATGCCGGCGGGGATCCCGCGCTGGTCGAACTGACACTGCCCGACTCGGCCCGCCTCTCCGCGCGGATCTGGGTGGCACAGGTCGGCCGGGTTCCGTTGCTGCTGCTGGATTCCGACGTCCCCGAGAACGAGCACGAGCTGCGCAGCGTCACCGACCGGTTGTACGGCGGCGACCAGGAGCACCGGATGCGCCAGGAGATCCTGGCCGGGATCGGCGGCGTGCGGGCGGTTCGCGCGTTCACCTCGATCGAGGGCCTGCCCGCACCCGAGGTGTTCCACATGAACGAGGGGCACGCCGGGTTCCTCGGTGTGGAGCGCATCCGCGAGCTGATCGCCGATCAGGGACTGGACTTCGACACCGCCCTGACGGTGGTGCGGTCGGCCACCGTGTTCACCACCCACACGCCGGTGCCTGCGGGTATCGACCGCTTCCCGGTCGAGATGGTGCGGCGCTACTTCGACGACCACTCCGACGACGCGCCCGGCGATCGCACACCCGCCTTGCTGCCGGGCGTGCCGATCGATCGGGTGCTCGCCCTCGGTGCCGAAGACGATCAGACCAAATTCAACATGGCACACATGGGGCTGCGGCTCGCGCAACGCGCCAACGGTGTCTCGCTGCTGCACGGCCGCGTCAGCCGGGGCATGTTCAACGAACTGTGGCCGGGCTTCGACCGCGCCGAGGTGCCGATCGGGTCGATCACCAACGGCGTGCACGCCCGCACCTGGGCGGCGCCGCAATGGCTGCAGCTGGGCCGCGAGCTGGCCGGGCCGGACGACGCCGCATTCAGCGATCCGGGTGTGTGGTTGCGGCTGCGGGAAGTCGACGCCGGTCATCTGTGGTGGATCCGCTCCCAACTGCGTGCACTGCTGGTCGACGACGTCCGGCGGCGGTTGCGCCGCTCGTGGCTGGAGCGCGGCGCGCCGCATGCTGAGTTGGGTTGGATCGCAAAGGCTTTCGATCCAGACGTGCTCACTGTCGGTTTTGCTCGCCGGGTGCCGACCTACAAGCGGTTGACGTTGATGCTGAGCGACCCCGACCGCCTCGAGCGCCTGCTGCTCAATGAGGATCGCCCCATCCAGCTGATCGTGGCGGGCAAGTCACACCCGGCCGACGACGGGGGCAAGGCCCTGATCCAGCAGATCGTGCGCTTCGCCGATCGTCCCGAGGTCCGCCACCGCATCGCGTTTCTGCCGGACTACGACATGTCCATGGCCCGGCTGCTGTACTGGGGCTGCGACGTCTGGCTGAACAACCCGCTGCGGCCGCTGGAGGCTTGCGGCACCTCGGGAATGAAGAGCGCGCTCAACGGCGGGCTGAACCTGTCCATCCGCGACGGTTGGTGGGACGAATGGTACGACGGCGAAAACGGTTGGGAGATACCGTCGGCCGACGGGGTGAGCGACGAGGATCGCCGCGACGAGCTGGAGTCCAGCGCCCTGTACGGGCTGCTCGAACAAGCGGTGGCGCCGAAGTTCTACGAACGCAATGAACACGGGGTGCCGCCGCGCTGGATCGAAATGGTCCGGCACACCTTGCAAACGCTCGGGCCCAAGGTGCTGGCTTCCCGGATGGTGCGCGACTACGTCGAGCAGTACTACACGCCGGCGGCACAGTCGCTGCGCGAGACCATCGCCGACACCGGCGAAGGTGCTTTCGGCGCGGCGCGTGAGCTAGCCGACTACCGGCGGCGCGCCGTTGCGGCGTGGCCGAAGGTCGCGATCACCGACGTCGACTCCACCGGTCTGCCCGATACGCCGATACTCGGCTCGAAGCTGACCCTGACCGCGACTGTGCAGCTGGCCGGACTGGCGCCCGACGAGGTCACCGTGGAGGCGGTGGTGGGCCGGGTCGATTCCGGCGATGCGCTGCTGGACCCGGTCACGGTCCAAATGTCCTACACCGGAACGGCCGAGGGTGGCAACCAGGTCTTCTCGACGACGACCTCGTTGCCGGTGGCGGGGGCGGTCGGTTACACCGTTCGGGTGCTGCCGTATCACCCGATGCTCGCGGCCGGCAACGAGCTCGGCCTGGTGGCGCTCGCCCGTTAGGTGTCGGGCGCGGTGCGCAGGCGCCGCAAGGCGCCGCGGACCTGCTCGGCGTTGGTGGTCTGCCAAAACGGTGGCAGCGACGCTCGCAGGTAAGCGCCATAGCCGGCGGTGACCATCCGCGAGTCGAGTATCGCCACCACTCCGCGGTCGGTGTCGCGGCGCAGCAGCCGCCCCGAGCCCTGCGCCAGCAACAGCGCCGCATGATTGGCCGCGACGGCCATGAAACCGTTGCCGCCGCGAGCGGCCACCGCGCGCTGGCGGGCACCCAGCAGCGGGTCGTCCGGACGCGGGAACGGGATGCGGTCGATCAGCACCAGCGACAGCGACGGCCCGGGCACGTCAACGCCCTGCCATAGCGACAGCGTGCCGAACAGGGAGGTCTCGGGGTCGGCACTGAACTGCTCGACCAGTGCCGAGGTGCTGTCGTCGCCCTGACACAACACCGGCGTGGACAGCCGTTCGCGCATGGCATCGGCGGCGGCCCGCGCGGCGCGCATCGACGAGAACAGGCCCAGGGTGCGACCGCCGGCCGCGGTGATCAGTTCGGCGATCTCGGTCAGCTGTTCGGCCGAGCCGGTTCCGTCGCGGCCGGGCGACGGCAGATGCTTTGCCACGTAGAGGATCCCGGCCTTCGCGTGTTCAAATGGCGACCCGACGTCAAGGCCCCGCCAAGACGGGCGATCGGTCGCATCCTCGGGTCCGGCCAGACCCCATGCCGAGGCCATCGCATCGAAGGAACCACCGATCGTCAGCGTGGCGGAGGTCAGCACGGTAGTCGACCGCGAGAACACATGTGTGCGCAGCAAGCCGGCCACCGTCAACGGCGCCACCCGCAGCACGGGGCGCGTCGAGCCCCGGTTGTCCTCGTGATCCAGCCACACCACCTCGGTGCGATCGGGGATCGCCGGCCCGAACGACGTCAGGATCCGCGTCGTGGTATCCGAGATCTCGCTCAGTGCCGCAACGGCTTCGGCGCGCGCCGCAGCAGCCTTCGCGTCGCTGGTGGTGTCGATGTCGGCGCGCGCCGCGCCGGCCACATCGCGCAGCGCCCGCAGATAGGTCGCCAGTTCGTCGTCGAGGTGATCGATGCGTCCCGGAGTGGCGTCGTGGATCGCTGCGGCGAAGGTTGCGGTGGTCGCCTCCAGGCGTCCGACCAGTTCCGGGTTCACCAATCGGGTGATGCGGCGCGCGGCCACCCCGAGGGCGGCCGACGTCAACTCCGCGGTGGCCACCGACGTCACCCGGTCGACCAACTCGTGCGCCTCGTCTACCACCAGCAGCGAATGTTCGGGCAGCACCGTCGATTCCGAGACGGCGTCGATGGCCAGCAGGGCGTGATTGGTGACGACGATGTCGGCCACACCGGCGCGCCCGCGAGCACGTTCGGAGAAGCACTCCGAGCCGAACGGGCAGCGGGCCACCCCGAGGCATTCGCGCGCCGAGACGCTGACCTGCGACCAGGATCGGTCCGGCACACCGGGTTTGAGGTCGTCGCGGTCACCGGTATCCGTCGTCGAGGCCCACGCGGTGAGCCGCTGCACGTCGCGGCCCAGGGCACTGGCCGCCATCGGATTGAACAGCTCCTCCTGGGGCCGTGCCTCGTCGCCGTCGGGTTCCTCGGCAGAGCCGTTGTGAATCTTGTTCAGGCACAGATAGTTTCGCCGTCCCTTGAGCAACGCGAACTGTGGCGGATGCGGCAGCGCGTCGGCAAGCGATTCGGCCAGCCGCGGCAGGTCGCGATCGACAAGCTGGCGTTGCAGGGCGATCGTCGCCGTCGACACCACGACCGGTTCCTCGTCGGCGATCGCGTGCACGATCGCCGGAATCAGGTACGCCAGCGACTTGCCGGTCCCGGTGCCCGCCTGCACGGCGAGGTGCTCGCCGGTTTCGAATGCGCGCGCAACCGCGGTGGCCATCTCCAGCTGGCCGCTGCGTTCGCTGCCGCCGAGCGCGGCCACGGCGATGGACAGCAGCTCGGGCACAGAGACCTCTGGCGTGATAACTCCTTGGTTGCGCGCGGATTCGGCTAGCTCGACGGTATCGATCAGACCGGGATGCGCGTCGTCGGAATCGCCGGTTCACCGTGCGCCAATTTCAGGCCCTCCCAGGGCAGGCTGTGCAGCCCGGACGCCACCAGCTCCCGGGCGGCGGTCAGGGCCACGCGGTCGGTGCCCGCCACCACCTCGCCGCCGCGGACGAGCGGGACGGTGAGCACCCGGAACGGCTCGCTGACCGCCGGCGGCCGGCCGGCGGGGTGCACGATCTCTTCGGTGATCGTGCCGGTTGGTCGGGACAGTCGCAGCGCTTCTTTGTGACCGCCCTGGGACTCCTTGTGGCTGCTGCGTTTTTGCACCGGTATGCCGTCGACTTCGACCAGCTTGTAGACCATGCCCGCGGTCGGGGCGCCCGAACCGGTCACCACCGAGGTGCCGGCGCCGTAGCTGTCCACCGGCTCGGCCCGCAGCGCGGCGATGGAGAATTCGTCGAGATCGCCGGAGACCACGATGCGGGTACCGGTGGCGCCCAGCTGGTCGAGCTGCTCGCGCACCTGGCGGGCCAGCACGCCGAGCTCGCCGGAGTCCAGTCGCACCGCGCCGAGCGTCACCCCGGCGGCGGCCACGGCGTTGGCCACGCCGTTGGTCACGTCGTAGGTATCCACCAGCAGCGTGGTGTCCACGCCCAGCGCGTCGACCTGGGCCCGAAACGCGGCGAGCTCGTCGGGTCCACCCGCGCCGGTGTGCAGCATCGTGAACGCGTGTGCGGCGGTGCCCTCGGTTGGCACGCCGTAGCGACGCTCGGCCTCGAGGTTCGACGTCGCGGCGAAACCGGCGATGTAGGCCGCGCGGGCCGCGGCGACGGCCGATCGTTCGTGGGTTCGCCGCGATCCCATTTCGATCAGCGGGCGCCCGCCGGCCGCACTGACCATGCGTGCCGCGGCAGAGGCGATCGCCGTGTCGTGGTTGAAGATCGACAGCGCCAGCGTTTCGAGCATCACACATTCAGCGAAGCTGCCGCGCACCGAGAGCACCGGAGAGCCCGGAAAGTACAGCTCGCCTTCGGCGTAGCCGTCGATATCGCCGGTGAACCGGAAATCGCGGAGATAACGCACGGTGTCGGCGTCCAGGAATTGCCCCAGTAGCCGGCACGCGTCGTCGTCGAACCTGAACTGTGGCAAGAGCTCCAGCAAACGACCGGTGCCGGCGACCACGCCGTAGCGCCGACCTCCGGGAAGGCGGCGGGCGAACAGTTCGAACGTGGTCCGGCGTTCTGCGGTGCCGTCGCGCAGCGCCGCTGCCAGCATCGTCAGTTCGTACTTGTCGGTTAACAGCCCAGCTAAGGCCGGCTCGTTCATTCTCGCAACGGTAACGGCTGGCGGCGGGCGGCCGTTCGCTCGGTATCCTGGAGGCCATGGTTGCCGCAGCAGCGCCCACCAAGCCCGGCACCACCGGGCAACGCGAGTCCACTCCAGTCGAGGTCACCGCCAGTCCGTGGGTCACCATCGTGTGGGACGACCCGGTCAATTTGATGACCTATGTGACGTACGTGTTCCAGAAGTTGTTCGGCTACAGCGAGCCGCATGCCACCAAGTTGATGCTGCAGGTGCACAACGAGGGCAAGGCAGTGGTGTCGGCGGGTAGCCGTGAGTCGATGGAAGTCGACGTGTCCAAGCTGCACGCCGCCGGTTTGTGGGCGACGCTGCAACAGGACCGCTGAGATCGATTTCCGGTGCGCAAATGGAAGCGGGTTGAGACCGCCGATGGTCCCCGATTCCGGTCCTCGCTGGCTCCGCACGAGGCGGAGCTGCTGAAGAATCTGGTCGGGGCGCTGATCGGTTTGCTCGACGAGCGCGAATCCTCTTCGCCGTCAGACGAACTCGAGGAGATCACCGGGATCAAGACCGGAAATTCGGAGCCGCCTCGAGATCCGACGCTGCGACGGCTGCTACCGGACTTCTTCCGGCCCGACGACGAGGACGCGTCCAGCGCCGGGTCGCAAACTCCCGAAGGGCTGAACTCGGCGCTGCGCAGTCTGCACGAGCCCGAGATTATCGACGCCAAACGGGTTGCGGCACAGCAGCTATTGCGCACAATTCCGGATAGTGGCGGACGGTTCGAGCTGAGCGAGGACCAGGCCAACGCCTGGATCTCGGCCGTCAACGACATTCGGCTGGCGCTGGGAGTCATGCTCGAAATCGGGCCGGACGGGCCGGAACGGCTGTCGGCCGACCATCCGATGGCCACCCACTTCGACGTCTATCAGTGGCTGACCGTACTGCAGGAGTACCTGGTGTTGGTGCTGATGGGTAAGCAGGCCGGATGAACGCGCTCACCGACGTCGGGGGCATCCGCGTCGGCCACTATCAGCGCCTGGATCCGGACGTCTCCTTAGGCGCCGGATGGGCCAGCGGTGTCACTGTCGTGCTGACCCCGCCGGGGACCGTCGGCGCGGTCGATTGCCGCGGCGGCGCACCCGGCACACGGGAGACCGATCTGCTGGACCCGGCCAACACGGTGCGGTTCGTCGACGCGGTCCTGCTGGCCGGCGGCAGCGCCTACGGTTTGGCGGCCGCCGACGGCGTGATGCGCTGGCTGGAGGAACACGAGCGCGGCGTGGCGATGAAGGGCGGACTGGTGCCCATCGTCCCGGGCGCGGTGATCTTCGACCTGCCGGTCGGCGGCTGGGACTGCCGCCCGACGGCGGAGTTCGGCTTTTTGGCCTGCGAAGCGGCCGGCTCGACGGTGGCAGTCGGCACGGTCGGCGCCGGGGTGGGGGCGCGGGCCGGCGTGCTCAAAGGCGGCATCGGCACGGCGTCGACGACATTGCCGTCGGGCGTCACCGTCGGCGCGGTCGTCGCGGTCAACTCCGCCGGCGAGGTCGTCGACCGGACCACCGGCCTGCCGTGGATGGCGGATGCGATCAAGGCGTTCGCGTTGACGCCGCCGCCGGCCGACCAGATCGACGCGCTCGCGCAGTTACCTTCGCCGCTGGAACCGCTCAACACGACGATCGCGGTGGTCGCCACCGACGCGGCGCTGAGTTCCGCGGCGTGCCGGCGGGTCGCGATCGCCGCCCAGGACGGTCTGGCCCGCGCCATCCGCCCGGCGCACACCCCGCTGGACGGCGACACCGTGTTCGCGCTGGCGACCGGGGCGGTCGAGGTGCCGACGCCAGCCGATGCGCCCGCGGCGATGTCCCCGGAGACGCCCCTGGTCACCGAGGTGGGCGCGGCCGCGGCCGATTGCCTGGCCCGTGCGGTGCTGATCGGTGTGTTGTCCGCGGAGTCGGTCGCCGGGATACCGACCTACCGGGACACGCTGCCGGGCGCCTTCAAGGCAGGGAGCTGACGTGCCTGTGGTGCGCGCCGACGCTGGGGGGAAGTACCAGGCTGGCGACGCCTATGCCGGTAGCCTGGATGATGCCGAGGACGCTCTAGAAGGGCAGTGACGGGCATGAGCCCCAGACAGCAACGCGTACCCGCTACCCAAAAAAAGCGGCCCGAGTGGGTGGTGGGCGGGGCCACGATCCTCACCTTTGTGGCGCTGCTCTACCTGATCGAACTGTTCGACCAACTCTCGCGGCATTCCCTGGACGCAAACGGCATCAGACCGCTGGAAACCGATGGCCTGTGGGGCATCGTCTTCGCGCCCGTGCTGCACGCCAACTGGCAGCACTTGATGGCCAACACCGTTCCCTTGCTAGTGCTGGGGTTCTTGATGACCCTGGCGGGTTTGTCCCGCTTCGTGTGGGCGACCGCGATCGTGTGGATCCTGGGCGGCTTCGGCACCTGGCTGATCGGCAACTGGGGTAGTAACTGCGGGCCGACGGACCATATCGGGGCCTCCGGGCTGATCTTCGGTTGGCTGGCCTTTCTGCTGGTCTTCGGCATATTCGTGCGCCGGTTCGTCGACATCGTGATCGGCCTGGTGGTGCTGTTCATCTACGGCGGCGTGCTGCTCGGCGCGATGCCGGTGCTCGGTCAATGCGGCGGGGTGTCCTGGCAGGGCCACCTGTGTGGCGCCATCGCGGGCGTCGTCGCCGCGTATCTGTTGTCCGCCCCCGAACGCAAGGCCCGGGCGAAGCGAAAAGCCGGCACGCCCACATGAGCTCACCATTGGCGCCCGTCGGGGTCTTCGATTCCGGCGTGGGGGGACTGACGGTCGCGCGCGCGATCATCGATCAACTGCCGGACGAGGACATCGTCTATGTCGGCGACACCGGCAACGGTCCCTACGGCCCGCTCACCATCCCGGAGGTGCGCGCCCACGCGCTGGCCGTCGGTGACGATCTGGTGGGCCGTGGGGTGAAGGTGTTGGTGATCGCGTGCAACACCGCGTCGGCGGCCTGCCTGCGCGATGCCCGCGAGCGCTACGACGTGCCCGTCGTCGAGGTGATCCTGCCGGCCGTGCGCCGCGCCGTGGCCACCACCCGCAGCGGCCGCATCGGCGTGATCGGCACCCAGGCGACCATTGCGTCGCACGCCTACCAAGACGCGTTCGCCGCCGCCCGCGACACCGAGATCACCGCAGTGGCCTGCCCGCGCTTCGTCGACTTCGTCGAGCGCGGTGTGACGAGCGGGCGTCAGGTCTTGGGACTGGCCGAGGGATACCTGGAGCCGCTGCAACGCGCTCAGGTCGACACGTTGGTGCTGGGCTGCACGCACTATCCGCTGTTGTCGGGGTTGATTCAGCTGGCGATGGGTGAAAACGTGACGCTCGTTTCCAGCGCTGAGGAAACCGCGAAGGAAGTGCTGCGGGTGCTCACCGAACAGGATTTGCTGCGCCCGCATGACGCGGCGCCGGCAACGCGGGTCTTCGAAGCCACCGGCGACCCCGAGGCCTTCTCGAAACTGGCGGCGCGATTCCTGGGGCCCGCCGTCAGTGGCGTCCGGCCCGTGCAGCACTCGCCGATTGGCTAGTCGACAGAGAGATTCTCATCACATCAATCGCGCGATGTTTTTCTCATGGTGCTTCCGGGCATGGCACAGTAGTGCCTGTGCGAATAACCGTGCTCGGCTGCTCGGGCAGCGTGGTCGGTCCGGACTCGCCAGCGTCGGGATATTTGCTTCGGGCTCCGGACACTCCGCCGCTGGTGCTGGACTTCGGCGGGGGTGTGCTCGGCGCGTTACAGCGTTACGCCGACCCGGGTTCCGTGCACGTGCTGTTGTCCCATCTGCATGCCGACCATTGTCTGGATATGCCGGGACTGTTCGTGTGGCGTCGCTACCACCCGTCGTCGCGCCCACTCGGCAAGGCGATGTTGTACGGCCCCAGCGACACCTGGTCGCGGTTGGGCGCCGCGTCGTCGCCATACGGCGGCGAAATCGACGACTGCTCGGACATATTCGACGTGCGTCACTGGGTCGATGGCGAGCCGGTCGAAGTCGGTGCCCTCACCGTGACACCACGCATTGTCGCGCATCCCACCGAGTCCTACGGTTTACGGATCACCGACCCCAGCGGGGCGTCGTTTGTCTACAGCGGGGACACCGGAGTCTGCGATCAGCTCGTCGAGCTGGCTCGCGACGCCGACGTGTTCCTGTGCGAGGCGTCCTGGACGCACGCGCCGGATCGGCCGCCCGCCCTGCACTTGTCGGGCACCGAAGCCGGCCGGGTCGCCGCGCAGGCCGGCGTGCGCGAGCTGCTGCTGACCCACATACCGCCGTGGACCTCGCGGGAGGATGTGATCAGCGAGGCCAAGGCCGAGTTCGACGGTCCGGTGCACGCCGTGGTGTGCAACGAGACATTCGACGTTCGGCACTCCGAACGGGTCTGATTCAGCCGACCTGCCCGCGTGACGTACGGCGGGCTAGGGTGGCGTCGTGTCGAAACGAGAAGACGGTCGCAATGACGACGAGCTTCGCCCGCTAGTCATCACGCGGGGCTTCACCGAGAATCCCGCGGGTTCGGTTCTGATCGGATTTGGTGGAACCAAGGTCCTGTGCACCGCGAGTGTCACCGAGGGAGTGCCGCGCTGGCGCAAGGGGACTGGCCTGGGCTGGCTGACCGCGGAGTACGCGATGCTGCCGTCGGCCACCCACACTCGCTCCGACCGGGAATCGGTGAAGGGCCGGCTGTCCGGGCGCACTCAGGAAATCAGTCGGCTGATCGGTCGATCGCTGCGCGCGTGCATCGACCTGGCGGCGTTGGGGGAGAACACGATCGCCGTCGACTGCGATGTGCTGCAGGCCGACGGCGGTACCCGCACGGCGGCGATCACGGGTGCCTATGTGGCGCTGGCCGACGCGGTGACCTACCTGTCGGCGGCGGGCAAGCTGTCGGATCCGCGGCCGTTGTCGTGCGCGATCGCGGCGGTCAGCGTAGGTGTGGTCGACGGCAGGATCCGCGTCGACCTGCCCTACGAAGAGGATTCGCGCGCCGAGGTCGACATGAACGTCGTCGCCACCGACACCGGAACCCTGGTGGAGATCCAGGGCACCGGCGAGGGCGCGACGTTCCCGCGCTCGACGCTGGACAAGCTGCTCGATATGGCGCTGGGCGCTTGCGACACGCTCTTCGCCGCCCAGCGCGAGGCGCTGGAGTTGCCATATCCGGGTGTGCTCCCCGAGGGGCCCGGGCAGTCGAAGGCGTTCGGCAGCTGACTCGGCTGCTCGTCGCCAGCCGCAACCCCAAGAAGCTGGCCGAACTGCGCCGGGTGCTGGATGCCGCCGGGTTGTCGGGGTTGACGCTGGTGTCGCTCGACGACGTGGCGCCGTTCGACGAGGCGCCGGAAACCGGTGCGACGTTCGAGGACAACGCGTTGGCGAAGGCGCGGGACGCGTTCGCGGCCACCGGGTTAGCGACCGTCGCCGATGATTCCGGCCTGGAGGTGGCGGCGCTGCGCGGTATGCCCGGCGTGTTGTCGGCACGCTGGGCGGGCACTCACGGCGACGACGCCGGCAACACCGCGCTGCTGCTTGCCCAGCTGCGTGATGTGCCCGACGAACGGCGCTCCGCGGCATTCGTGTCGGCCTGTGCGTTGGTGTCGGACAGCGGCGAAGTCGTCGTCCGCGGCGAGTGGCCGGGCACGATCGCCCACGCGCCGCGCGGCGACGGTGGATTCGGCTACGACCCGGTCTTCATCCCGGCCGGCAGTGACTGCACCGCGGCGCAGTTGAGTCCGGCGGAGAAGGACGCGGCCTCGCATCGTGGTCGCGCGCTGGCGCTATTACTGCCCGCGTTGCGCGCCTTGGCCTAAGCGGTGCGTGGCCGAAGGGCCGCCGCAGACCCAACAGGCGACTTGCCCGCCTCCGAGCGACAACGCGACGACCGCCGGACCCCGCAACCGGGCTCAACCCAATTTGTCGCTCGGAGGCGGGCAAAAAGTGTTGTCCCCGAGCGCGCGGCGATGTAACTCGCCGCTACAGCCCGAAGCGGGCCTTGATGTCCTTGGTCTGGAAGTGCTCGACGATGATGCCGAGCAGCGGGATGGTGCCGGCCAGCAACACACCGATGGTCTTGCCGATCGGCCAGCGCACCTTGATCGCCAGATTGAAAGCCGTTAGCACGTAAGCGAAATACACCCAGCCGTGCACGATTCCGATCCATCGAATCTCGTGGTGGAAAACCACATGCGAGACGATTTCGTAGCACAGTGCGATCAGCCACAGACCCGTGGTCCACGTCATGACCCGGTAGCCGAGCAGGGCGGGGCGGATGCGGTCGGCGGAGACGGCTCCGCTGGTTTCCGACGGTGTCTCGGGCGCGGTCATGCGGTGGTCCTGTTCTGCTTTTCGGCGTCTTGGGCAGCGAGCTGGGCCAGATAAGCGTTGTACTCCCGCAGGGCGGGGTCGTCGTCGGAGGGGTGCTGCGCGGGTTCGGGCCGCTCGGGCAGCAGCCCGGCCGGGATCTCGGTGGCCGCCCCGTGATGGCGCGGTTGCGGCGGTGCCTCTTCGTAGCGGACAAAGTTGCGGTACGCGTAGACGCAGAACCACGCGAACAACGGCCACTGCAATGCGTAGCCGAGGTTTTGGAATGTGCCCGACGGGGACTCGAAGCGTGTCCACTGCCACCAGCCCAGGGCCAGGCAACCACCGGCCGCGACGATCGCCAAAGCGATCAGTGCGGGCCGGTGATGGCGCGCCCGACGGGCCTGATTGGACACCCCTCGACGGTACCGCGCGCTGTTGACGCTCGGTGACAGCAGCGCGGAGGGTTCGCTGGCGGACTGGTGTGTCAAAACTCTCACCGTTTAATAGAAGGCCAGCCTTGCCTTACTTCGACGTGTAAGGTCCCTCGCCATGGCCTCCTCTTCCCCCGCGGTGACCACTGCGCTGCAAAGCATTCTGCGTGACGACCTCAACGTCGACATGGCCCGGGTTACGCCCGACGCCAGGCTGGTCGACGATGTCGGCCTGGATTCGGTGGCCTTTGCTGTGGGCATGGTTGCCATCGAAGAGCGGCTCGGCGTCGCGCTGTCCGAGGAAGAGCTGCTGACCTGCGACACCGTCGCCGATCTGGACGCGGCGATCGCGGCGAAAACACCGTAATGAGCGAACTTGCGGCGGCGATCACCCGGTCAATGCAGACCGCGACCTCCGACCTGGCCGTCTTCGACAAGGAGACGTCGGACTGGAAACGGCTCCCGTGGCCGGAAGTGCACGGGTTAGCCGAAGGGGTCGCGGCCTGGCTACTCGACCATGACCGGCCGGCTGCGGTCGGCCTCGTCGGTGAGCCGACCGTCGAGTTCATCGCCGCGATCCAGGGTTCGTGGCTGACCGGCGCAGCCATCTCGATCCTGCCGGGGCCGGTACGAGGCGCGGACTCGCAGCACTGGGCGGAGTCGACGCTCACGCGGTTTGCCGGCATCGGGGTGAGCGCGGTACTAAGCCACGGCTCGCAGTTGGAAAGCCTGCGAGCCGCTGCGCGCCCGAACATCGTCACCGAAGACCTCGCCACCGCGGCGCGCACCAACCGCTCGGCCTCGGGCATCCCGCACGCCAAAACAATCGGCCCGGCCATTCTGCAGGGGACGGCGGGATCGACCGGATCGCCCAAGACCGCGATGCTGTCGCCGGGCGCCGTGCTCAGCAACATGCGTGGTCTCGATCAACGATTCGACTTCGACCCGTCCCGTGACGTTGTTTGCTCATGGCTGCCGCTGTTTCACGACATGGGGCTCACCTGCGTGCTCGCCTCGACGCTGGCCGGGATGCCACTGTGGCTGTCTTCGCCAACGGCGTTCTCCGCGTCGCCGTTCAACTGGCTCAAGTGGCTCTCGGAAAGCCGTGCGACGATCACCGCCGCACCCAACCTCGCCTACAACATCCTCGGCAAGTACGCGTCGCTGGTGTCCGACGTCGATCTCGGGGCCATGCGGGTTGCCATCAACGGTGGCGAACCGGTGGACTGCGACGGGTTCGCGCGCTTCACAGAAGCCATGGCGCCGTTCGGATTTGACGCCGGAGCGCCGGCGCCGTCGTACGGCCTCGCCGAGTCCACCTGCGCGGTCGCTCTGCCCGCGCCCGGTACCGGATTGACCTTCGCCACCGTCTCGGACGAGAGTGGTTCGCGGAAATACGCCGTCCTGGGGCAGGCGCTTTCCGGCATGGAAATCCGGGTCGTATCCAGCGATCGCTATGCCGGCACGGCCGACCGCGAGATCGGTGAGATCGAGATTCGGGGCACGTCGATGATGGATGGCTACCTGGGACAGCCGGCCATCGATCGCGAAGGCTGGTTCCCCACAGGCGATTTGGGCTTTTTCGATGACGGCGGTCTGGTGGTGTGTGGCCGGGCCAAGGAAATCATCTCGATCGCGGGACGCAACATCTTCCCGACGGAGATCGAGCTGATCGCCGCTCAAGTCACCGGGGTGCGAGCAGGCTGCGTGGTCGCCTTGGGCACCGGCGAACGGTCCGCTCGCCCGGGCCTGGTCGTCGCCGCCGAATTCAAAGGTGACGACCAGACCCAGGCTCGCACCGAAGTGATCCAGCGCATCGCGTCGGTATGCGGGATCGTGCCGGCGGACGTGGTTTTCATGTCGCCGGGTTCCCTGCCGCGAACCTCGTCGGGCAAGCTGCGCCGGCTGGAAGTGCGACGCACTCTCGAGCTGGTGGACTGACGTGACCGCGACAGGGCAGACGGTTTTCGATGCCGACTACCGCGCGCTGCTCTCCCAGGCGTTCGACGACCGCGTCATCGAGTGGACCTCCGAAGCCGAAGCGCAGCAACGCTTTCCGCGTAAGCTGATCGAGCATCTGGGAGCAAGCGGTGTCTTTGCCGACAAGTGGACCGACCAGGTCCAACCCGACGTCGGCAAGCTGATCGAGCTGGCCCTGGCACTCGGCCACCTGGCGTCGGCCGGTATCGGCGTGGGCGTCAGCCTGCACGACTCGGCTATCGCCGTGTTGCGCAGGTTCGGCAAATCGGACTACCTGAAGGACATCTGCGAGAAGGCGATTCGCGGCGAGGCCGTGCTGTGCATCGGTGCCTCGGAAGAATCCGGTGGATCGGATCTGCAGATCGTTGAAACCGAGGTCCGCTCGCACGACGGCGGTTTGGCGGTCCGCGGCATCAAAAAGTTCGTCTCGCTGTCTCCGATCGCCGACCACATCATGGTCGTGGCGCGCAGCGTCGACCACGACTCGTCCAGCCGGCACGGCAACGTCGTCGTAGTGGCGGTGCCGACCACACATGTCGACGTGCAGCAGCCGTACAACAAAGTGGGTGCCGGGCCGCTGGACACCGCGGCGGTCCACATCGATACCTGGGTCCCGGCCGACGCGCTGGTCGCGCGGGCCGGCACCGGGCTGGCGGCCATCAGTTGGGGATTGGCGCACGAGCGCATGTCGATCGCCGGCCAGATCGCGGCGTCGTGCCAGCGTGTGATCGGAATTACCTTGGCCCGCATGATGAATCGGCGTCAATTCGGCAGCACATTGTTGGAGCATCAGGCGTTGCGGCTACGGATGGCGGACCTGCAGGCGCGGGTCGACCAGCTGCGTTTCGCGCTGCACGGCATTGCCACTCAGGGACGGCTGGATCTGCGGGCGGCCGCGGGGATCAAGGTCACCGCGGCACGCCTCGGCGAGGAAGTCATCGGCGAGTGCATGCACATCTTCGGCGGGTCCGGCTATCTCGTCGACGAAACACCGCTGGGCCGGGTGTGGCGGGACATGAAGCTGGCCCGCGTCGGCGGCGGCACCGACGAAGTCCTCTGGGAATTGGTCGCGGCCGGCATGAAGGCCGACCACGACGGCTATCAGGATTGGGTCGTACGGTCCAACGCGTAGAGCACCATCCGCCGGTTCGGCGCGTCGTGCTCGCCCAGCGATCGGCATCCGACGTATTCGCACAGCCGGCGCACGGTGGTGTTGCGGTGATCCGGGTCGAACATGATCCGTTCGCAGCGTGGTTCCTGTGCGAACACGCTGGCCACAATTCGCGGTAGCACCCGCGGGCCGAAGCCGCGATTGACCAGCCGCAGATCCGCGATAGCCGCATGCAGACCGATGTCGTAGGGATGAGCGTCGTAGTGACGCGAGATCATGTCCTTTGCTGCCCAATAGATCTCGAGGTAGGCGCACTCTTCGCCGCGCAGGGTGGCGATCAGCGGTAGCGAATAGGTCCCCGCGAGCTGTGCCCCGAGGTGGCGGCGCCAGCGTGACACCGGCCAGGCGTACTCCCAGGTCTCGGCGAGGTGCGGGCGATTCATCCACTCCGACACCATTTCTGCGTCGCCGCTGACCGCGGCGCGCAGGTGGTATGGCGAGTCGAGCGCGGGGACCGGAAGGGGGCCAACGCGTCGGACGTCGTCGGAGAGGTCCTTGCGCTCACGCTTGAGTACCTGGGTCGACGAATCATCGGTCTGGGTGCTTGCGGCTCCGTTCATCGTTTGCTGACCTTACCCGAGTCGCGCTTCGGGTTAGGTTAGGCATGCCAAATTTGTGGGAGCTCTGGTTGGCCTGGCCGCAGCCGCAGTGACGTCCTTACGGGCGCCGGAGCGGTAATATCGCTACGCCCAGGCGCGAGTGGCGGAATTGGTAGACGCGCTGGATTTAGGTTCCAGTGTCTTAGGACGTGGGGGTTCGAGTCCCCCCTTGCGCACTCTAGCGTTCTCGTCCCCGTGCCGTGCACGGATGTGCCGAGCTCGCCTGATCTTGATTCCGTGACCAGCGGATGCATCCGCGTCGTTCAGCGAACAAGTGTTTAGTGAATTTCCAGCCCGGGTAGTTCGAGGAGAACCGTGCCTCAGCCGATGCACGGCAATCCGACAAAGACGTTGGGACGATGTATGGGTTCTACGCTGCACAGCCTCACTCGCTGGAGCAAGGCACCCGCTAAGGGTGTCACTGCTGCCAAGTCCTGGGTCAACGTGCCACGAGGGCTCGCCGCCCGTGCGACCACTCCACTGCTGCCCGACGACTACCTCAAGATGCTCAATCCTTTATGGTCGGCGCGCGAGCTGCGCGGCCTCATCGTCGACGTGCACCCGGAGACCGCCGATTCGGCGACCGTGACCATCAAACCCGGGTGGGGCTTCTCCGGGAAATACCGGCCGGGCCAGTACGTCGGCATTGGATTGCGGATCGATGGACGGTGGCATTGGCGCTCGTACTCGCTGACCTCAATTCCGCAGCGCGACAACAAGAACATCACGATCACCGTCAAGGCGACGCCCGAGGGCTTCCTGTCCACACACCTGGTCAACGGCGTGGAACCGGGCACGATCGTGCGGCTGGCGACTCCGAAAGGAGAGTTCGCGCTGCCCGACCCGCCACCGGCGAAGATCCTGTTCGTCACGGCCGGCAGCGGGATCACGCCCGTGATGGCGATGTTGCGCACCCTGAGGGCCAGGGGACACGGTGCCGACATCGTGCACGTCCACTCCGCGCCGACGGCCGACGACGTGATTTTTCACGACGAATTGCGCGAGCTCGAAAACAACGAGCCCGGGTATCGACTTCACTTGCACCTCACCGAAACTGCGGGCCACCTCGATTTCGGCGACCTGAGCGGCATCGTGGGTGACTGGAAGCAGCGCCCTACCTGGGCCTGCGGGCCTCCCGCCCTACTCGACACCGTCGAACGTGCCTGGAAGGACGCGGGTTGCGGCGAGCAGCTGCATATGGAGCGGTTCACTATCGCCGCTACCGACAAAGGCGGCGAGGGCGGCACCGTCAAATTCGCGATATCCGACAAGACAATCGAAATCGATGGCGCCACATCCCTTTTAGAGGCAGGGGAGAAGGTCGGCATCCAGATGCCGTTCGGCTGCCGAATGGGCATCTGCCAAACCTGTGTGCTGCCCCTGGAGGCGGGGCACGTGCGCGACTTCCGGTCCGGAACCGAGCACGGCGAGGGTGACCGCATCCAAACGTGCATCTCGACGGCATCCGGCGACTGCACGCTCAAGATTTGAGGAGGAATCCGATGGCTATTACCGACGTTAAGGAATACGCACATCTCAGCGAAGAGGACGTCGAAGCGCTCGGGCGCGAACTCGATGCGATCCGCGCCGACATTGAAGAATCGCGCGGCGAGCGCGACGCCCGGTATATCCGGCGAGCCGTGCACTTGCAACGAATGTTGGTCGTTGGTGCTCGAATCTTGTTGATGGCCAGCAACAATCGGTACGCGTGGGTTGCCGGGACGGCGATGCTGGGTACCGGCAAGATCATCGAGAACATGGAACTCGGCCACAACATCACCCACGGTCAGTGGGACTGGATGAATGATCCGGAAATCCATTCGACCGAATGGGAATGGGACACAACCTCACCGAGCGTGCATTGGAAGAAGTCGCACAACTTCATCCACCACAAGTACACGAACATCGTCGGCATGGACGACGACGTCGGCTACGGCATCATGCGGGTCACCCGCGACGAGCCCTGGGCGCCCTGGATGATCGGCAACCCGATCTACAACCTGCTGCTGGGCACCCTGTTCGAATGGGGTGTGGCGGCGCACGGGCTGGAGCTTTCCCGAGTCCGCCGACACGAGAAAACGTGGGCCGAAGTCCGCAAAGACCTGCGCATCATCGCCAAGAAAGTCGGTAAGCAGGTCGGTAAGGACTACATCGTTTTTCCGGTGCTGGCCGGACGTAACTGGAAGCACACGCTGCGGGCCAACGCCGTCGCCAACCTGATTCGCAACTACTGGTCCTACATGGTGATCTTCTGCGGTCACTTCCCCGACGGCGCCGAGAAGTTCACCAAAGAAGAGTTCGAGAACGAGACGCAAGCGCAGTGGTACCTGCGCCAGATGCTGGGCTCGGCGAACTTCCACGCCGGCCCACTGATGGCTTTCATCAGTGGCAATTTGTGCTACCAGATCGAGCACCACCTCTTCCCCGATCTACCCAGCAACCGGTACGCGGAAATCTCGGTGCGGGTGCGTGAGCTGTGCGAGAAGTACGACTTGCCGTACACCACCGGGTCGCTGGGCCGGCAATACTGGCAGTCGTTCTGGACGATCCTCAAGCTCGCCCTGCCGGACAAGTTGCTCACCGCAACAGCCGACGACGCCCCGGAGACAAACTCCGAGTTGAAGTTCCGCGTGCGTGGGGGCCTCAGGGACAGCTTCGTCGACCCCGCGACCGGTAAACGGCGGGGCCTGCGCACCGCGCTGCGCGAACTACAGGCGGGCCGAGTCGCCGCCTGACGCGTGGCTGCGCGCCCCGGCGTGCCAGCCGACCGCGCCTCGACCGCCCTCGTGGCTTCAGCTATGGTAAGGCAACCCTTAGTTTGAGCTGAGTCACGACCAGGGTGGAGAGGACCGCTGATGGCCCGCGGGTTCCAGGGCGCGATATTGCGCGGATTCGGCGCGCGCGATCACATCGCAACCGTGCTCGAAACCGTGCACATCGCACCGCATTTCGTGCGGGTCCGGATGGAGTCGGCAACCCTGTTCGAAGACGTCGAGGCCGAGCCCGCCGCGTGGCTGCGGTTCTGGTTCCCCGACCCGGCCGGATCGGGCACCGAGTTTCAGCGCGGCTACACGATCTCCGAGGCCGATGCCACGACGGGCCGCTTCGCGGTCGACGTCGTATTGCACGAACCCGCCGGCCCGGCATCGACGTGGGCCCGCACCGTCGCGCCCGGCACCACGATCGCGGTGATGTCGCTGATGGGCTCGTCGCGGTTCGACCCGCCCGAAGAGCAGCCGGCCGGCTACCTGCTGATCGGCGACTCGGCATCGATCCCGGGGATGAACGGCATCATCGGCACGATTCCCGACGACGTGCCGATCGAGATGTACCTCGAGCAGCACGACGACCACGACACAGCGATCCCGATCACCGCCCACCCCCGGCTGCGGGTGCACTGGGTGCCGCGCAGGGACGAGAAATCGCTGGCCGACGCCATCGAGTCCCGCGACTGGTCGAACTGGTACGCCTGGGCGACACCCGAGGCCACCACGCTGAAGAACGTGCGCAAGCGACTGAAGGAATCCTTCGGCTTTCCCAAATCCGAGGTTCACGCGCAGGCGTACTGGAGCGCCGGTCGCGAAATGGGCACCAGCCGCGGTGGCGACTCGCAGACCCCCTCGGCGCCCGCTGACGAGGCGACGCTGGAAAGCGTTGCGGCACAGTCCGAGACACCGGCGGCCGCCGTTGACGAGGTGACGGCGAACCCCGGCAACTGGCGCGCTCAGGCCGCCGGCCGGTTGCTCGCGCCGCTGCGTTGGGCGCTGATCCTCTCCGGCGTGCTGCAGGCCGTGATCACACTCGTGCAGCTCGCGCCGTTCGTGCTGCTGGTCGAGCTCGCCCGGCTGTTGGTGACCGGCGCCGACGCCTCGCGATTGTGGGATGTGGGAATCGCGGCCGTCCTGCTTTTGGGGCTGGGCACTGTGCTCGGTGCCGCCCTCACCCTCTGGCTGCATGTGATCGATGCCCGCTTCGCCGCCGAGCTGCGCTCGCGGTTGTTGGGCAAGATGTCGCGGCTGCCGCTGGGCTGGTTCACCGCCCGTGGATCGGGCGCGATCAAGCAGCTGGTCACCGACGACACCCTGTCGCTGCACTATCTGGTCACGCACGCGATCCCGGACGCGGTCAACGCGATCGTCGCGCCGGTGGCGGTGCTGGTCTATCTGTTTGCCGTCGACTGGCGGGTGGCGCTCGTCTTGTTCGGGCCGGTGCTGGTCTATCTCGTGATGGCGTCGGCGTTGTCGATCCAATCCGGTCCGAAGATCGCGCAGTCGGCGCGCTGGGCCGAAAGGATGACCTCCGAGGCCGGCGCCTACCTCGAGGGCCAACCGGTGATCCGCGTCTTCGGTGGCGCGGCAGCGTCGAGCTTCCGGCGCCGGCTCGACGAGTACGTCGGATTCCTGGTGGCCTGGCAGCGCCCGCTGGCCGGCAAGAAAACCGCGATGGATCTGGCCACCCGCCCATCCACCTTCTTGTGGTTGATCTCGGTCATCGGCACCCTGCTCGTCGTCACGCACCGGATGGATCCGGTCAACCTGCTGCCGTTTCTGTTGCTGGGCACCACTTTCGGTGTCCGGCTGCTGGGCATCGCCTACGGGCTCGGCGGCATTCGCACCGGCATGCTCGCCGCCCGGCGCCTGCAGATCGCGCTCGACGAGCAAGATCTCGAGGTGAGGGAACAACCGGGCGCGGCGGGCGGCGACTCGGTGGCCACGGTGGTGTTCGACCGGGTCGGCTTCAGTTATCGCCCCGGGGTTCCGGTGATCGGCGACGTATCGCTGGAGCTGCGCCCGGGAACGGTGACCGCGCTCGTCGGCCCGTCCGGATCCGGCAAGTCGACGCTGGCGGCTCTGCTGGCCCGGTTCCACGACGTCGAACACGGCGCGATACGTGTTGGGGGACAAGATATCCGGTCACTGACGGCTGATCAGCTCTACACGCGGGTCGGTTTCGTGCTGCAGGAGACTCAACTCGTGCAGGGCACCGTCGCGGAGAACATCGCGCTGGCCGTGCCGGATGCCACCCGCGAACAGATCCAGACCGCCGCCCGCGAGGCACAGATCCACGACCGGATACTGCGGCTCCCGCAGGGCTACGACACCATGCTGGGCGCGAATGCCGCCCTCTCGGGCGGTGAGCGCCAACGCCTCACCATTGCCCGCGCGATCCTCGCCGACACTCCGGTTCTGATCCTCGACGAGGCCACCGCGTTCGCCGATCCGGAATCGGAATACCTTGTACAGCAAGCACTTAACCGACTGACCCACGATCGGACCGTCTTGGTGATCGCGCACCGCCTGCACACCATCACCCAAGCTGACCAGATCATCGTGCTCGACCACGGACAGGTCGCCGAACGCGGCACCCACGAGGAGTTGCTCGCCGCCGACGGGCGGTATCGGCGGTTATGGGATACCGGTCAGGGCGCTGCGGTGGCCGCGACCGGCGCGGCGCAGGAGGGTGGGCGATGATTCGCACCTGGATAAGCCTCATTCCGGCGCACAGCCGCGCGAAGGTGACGGCTTACGGGATCCTCGCGCTCATCTCCGTCGTGGTGCGCGCTGTCGGCGCGGTCCTGCTCGTCCCGCTGGTGGGCGCACTGTTCAGTGACACACCGCAGCGTGCGCTGGCGTGGCTGGGCTGGCTGACCGCCGTGACCGTAACCGGATGGATCGTCGACACCGTAACCGCGCGCACCAGCTTCGACTTGGGCTTCGCCGTGCTCGACCATTCCCAGCACGACGTCGCGGACCGGCTGCCCGGCGTTCGGTTGGACTGGTTCACCGCCGACAACACCGCGACGGCCCGCCAGGCGATCGCGGCGACCGGCCCGGAACTGGTCGGCTTGGTGGTCAACCTGCTGACGCCGCTGACGACGTCGATTCTGCTGCCCGCGGTGATCGGCCTGGCGCTGCTGCCCATCTCGTGGCAGCTCGGTGTGGCGGCGCTGGCCGGTGTGCCGCTGCTGCTTGGCGCGCTGTGGGCCTCGCTCCGGTTGACCCGGCGCGCCGACGCGGCGGCCGGGGACGCCAATACCGCACTCACCGAACGGATCATCGAGTTCGCGCGGACCCAGCAGGCGCTGCGGGCCGCGCGGCGGGTCGAGCCGGCCCGCAGCCTGGTGGGTTCCGCGCTGGGCGAGCAACACCGCGCGACAATGCGCCTGCTCGGCATGCAGATCCCCGGCCAGCTGTTGTTCAGCGTCGCCAGCCAGCTGGCCCTGATCGCGCTGGCCGGCGCCACCACGGCGCTGACCATGGACGGCACGCTCACCGCGGCGGAGGCGGTTGCCTTGATCGTCGTGATCGCGCGCTACCTGGAGCCGTTCACCACCGTCAGCGAGCTGGCACCGGCGCTGGAGAGCACCCGCGCCACCCTCGACCGCATCCGCAGTGTGCTCACCGCACCGGCCGTGGCGTCGGGCGCCGCCGACTTACCGGACACCGCGTCCGCCCCACGCATCGAATTCGACGACGTCGCCTTCGGTTACGACGGCGCCAGCGCGCCGGTGCTGGACGGGGTCAGCTTCGCACTGGACCCCGGAACCACGACGGCAATCGTGGGGCCGTCGGGCTCCGGAAAGAGCACCATCCTGGCGCTGATCGCCGGACTGCACCAACCCAACCGCGGCCGTGTCGTCATCGACGGCACCGACGCCGCCACGCTCAACGCCGACGCGCGCCGCGGCCTCAGCAGCGTCGTATTCCAGCATCCGTACCTGTTCCACGGGACGATCCGTGACAACGTCCTGGCCGGCAATCCGGCCGCGGGCGCGGAGCAGTTCGGCCGGGCCGTCGCGCTGGCGCGGGTCGACGAGCTTATTGACCGGTTGCCAGGCGGCGCCGACACCGTCGTCGGTGAGGCCGGCTCGGCGTTGTCCGGTGGCGAGCGGCAACGGGTCAGCATCGCGCGGGCGCTGCTGAAGCCCGCTCCCGTGTTGTTGGTCGACGAGGCGACCAGCGCCCTGGACACCGAGAACGAGGTTGCGGTGGTCGACGCGCTCACCGCCGACCCGCAAGCGCGCACACGCGTGATCGTGGCCCATCGGCTGGCGAGCATCCGTCACGCCGACCGCGTGCTGTTCGTAGACGACGGGCGTGTCGCGGAGGACGGTTCGATCGACGAATTGCTCGCTGCTGGTGGACGATTCAGCGAATTCTGGCGGCAGCAGCACGAGGCCGCCGACTGGCACATAGTCACTGATTAAGTCGCCGATTAGGCCACGGCTGGTGGCACTTGCCGTATGCCTTACAGTTGATCGGTCGGTCAGCTGGTGGATCCCGGAGGCGTGGTTGCGTATGAGTGCTGTGGTCTCGATTCCGCGGTACCCCGGCGATGTGACACCCGCATGGCTATCCGCGGCACTGAGCGAACGGCACGCACCGGTCGAGGTGTCCGCAGTCGACGTGGTGGCCATCGGCACGGGCCAGACCGGGGCGACCTATCGGGTGACGGCCGAGTACGCCGCCGATCCCGGTGAGCTGCCGCAGACCTTCGTGATCAAGCTGCCCGCCCAGGACGACACCGTGCGCGACCGCGTCGTGATCGGCTACCGCAGCGAATGCGCCTTCTACACGTCGGTGGCCGACCGTGTGCGGGTGCCTACCCCGAGTTGCTACTACTGCCAGATCACCGACGACGCCATGGAATACGCGCTGCTGCTGGCCGACCAGGCGCCCGCGGTGCAAGGCGACCAGATCGCTGGCTGCGGCGAACAGGAGGCGCGGTTGTCGGTGCTGGCGCTGGCCGGGCTGCACGGGCCGAGCTGGTGCGACCCCTACTGGCTGGATCTGCCCGGGCTCGCGTTTCCCCGTCCGGATGACGACATGGCCAAGGGTCTCGGCGAAGTCGCGAAGATGAGTGCCGACATCACCCTGGAAAAGCTGGGCGACCGGATGAGTGCCGAAGATCGCGAGACCTTCACCACGACAATGGGTTTGGTGACACCATGGCTGTCGTCCGAGCGGGACCGGTTCGCGTTGCTGCACGGTGACTACCGGCTGGACAATCTGCTCTTCGATCCGGGGCGTACCCGGGTGAGTGTGGTCGACTGGCAAACGCTCGGCGTGGGTCTGCCGGCGCGGGATCTCGCGTATTTCACGGCGACGAGCCTGAATTCGCAGCTTCGATCCACCGTCGAGCAAGACCTCGTCATCGACTATCATCAAGCGCTGCTGGGTTACGGCGTCACCGGCTACGACCGCGAAACATGTTGGCGCGATTACCGACTCGGGATGCCGCAGGCGTTGCTGATCTCCGCCCTGGGCTTCGCCTTCGCGACCTCGACCGAACGCGGTGACGACATGGTGCTGGCGATGCTCAGTCGTGGCTGCCAGGCCGTCCGCGATCTGGGGACGCTGGAACTGCTCGGCTGAGCCCGGTTATCGGTTGAACCGGCCGTCGAGATACTCGGCCCGGCACGCGTTGCGGGCGAGTTTGCCGCTGGTGGTGCGCGGAATCGCGCCGGCGGCAACCAGTCGCAGGTCGGCTACCCGAACCTGATGCTCGCGTGCGACCGCCGCCCGCACGGCCGCGGCGATCGCCTCGGGATCCGCGCGGCCGACACCCGCGGCGCGTTCGGCGACGATGACAAGTTGCTCGGCCGAGCCACCGTCGGAAACCTCGGCCGGCACCGAGAATGCCGCCACGTAGCCGGTCCGGATGGCCGGCGACGATTGACTGACCGTGGTTTCGATGTCGTGCGGATAGTGGTTGCGGCCGTCGATGATGATGAGGTCTTTGATCCGACCGGTCAGGTAGATCTCGCCGTCGATGTACACGCCGAGATCGCCGGTGGCCAGCCAGTAGCAGTTGTCCGGTGCGCCCTCGGCGTGGCTGCCCTGCTCGAGGCGGGACTGCAGCTTGTTGCCGAACGTGCGCTGCGACTCTTCCTCGCGCCCGAAGTAGCCGCGGGCGATGTTGTTGCCGTGCAGCCAGATTTCCCCGACACCGTAGTCCGGCACCTCGCCCCCGTCCGGGCTGGCGATCACGGCCCAGAGATCGCGGAACGGACGGCCGCAGGACACATAGGCCACCGCACCCTCGGCGTCCGGTTCGACGATCACCGCGCGCCCCGCGGCGAGTTCAGCGCGGTCCAGGTAGACCGCCTTGAACCCGGAATGTGGGGGAGTGCTGGCAACTCCGAGCGTCGCCTCCGCCATCCCGTAGGACGGTTTGACCGCTGTCGCGGGCAGTCCGTAAGGCGCGAAGGCGTTGGTGAATTTCTCGATGGCGGCAATCGTGACCGGCTCGGAGCCGTTGAGCAGGCCGACCACGTTGCGCAGGTCGATGTCGGCGCCTTCGGGGGGCAGCCCGCGCTCGGCGGCCAATTCGAATGCGAAATTGGGTGCGGCGGCGAACGTCGGGCCGTTGGCGGCTTCCGCGCTCAATCCCTTGATCCACCGGAACGGCCGGCGTACGAAGGCCATGGGATCCAGCAGCGTCAGGTATTCGCCACCGCACAACGCCGGGAACATGATCATGATCAGTCCCATGTCGTGGTACAGCGGCAGCCAGCTCACGCTGTGCGTGTTTCGGTGCAGGTCGCCGGCCAGGATCATCTGCAGCACGTTGGTGCAGACGGCGCGATGGGTGACCTCCACGCCGGCCGGGCTGCGGGTCGACCCCGAGGTGTACTGCAGGTACGCGATGTCGTCGGTGCCGATCGTCGGCTCGACGAACATCGAGGCCAGCGACGCCGGGATCGCGTCGACCGCGATCAGGCGTGGGCGCCCGGCCACCGGGTGCGCGCGCAGTGACTCGCGCACGGACTCGGCCGCCGCGGTGGTCGTCAACACCACGGCGGGGCGCGCGTCGGACAGCACGGCCGTCAACCGCTCGGTATGACCGGCCAGGGTGGGAGCGAACAGCGGAACCGCGATATTGCCTGCGTGGACGGCGGCGAAGAACGACGCCACATACTCAAGACCCTGGGGCGCCAAGATCGCGACACGATCTCCGGGCTTGGCAACCTGCTGGAGACGGGCGCCGATCGAGCGGACTTGGGTCCACAGCTCGTTCCAGCTCAGTTCGAGGACGCGGCCGTCCTGCTCTTTGGCGTAGTCGATGAACCGGTAGGACGGACGGTCGCCGAATGCCGCACGGTTCTGGTCGAAGAACGACGTGAGCGTCAAGCCGTCCGGCAGGACGATGGAGCCGTCGGCGCGGACGTAATCATTAATGTCAGCCGCCAGTGGCTCAGCAGCATTAATCGACATTTGGGGCCGTCCCATGTTGAGAGAATAAGTAACGCTCTTAGTCTTTTGCTCCACCGGGTGGGTGTGTCGCCCAGGTCGTTCAATAACGATGTGATGTATATCACATTACGGCGACGTAATGCGCAGCTCATCGGGTAACCGACAAACGGCTCCATCTGACGTTGTCAGAACGAAACATGTTGGGGCATTTCGTAGCTCGGTGGCGTTGCGGCTACCGATGTCCACTCGTCAGTATTGGCTCGACCCCTGATCGACCCGGATCTGGGCCGCGGTGACTTTGCGCGACTCGTCGCTGGCCAGCCAGCAGACGGCGTCGGCGATCTCTTCCGGTTCGGCAACCCAGTCGGGCAGAAACGGCGTCAATACGTGCGCCAGCTGGGGGTTGGTTTCCATCGCCCTGGCTACCGCCGCGACCATGTCGCCGGAGCCCATCTGTGTGTTCACCGGGCCAGGGTGGACGCTGTTGACCCGGATCGAGTGCTTGCCCAGTTCGGCCGCGAAGGCCCGGGCCAGCCCGGTGACGGCGTGCTTGCTGGCCGTGTAGTGCACCATGAACGGCTGCTGCTTGGCCCCGGCTGCCGAGCTGATCAGAATGATCGAGCCGCCACGCCCGCCTTCGATGATCTTGTCCGCACCGGCCATCACGGTGTTCCAGGTGCCCGTCACGTTGATGTCCAGCACGTGGCCGAAGTCTTCGGGCGTGATCTCGTTCCACGGCTGCGGGGCCGCGACCCCGGCGTTGGCCACGATGATGTCCAGGCGTCCGAACGCGGCGACGCCATCGTCGACGGCCTTGCGCAGCGCTTCCAGGTCGCGGGTGTCGACAACCGAGGCGAGGATGCGACGGTTGGTTTCCTCAACGAGGCGAACGGTTTCGGCCAGGTCCTCTTCCGTCGCCGGATCGTAGGGAACGCAGGACGGCAGCTTGCCGGCGATGTCGACGGCGATGATGTCGGCGCCTTCGGCGGCCATCCGCACGGCGTGGGCCCGGCCCTGTCCGCGCGCCGCTCCCGTGATGAAAGCGACACGCCCCTCCAACTTGCCTGCCATTAGCGCTCCTTCGCTGTGGTAGCCCGCCCCGCGGCCTTGACCAGGTTCGAGCCGATGATCAGACGCTGGATCTCGCTGGTGCCCTCGTACAGTCGTAACAGCCGCACGTCGCGGTAGATGCGTTCGACGGCCACGCCACGCATATACCCGCTACCGCCGTGAATCTGCACCGCGAGATCGGCGACGCGGCCCGCCATTTCGGTGCAGTACAGCTTCGCCGCGGACGGCGCCACCCGGCGGTCCTCGTCGGTCACCCAGAGCCGGGCGGCCTCGCGTACCAACGCGCGCCCGGCCATCACCTCGGTCTGCTGGTCGGCGAGCATCGCTTGCACCAACTGGAAGCTGCCGATCGCCGCGCCGCCCTGGGTCGCGGTGGCGGCGTAGGCCACGGATTCGTCGAGCGCGCGGGTTGCGGCGCCCACCGCCAGCGCGGCGATGTGGACTCGTCCCCGCGCGAGCGACGTCATCGCGGCCCGGTAGCCGACGTCTTCGCTGCCACCGACGAGCGCATCGGAGCCGACGCGAACGTCGGTGAAGTTGACGTCGGCCGTCCACGCGCCTTCCTGGCCCATCTTGGCGTCCTTGACGCCCACCTCGACACCCGCGGTATCGGCGGGAACCAGGAACACCGCGATCCCCGGACCCTCGTCGTCGGCCGGGCGGGTGCGCGCGAACACCACGAACAGATCGGCGACGGGTGCGTTGGTGATGAAGCGCTTCTGGCCGGAGATCACCCAATCGTCATCGACTCGAGCGGCTTTGGTGCGCAAGCCGGCCGGGTTGGATCCGGCGCCGGGTTCGGTCAGCGCGAACGATGCGACAACATCGCCGGAGGCTATCGGTTCCAGCCAGCGGGATTTCTGTTCTTCGGTGCCGAACCCCACCAACACCTGCCCGGCGATGCCGTTGTTGGTGCCGAACATCGAACGCACGGCCAGCGAGGTGTAGCCCAGCTCCATCGCTAGCTCGACGTCTTGCATCAGGTTCAGGCCGAGACCGCCCCATTCCTGGGGAATCGCGTAGCCGAACAAACCCATCTTCTTGGCCTCGTCGCGCAGGTCGTCGGGGACGCGATCCTCGTCAAGGATCTCTTGCTCGCGGGGAACGACGGCGGTGCGCACGAATTGCCTTGTCTGAGCGAGGATCTCGCGGAAATCATCGTCGCTGACTGCTGCGGATTCGGCGGTGGCCATTGGCGTCACACTCCTCTCCCTGGCGGGATGCCCTGGTCCAGGGCAGGATCCTATATCAAATATGATATTTGCCTGGAGCGTGCCCGGTGGGTGACGAAAACAGTGAAGGAAGTGGAGCCAGATGTCGTTGTTGACAGGTCAGACGGCGGTAATCACAGGCGGAGCGCAGGGCCTGGGTCTGGCCATCGCGCAGCGGTTTGTCGCCGAGGGTGCGCGCGTGGTGCTCGGCGACGTCAACCTCGAGGAAACCCAAGTCGTGGCCAAACAGCTGGGCGGTGATGACGTCGCCGTCGCGGTGCGCTGCGATGTCACGCAATCGTCTGACGTGCAGGCCCTGATCCAGACCGCGGTGCAACATTTCGGCGGCCTGGACATCATGGTCAACAACGCCGGCATCACCCGCGATGCCACCATGCGCAAGATGACCGAGGAACAGTTCGATCAGGTCATCAACGTGCACCTGAAGGGGACCTGGAACGGCACCCGGCTCGCCGCGGCGATCATGCGGGAAAACAAGCGCGGCGCGATCATCAACATGTCCTCGGTCTCGGGGAAGGTCGGCATGGTCGGCCAGACCAACTACTCGGCGGCCAAGGCCGGCATTGTCGGCATGACCAAGGCGGCCGCCAAGGAGTTGGCCTACCTGGGTATACGGGTGAACGCCATCGCTCCGGGTTTGATCCGCTCCGCCATGACAGAGGCTATGCCCCAACGCATTTGGGACTCGAAGGTCGCCGAGGTGCCGATGGGCCGCGCCGGCGAGCCCAGTGAGGTGGCCAGCGTGGCGCTGTTCCTGGCATCCGACCTGTCGTCGTACATGACCGGCACCGTTATGGAAATCACCGGCGGCCGCCACCTATGAGTGCCGAGGTCGTCATCTGCGAGCCCGTCCGCACGCCGATCGGCCGTTACGGCGGAATGTTCAAGCCGCTCAGCGCCGTTGATCTCGGGGTTGCCGCGCTCAAAGGACTGCTGGAGCGCACCGGACTGGCTGCTGATGCCGTGCAGGACGTGATCCTCGGTCACTGCTATCCCAACAGCGATGCGCCCGCGATCGGACGGGTGGTGGCGTTGGACGCCGGCTTGCCGGTGACGGTGCCCGGCATGCAGGTGGACCGTCGCTGTGGGTCGGGCCTGCAGGCCGTCATCCAGGCCTGCCAGCAGGTGGGCGCCGGGGACAATGACCTGGTCATCGCCGGGGGATGCGAAAGCATGAGCAATGTCGCCTTCTACTCCACCGACATGCGTTGGGGCGCCCGCAACGGCGTGCGGGTGCACGACGGGCTGGCGCGCGGGCGCACGACCGCCGGTGGCCGTCACTACCCGGTTGCGGGAGGGATGCTCGAGACCGCGGAAAACCTGCGCCGCCGGTACGGCATTTCACGTCAGGAGCAGGACGAGCTTGCGGTGCGGTCGCATCAGCGCGCCGTCGCCGCGCAGCAGGACGGCGTGCTGGCCGACGAGATCATTCCAGTCGCGGTGACCACTCGCGGCGGCGAGGAAGTGATCGACACCGATGAGCATCCCCGCGCCGACACCTCGGTGGAATCCCTGAGCAGGCTCAAACCGGTTCTGCTCAAGGATGATCCGGAGGCGACGGTCACCGCGGGCAACGCCAGCGGGCAGAACGACGCCGCATCGATGTGTGTGGTGACCACGCTGGAGAAAGCAGACGAGTATGGCCTGACACCCCTGGTCCGCATGGTGTCGTGGGGCCTGGCGGGGGTGGCGCCCAACATCATGGGGATCGGTCCGGTTCCCGCTACCGAGGCTGCGCTGGCCAAGGCCGGTTTGCAACTGTCCGACATCGATCTCATCGAGCTCAACGAAGCCTTTGCCGCCCAAGCCCTTGCGGTGATGCGCGAATGGAAGTTCGGCGCGGGCGATTTCGACCGAACCAATGTGCACGGCTCGGGAATCTCGCTGGGGCATCCGGTCGGCGCGACCGGCGGGCGGATGCTCGCCACTTTGGCGCGTGAGCTCAACCGTCGCCAGGCACGCTACGGGCTGGAGACCATGTGCATCGGCGGCGGTCAAGGCCTGGCCGCGATCTTCGAACGGGTCAGCTAACGATGAGCAATCCCGGGTTGCCGCTGGCCGGCCTCACCGTGGTCGAGGTGTCCAGTTTCGTCGCCGCGCCACTATGTGGCATGACGCTGAGTCAGCTTGGCGCAGAGGTGATCCGCGTCGACCCGATCGGCGGCGCCTCCGACGTCCAGCGCTGGCCACTGTCGGCGGACGGCACCTCGATCTATTGGACGGGTCTGAACAAGGGAAAACGTTCGGCCACCATCGATATGCGTTCGCCCGAGGGGCAGGAGCTGGTTTCGCGGCTGATCATCGAGGGCGACGGGATTGTGGTGACCAATGCCGCCGGCCTGTCCTGGCTGAGCCACGATGTGCTGTCGGCCAAGCGATCCGACGTGGTTCACGTCCAGTTGCTCGGGCGCGGTGACGGGTCCACCGGGGTGGATTACACCGTGAACGCCGGCATCGGCTACCCGCTCGTCACGGGCCCGGCCGACGCGGCCGGTCCGATCAATCACGTGTTGCCGGCCTGGGATGTGTGCTGCGGACTGTACGCCGCGTTGGCGGTCGTGACTGCCGTCCGGCGTCGCGAGCAGTCCGGGGTCGGGGCGCGGATCAGCCTGGCGTTGGAGGATGTCGCCCTGGCCACCGCCGCGAATCTTGGCTTGCTGACCGAACCTCAAGTCAACGGGACGCAGCGCGAGCGGCTGGGCAATGCCATCTACGGTCAGTACGGGCAGGACTTCACCAGCCGCGACGGGGTCCGGTTCATGGTTGTCCTGTTGACCGGCAGGCACTTTCGCGACCTGCTCAGGGTGACGAATACGGGCGCCGCGGTGTCGGCGCTCGCTGAGGCGCTGGGGGTGGATTTCGGTTCCGAGGGCGATCGCTACCGATACCGGGACGTGCTGTCCGGTCTATTCGCCACCTGGTTCGCCGACCATACCGCCGATGAGATCACCGCCGCGCTGTCGGACACCACGGTGTTGTTCGAGCGCTACCGCACCTTCGCCGAGGTTGCTGCCGAACCGAAAGTAACTGCTAATCCCATGTTTTCGCGTCTGCGGCAACCCGGCGTGGGCGACTATCTGGCACCGGGCCTGCCGGCCGCGTTCGACGGGGCGCATCCGGGTCCCGCGCCCGCGCCTGCCCTGGGGCAAGACACCGCCGAGGTCCTGCGGCGCCTGGGCTTGACCACCGCCGACATCGAGCGCCTCGCGAGCGCGAACACCATCGCTTGCTGAGCCGGAAGGAACCACAGCACATGACCAAGCTCGCCCAAACCCTCGGGCTGACCGAATTCCAGACCGAGATCATCGCCACGGTGCGCCAATTCGTCGAGAAAGAAGTCATCCCCAACGCGGCCGAACTCGAACGCGGCGACACCTACCCGCAGCACATCGTCGACCAGATGCGCGAGATGGGCCTGTTCGGACTGATGATTCCGCAGCAGTATGGCGGGCTGGGGGAGTCGCTGCTGACCTACGCGTTGTGCGTGGAGGAGCTGGCGCGCGGCTGGATGAGCGTGTCCGGGGTGCTCAACACCCATTTCATCGTGGCGTACATGCTGCGCCAGCACGGCACGGACGAGCAGAAGCAGCGCTTCCTGCCCCGGATGGCGGCCGGCGAGACTCGCGGTGCTTTTTCGATGTCGGAGCCTGAGTTGGGTTCTGATGTGGCGGCGATCCGCACCCGGGCCCGTCGCGAGGCCGACGGCACCTACATCATCAACGGCCAGAAGATGTGGCTGACCAACGGCGCCACCTCCACCCTGGTGGCGGTGCTGGTGCGCACCGACGAAGGCTCGGACAAACCGCACCGCAACCTGACCGCATTCCTGGTCGAGAAGCCGGTCGGATTCGGCGAAGTCGTTGCCGGCCTGCACATTCCGGGCAAGATCGACAAGCTGGGCTACAAGGGCATCGAAACCACCGAGATGATTTTCGACGGTTACCGGGCCAGCGCCGACGATGTACTCGGCGGCATCACCGGACAGGGCTTCTTCCAGATGATGGACGGCATCGAGGTTGGCCGGGTCAACGTGTCGGCGCGCGCGTGTGGCGTGGGGCTGCGTGCCTTCGAGCTCGCGGTGCGCTACGCGCAGCAGCGCCAGACGTTCGGAAAGCCGATCGCCGAGCACCAGGCCATCGCGTTCCAGCTGGCCGAGATGGCGACGAAAGTCGAAGCGGCACATCTGATGATGGTCAACGCGGCGCGGCTGAAGGATTCGGGCGAGCGTAACGACGTCGCTGCCGGAATGGCCAAATATCTGTGCAGCGAATACTGCACCGAGGTGACTCAGCAGAGCTTCCGGATCCACGGCGGCTACGGCTATTCCAAGGAATACGAGATCGAGCGGCTGATGCGTGACGCGCCGTTCCTGCTGATCGGCGAGGGAACCAGCGAGATCCAGAAGAACATCATCAGCAAGCGATTGCTCGCGGAATACCAGGTGTAGGCAGATGAGCGTTCCGGATTTCGCTGCGCGCCCTCAACTTTCCGAGGACGTCGCGCGGATTATCCGTGGGCGGATATTCGACGGCGTCTATACCGCGGGGTCCTATATTCGGCTGGACCAACTGGCCGCCGAGTTGGGGATCAGTGTCACACCGGTCCGTGAGGCGCTGTTCGCGCTGCGTGCCGAGGGGCTGATCGCCCAGCAGCCCCGTCGCGGCTTCGTGGTGTTGCCGGTCACCGGCCGAGACGTCACCGACGTGGCGAACGTGCAGGCACATGTCGGTGGAGAGCTGGCCGCGCGGGCCGCGGTCAACATCACTGCCGAGCAGCTGCATGAACTCAAGGAACTGCAGGCCCAGCTGGAACAGGCCTATGCCGGCGATGACCACGAGCGAACGGTCCGGCTGAACCACGAGTTTCACCGAGCCATCAACGTGGCGGCGGACTCGCCGAAACTCGCACAGTTGATGTCGCAGATCACCCGATACGCCCCCGAATCGGTGTTTCCCTCGATCGAGGGCTGGCCGAGCCAGTCGATCAAGGACCATCGGAAGATCTTGACCGCGCTTGAAATTCACGACGACAAACTTGCCCGCGCGGCAATGTCGGAACACCTTGCCGCCGGGGCTATTCCGTTGATCGACCACCTCGTCGCGCGCGGTGTGGTGCTTGACGAGGAATCTTAGCTCTGGCGAAAGGTGCTGCGATAACTCTGCGGCGACACTCCGGACACCCGGCGGAATTGTTCGCGGAAATTCGTCGCTGACGCGAAACCTACTTGGCGCGAGATGTTTTCGACACTATCGGCAGTTCTCTCCAGCAGCTGCTGGGCGTGGCGGATCCGGACATTGTTGACCCACTGCATGGGTGTCTGACCGGTCTCGAGCTTGAATCTTCGATTGATCGTCCGCTCGCTGCTGGCTGCCTGGCGGGCAATGTCGCGCAGCGTCAGTGGTAGGTGCGCGTTGTTCTCGATCCAAATCAATAGGCCGTCGAGTTCGGTGTTGGACATGCGCCGGTTGCGGATGATGAATTGTGCTTGGCCGCCGCTGCGGTGCAGCGGGGTGACGGCCAGGCGCGCGGCGTCAGCGGCGGCGGCCGAGCCATAATCGCGAGCGACCATGTGCAGGCACAGATCCAGTCCGGCCGACGCTCCCGCCGAGGTGAGGACTTGGCCTTCGTCGACATAGAGCGCGTCGGCGTCAAGCCTGACAGTCGGGTAAGTCGCCGAAAACAACTCCGCCGCAAGCCAGTGCGTGGTCGCCCGCTTGCCGTCCAGGATGCCCGCGGCGGCGACGGTAAAAGTGCCGCTACAGATCGATGCGATTCGAATACCCTTGTGGTAAGCGGACTTCAATGCCTCGATCACGTCGCCGCGGACTGCTGCCGCGGCATCATTGCGGCCCGGCACGACGATGGTGTCGGCGTTGGCGAGCTCGTCTAGGCCGAAGTCGGTCGCGATCCGGATTGGCCCCGCCGCGACCACGGGTTCGCAGCCACACACTCGAACCCGGTAGCCCGGCGCTGCATTGTCGAGCCAGACACGGCCGAAGACCTCGACTGCTATCGCGAGGTCGAAGGCGATGGTGTCGGGCTCGGCCAGAACGGCGACGGTATGCATGGCTTGGCAATATACCGGCGCAATGTGGCAATCCAGCCACTGGTCTGAGTCGTAGCGACCGGCGAACATAGCCGGGTGCATGCGCAAATTGTGTTGTACGACGGGTTCGACCCGTTGGACGTCATCGCTCCGTTCGAAGTTCTTGCGGCCGGCTCGGATATGGTCGCGGGCGAGCTCTGGGTGACATTGGTGGCGGCGGAAGGCCCTCGCCGCGTGACGAGCGGGACCCGCGGCTTGACGCTGGCCGCCACCGCCGTGCTCGATCCGTCCGAACCGGGGTGTGTGATCGTCCCCGGTGCCAGCGGGCCGATCGCCGGTGACCCCGATGACGGCGTCGAGACCATTCCGGTGTTGTTGGCACGGGCTGCGCAGACCGAACTGACTCCGCTGCTGCACAAGGCATTTGCCAATCCCGACGTGACCATGGCGGCGGTGTGTGGTGGTTCGGTGGTGATGGCGATGTCGGGCCTGATCGAAGGGCGTCACGCCGTAACGCATCGTTTGGGCCTGGATCTGCTCGAGGCCGCGGGCGTGCACCCCGTCGCGGCCCGCGTCGTCGACGACGGAGATCTGGTGACCGCCGGCGGCGTGACGTCGGGGCTTGACCTGGCGCTGCATCTGCTCGATCGCTGCTACGGCCCTCAAATCGCCCACGCCGTCGAGGAACTCTTCGAATACGAACGGCGGGGCACCGTATGGCGGCCGGTGGGCCGAGAACCTGTGGAGGTTTAAATTGAGCATCGAAGGCGACTGGGATGTAACGATCAAGACCCCGATCGGGACGCTGGCGGTGCTGTACGAGTTCACACAGCTGCGCGACGGGCTGGCCGGCACGGCGACCTACAAAGACGAAACCGTTGCGTTGCAAGGTCTTACCAGCGAGCCGGCGGATGGGGGCACTCGACTCACCTGGCGCCAGTCGGTGAGCAGGCCGATGCGGCTGAATCTGGCATTCGACGTGCTCGTCCACGGTGATGTCCTGAGCGGACATTCGCGCGCCGGCCGGCTGCCACGCTCGGCGGTATCCGGGGTTCGCCGGTAGCCGTCGCCATCTCTTGTTGCTGGGGCCGGGCGGGGCATACGCTGCCATCAGGGTGGGCAACGAATGGAGAGAAGAAGATGACTCCCACGCTTCGGGTATCGGCCCTCTTCGTTGCAACCGCGACGGCGATCGCGTTCGGGGCACCGGCGCATGCGGATTTGCTCGACCCCATCCCCGGTAATGGCGTCTTCGTCGTCGGGGCTGACATCGCGCCCGGTCTCTACCACACCGGCGGATCGGGGTCGGCGTTCGGCGTGTGGATCAACAATGTGCCGACCCAGGACTCGATGTGCTCGTGGTTCACCTACAGCACGCCCGATGCCAACAAGGACCACGTACTGCAGACGAACACCTCGATCGGTCCGATGTTCGCGAACATCAATACTTCCGTGAAGGCCTTCGAGTCGCTGAACTGTCAACCCTGGACGCGGGTGCCCTGACGCCGGTCCGCGTCGGCGAGCATCTCGCGCAGCCGGCGGATGTCGACCTTACCGGTGCCGCCCCGCGGCACGTCGTCGTCGGAGTGCAGCAGGAGCCACACCGTCGGCACCTTAAAGGAACTCAGCGCGGCCGTCGCCTCGGTGCGCAACTGCGCGGCGGTCAGCCCACGATCACCGCACACCACCGCCGCGCCTACCCGTTCTCCCGCGGTGCCCGGCACATTGGTGACGAAGGCATTGTCGATGCCCTCGATGGTGCGCAGCGCTCGCTCGACCTCGCTCGGGTAGACCGTCGCGCCGCTGACTTTGAACATGTCGTCGGATCGCCCGTGGTAGAACAGGAATCCGTCCTCGTCCAGATGGCCCAGATCGCCGGTCGGGTAGAAGCCGTCGACGGTGAACAGCTCTTCGCGACTACGACAGCAGATCCCGCGCATCGTGTGCGGTCCACGGAGCTGGATCATCCCGGTGATACCGGCCGCGAGGGGCTCGCCGCTGTCGACGTCGACGATGCGGACTTCCATGCCGTCGAACGGTTTTCCGCAGCTGCCCCAGGCGGCCACCGGCATATCCGTGTCGGCGGGGTAGCCGCAGTACGGCCCGAAAGCCTCGGTCATACCGAACAGCATGGCTCGTGCTCCGGGCGCAGCCCGCTGCTCGGGCGGCAGCAAGGCTTCCAGGCTGCCCGGACGCAGTGCCGAAAGGTCAACGCCGGCCGCGCTCGCGTGCCGGGCCAGTGCCTCGGCTTGATCCGGCCAGCCGCGAAACAGGTTGACACGCTCGCGTTCCAGCAATCGCAGGGTGGTTTCGGGCCGGGGAAGTTCTTCGGTCACCAGGGTGGCGCCGGCCAGCAGGGCGGACAGTATTCCGCTGCCGAAACCACCCACCCAGAAGAATGGCATCGGCAGATACAGACGGGTCTGGGAGGTGATGCACCGCGCCGCAAGACCCGACCGCACGGCGCCCAACGCATTGCCATGAGAGTGCACGACACCCTTGGGTCTTCCGCTGCTGCCGGAGGTGAACATGATGACCAGCGGGTCGGCGGCGGTCACCGTGGCGGTCATGGCCTCGACGATGTGGCGTGCGCGATCGCTCGCTGGAGCGTCGTCAAGTTGTCCGGTCGACCAAACCCGGCGTAGCGCAGGCAGTTCGGCCCGCGGTACCGCCTCGAGGTCGTCGAGGTAGCGATGACCCCGGAATTCCTCGACGCTCACCAGGAACTGCACGGCCGCGATGCGCAGCTGTGCGACGAGTTCACTGGCCCGCAGCAGGGTACTCAACGGAACCAGCACGGCGCCAATGCGGGCCAGCGCGATGGAGATCTGCACCCAACGGACGCTGTTGGGCATGATCAATCCGACCCGGGTACCCTTGCCGACGCCGGCTTCGATGAATCCCGCCGCCAAATCGCTTGTCGTCGAATCGAGTTCGCGGTAGCTGAGCCGAGACGTGGGATCGATCACCATCGGCGTATCCCCGTGGAGGCCGGCTCGGAGCCGGACCAGCGCGTCGATGGTGTCAGGCATCGAAGAGCTGCTTCAGGCGCTGGATGTCGACCTTGCCGCTGGACATCAGCGGCACGTCGGCGGGTGCCAAGCTGATGAACCGTTTGGGGATCTTGTACGCGGACAGTTCGGATTTGAGTCGTTCGCTCAACGTCACGGTGTCCAGCGCAGTGGCACCGTCCGGCCGGACCACCACCGCGGCGACGAGTTGCCCCCGTCGTGGGTCGGGTAGGCCGATGACGTACGCCGGAGCTCCGCCGGTGACCTTGGTGATGGCCATCTGGACCTCGGCCGCCGAGACGTTGGCGCCGGCCGTTTTGATCATCGCGGCGCGCCGGCCGACAAAATAGACGAACCCGTCGTTATCCGTGCGCACCAAATCGCCGGTGTGCAACCAGCCGTCGGCGTCGAAGCACTCCTCGCGCGCCCGCTTGTAATAGCCCTGCATCACATACGGCCCGCGGATGCAGAGTTCGCCGACGTCTCCCACGGCGACGCGTTCGGCCGTCTCGGGGTCGATCAGCATCGTCTCGAATCCGGGCGCGGGCTTGCCGAACGATCCGCGCCGTGCTTCGGGCTGATCGGATTCGTCCTCTGCGATCAGCACGACGCTGCCCGCCTCGGTCATGCCCAGCATGTTGTGCCGCAGCTCCGGGTCGGTCGGCCTGCTGTCGGGGGCCATGATCGGGTAGAGGTTGCCGCGCCGCATCGACGACAGATCACGGTCGGGGTAACTCGGGTGGTCGACCAGGTGAGCGATGCCGGCCGCGAATCCATTGGTCACCGTCGGCTGTTCGGCCTCCAGCAGGTCCAGCATCGCCCCGGCATCGGTGGCGTTGGAGCATATCAAGGTCGAACCGGCTACCAGGGTGGCAAGCAGCCCGAACGCGAACCCGCCAATCCAGAAGAACGGCGAGTTGCAGAACAGCTTGTCCGTGGGGGTCAATCCGCGAATCCGGTTGAGATTGCGCTGATGTCCCAGCAGCGCGGCGTGGGTGTGCACCACGCCCTTGGGGGCGCTGGTCGATCCCGACGTGTAGACGATCGTTAGCGGGTCGCAGCCGTAGACGTCGGTTTCCATCGCCGCCAGCAGCTCGGGGTCGACGGTGCCGGCTCGTCGGAACATCGTCTCGTGAGTGATCGCGACGTGGCGCAGTTGTGGGGCGGCCGGTGTTAACAACCGGGAGTCGAGATCGACGTCCGGAAGCACCTCGGCCAACCGCTGCACGTAGTCGTGAGAGCGAAAAGACTTCGCTGTCAACAGTATTTCGACATCGCTGTCGACCAGCTGCTCGCCCATTTCGCGGGCGGTGACGAACGTCGAGAACGGCACCACCACAGCGCCGATCCGGGCGGCTGCCAGCATCGCGACGACGAACTCGGTGCCGTTGGGGTAGAGCACTCCCACATGGGTCCCCTTGCCCGCGCCGAGGGCGATCAGCCCGCGGGCGAGCTCCGCCGATGCGACGTCGGCTTCGGCGTAACTGATCCGCTCTGCGTCGCACACGAGAAGCGGATGGTTGTCCCGCGAGCCGGCCTGCTGCCGCAGGACGTCGGCGACCGTCGAATCACCGGGCATGATCGCGCTGCGCCGCGGATTCGTCGAAGAACCGGCGGATCTCACTCAGGTCGGCTTTACCCGACGGGGTGCGCGGAATCTCACCGACGATCGCGATCTCGGTGGGAATCTCGTAGCGCGCCAACCGCGTTCGCAGATACTGCACCAACGCATCGGTATCGGTGCCGTGCGAGTCGCGCAGTTGCACCATCGCGACCGGTGTCTCGCCGAGACGGGCGTCGGATCGCCCGATCACGGCCGCGCCCGCTACCGCCGGATGCCCCTCCAATGCGGCGCGCACGTCGTCGGGCATCACCTTGAAGCCGCCGCGAATGATCGCCTGATCGGCCCGCCCGACGATCCAGAGGAAGCCGTCGGCGTCGATGCGCGCCAAATCCGTGGTCCGCATCCAGGGCACCGAACGCCCCAGTTGTCCCGGTTTGACCTCGAGCAGCCCGACCTGGTCGGCTCCCAATGGCGTGCCGGCGTCATCGACCACCCGCAGCTGGGCGCCCGGGTTGGCCCGCCCGACGCTACCGCGTTTGCTGGACCAATGCTGCTGGTAGTCGGCCAGGGTCCAGCCGGCCACCCCACCACCGAATTCTGTTGCGGCATAGGATGTTAAGACGGGTATGCCGTATTTCTCGGTGAAGGCGTCGGCGTCGTCGGCCGACAGCGGGGCCGTGCCGCAGGTGACCGCTCGAATACTGTCCAGATCGGCGCGCGTCAGCGCGGAATGCAACACCGTCCGCAACGCGGCCGGCACCAGCGAGACAGCGCGCGGCCGATGCGTGCGCACCGCCTGTGCCCAGGCGTTGAGCTCGAAGCGTTCCAGCAGTACAAAGGATCTCGCTTCGGTGACGCATTGCAGGACCCGGAACACGCCGCCGATGTGCACCAGCGGTGAGTTCATGATCGCGACCCCGCGGCGCAGTTCCTGCGGCGCCGGCGCCTGGTCGGGGTCCGGATCCATCACGCTGCGCGCCAGCATGTCGTAGCCGAGGTCGATTCGCTTGGGCGGACCCGTCGTTCCACTGGTCAGCATCCGCACCGCGATTTGTGTTGCGGCCGTGAGCCCGTCGTGTGGTCCTACCGATTCGCCGGGCTCGGCGAGGCATCCGGAGATCGGCATGGTCGGCGTGCCGGGAGCGACCAAGGTGGCCAGATCCTCGGGCTCACCGACCACCAGGGGCAGTCGGAGTGCGGCGATGTCGGCTCGCGTGCGCTCGTCGCCACGCGATGGATTGATCGTCACGACGGTGCCCCCGCCCAGCAGCACACCGAGGAACGCCGCTACCTGGCCCGGGCGGTTGCGCAGCAGCATCCCGATCGCGGGGTTGTCGCGGTGTTCGGCGGTCACCGACGCCATGCGCCGCGCCGCTTCGGCGATCTGGCCCCACGACAGCCAACGACCGTCGTACTCGATCGCGGGTGCGCTCGGCCGCAGATCCAGTACGTCGGCGATGCGCTGACTCAACCGATGATGGCCCATCAGCGGATCTTTGGATCGGCAGGCTTGCCGTCGACGTCCTGCTGCGCCGCCAGTTCGGCGGTGCCCAGGGGGTTGCCCAGCCGGGTGTAGATCAACCCTTGCTCCATTGCGGCGCGGTAGGGCCGGTCCAGCGATTCCCATATTGCCTTGACGGTGCCCTGCGTGGCCGTCGGCGGCTTGGCCGCAATCGCCGCGGCGATCTCGTGGGCTCGGCTCCACAGCTGGTCGGTCGCGACCACCTCGGACACCAACCCGATCCGCAACGCGGTGTCGGCGCTGACCCGTTCGTCGTTGCCCATCAACGCGATGCGCAGCGTTTCGCCCAGGCCGACGCGGCGCATCAGGCCGATCGGCTCCAGTGCGCAGACCAGGCCCGCCGAGACGTGTGAGTCGAAAAACGTTGCGTCTTCGGCACAGATCACCACATCGGCCTCGTTGAGAAAGTAGAACGCACCCGCGGTGCACATGCCCTGGACGGCGCACACCACCGGCTTCCACAACTTCTGCCACTTGGGGCTGAGCAGTTCGCCGGGATCCTCGTGGTTCCATACGTTTTCGGGTTGCCCGTACGGCGTCTTGATGTCCAGGCCCGCGCTGAAAGCCCGGCTGCCGGCGGCCCGCAGCACCACTGCGTGCACCGACTCGTCGAGTTTGACGGTGCGCCACGCTTCGGCCATCTCCTCACACATCGTGCGGTTGAACGCATTCAGCTGATCGGGACGATTCAGCGTGATGGTCGCGACGTGGTCGTCCGCGCCGACGTCGAGGAGAATGGTTTCGAAACGCGGGGTACTCAACGGCACTGCCAGTTTGGTTTGCGCTTCTCGACAAAGGCTTTAGGACCTTCGGCGGCGTCCTCGGTCCGCAGCACCCGTTCGCGGAAGGTTTCGGCCATGACCTCGGCCTCGTGCAGCGGCACGTTCAAGCCCTTCAGAATCGCCAACCGGGTGCCCCGGACCGCCAATGGCGCATTGGAGTTGACGATGTCGGCTATCTCGCGGGCACGGTCCAGAAGCAGGTCGTGCTCGACGACCTCGCTGATCAATCCGAGCTCGTACGCGCGCCCAGCGCTCATCCGTTCGTGCTTACCCATCAAGGCCATTCGCAAAGCGATCGAGCGGGGCAGCACCCGGGAGATCCGCACCAATTCACGGCCGGCGACCAGTCCGATGCTGACGTGCGGATCGAAAAACGTCGCCTGTTCGGATGCGATGACGATGTCTGTCGTGGTGACCCAGTCCATGCCTGCGCCACAACAGATTCCGTTGACCGCGGTGATCACCGGCTTGGCCATCGTGCGGAACGGGGGAGTGCCCTCCTGTGGGGCCTCCCACTGGTCGTAGGTCGACAGATAGGGCCGCTCGTAAATCACCTTGCCGTCTTCGGGAATCTCCCTGACATCCGCCCCGCTGCAGAACGCGCGTCCAGTACCCGTCACGATGGTCAGCCAGACGTTGTCGTCGTTTTCGACCTCGTGATAGGCGGCGCGTAGCTCGGAGACCATGTGCGGGCTGAGCGCGTTGAGTGCCTCCGGACGGTTCAGTGTGATCGTGGCGGTGTGCCCGTCGACCTCGTATTTGATGGTGTCGAACGAGTCAGGCATCCGTGTTCCCTTCACCGGCCATCGAATTTCGGCGCGCGTCGTTGCCGGAATGCTTCCAGGCCTTCTTTGAAATCGGCTGTCCGACAGGACAGTTCCAGGTTGAAGAGCTCCTGTGTCATGGACTGGCCGAGCGAGGCGTGCTGACCGTAGTTCAGGGCTTGCTTGGCCAGTCCGAGCGCGACGGTCGGTCCGTCGGCGAGGCGCACCAGCAGCTGCTCGACGGCGTCGTCGAGTTCGCCCGGGTGGGCGGCCTGGTGAATCAAGCCCCAGTCGGCCGCGTCGGCTGCGCCGACCTTCTCGCTGAGCAGCAGCATGCGCCGGGCTCGCGCCATCCCGACGAGTCGGGGCAGCAGCCAGCTGGCGCCGGAATCCGGGCTGAAACCCCGTTCGATGAACGGCTCCCAGAACACGGCATCGTCGGCCGCCACCGTGAAGTCGGCGGCGAGGGCGAGATTGCAGCCCATGCCTACCGCCCAACCCCGAACCGTGCAGACCACCGGGAGGTGGATGGTTTGCACCAGCTCGATCAGCCGGTGCGCGGCGTGCGGAATCCGGCGCACCAGGTCCCCGGTGCGCGGTCGCTGTACCCTGCCGTTGTTGGTAGCGACCCAGTCGGCGCCCGAGCAGAAGTCTTGCCCGGCGCCGCGCAGGTGGATCGCACGCAACGAGTCGTCGGCGGCGGCCTCGGTCAGCGCGCTGACCAGAATCTCGATCATCAAGTGGGTCAACGAATTACGGCGCTGCGGGCGGTCGAGGGTGAGTCGCAGAATCGCGCCGTCCCGGTGTGCGATCACCGACCCCTCGGCGTCGGCCGTATCGGCGTCGTGACTCACCGTCGGATCCGGCCTTTCTCAGCGATACGGTTACCCATACAGTAGGCAATACGATTGTTACGCTGTATAAGTTATCAAGGAAACGCTGCCGACGGAACAACCGGGTCACACCCGGTGAAAGAGGGTCGCATGCCCGAGGGGACACCGGTACGCGCCGACGATACGAAATTCGGCGAGATGCCCCTTGCCCAAACCGTGGCAGCCGCCGCAGCGATGCGGCGGCTGAGTTCACTGTTGCTCTCCCTGGAACATCCGCACCCGACGGTCGATGCGATGCTGGCGAAGTTCGGTGAATGGGAAAGCGAGCTCGCCTCCGCTGCGCCGCAGGACTACGCGCCCCGAATCGGTGAGATGGACGACGACCCGCGTCGTGTTTATCTCAACCACGCCACCGACATCGGCGCCTACAACCCGTCCTTTCCCGAGTACTCCTTCGACTACCTCGACGCCGACAAGGCCAGGGGGCGGGTCGTCTTCCCGGTCGTCTACGAAGGACCGCCGGGACTGGTGCACGGCGGCTTTCTGTCCGTGTTCTTCGACTGCGTGATCCAGCATCACAGTTGCGTCATGGGACTGTCCGGCAAGACGCGATCGCTGCATGTGAGCTTCCGGCGGCCCACGCCGCTGCTGACCGAGCTGCGCTTCGAGATTGCCCGGTCGCAGATCGAGGGAGGCATCGAGTCGACCGCACGGCTGCGGCTCGGTGACGAAGTGCTGTGCATCGGCCGGGTCAACACGTTGGCATCGCAGCCGGACAAGCTGACCGGTTACCGATTCGGCAGGCGGCGAAAGGAATCCGCGACATGACTGCCCCGAGCGACGATCGCGTGCTTTTCGAGGTCGATCCCGGCAAGAGAATAGCGACGATCACCCTGAACAATCCCAAGCAGCGCAACTCCTATGACGCCACCATGCGCGAGGCCGTCGGCCGGTGCCTGGATCAGGTGGCCGAAGACGACGATCTGACTGTGGTGCTGTTGCGCGGAGCCGAGGGAGTCTTTTCCACCGGGGCTGACATGAACAACGCATACGGCTGGTATGGCGAGAAGTCCACGGCGCCCGACGAGGCCACGCCCAAGCGCCGGCCCAGCCAGCGCAGGCGACTTACGGTGGACCGCAAGTCATTTAGCTTCTACCACAACTTCATGGGCTTCCCGAAGGTGACGGTGGGGGAGATATCCGGGTACGCCTTGGGGGGCGGCTTCGAAATGGCGTTGATGACCGACATCTCGGTGATCGCGCGTGACACCAAGATCGGGATGCCGGCGACCCGGTTCCTGGGGCCCGCGCTGGGCAGCCTGCACATGTTCTTCCACCGGTTGGGTCCGGTCCTGGCGCGGCGCCTGCTGTTGACCGGTGATGTCATCGAAGCGGGCGAGCTCGAACATCTCGGAATCTTCACCGACACTTGCGATCCCGGCGCCGTGACCGCACGGGCTCGTTACTGGGCCGAGAAGGCGGCGAAGATGCCCGCCGACGGAGTTGTGATCGCCAAGGAAGCATTCCGCCTCGTCGAGCAGTCCCAGGCGTACAACGGTGAAGAAGTCGCGAGCTATCTCTTCCACGCTTATGGCACCAACCTGCAATTCGGGCCCGACGAATTCAACTTCGTCAAAACCCGCGCCCAGCACGGCACCAAGGAGGCATTCCGGCTACGCGACGAGCACTTCCATGTGCCGGAACCCGAAGCCTAGTAACGACATTCGTGCCTAGCGGTTCGCGGTTGCCTTCGCCCGGGCACGCGGCGAAGCCGACTTTGTCGCCTTGCGCGGCCGGGATGTCGTCGATTTGGCGGCTTTCGACCCCTCGTCGATCAGCCGGCTGGCGTGGTCGAGGATGCAGGTGAGGCCGTACTCGAAATTGGTTTCATCCGGCGCACCGATCCGGTGACCTATCCGGCTCACCTGGGCGAGCAGTGGGGTGTTTTCGGGATCGATGGCAACCGCGTCCTCGATGGCACGCGGGCCGACGTCGGAGGACTGGTTCTTTTCGTAGAGCCGCTGCAGTACCACCGAGCCGCGGACGTGGACCGAAACCGCCGAATAGGTGTCGAAGGCGTCTTCGGGCGTGAGGCCGGCCTCGACCAGGTTGGAGATCGCCTTCTCCATCTCGAGGGCGCCGAGTCGGGCCGCCTTGGGGCTCAGCGCCGCGCGAATCAAAATCAGGTCGCACAGAATTGGGTTGCCCATGAACGTCTTACGCATCAAGCGGGCGTGGTTGCGCAGGGTTTCGCGCCAATCGCTGGCTTCGACATAGGGCGTTGCGAACACGTATTTGCTCAACGCGCGGTCGGTCATCGCGTTGAGCAAGTCGTCCTTCTTACGGAAATACCAGTAGATGCTGGTAACTCCGACGCCGAGGTGTTTGCCGAGCAGCGGCATGCTCAAGTTGTCGATCGAGACTTGCTCCGCGAGTTCGAATGCGCCGCTGATGATGTCATCGGGGTTGATGGACCCGCGTTCGCGTCGTTGACGCTTATCAGCGGTTGCCTGCTTTGCCACTACGGGCACCTCCATCAAAATGTATCCTGCACGTACGGTCCAGAAATCGTGCCACGATTGAATCAAATCTACTCCGCAGATGTGCTCCCACCTGCGTATATGTAGGCGTGTCGCCATTCGGGTATGACCGTCAACCGGGCTCTCGTACGCTTTTCCGTCTGCTACTGTAATACCTATCGTAGGCTTTTTGGTAAAGAAGGCTGGACGGGCGAGGATGACCGGATGCGAGCCATCGGCTGCCGCACCGCATGAGCCGCGGAAATCGTCATGGATCTAGGGCTGGGGAATGCGACCGCAGTAGTCGTCGGCGGTAGCCGCGGCATGGGTTTGGCCACATCCCGTTGCCTCGCCGAGGACGGCGCACGGGTGGCGTTGTTCGGCCGTACTCGGGCCGTCCTCGACAATGCAGTGGCGGATCTCACTGAACGTGGCAGTCCGGACGCGGTTGGGTTCGCGGTCGACATCGGTGACGCCGCGGAGGTCGACAGGGTATTCGCCGAGATTTCCACCCGATGGGAAGGCGAACTCAACGTACTGATCAATACGGTCGGGCCGGGGGCGCCGGGCAGCTTCGAAGAGCTGACCGACGACCAGTGGCGTGAGGCCGTCGAAGCCGGCGTGCTGGGGATGGTGCGCTGTGTTCGATCGGCGCTACCCCTGCTGCGTAGGGCGCAGTGGGCGCGGATCGTCAACTTTTCGGCCCATTCGACACAGCGGCAGAGTGTGATGCTGCCCGCCTACACCGCGGCCAAGTCGATGCTGACCAGCGTCTCAAAGAACCTGTCGTTGATGCTCGCCAAAGACGAGATCCTGGTCAACGTGGTGTCTCCGGGCAGCATCGCGTCCGAGTCGCTCGTCGGCTGGGCCGACTCGGTCGGCGTCGACGGTAGCGACCCCTATCGTCTGATGGAGGCCATCGACAAGCACTTTGGGCATCCGGCACATATGTCGCGTGCCGGCCTGCCGGAAGAAATCGGGCCGGTCGTCGCATTTCTCGCGTCGCGACGCAACTCCTACATGACCGGCGCCAACATCAACGTCGACGGTGGTTCAGACTTCACCTGACTCAAATCGCTTGGCCGACAAAAGGAGTGGATTGTGGCGACGGCTACTGAGGCACGCGCCTGGGCGCGCGGAGCGCTGCGAGGAATCGGCGACTCGCTCTACACGCCGTTTTGCGGCACCGACGGTGACGATATCGACTGGGACGCTTACCGGACGCTGGTGCGTTACTGCGTCGGCGATCTCGGGCACCCGATGTTGTGGTGCACGAGCGGCCTTTCCGAGTTCTGGTCGCTGACCAACGAGGAGCGCAAGCGGTTGCTGGAGGTGGCGATCGAGGAGGCGCGCCGCATCAATCCCGATGTGGTGGTGCAGTCCTGCACGGCGGCCATGTCGGCGAAGGACTGCCTGGATTTGACGCTGCACGCCCAGGAGTCGGGTGCCGACATCGTCTACATCCAAACACCGATGATGGAGGCACACGGCGGCGACGGCGTGCTGCGCTTCTTCAAATACGTTGCTGCGCGGACGGATATCGCGTTGGGCATGTTCAACTCCCCGTCCTCGGGTTATGTGTTGACCCCGGCCGAAAGCGCCCGCATTTACGATGAAGTGCCCGCGGTATGCGCCACCAAGGAGGGCGCGTTCCGGCCCGCGGCGAGCAGAATGCTGCATGAACTGGCACCAGGTCTGGCGGTGTGGGAATGCGACAAGACGGTGTATCGGGCCGGATGGCTGCGTGATGGAATCGTCTGCCCGGCACAACTCGGTACCGCCGGTTACCTGTTCGAAACCCCGCGACGGCGACTGTTCTCCGAGTATTGGGATCTGGTGATGTCCGACAAGCTGCTCGAGGCAATGGATTACGGTCGCGAGTCCGGTCTGGACCAATTCGATCTCGACGTCGGTTCGTGGTGGACCTGCTATCCGGGACGATCGGACTACTTCACCCACTGGGGAGGCGCGTTCAAGTATGCCGCTTCGCTATTGGGCCTGCCGATAGGCGCGTATCCGCATTCCCGGCCTCCGCAGGCCGAGCTGCCGCTGGCGGCCAAAGCCCAAATGGAGACGGCGTACCGCAAGCTCGGGCTCATCGACTAGCGACCGAGCGACCAAAGCCGTTGTGCTGCATCCAATACGAAGGCCCGGCCACCGAGGGGGTGACCGGGCCTTGCGAACACGCGTGACTAGTTCTGCTCGGCGCGTTGACGTGCCTCGTGGAGTTTCGCTTCGGCACGCGCCTTGTCGGCTGCAGCCTCTTTCTTCGAGGCGTTGCGCAGCGCTTCTGCCTTGTCCTGCTGCGCCTGGCCTTCGGTGATCCAGTCGTTGCGACCCGCGACCGTACCGACCACCTCCTTGGCCTTGCCGACTACGTCTTCCACGACGCCCCTGATGACGTCAACCATTGGCAATTCCCTCCTCCTGCCTAGTGGGTGCCACTACTTTCTCTTCCCAGCCGCCCGACGGGGGAAAACACGATCGGGACGTGGCGCTCGACACAGTGTCAGCGGGCCAGCCCGTTCGCGGCAGCGCCCGCCGCCACCGGCGTGGGGGATTCGGTTGCGGCCTCAGTCCCCGCCGGCGCCCCCGGATGCGCCTGCGCAGCCCGATTTCGTTGCCCTCGTACCCACAAAACGATGCCGATCATGAGCCCGATCGGTCCGAGCGCGAACAGAAATTGAATGCCCGCCCACGTCGCCTCGAATTTCATGACGGCCGATCGCGCCTGTTTCAGGCGGTGCCAGGCCGTTTTTGCTGCCTCTCTCACTGCGATCCCCTTAGTTGCCTCGAAATGCACGTCCGTCGTGTCGAGGTGTCGATAACCCGGTCCACCCTGATCCCAAACAATGCGGTGCGCATCGGGACGGATTTGAGGTCGTCCGGACCGCGGTTGCGCATCGCGAAATTCGCTGTTTGGCGTGGGTTCACGGGGCCGCTCGGACAGTTGTGGAATGCAGTACCGATAGGTATACAGTATGGGTACAAAGCCCTTTGAAATCCGCAGTCAAGCCCATCAGGAGGTGCCGCGGAAGATGTCCGGCAGCAACGGCGCCTCCCAGGACTCCCGGGCCGGCGACGCGGTGCTGTACGAGACCACCGGCAGCGGCGTCGCGATCCTGACGTTCAATCGGGCGGACCGCCTCAACGCGTGGGGTCCTGACATTGCGGCCGGGTTCTATGCCGCCATCGACCGCGCCGAATCCGACCCCGCGATCCGGGTGATCGTGCTGACCGGCCGGGGCAGGGGATTCTGCGCCGGTGCCTATTTGGGTGCGCCGAGCGCGGCGGCCAAGGTCGGCGAATCGATGGAGAAGGCCGGCGAGACGAACCTGGCCGAATTGGTGGGCGAACGACCGCCGCACTTCGTCACCACGCTGCGCAAGCCCGTCATCGCGGCCATCAACGGTGCCTGTGTCGGTATCGGCCTGACCCAGGCGCTGATGTGCGACGTGCGCTTCGCCGCTGCCGGGGCCAAATTCGGCGCCGTGTTCGCTCGCCGGGGCTTGATCGCCGAATTTGGCATCTCCTGGATCCTGCCGCGGCTGACCAGCATGGGAGTTGCGCTCGACCTGCTGCTGAGCGCACGCACCTTTCTCGCCGAGGAGGCCGCCGAGCTGGGCCTGGTCAAAGAGGTCGTGGCGGCCGACGACCTGATGAAGCGTGCCCTGGAGTACGCCGAGGACATGGCCGAAAACTGTTCGCCGGCATCGATGGCCGTTATCAAACGGCAGGTCTACGGCGACGACATCCGCGACGTCGTGGACGCCAATGCCCGTTCCGAAGTCCTGGTGCACGAGGCGATGTCGCGGCCGGACGTCATCGAAGGGATCACGAGTTTCCTCGAGAAGCGGCCCCCGCAGTTTCCAACGCTGCGCCCAACAGACGCGTAGTTCCAGGGAAGGAAGATGATGAATAGCTTGAGCTACAAGGCGATTGACGTCGATAACCACTACTACGAACCGCTGGACGCGTTCACCCGCCACCTGGACAAAGCGTTCAAGAGCCGCGGCGTGCAGATGGTCACACAGGGCAAGCGCACCTTGGCGGTCATCGGCGGCCGGGTCAATCACTTCATTCCCAACCCCACCTTCGACCCGATCATCGTGCCCGGTTGCCTCGACCTGTTGTTCCGCGGTGAGATTCCCGAGGGCGTCGATCCGGCGTCGCTGATGAAGGTCGAGCGGCTCGGCGAACACCCCGAGTACCAGAACCGCGACGCCCGCATCACGGTGATGGACACCCAGGACATCGACACCGTCTTCATGTTGCCGACATTCGGATGCGGAGTCGAAGAAGCGCTCAAGCATGACATCGACGCGACAATGGCGTCGGTGCACGCGTTCAACCTGTGGCTCGACGAGGACTGGGGCTTCGACCGCCCGGATCGTCGCATCATTTCCGCGCCGATCATCTCGCTGGCCGACCCCGTCAAGGCGCTCGAGGAGGTCGACTTCGTGTTGGCGCGCGGCGCCAAGCTGGTGCTGGTTCGTCCGGCGCCGGTGCCCGGCTTGGTCAAGCCGCGCTCGCTCGGGCATCCCAGCCACGACCCGGTCTGGGCCCGGCTGGCCGAGGCGGGAGTGCCGGTCGGATTCCACCTGAGCGACAGCGGCTATCTACACATCGCCGCCGCCTGGGGTGGCAAGGCGACGTTCGAAGGGTTTGGCGCCAAGGATCCGTTGGACAATGTGCTGCTTGACGACCGTGCCATCCACGACACGATGGCCTCGATGATCGTGCATGGTGTGTTCACCCGCCATCCGAGCTTGAAGGCGGTCAGCATCGAAAACGGTTCGTATTTCGTGCATCGGCTCGTCAAGCGCCTGAAAAAGGCAGCCAACACCCAGCCGCGCGACTTTCCCGAGGACCCGGTGCAGCAGTTACGCAACAACGTGTGGATCGCTCCGTACTACGAGGATGACCTGCCGGAGCTGGCCGAGGTCATCGGCGTCGACAAGATCCTGTTCGGTTCCGACTGGCCGCATGGCGAAGGTCTCGAATCGCCGATGTCGTTCGCCGAAGAACTGACCGCCTTCAGCGAATCGGACATCCGCAAGATCATGCGCGACAACGCGTTAGATCTGCTCGGCGTCAAAGCCACCGTGGCGGCCTAGGCGGCCACGGCAGTGAGTGAATGGACCGTCGGTGCGGTTCTCGACACCATCGCCGACGTCATCGGTGACCGCTTGATGACGGTGTGCGGATCACGCCGCAGCACCTTCGCCGAGTCGGCAGAGCGGACCAGTCGATTGGCGAACTTCTTGATCGCCAACGGTTTCGGGGTGCACCGTGAACGCGACACGTTGAACCGCTGGGAGTGCGGTCAAGACCGGGTCGCGCTGCTGATGTACAACGACCTATACCCGGACGCGTTGATCGCGTGCCTGAAGGCCCGCGTGGTCCCGGTCAACGTGAACTACAGCTATTCACCCCGGGAAATCGCCGATCTGCTCTCCTACGTCCGGCCGCGCGGCATCATCTATCACCGATCGCTCGGCGCGCGTTGCGCCGAGGTGTTGCCGTCGCCCGGTGCCGAGTTGTTGATCTCCATCGACGACGGCAGCGGCGCCGCCGAACTGCCCAGTGCGGTATCGCTGGATGATGCGCTGGCGCAGGGCGGTTCGGGGGATCCGGCGCCGGGATCACCCGACGACTTGATCATGATGTGCACCGGCGGAACGACCGGCCGTCCCAAGGGCGTGCTGTGGCGCCAAAGCGACATGTATGTGGCGTCGATGGTCGGGGCCGACCACAGCAGCGTCGACGAGATTCACGCCAAGGTACGTGGTGGCGGTCAGCCATGGTTCGCGGTCTCTCCACTGATGCATGCCGCCGGAATGTGGACGGCCTTCTCCGCGATCATGAACGGATTCACCGCGGTGCTCTACGACGGCCGGGGCAAACTCGACGTGCGCGCGGTGTGGGAGACTGCGCAGCGCGAAGGTGTGGGCATGATGACCATGGTGGGCGACGCGTACGCCGGCCCCCTGGTCGACGAGCTGCAACGAGGTTCCTACGATCTGTCGAGGCTGAATGCAATCGGAACCGGCGGAGCCGCAACGAATCCCAAGTTCAAGCGCGCGCTGATGGAAAAGTTGCCGCAGGTCACCATCATCGATGGTTACGGGTCGTCGGAATCTGGCAACATGGGATTCGGGCACAGTCAGCGCGGCACGCAGAGTGAGACCTTTCACCTCCGCGAGGGCGCAGCGGTGGTGTCGGAGGATCGCCGCAGGTTCTTGGCGCCCGGTGATCCCGAGATCGGCTGGGTGGCGCGCAGCGGCCGGATTCCGTTGGGCTACTTCGACGACGCCGAGGCCACCGAGCGCACTTTCCCGGAGATCGAAGGCACCCGGGTGGTGATCCCCGGCGACCGGGCCAGTATCGAATCGGACGGCACCCTGCGCCTGTACGGTCGTGATTCGTTGGTGGTAAACACCGGCGGTGAGAAGGTTTTCGTCGAAGAGGTCGAAGAGGTGCTGCGTAGCCACCCCGGCGTCGCCGACGCACTGGTGGTGGGGCGGCCCAGTGATCGCTGGGGCCAGGAAGTCGTCGCACTGGTCGCGGTCGCGCCGGACGCAGCCGCCGTCGACGAAGCCGAACTCGCCGCATTGTGCAAGTCGCAGCTGGCGCACTTCAAAGCGCCCAAGGCCATCTTGTTCGTCGAGCAGGTCCAGCGGCTCGGCAACGGCAAACCAAACTACCGATGGGCTAAACAAGCTGCCGCAGAACAGCTTCCGGCTGCGGCATTGGCCGGCGCCGAGGCGGAAGGGCCAGCATGAACGAGAAAGCGATCGACTGCCTGGTCAACGTGCATTTCGGTGAGGCCGACTCCCAGCCGACCTGGATGCTCAAGGTCCGCGACGACTACTTCAAGGGCCCGCGGTCGATGTTCGCGCCGGTCGACCTGTCCGAGCTGCTCGACGAGATGGACGGCCACGGTGTGCGGAAGGCCATCCTGATGGACAACCTTGCCGGTCCGTCGACTACCGCGCGCAAATTCGTCGAAGCCAAGCCGGATCGATTCGCCCTGGCCATGGGTGGCGTCAACCTGCTGCGCCCGGTGGGGCCGTTGCGTGAACTGACCGCCATCGTGCGCGACCTGCCGGTCGCGTATGCCGTAGTGGGACCCAGCTTTTGGGGCGACGGCCAATACCCGCCCAGCGATGCCGTCTACTACCCGCTCTACGCCAAGTGTGCGGAACTCAACCTGCCGCTCTGCGTCAACACCGGTATTCCGGGGCCACCGATCCCCGGAGAGGTGCAAAACCCCATTCACCTCGACCGGGTGTGTGTGCGGTTTCCCGAACTGAAGCTGTGCATGATCCACGGCGCCGATCCATGGTGGGATGTCGCTATCCGGCTCATGCTCAAGTACGAAAACCTGCGCCTGATGACCTCGGCCTGGTCGCCCAAGCGGCTGCCGGAAAGCCTGCTGCACTACATGCGCACCCGCGGCCCGAACAAGGTCATCTACGCATCCGACTGGCCGGTCCTGCGGATGCACCGGGTGATCCCCGAAGCCCGCGCGCTGGACCTACCCGCCGAGGTACTGGACAACTACCTGTACAACAACGCACAGGAGTTTTTCTTCGGCGATCGTGCCTGAGATACGACAGGAGCACAGAGATGGACCGCTTCGAGCTACGCAGACTGGACTACAGCCTGTCTGACCACCACGTGGATCTGCAGAATGCCTACAAGCAATTCTTCAAGACCCACTGCTCCATCGAAACGGTGCGCGCCGCAGAGCCTTCCGGATTCGACAAGAACCTGTGGGAGCGATTGTGCGCCATGGGTGCGACCACGATGGCGTTGCCGGAGTCCTGCGGCGGAGACGGCGCCACACTGGTGGACCTGACCCTGGTGGCCGAAGAGATCGGGCGGTCGCTGGCTCCGGTCCCGTGGATCGATCACGTGTGCACGGCGCGGCTGCTGGGCCGGCTGGGCGCGCTGGGTGACGACACTGCCGGGATCGCCGACGGCGAGCAACTCGCGGGCCTCGACGCGCGGATCGACGGCCCGCCGGCCGGGGTACGTCTGATCCCCACCGGGTCGATCGCCGACCACATCGTCGTCCGCGATGGCGACCAGGTGGTACGCCTGACATTCGGGACGCGGCCCGCCAAGGTCGACAATCTCGGCCGGTTGCCGATGGCCTGGGTCGATCCGGCCAGCGCCGACAATCGCACGGTCGTGGCGCAGGGGCCCGAAGCGCTGGCGAACTACGAACTCGCGCTGGACGAATGGCGACTGCTGACCGCGGCTGCTCTGGTGGGCCTGGTCGAGGAGACGATGACCATCGCGGCCGAATTCGCCAAGACCCGTTACACATTGGGTGTTCCGATCTCGACGCTGCAGGCCATTTCGCATCCGCTGGCCAACATGGCGATCACCGTTGCGGGCGGGCGAAACCTGGCCCGGCGGGCGGCCTGGTTCCTGGACAATGAACCGGGCGAGCGGGCGGAGCTGGCGCCGTCGGCGTTCGTGTTCATGTCGGAGGAAGCCGCCAAGGCGGCAACCATGGCCGTCCACATCCAAGGTGGACTTGGTGTTTCGTCCGAAGCCGCGGCGACGGCCTACCTGGTCCGTGCCCGGGGATGGCCGCTCGCGGCCGGAGACCCCGGCGCCACCGCGAAGCGTGTCGCCGAGATCGTGACCGCCCGCGAGAGCGCCGCGGCAGCCGTCTAGGACAGGAGCAAACATGGACTTCTCCCAGGTGGAGCTTTCCGATGAGGACAAAGCGTTTCGCGAGGAATTGCGCAGTTTTCTGAAAACCCATGTGACCGAGGAAGTTCTGCGGCGCGATCGCGAGACCGGTGACAACTTCGACGAGGGTGTGCATCTGGCACTCGGCGCCGCGGGTTATCTGTCATCCGAATGGAAGCCGGAATCCGAGGGCGGATTCAGTCGTGTGCGCCGGCGCATCTACGAGCTGGAGAAGCGCCGCGCTCACGTTCCGTGGGTGACCTGGGGGACGACGGCTATGGTGGCCCGGTCGGTCGCGCGGTTCGGCTCGGCCGAGCTGCAGGATGAGGTGATGCCGCGAGTTTTCAGCGGCGAAGTCCGGCTCTGCCTCGGTTATACCGAGCCCGAGGGCGGTTCCGACATCGCGACCTGCAAAACCCGCGCCGTGCGCGACGGCGACAACTGGGTGATCAACGGTTCGAAGATGTTCACCACCGGCGCGCACAACTGCCAGTACGTCTTCCTGATCACGAACACCGCCCCGGACGCGCCAAAGCACAAGAGCCTGACCATGTTCCTGGTGCCGTTGGACTCCCTGGGCATCGAGATCCAGGGCATCCGCACCGTGGACGGCGACCGGACCAACATCGTCTACTACAGCGACGTCCGCGTCGAGGACAAGTACCGACTGGGCGACGTGAACGCCGGTTGGACGGTGCTGCGCGAGCCGCTCAACACCGAGCACGGCGCCGTGGCGGCCGCACCCGACGGCCTGCAGGACACCTCGATCATGATGCACCAGGCCGGTTCGATGGCGCTGGCGGTCGACAACGCCGTGAAGGCCGTGACGCGGCGGGATCCCAACGGGCGCAGGCTCGTTGACGACCAGTCCGTCGCGTACCGGCTCGGCCGCAGCGTCGCCCGGTTGGAGGCGGCGTTGTCATCCCCTAACATCTACGGGCGAGTGGCGATCGCCCAGACAATGCGCGATATCTCCCCGGACCTGATGGACATCCACGGCGCGGCCGCGACGTTGCCGTTCGGCGCCGACGGGGCCGCCGATGACGGCAGCGCAGAATACGTCTACCGGTTCGCACCGTTGGTGGGAATTTACGGCGGCACGCTCGAGGTGTTCCGTAACATGATTGGCCAGTACACGCTGGGACTGGGAAAGCCCAACTACTCACCGCCCGTCAAGAAAATCTCCTAGCCCCGCGCCACACACCAACCCCTCGGCTCAAGCGGCCCCTGGTATCACGCTGCGGAATACCCCCGGGGGAATGATGGCTTATATTGGCATATAACAAGCGAGGGGATCGTGATGGTTGGTGACGAGGACAGCATCGCTGCCGTGTTGAATCGGTTGCGGCGCGCGCAAGGCCAGCTGGCCGGCGTTATTTCGATGATCGAGCAGGGCCGCGATTGCAAGGACGTGGTCACGCAGCTGGCCGCGGTCTCCCGCGCGCTTGACCGCGCCGGATTCAAGATCGTGGCCACCGGTATGCGCGAATGCTCAACCGGAAAGGGCGCGAAGGGCAAGAAGCCGCTGACGGAAGAAGAGTTGGAGAAGCTCTTTCTGGCTCTGGCCTGACCCATCGATTCTTAGCGCAGCCGCTGGGCGGTTGCATGATGAGGAACTCCCTAGCACGCTGACCTGGGCAAAGTCCCTCTTTTTCGTAGTTGATACCCTACCGGGTATGGTATAAACAGATTGGCTGCGCTCAGGAATAGCAGGGAGGCTGACGTGCGATCGGCTGGAAGTGTCCGTTCTGCGCATCCGAATCAGGGCCGAACGACCCTGTTTGGTCCGCTAGGCCGGCGCGAAACTGACAACACGAGGCAATGAGAGCGAAAACACCGATGTTGAGATTCCTCCAGCGAGCATGGGTGCCGATCGTGGTCGTGGTGGCGATCGTGCTGGGCGGCATTGCCGTTATGCGCCTGCGCGGTGTCTTCGGCTCCGACGCGATCTTCACCGCGACCGGGAGCAGCGCCGAACCGCTCGAACCGACGCATATCAAGCGGGTGACATATGAGGTTTACGGGCCCAGCGACACGGCTGGAAGCGTGAGTTACCTGAACAAGAACGCCCAGTCCGAACAAGCGATGTTCACGCGGCTGCCCTGGACTTACACGATAGACACGACGGTGCCGGCCGTGATCGCCAACGTGGTGGCACAGGGCGATAGCGACAACATCGGATGCCGCATCACTGTCAACGGCGAGGTCAAAGACGAGAAATCCTCGGCCGGACACCACGCACAAACTTCATGTTTGGTGAAGGCCGCATGAGCACCGATAGCGACGCTCGTCCGAAATTCATGCGGTTCGTCCGCACCTTCGCGGTGCCGATCCTGATAGCTTGGCTGCTGCTGACCGTTGCCTTGAATGTGCTTGTGCCGCCGATCGAATCGGTCGCCCGCAACCACGCGGTGACGATGTCGCCGCAGGATGCACCAGCGATGGTCGCCGCGAAGCGCATCGGCTCGACGTTCCACGAATCCGATTCCGACAGCACCGCGATGATCGTCCTGGAAGGCGACAAGCCTCTCGGAGATGACGCGCACCGCTATTACGACGGCTTGGTGAACAAGCTGCTGGCTGACCCCAAGCACGTGCAGCATGTCCAGAACGTGTGGGGAGACCCGCTCACTGCCGCCGGTGTGCAGAGCAGGGACGGCAAAGCTGCATACGTCCAACTCAATCTGGCCGGCAACCAGGGCAGCACCCAAGGCAACGAGTCCGTCAAAGCTGTGCGCGAGGTCGTTGACAAATCAGCACCGCCCAACGGGATCAAGGTCTACGTGACGGGTCCGGCGCCGCTCACCACCGATATGAATGAGGCCGCCGACAAGAGCATGCTCAAAATGATGGGCGTGACGGGCGTGGTCATCATGATCATGCTGTTCATTGCCTATCGTTCGGTCAGCACAATGCTGTTGGTTTTGGCCATGGTCGGCTTCGAGATGGGTACGGCCAGGGGCCTTATCGCGTTGCTGGGCAACTACGGGCTGTTGGGCTTCTCGACGTTCGTCGTCGCGATGCTGTCCTCGTTGGCGATCGCGGCGGGAACGGACTATGCGATATTCCTGATCGGTCGCTATCAGGAGGCCCGCCAGGCCGGTCAGGATCGAGAAGCCGCCTACTACACGATGTTTCGCGGGACCTTTCACATCATCTTGGGCTCGGGGTTGACGATCGCCGGTGCCACCTTCTGCCTCCACCTGGCGCGACTGTCGTACTTCAAGGCATTGGGCATTCCGTCGGCTCTGGGGTTGCTCGTGGTGGTCGCGGGTGCGCTCACCGCGGCCCCGGCCGTGGTCGCGGTGGCAACTCGATTCGGCTTGCTCGACCCGAGACGGATGATCAAGACGCGTGGCTGGCGGCGCATCGGGACCGCGACCGTCCGCTGGCCGGGCCCGGTGTTCGCGGCCTCGCTGATCATCGCGATCGTTGGCATTTTGATCATGCCGAGCATGAAGGTCAGCTATAACGACCGCTTCTACATACCCGGGACCCTGCCATCGAATGTCGGATATGCCGCCGCGGAGCGGCATTTCAGCGCCGCCACCATGAATCCCGACATCCTGATGATCGAGGGCGATCACGACATGCGCAACAGCGGCGACATGATCATCTTGGACAGAATCGCAAAGGATGTCTTCCGCTCCCCGGGCATCGCGATGGTGCAAAGCATTACCCGCCCGTTGGGCGGCCCGATTGAGCACACCTCGATACCGTTCCAGATCAGTGCCCAGTCGATTCCGATCCAGCAGAACCTCCAATTCATGAGGGACCGCACGGCGGACATGCTCACGATGAGCGACGATCTCGGCGCGATGATCGCCTCGATGGAGCGGATGCAAGGTTTGCTCGGGCAGCTGAGCGGCACTACGCATCACATGGTCGGCGACATGGGCGAGATGCAAGCCACGCTGAACGAGATGCGGGACCATCTGTCGGATTTCGACGACTTCGCACGGCCGTTCCGCAACTATTTGTATTGGGAACAACACTGTTTCAACATCCCGGTGTGCTGGGCGTCGAGGTCGGTGTTCGAGGCGATCGATGGGGTGGACAAGTTCAGCGAGAACATGAGCACGCTGATCAAGGACATGGGCAACGTCGACGCGATCATGCCCCAGATGCTGGCCCAGTTCCCGCCGATCATCGCGGTCGCGAAGTCCATGCAAGCGACCCTGCTTACCATGCACAGCAGCTTCTCGGGCCTGCTCACGCAAATGGCTCAGATGACCGATACCGCCAGCGCGATGGGTCAGGCCTTCGATGCCTCACGCAGTGGCGACTACTTCTACCTGCCACCGGAAGCATTCCAGAATCCCGACTTCCAGCGGGGTCTGCAGCTCTTCCTGTCACCGGACGGCAAGGCCGCGCGCTTCATCGTCACCCATGACGCGGACCCGGCCACCCCGGCCGGCATCTCGGCGGTCAAGCCGGAACTGGCCGCCGCGCACCAAGCGGTGAAGGGCACGGCCCTGACCGATGCCAAGTTCTACCTCGCCGGGACCGCCGCCATCTACCGTGACATTCAATCGGGCTCTCAGTACGACCTGCTGATCGTCGGGATTGCCGCTCTGACACTGATTTTCGCTGTCATGGTGATTATCACCCGGGCACTGGTGGCGTCCTTGGTGATCGTCGGAACGGTGCTGTTGTCGCTCGGCGCCGCGTTCGGTCTCTCGGTGCTGGTATGGCAGCATCTCTTCGGCCTGGATTTGAACTGGATCGCACCCGTGTTCGGCTTGATCATCCTGCTCGCGGTCGGCTCCGACTACAACCTGCTGCTGGTGTCGCGCTTCCAAGAGGAGATCGGAGCCGGGCTGAGAACCGGCATCATTCGCTCGATGGGTGAGACGGGTGGGGTAGTCACCTCGGCGGGCCTGGTCTTCGCCTTCACCATGATGTCGATGGCCGCCAGCGATCTGAGCTCTATTGGGCAGGCCGGCACGACAATTGGTCTGGGCCTGCTGTTCGACACGCTGATCGTGCGCTCGCTGATGACGCCGTCGATCGCTGCCTTGCTGGGACGCTGGTTCTGGTGGCCGATCCGCGTGCGCCCACGCCCCGCCAGCTCGATGCTGCGGCCTTTCGGGCCGCGTCGGCTGGTTCGCTCCCTCCTACTGGGCGAGGACGCGGCCGCGGCCAATTGTGGTTCGTCGACGTCAGCGGCGCCGGCGATGGTGGGCGCTAGTAGGGCCGATGGTCCCTACCGCAGGGCCGCAGCTGTGGGACATCATTCGAATCATGACGGATGAATCTGAATTGGAGGCCCCTCGCGCCACCTCGGGCGGGCAGCCTCCCGTTGCCGAACAGCGCGACCGGCCGAGCCGGCTCGGTCAAGCCGTTGCGTGGGTGGTCATCACGGCCGGTGTCGTGTTCGTCGTTGCGGTGATCTTCTACTCCGGACTTATGTTGGGCTGGTCTTCGGGCCGTGAGCATGGCTGGGATCGTGATGGCTGGCCCGGTGGCCGCATGCATCCCGGCATGACGGGCTGCCCGATGATGAACTCAGGCGGCATGATGGGCCCGGGGGGCATGATGGGCCCGGGAGGCCCGGGCACGTCGCAGACGCCAGGACCGTCGCAGACGCCCGGACCGTCGATACCGCCGCGCCCATAGCCGTGTTGCCATGCTCACGGGAATACCCCGGCGGGTATATGGATTGTAAATGACATGAGCGATCACAACCACTATCAAGGCGTTTTGAACGACCTGAACACGCAGCACCGCGCGCTGCGGAAGATGATCCCGGATGTGTACCGGGGATTTGGCGAAATGAGCAAGGCGGCACTGACTTCCGGTGCTCTGGATACCAAGACGAAGGAACTTATTGCGCTGGCAATCGGGGTGGTGGCGGAGTGTGACGGCTGCATCGCCTCACACGCGCAGGGAGCCGTTCGTGCCGGTGCCTCCAAAGCGGAAGCCGCCGAGGCCATTGGCGTGAGCATTCTGATGCACGGCGGTCCGGCCACGATTTACGGCGCTCGTGCCTACGATGCGTTCTGCGAATTCGTTGATGCGCAGAACGTGAACTGAAGCGAAATCGCCTACCGGGTGAACTGAGCCATCGACGGTCGCGTCAGGTCGTCAGGATGGTGGCCGCGGCGGTGCCGGGTGCGCCGTACAACTGGGTGAACCCCACCTTCGGATTGCCGGCCACCTGACGGTCACCCGCGTCACCGCGGAGTTGGCGGACGATCTCGTGGATCTGCCGCAGCCCGGAGGCGCCGATAGGCTCGCCGTTGGCGATCAGCCCGCCGTCGGTGTTGACCGGCATCGGGCCACTGATCTCGGTAGCGCCGTCGGCCAGCAGCTTTTCCTGGTCGCCGTGCTCGCAGAACCCGCACTCGGCCATGTGGATGATCTCGGCGCCGGCATCGGTGTCCTGCAACTGGATCACGTCGACGTCGGCGGGCGCGACACCGGCCTTCTCGAACGCGGCACGGGCGGCGTAAACCGTTGGCGCGACGTCTTCTTCGACTGGAGCGCATGTGGTGTTGACCTCGTAGGCGCCGTAACGCCGGGTGCGGACTTCCACAGCCTTCAGGTAGACCGGCTTGGCGGTGTATCGGTGCGCGATGTCGGCCCGACACATCACCGCCGCGGCGGCGCCTTCGTCGGGTGCGCAGAACATGTATTGGGTCAGCGGATAGTTGAGCATCGTCGAGTTGAGGATGTCTTCTTCTGGGATCGGCTTACGGCGAAACGCGCATGGGTTCAAGGCTCCATTGCGGAAGTTCTTGGCCGCAACCTTGGCCAGCGTCTCCCGCGAGATGTTGTGGTCGTGCAGGTACCGGTTGGCCTTCATGCCGAAGAACTGGGTGGTCAGATATTGCCCGTTCTCCGCATACCAGCTGGGCATGCCCACCAGTGCCGGGTCTTCGGTGAAGGCCCCGCGCGGGTGCTTGTCCAAGCCGATCGCGATGCCGATGTCGTAGTCGCCCAACCGAATCCCGTCGGCGCAGGCCTTGACCGCGCTGGCCGCCGTCGCGCACGCGTTGAACACGTTGGTGAACGGGATGCCGGTGAGCCCGATCATGCCGACGATCGCATCCGGATTGGCGACGGTCCAGCTGCCGCCGGTGGCGAATTGCACATCCTGCCAGGCGATACCGGCGTCGGCGAGCGCGGCGATGATGGCGTCCACACCCATTTGCATCGCCGACTTGCCCTCGAAACGGCCGAACGGGTGCAGACCGACTCCGATGATCGCGACGTCATTCGTCACGCAATGGCTCCCGCATTCTTGAGTTCCTCGATGCGATCCCAATCCATTCCGATCTCCATCAAGACGATCTCGGTGTGCTCGGAGGCCTGCGGCGCCCGAGTGGTTTCCAGCGGCTCGTGGTTGAACTGGACGGGCCCGCGGACGACCTTGAACGGTGCTCCGCCGGCTGCGACTTCGACCTCGGCGATCATGTCGTTGGCGATCGCCTGCTCGTCGTTGGCCAGGTCGAGCAGGCTCTGAAACGGCGCCCATTGGCCCTTCATTGTCTTGAGGTGCTGGCGCCAGTACTCAAAGGGCTTGGCGGCGAACGCTTTCGCGATCAGCTCGGCGGCCGCGCTGGCGTTCTGAATCAACGGGAGCACCTCAGAGAAGCGCTCATCGTCGGCGGCCTCGGGGATGCCGAGGTGCTCGAAGGTGTCCCGGATCAGGCCGGTCGGACTGATGATGCACAGGTTGATCGTGCCGCCGTCGGATGTTTCGTAGTTGCCCATGAACGGATTCACCGACATCGCGCCGGCCGAACCCGGCATCGGCGTGCGCATCACCTCTCCGGTCTCCATGCCCTGGGTCATGCTGGCGCCGGCGGCCCACCACGCCGTGCTCAACAGCGACACGTCCAGTTCGACCGCCTCCCCGGTGCGTTCGCGATGCAGTAGCGCCGCCGAGATGCCCCCGGCGATGAACATGCCCCCAATGGAATCGCCGAACGCGGGAATGCCTTGTCCCAGCGCGCCTCCCAGCTCCTCGGGAGTCAGCGCGTAACCGATACCGCTGCGCGTCCAAAATGCCGTTCCGTCGTAGCCACCGACGTTGCGCTCGGCACCCTTGTCGCCGTAGGCCGAACCGCGGGCGTAGATGATGTTCGGGTTCACCGCGCGAATGTGCTCGAGGTCGAACTTGTGCTGTTGGCGCTGAGACGGCTTGTAGTTGGTCAGAAACACATCGGAAGTCTTGGCCAGGTCGTAGATCACTTCCTGCCCGCCGGGAGTGGACACGTCGATCCCGACGCTGCGCTTGCCGCGGTTGGGATGCTCCATCAGCGGATGCCGGTCGGGGTTGACCTGAATGCCGCCCATGTTGAGGAAGCCACGTTGGGTATCACCACGCAGCGGGTGCTCGACCTTGATCACGTCCGCGCCCCAGTCGGCAAGGATCGCTCCCGCCGCCGGGACGAACGTGAACTGGGCAACCTCGAGGACACGAATGCCCTGCATTACCTTGACCATTTCTCCCACCAACTCCGTTGTCGTCAGGCCCTACGTTTCTTAACCGCGGACGCTACTTGGCGTCGAACGTCACGGGAAGCACCGTCGGCGATCGGAAGGGCTGGCCGTGGATGTGCGGGTCGTCGTCGGTGAGCACCGTGAAGTTGGTCAACCGGCTCAGTAGGCATTCGATCGCGGCACGCGTCTCCAGCCGTGCCAAGTGCAGACCCAGGCAGGTGTGCTCACCGGCGGCGAATGAAATGTGCGGAATGGCCTTGCGGAAGATGTCGAACTCTTCGGACCGCGCCCAGCGCGTTTCGTCCCGGTTGGCCGAGCCGATGCACACCCCGATCACCGAGCGCGCCGGAATCGTGACGCCTTCCAGTTCGGTGTCCTCGGTCGTGAACCGCTGCACGGTGGTCAGCGGCGTCTCGTAGCGCAGGCCTTCCTCGATCGCCTGGCCGATCAGGGCGTGATCGGCTTGTACGGCGGCGAACTGTTCGGGGTGGGTGAGCAACAGATACAGCAGGTTTCCCGAGGACCGGTAGGTGGTTTCCAGCCCGGCGGGCAACAACAGCCGCAGGAACGAATAGATGGCCTCGTCGCTGAGCTTTTCGCCGTCGATCTCGGCCGTAACCAGATCGCCGATGATGTCCGCTGTGGGCTTGGACTTGCGCTTCTCGATCTGCTCGACGAAGTAATCCTTCAGTGCCGCCGACGCCTCGAAGGCCTTCTCGTAGTTGACGTGGTAGCTGATCAATTGCACGGCGCGCTTACGGAACACCGGCAGGTCTTCGTCCGGCAGGCCCAGCAGCCGGGCGATCACGCGGGTGGGGAACTCGAACGTGTAGTTGCGGATGAGGTCGGCGGTGCCGCTTTCGATGAATTCGTCGATCAGCGCGTTGCAGATCGGCCGCACGATCGTCGGTTCCCACTGTGCCAGGGCCCGGGACTTGAACGCGGCCGATACCAGGTTGCGGTGTTCGCGATGCTTCCTGCCTTCCATCGCCAGAATGGTCGGGCCCATGAACAGGCCGATCGTCTTGTCATAGGGCTTGGAGCTGAACACCCGCCCGTCCCGGAACACCGTGTTGACCGCGTTGAACGACACCGCGGAGTACTCGTTCTTGGGCTGCATGGACTCGGGCGTCTTGGTGTAATCCATGACCGTCCCGCGGAAGACACCGGACTGACGGCGCTTGTGGGCGAAGTACGGATAGGGGTCACGCAGATCGACGGTTTCCTCGCCGGTGCCAGTGGTGTGAACGTTTGTCGTCACCTAGATCTCCAGCATCTTCTTCCGTCTCAGCGCACCAGGACAGTCATTACGTAAGATCGTACTGTAATTACTACAGTAGACAACGTGGGGTTAGGACCCGTCGCCGCCTCAAGGGCAGCCCGCGCCCCTAGCGCGCGTTGGGACTCAGCCTCGCGGCGTACGCCATCAGGTCGGCGTATCGGACACCGAGCAGGCGCGGCAGCGCCGCCATCACCCGCCCGTCGGCTCCGACCAGGATTCGGGCGCGATTCTTCTCGGCTCCGCGCAGGATGATCTGAGCGGCCTTCTCCGGCGACGTCAGTGCCATTCGGCTGAAGTACTTCGCCGCCTGCTCGGGATCTTCGGTCTGCGCGGCGCGCATGTTCGTCCCGAAATTGGTGCGTACCACGCCCGGGTGCACGCAATGTACCGTCACCGGGTGGCGCTGCAGGATCATCTCTTCGCGCAGCGCCTCGGTGAAGCCCCGCACCGCGAATTTCGAAGTGCTGTAAGCACCTTGGTAGGGGACCGCGATCAGGCCGAACGCGCTGGACAGGTTGACCAATCGCGCGGGTCGCTGGGTAGTCCCGGATTCGATCAGCTGCGGCAGAAAGGCTTTGGTCCCGCTGACCACGCCACCGATGTTGATGCCGACGAGCCAGTCGAAGTCCTTCCAGGACATGTCCGCCACGCTGGCGAACAGGTCGACCCCGGCGTTGTTGAACAGCATCGATGCCGGCCCGAGATCGCGGCGGACGTCTTCGGCGTGCCCGCACACCGCATCGCGGTCCGCGACGTTGACTTGATACGTGGTGACGTGGCCCGACCGGCACATGGCCTGTGTCGCAGCCAGATTCGCCGTGTCGATGTCGGAGGCCGCCACGTGCGCTCCGCCTTGAGTGAGCGCATAGGTCAAGGCGCGCCCGATTCCGGACCCGGCACCGGTGACGACGGCGACACGATCCTGATACTTCATGAATTCCCTTGTCCGGCTTGCTCGCGCGCCCAGCGGTAATCGGCCTTGCCCGATGGACTGCGCTCGATGGCGGGGCGAAAGACGACCGACTTGGGAAGCTTGTAGCGAGCCAGCGATTGCGCGGCATGCGTCACCAGATCCTTGGCATCGGCGTGCGCCCCTTCGGCCAGCGCTACGACGGCGACGACCTCTTGACCCCAGCGTTCGCTGGGCCGTCCCGCAACCACCACATCGGCCACCGCGGGATGGGAGGCGATCGCGGTTTCGACCTCCTCGACGAAGATCTTCTCGCCGCCGGAGTTGATCGTCACCGAATCGCGGCCCAGTAACTCGATGCTGGCGTCCTCGCGGTGGCGGGCCCGGTCCCCCGGAACTGCATACCGCACACCGCCGATCACCGGGAAGGTCGCCGCGGTCTTGGCCGCATCGCCCTTGTAACCGAGTGGAATGAAACCGCGTTGGGCCAGCCAGCCGATTCCGTCGTGTCCCGGGGGCAGTATCGACGACAGATCCTCGGATGCCACGAAGGCATCGGGTCCGGCGTTGAAGGTGCCGGTGGACACCGCGCCGGACGCCGACATGTGATGCATCTGCGCCCCGGTCTCCGAGGATCCGACACCGTCCACCACAACGGCATTCGGCAGCGCTTCGATCAAGCGCTGCTTGACATACGGCGTCAGCAGGGCACCGCCGTTGGCGATCACGCCCAGCGACGACACGTCCGCGAGGCCCTTCTCCAGGGCGGCGAGCAACGGCCGGGCCATCGCGTCGCCGACCACCGTCACCACCGAGACCCGTTCGCGCTCAATCGTGCGGACCACGTCGTCGGCGTCCAAATGGTCTACGACCGAAGGGAATACGACGGACTGTCCGGTGGTCAGGGCGGTCATCACGCTCCACTGCGCCGCACCATGGATCAGTGGCGGCAAGATCATCAATTTGGTTCCTGGGGCGGCGGCCGCTCGTTCTACGATCTCGTCGACCGAGCCGGCGGGTTCGCCAGTCATCAGACTGCGGCCGCCGAACGACGTCATGAAGATGTCGTGCTGGCGCCACAGCACACCCTTCGGCATCCCCGTGGTGCCGCCGGTGTAGAGGACGTACAGGTCGTCGGGTGAGTGCTGCACCGGTGGCGGCGTCGACGGGCTGGAATCGATGATGGTGTCGTAATCGACTGCGCCGTGGACCAAGTCGTTGCGCGAGTCGTCAGCGATCTGGATCAGCACGCGTAGCTTCGGGAGCTCGGGCAGGACTTCGGCCACCCGTGGCGCGAACGCGCCGTGGTACACCAGCGCTGTCGCGCCCGAGTCCGCGAGTAGATACTGCAGCTCGCTTTTGACGTAACGGAAGTTGACGTTGAACGGTGCCACGCGGGCTCCGAAGGCGCCGAGTAACGATTCGACGAATTCGTTTCCGTTGTAGGCGTACAGGCCGAGCAGGTCCTGGCCCACCTCATGACCGGCCAGCCCCGAGCGCTCGGTGTGGCAGCCCAGGCCCCGAGAGTGCAGATACGCCGCGAGACGGTTGGCCCGCTCGATGGTCTGCGCGTAGCTGAATCGCCGCTCGCCCTGGATCAGCAGCTCCCGGTCGCCGATCGCGTCCGCGACCGCGCGAGCGACGGCCGTGACCGTGAATTGTGTTGCGGTGTCAGACATTCTGGCCCTCACGGCTGGTGGGGTAGCAGGCGGACCATCAGGCCGTTGGCCTCGCTGAGTACCGCACCGTCGGCCGACGTCATCGCCGAGGAGATGAAGACTTTCCTGCCTTCGGTATTGCCGATTCGTCCCTTGGCGATCAGCGGCTCGTCGATCGGGGTGATCTTGCGGTAGTCGACGTGCAGGTAGGCGGTCCGGGTCGGGCGAATGCCCGCGGTGGAGACGACCATGCCGAACAGCCAGTCATAGAACAGCGGGATCATGCCGCCGTGCACCGCGTTGTTGCCCCCGACGTGAGACCGGCTGAAGTGGCCTTCCATCGTGACGCCGTCGGGTCCGGACTCCGTCAGGGTCCATGGCGGTAGCAGCGGATGGCCCAGCCCGGGCAATTCGAGAACGCGTCCGGCCGGCGCCACGTGCTCTGGAGCCTGGTGGCCGTCGAGCATGGCACAGGCGTTTTCGACGTGCTGTGCGGCACTTGCCCACAGCGAGCTGTCCGGGTTGGTCGACACCGTCAGATCCTGCAGACGGCGCATCGCCGCAGCGAATCGGCCCAGCTCAGGCGGTGCGTTATCGACTGGAGAGATTTCCGGGAACCCACCGCGGGTGCCGGAGGCGGTGTCGGTCATGAGGATCCTTTGGCCTGCTGCTGCCAGATTTGGAGCAGATCGTCGGTCGTGGTGATGGTTGCCAGCAGCGACAGCGTGTTGGCGATCATCGCTGCACCGTACTCGGTGGGAATGCCCGCGACAGCGTCCCGGGGGATCACAACGCGATAGGCGGCATTGACCGCGTCCATGACAACGTTGGGTATCGCGATATTCAGCGAGACGCCGACCACGACGAGCGTGGACACCCCGAGGTTGCGCAACACCGCATCCAGGTCGGTGCCACCCATCGGTCCCACCCCGTGCCAGCGGCGCAGAATCAAATCCGTTGGCTCGGGACCTAATTCGGGCAGTACGTCCGCGCCGGGGGTACCGGGAGTGATGTCCACCTGGTTGCCGCCGCTCATCGCGAAGATCTTGGCATTGTGGTTGGACCCAAGCCCGTCGGGACGGCGCTGCACCAGGCAGTGCACGACATGCACGCCGGCCGCCCGGGCCGCGGGCAACAGCCGCACGATGTTGGGCAGTGCCTCGCGGCGGGCTTCCTCGGCGAGCATGGCCAGCCCGGCGTCCGGGCCCATGACCGCGCCCTGACACTCCTGGGCGATGATCGCCGTGCGTGCGGGCGTGACGAGGTCGGCCAGGTGTGGCTTCATGCCGGCACGTCGTAGAACTGTGTCGCCCATTTTCGCAGTGCCATATAGCCTTTCGCGTCGACCTTGGACAGTGCCGGATTTTCGACGTACTTCTGGTAGCGCCAGATTTCCAAGTCGTCGAATACGGTGGACAGGAACTGCTTTTCGATCAGGTCGCGCAGTTTGCCCTCGGGTACATCCGAGTCATCACCGGGGATGCGCGGCCACCAGATCGAATAGAACAGGTCCGAGCACTCGTCGTCGACCGGCGTGCAGGTGAAGATCAGGCGATGATTCTGCGCGCCCTCGAAGACGCTGATCGCCCCGCCGAGCCCGAACAGGTGGCTGTGGAACCGTAATGCGAGATCGTCGGGATTGTCACTGCGCGCATCCGGCCAGCCCGCGACGAATTGCCATTCCTGGTCGACGATCTTCCAGTCCAGCACCCGCGGTGTCACCGTCGCGTGGTGGACGTACTCGAAATGGGCGCTGTCCGGGGCGTTCTCCGCGACGATCTGCGGATGCACCGGTTCGCGCGCGGCACGCCTGGAGAACTCCGGATACGCCCGGTAGTAGCCGGCCGGATCCGTCTCGAACTGCGGGAACTTCCGGAAAATGTCCGGCATCTGCCACTGCGGCTGTTTGCCGTCGGGGTGATGCCAGATGAAGACGCAGTCGTATTGCTCCTGGACCGGATACGACTTGAGCCGCAGCGCCTTGTTGGGACGGTCCGGCTGATAGGGGATGTAGCGGTTGGTGCCGTCCGGGCCCCAGCGCCAGCCGTGGAAGGGGCACTGGACGCAGTCGCCGACCACCTTGCCGCCGTGACCGATGTGGGCGCCGAGGTGTTTGCAATGTCCTTCCAGCACGTGCAGCTCGCCCGAGTCGTCGCGGTAGGCGACCAGATCCTCACCGAAGTACTGCAGCGGCCGGACCTCGCCGACGGGGAACTCCGGGGACCACCCGACCATGAACCATCCGGTGACTTTCCAGGTGAACGGCACTTTCACGCTGGCGCCTCTCGTGATCGTTGATACTAGATCCGTTACAGTATAGATTTCAGCAGTTCGTTGCGTGCTCGGCAAGGAGTGAAATGACGGCAACGGCCCGATGACGCAAGTGCCGGAACACGGCGCATCTTTCGACGTGCTGGTGATCGGTGCCGGGTTCTCCGGCCTGTACATGCTGCATCGGTTACGGCAGCTCGGCTTGCGTACCCGAGTGCTGGAGATGGCTGAAAACGTCGGCGGCACCTGGCTGTTCAACCGCTACCCGGGCGCGCGATGCGACATCGAAAGCATCGAATACTCCTACAGCTTCTCCGAAGAGATTCAGCAGGAATGGGTCTGGACCGAGTCGATGCCGGCCCAGCCGGAGATCGAGGCGTACCTGAACTTCGTCGCCGACCGGCTGGACCTGCGGCGCGATATCGCGTTCCACACCAAGGTCGTCGCGATGGAGTTCGACGAAGAGGCCGCGGTGTGGCTGGTGCGCACTGAATCCGGTGAAGCCTTTGTCGCACCGTTCGTCGTCGCGGCCTCCGGCATCCTGTCGGTGCCGCTCGACCCCGACATCCCCGGAATGAAGACGTTCGCCGGAACCTCGCTGTTCACCAGCCGCTGGCCCAACGAGGGCTCCGACCTCACTGGCAAGCGGGTCGGCGTCATCGGCACCGGCTCGACCGGAGTTCAGCTGATTCCCGTGGTGGCTCAACAAGCCTTGCAGCTCTGCGTGTTTCAGCGATCACCCGCATACACCCTGCCCTGGCGCGTGCACCGCTTCGAACCTGGCGAGCTCGACCAGATGAAAGGTCGCTACGGCGAGATCCGCGAAGCCCAGCGGGCCCACCCGATCGGGGCGGCGCGGTTGAGCGCCTTTTCCGTCCTGCTGGAAATGCTGAGTAGTCCGGCGATCAAGTCGGCGTCGCGCGAAGAGCAACTGCGCGCCATCGAGGAAAACGGCGTGATGGGCGCGCTCAACTGGAGCGACGTCTTCTTCGACATCGAAGCCAACCGGATGGCCGCCCGGCTTTACGGCGAAGCCGTGGCTCGCATCGTCAAGGATCCGCAGACGGCGGCGTCGTTGGTGCCGGTGCATCCGTTCGCCTGCAAGCGGCCGATCATCGACCAGGGTTACTACCAGACCTACAACCGGGACAACGTCACCCTCATCGACCTGCGCAAGTCGCCAATTCGCGAAATCACCGCGAACGGCATCCGCACCGAAGCCACTGAGTATGAGCTCGACGTGATCGTCTACGCCACCGGGTTCGACGCGATGACCGGGGCGCTGTCCCGCATCGACATCCGGGGCCGCGACGCGATATCGCTCGGTGAATTCTGGGCCACCGAGGGGCCGCTGTCCTACCTCGGGCTGGCGGTCGCCGGGTTCCCGAATCTGTTCACCATCCAGGGTCCGGGCAGCCCGAGCGCCGCCACGAACTTCGTCGCGGCGCTGGAACAACACGTGGAGTGGATCGGTGATTGCATCGCACATCTGCGCGACAACGGAATACGCACGATCGAAGCGCTGAGTACCGCCCAACAGGAGTGGATCGACCACGCCACCGCGCTGGTCGCGCCGACGGTGTTAGTTCACCCGTCCTGTAACTCCTGGTACAACGGCGGTAACGTGCCCGGCAAGAAGCGGATGTACATGGGCTACACCGGTGGGATCCCCGAATATCGGCGCCGCTGCGACGAAATCGCCGCCGCGGGATATACCGGTTTCAAGTTGGCATGATTGATTCGGCGCTGGTTTAAGGTGAGCGGCATGGCTGGATTTTCGCTGGCGAGACGTTCCTTCGACTTCGGCCGCGAACTGGGCATGGTGCTGCCGCGCACCGTGGCCGGACTCAACGAATCAACGGGTTGGGCACCCTTCTCGCCGCGGGGAGCGCGCCAGTTCGGTGAGGTCATGCTGGACGAACTTGTCCTGAGTGGCTTTTCGCTGTTGGGCGCAAACGTGACAACGGACATCCGGCCGCTGAGCGCATGCCAGCCGGCGGCCGAGGAGTTGTCGACACTGGGCATCGACGGTGCGCATGCCGCGCCAAAACCGCTGCAGGTCAAGTCGATACGGCGTCACCGCATCGGCGGACTGGCGTTCGAAAGGATGACTTTCGAACATGACCCGCAGCTCCCGGAAACGCTCGCGGCCCACGGCCTGAGCGGTCCGGCGCGCGCGGTGGTGCACCTGTGCCGCCACCGTGACCGGCCGCGGCCGTGGCTGATCTGGGTGCACGGAGCCGGCCAGGGCGGCACCGAGGATTTGTTGCTGTCTCGCGTCGGCCACATCCACCACACGTTGGGGTTCAACGTCGCGATGCCAGTGCAGCCCGGCCACGGGTGCCGGCGCCGCGAATGGCCGGCCTACCCGGACATGGATCCACTCGGCAACGTCGCGGGCATGATGCGCTCGGTGTCGGAGGTACGCGCCGTGGTGCGCTGGGTACAACCACAGGCCAGTACCGTTGTGGTGTCCGGTATTTCGATGGGCACCCCGGTCGCCGCGCTGGTTTCGCACCTGGAGCGCCACATCGACGCGGTGGCGCTGTACACCCCGATTCTGGGCCTCAACGCGATGATCGCCCGGCACCTCTCCCGCTGGGGATCGGCGCGCGACGGATTCCGGGACCTGTTGGGATCCCCGGTGGTCGCGCAGCTGACATCGGTGATCGATCCGCTGGCGGTCGATCCGGCCCCGCCGCCGCAGCGCCGGCTGATCGTCGGGGCCTGGCACGATCGCATGGCGATGCGTGAACCCACCGACGCGTTGCAGCAACGCTGGGGCGGTCAGCTGTACTGGTACGACGGCAGCCACGTGGGTCACATCTTCTCCCGGCGCGTGCAAAAGGTTTCCGAGCGATTCCTGCGCGAGGTGGTCTCGCAGAACGGGCCAGAACCGGTGTCCCAGCGATGACGGCGGTTCGGACGGCGCGCGAAGTCGTCGAACTCTACAACCTGGTGGTGTGGAACGAACGCGACATCGAACTGGCCGAAGAGCTGTTGGGGGACACGGTGATCCGTCACGAGGTCGGTACGGCGCGGACACTCACTCATGCTGAGGCCGTTGCCCGGGTCGCGGACATGTGGGCGCAAGTCGAGTCGTTGCACTTCGACCTCAACGTCGTGATCGCGAATGAGGATGGCGAACACGTCGCGATCGTCTACGACTCGACCATCTCCACCGTCGACGGCGACCAAACCCACATCGCCAGCATCGAGGTGTTCCGCGTCGTTGCCGGCCGGATCACCGAAGTCTGGAATTGCGGCTACCACCAAGGAGTTTGGAATTGACTGATCGGGTGCTCGACGAATTGGGCTACTACCTGCTGGCCGGGGCCGGAGGTGAAGGCCCGGCGTCTTTGATGGACGAAGCTCGCCGCGGCGAGGAGCTGGGCTTCGGCACCGCGTTCATCTCCGAGCGCTGGAACGTCAAGGAAGCGTCGTCATTGGTCGGGGCGGCGTGCGCGGTGACCAACCGAATGCAGATCGCCACTGCCGCAACCAATCACAACACCCGGCATCCGCTGATTACCGGATCGTGGGCGACAACGATGCACCGGCTGTCCCGCGGACGGTTCACGCTGGGCATCGGCCGTGGCATCGCCGCGATCTACGGCGCGTTCGGCATCCCGGCGGTGACGACCGCACAGATGGAGGACTGGGCTCAGGTGATGCGCCGGCTATTCCACGGCGAGCTGATCTTCAACCACGAAGGCCCGATGGGCAAATACCCGATCCTGTTCCTCGACCCGGACTTCAACGAGGACATCCGACTCGCGCTGGTGGCGTTCGGGCCCAACACCCTCGCGCTGGGCGGCCGAGCATTCGACGACGTCATCCTGCACACCTATTTCACACCGGCGACGTTGCAGCGCTGCGTCAAAACCGTCAAGACCGCGGCGGAAAAGGCGGGCCGCGACCCCGACAGCGTGCGGGTGTGGTCCTGTTTCGCGACGGTCGGCGATCATCTTCCCGAAGCGCTGCGGCTGAAGAAGACCGTCGCCCGGCTGGCCACCTACCTGCAGGGCTACGGCGACTTGATGGTGCAGACCAACGACTGGGATCCCGCTGTACTGGAACGCTTCCGGGCAGATTCCGTTGTCACGTCGATCGCAGGGGGGATCGACCACAAGGCCACGGCCGAGCAGATCGAGCACATCGCGACGCTGATTCCCGACGAGTGGCTGGAGCCCTCTGCCACCGGTTCGGCGAGTCAGTGTGCCGATCGCATTCGCAAGGAGTTCGAATACGGGGCGGACGCGCTGATCATGCACGGCGCGACACCCGACGAGCTCGAGCCGGTCGTCACGGCCTACCGCGGCGATCTCAGGGCATGATCACGGTCCGGCTCACCGGCTGCGCGGCGGCCTGACGAGCCGACAAACCTCGTAGCAGGGAGGCCAGCAACGCGTCACGGGTCTCGCGGGGATCGATGAGTTCGTCGAATCCCATGCTTTCGGCCGAGCGGAAGGACGCCTGCAACTCGGCGTCACGCAACTTCGCGGTGACGTCTTCGCCGGCGTGCGTCGCCCGGCCCAGCGCGGCCGCGCTCATCGCACCCATCGTCGCGCCGGGGTAGGCGAAGGTCGCGGACTGGCTGTCGAAACCCAACAGCGACATGACCATCGAGCCGAACCCGTATGCCTTGCGCAGCGTCACATGCAGCTTGACGGTGGTGGCCGCCGTCTGGGCGGCGAACATCCGGGCGCCGGCGCGCAGCACACCGCTGCGCTCCGACCGGCTACCGGGCAGCATGCCAGGATTGTCGGCGAAGAAAACCAGCGGCAGATGGAATGAATCGGCCACCATGATGAAATGCGCCGCCTTGTCCGCGGCGTCGGCGTCAATCGAACCGGCGAGCACGTTGGGCTGGTTCGCAACGACCGCGACCGGATGACTACCGAGATGGGCCAGCGCGCAGATGATCGCCTTGCCGTACTGCGGCTGGACCTCGAACCAGTCCGGCCGGTCGAAGACCACGTCGAGCACGGCGCGCATGTCATAGACGCGGCGGTTGTCGCGCGAAACGATGTCGAGTAGTTCCGGCGTCGGCCGCGGCTCGCTGTCTGCGTCGCGGGGCCGCGGGGTGGGGTAGGACCAGGCGCTGGGCGGGAAGTACGACAGGTAACGCCGGATGTCGGCAATGACGGTCTCGTCGTCATCGGCCACATTGTGGATCACTCCGCTGGGCAAGGCGGTGACTGGGCCGCCGAGGTCCTCCTTCGAAATGTCTTCTCCCGTCGACTCTTTCACGACTGGGGGCCCGGCGGTGAAGATCGCGCCCTGGGCGCTCATGATCCGGAAGTCGCATACCGGTGCCACCAGCGCGCCGTGTCCGGCCGAGGGGCCCAACACAGCGGCGACCGTCGGCACCTTGCCCGAGCACTGCGCCTGAGCGAGCAGGTCGGTGGGGGCGCGGCCGTAGTGCCCCCCGCCGGGGCGGAAGCCGGCGCCTTCGAGCAGCATCACCAGCGGAGTCTTGTCGCGCAGTGCCAATTCGGCGATGCGATAGCGCTTCGAGTTGCCGCCGGGCCCGATGCTGCCGGCCATCGTGGTGAAGTCCTCGGCGCCCAGCATCACCGGTGAGCCGTTGATCTCACCCGATCCCACGACCAGTGCGTCGGCCGCCACCTCGCCGCCGACGAGCGTGCCGATTTCGCGGAAGGTGCCCGGGTCGAGGAGCCGCTCGATGCGCGCGCGGGCGTCGAGCTTGCCCTTGGCGTGGTGCTTGTCGAGCCGCTCCGGGCCGCCCATGCCCCGCGCGTGCTGACGCCGGCGGGCGAGGTCTTCGAGCGTTTCCTCCCAATCCGGGGGTTTTGTCATGCGTCAGTCCTACCTCTCGCGGATGCGATCGCGCGCGCCTGGTCCTGCAGGGTCACATACTGGATTGCTTACTGTAAAGTTACCCGCATGCCTGACGGCCCCCGGCTCAAGATCGACGGTGGCATCCCCAATCGCCTCGACAGCGTGGTGGAAGCAGTCGGCCACCTGGAACAACACGGTTACGACGGGGGCTGGACGGCCGAAACCAGTCACGACCCGTTTCTGCCGCTGCTGCTGGCGGCCGAACACACGTCTCGGCTCGATCTGGGCACCAACATCGCGGTGGCGTTCGCGCGTAATCCGATGACCGTCGCCAACGTCGCGTGGGATTTGCAGGCGTACTCTCACGGCCGCTTCATTCTCGGTTTGGGCACCCAGATCCAGCCGCACATCGAGAAGCGATTCAGCATGCCGTGGAGTCATCCGGCCCGCCGGATGCGCGAATTCGTCTCCGCGCTGCACGCCATCTGGTCGGCATGGAACGGCGAAGCGAAACTGAGTTTCGAGGGCGACTTCTATACCCACAAGATCATGACGCCGATGTTCACCCCGGAGCAGCACCCGTACCCGGTGCCGAAGGTGTTCATTGCGGCCGTCGGTGAAGTGATGACCGAGATGTGTGGCGAGGTCGGCGACGGCCACCTCGGTCACCCGATGGTTTCCCAGCGCTACCTCAACGAGGTGACGGTGCCGGCACTGATGCGCGGGGCCCAGCGCGCTGGGCGTGGTCGTTCGGATTTCGAGATCTCGGCCGAGGTCATCGTCGCGACCGGCGAGAACGACGCCGAACTGGAAGCCGCCATGACGGCCGCCCGCAAACAGATCGCCTTCTACGGCTCCACGCCGGCCTATCGCAGGGTGCTCGAGCTGCACGGCTGGGGCGATCTGCACACCGAGCTGAATCGTCGGTCCAAGCAAGGCGAGTGGGACGCGATGGGATCGCTGATCGACGACGACATGCTGGGTGCTTTCGCGGTCGTCGGTCCCGTCGACACGGTCGGGGCCGCGCTGCATAGCCGGTGTGCCGGCGTCGATCGCGTACTGCCGATCTTCTACAACGCTTCGCAGTCCTGTATTACCGCCGCAATGAAGGAGTTTCGCCAGTGAGCACAACGACGATGGACGACGCCGGAAAGTGTTTGGCAGATCCGTTGGCGTACACCGACGAGACGCGGCTACACGCGGCGCTGGCTCACCTGCGTGCCGCCGCGCCGGTGTCGTGGGTTGAGGTGCCGGACTACAAGCCGTTCTGGGCGATCACCAAACACGCCGACATCATGGACATCGAGCGCGAGAACATGACGTTCACCAACTGGCCGCGCCCGGTGCTGACCACCACCGTAGGCGACGAGCTGCAAGCCAACGCCGGGGTGCGCACGCTGATTCACATGGACGACCCGCAGCACCGGGTGGTACGCGCGATCGGCTCGGACTGGTTTCGGCCAAAGGCCATGCGCGCGATGAAGCTTCGCGTCGACGAGCTCGCCAAAATCTACGTGGACAAGATGCTGGCCGTCGGGCCGGAATGCGATTTCGTCCAGCAGGTCGCGGTGAACTACCCGCTGTTCGTGATCATGTCCTTACTCGGCATTCCGGAGGCCGACTTCGCGCGCATGCTCAAGCTCACCCAGGAGCTGTTCGGAAGTGAAGACAGCGAATTCAAGCGCGGCACGTCGAATGAGGACCAAATCCCGGCACTGCTCGACATGTTCGGTTACTTCAACGACGTGACCGCCTCGCGCCGCGAGCACCCCACCGAGGACCTTGCCTCGGCGATCGCCAATGCCCGTGTCGACGGCGAGCCGCTCTCCGACATCGACACCGTGTCCTACTACCTGATTGTGGCCACCGCGGGTCACGACACTACCAGCGCGACCATATCCGGTGGTATGCAGGCACTTATCGAAAACCCGGACCAGCTGGAGCGGCTGCGCGGTGATCTCGACCTGATGTCGTTGGCCACCGAGGAGATGATCCGTTGGGTCACCCCGGTCAAGGAGTTCATGCGGACCGCCAACCAGGACACCACCGTGCGCGGTGTGCCGATTGCGGCAGGGGATTCGGTGCTGCTGTCCTACGTGTCGGGCAATCGCGACGAGGATGTCTTCGACGACCCGTTCCGCTTCGACGTCGGGCGTGACCCCAATAAGCACCTCGCCTTCGGCTACGGCGTGCACTTCTGCATGGGTGCCGCGCTGGCCCGGATGGAAGTCAACAGCTTCTTTTCCGAGCTACTGCCCAGGCTGAAATCGATTGAGCTGACCGGTGATCCGGAGCTGGTCGCCACCACGTTCGTCGGCGGCCTCAAGCACCTGCCGGTGCGCTACTCGCTGGTCTGAGCCGGGGTCAGGGAGTCAGCACCGACTGCGCTGATGGCCTCGACCGCAGTGACCTTCGATACTAGTTAGTATCTAACCGATACCGGAGGGTATGCTGCTGGGCATGTCACCCGTGAAGCCCCTTCGCACCCGCCCGACCCGGGGCGAGGTGCGCGACCGGATCCTGGATGCGGCGTCGAAAGTGTTCGCGGCCGAGGGGTTTGCCGGTGCCACCATCGACGCGATCGGCCAGGCCGCGGGCTTCACCAAGGGTGCGGTCTATTCGAACTTCGAGTCCAAGGACGAACTGTTCCTGGCGCTGGTCGACCGCGAGTTCGAGCTGCGCGGCGAACAGATCGCGATAGCGCTGGACAGCAGCGGCGGCGACACCGCCGCCGCCGCCCGGGAAGTGAGCCGGTCGGTGCTCGACTCGGTTCGCGGACGTTCGGACTACTACGTGCTGCTCGTGGAGTACTGGCTGCGTGCCCAGCGTGATCCGCTGCTTCGCGAGCGGCTGATCGGGCGTCGTCGCGCCGCGGCCGACGAAGCCCTGCGCATCGTCGAATCGACCGACACCGTGCCGTCGGACCGGCGGCTGGCCGACGTCGCCCAGCTCGTCGTCACGCTCAATCTGGGCGTTGCGATGGAGGAGGTCCTGCGGCCCGGAAGCATCAACCCAGACCTGCTCGCGCAACTGATCACCGCACTGCTGGAATCGATCCCGCCCTCGAGCACGTAGGAAGAGCCACGCATGGACACCAAAGACGAGCCGGACACCAGCGCGCCGGTGATCACCGCCACCGGATTAGGCGTCGACGGCGAGCACGGGCCTATCTTCTCGGGCGTCGACCTCGCCCTGGCGCCGGGTTTCCAGGCGATCCAGATGCCCGGGGGCCCTGGGCAGACCACGCTGCTGTTGACGCTCGCGGGCCGCTTCAAGGCCACGCACGGCTCGCTGAGCGTGCTCGGCGAATCGACGCCGCGCGCGATCCGACGGCACTGCGCGATCGCCGCTTTCGACGACATCGATGAGCTGGAGGAGTCGGTGACCGTGGCGACGGTGCTCGCCGAGCAGCGCCGGTGGCTGGCGCCGTGGTATTCGCTGGTGCCGCTGCAAGCCGGTCAGGCCGAGCTGACGGAGGTTTTCGGCGACATACCCCCGCCGTCCCCGGACACTTACATCGTCGAATTGTCGGATTTAGAGCTGTTTTTGCTGCGCATCACGCTGGCGCTGCTGTCGAATCGCCCGATCCTGGTGGTCGGTGACCTCGAGCAAGTGCGCGACAACGCCCGGCGAGCGATCGCGGTGGACCGGCTCGGCGTGATCGCACAGCAGCGCACCGTCGTGGTCGGCGTCACCAACCCGTTGGGCACCGACGCGCCCGAGCACGAACTTCACGATCAACGCGTCCTGACCGGAGGGGATTGAAGATGTTGGCTGGACTCGCATTCGGCTCGGAGATCAAACGGTTCGGTCGCAGCCGTTTGACACGCGTGGCGATCGTCGTGCTGATGCTGCTGCCGCTGGTGTACGGGGCGCTGTATTTGTGGGCGTTTTGGGATCCCTTCGGCCACACCAACAAAATGCCGGTGGCCTTGGTCAATTCCGACCGCGGCGCCGTCGTTTCCGGGGAGCAGTTCAACGCCGGCGACGAGATCGCCAAGAGCCTGACGGCCGACGGCAGTCTGGACTGGCACGTGGTGAACTTGGCGGAAGCGCGCGACGGGGTCGACCACGGCAAGTACTACTTCATGGTCGAGTTGCCGCCGGACTTCAGCGCGGCGATCGCGTCGCCGGTGACCGGGCAGCCGAAGAAGGCCAACCTGATTGCCTTCTACAACGACGCCAACAACTACATCTCCACGAGCATCGGTCGCACCGCCATCAACCAGGTGCTCAACGCCGTGTCCAGCCGGATCTCCGGACAGGCTGTCAATCACATGCTGTCGGTGGTGATTTCGTCCGGTGCGGGTATCAAGCAGGCAGCCGACGGCGCCGCCCGACTCGATGACGGCGCCGGCCAGCTGGTCAACGGCCTCGACACCGCGCGCTCCGGGTCCGCGCGGCTTGCCACCGGCGCCCAGCAACTCTCCGACGGGATCAACCAGGCCACCGACCCGTTGCTCACGGTCACCAGGGCGCTGTCGCAGATCGGCGGCAACACGCAGCAGCTGCAGCAGGGCGCGGCCGCGCTGCAGCAGGCCAACGACCAGATCGGCGCCATCGCCACGGCACAGGACGGCGCCGCGGACTCGCTGTCACCGGTGATCGATCAGCTCGCCGCACGAGGGGACCCGTTGGCCAACAACCTGCGCGGCATCCAGGACCAGCTGCGGGGCCATCAGTTCACACCGCAGATCCGCCAGCACCTCACCGACGCGCAGAACGCGGCGATCGCGATGACGTCGGCGCTGCGCACACCCGGCAGCCCGCTGGGATCGGCCCTCGACCAGGTCGGCGACAAGGGCCAAGAGCTGACGAACAAGCTCACCCAGCTGCGCGACGGAGCCCAGCAGCTCGCGTCGGGCAACGCTGAATTGGCAAGCGGAATAGCCAAACTCGATGACGGTGCACATCAGCTCAAGGCAGGATCGGCCGAGCTGTCGACCAAACTCGCCGACGGGGCCAAGCAGTTGCCGAACTGGACGACCCAGCAAAAGGATGCGGTCGCCGACACCATCGGCGGCCCGGTGCAGCTCGCAGCCTCGCATGAGAATGCCGCGCCCAACTTCGGTACCGGCATGGCCCCGTTCTTCCTGACGTTGGCCCTGTTCTTTGGCGCGTTAGTACTGTGGATGGTATTGCGGCCCTTGCAGAGTCGCGCGATTGCCGCGGAGGTGCTCGAAATCCGCGTGGTGCTCGCCAGCTACCTGCCGGCGGCCGCGATCGCGTTGTTCCAGGCGATCATTCTCTACTGCGTGGTCAGGTTTGCCCTCGGCGTGCACGCGGTGCACCCGGTAGCGATGCTGGGATTCATGATTCTCATTTCCGCCACATTCGTGGCTGCAACTCAGGCGATCAACGCGCTCGTGGGCCCGGCGGTCGGGCGCGTGCTGATCATGGCCCTGCTGATGCTGCAACTGGTCAGTGCCGGCGGCCTGTACCCGGTGGAAACCACGTCACAACCGTTCCAGATACTGCATCGCTTCGACCCGATGACATACGGCGTCAACGGATTACGCCAGCTCATCCTCGGCGGGATCGACGCGCGGCTCTGGCAGGCGGTCACCGTGCTTGTCGCGATAACTGCTGTGGCGCTGGCGATCTCGTCGCTGTCCGCGCGGCGAGACCGCGTCTGGAATCTCAGCAGGCTGATCCCCGCGATCAAGATGTAGCGGCTCGGCAGCCCGTCCGCGCAGCAATGACGCTGTATGCCAGGTGAATTCTAGCCCGCCACGCCGGCCAGGTCGGCCGCCGCGACGTCCACACCCGAGAGGCCTTGCACGAACTGCGCCAGAGCTTGCGCGTCGAGCTGCGGTTGAATTCCCGCCGTCCCCGCCAGGCCTGGCGAGGCAGCCAGTGGTGCTGCGGCCGCCGCGCCCGAACTAGAAGCAATAGGAGTGACGGTGTTGATGGTGACGGCGACCGGGATGTTGCCCATGTTGGTAATGGTGGCGCCGCCGGCGCCGACGGTGGCGGTGATGGTATTGCTCATGCCGTTTCCAATTGCGCCGATCGCGGTGCCGTTGCCGGTAACGGTGACGGAGCCGCTGACGAGCGAGGCCCCGACGGCATCACTGGCGGAGGAGGGCATGAGGGTAATGGGGCCCGTAGTTGCGCTCACGGTAGTGCCGGCTGCATAGGCGATGCCGTTTGAGTCAACAGCTGAATTGGTGAGGGCAACGGCGCTGCCGGTGTTGACGGTGACGGACGTCAAGCTGGCGATCGTGGCGTCGGGGGTCGAGGTGGTAATGCTGCCATCGAAGTAGATCACGGCGCCGGTATCCAGGGTCACGGTGCTACCTGCCGGCGCGGTAACTGAATCGCCCGGCGCGAGGGTCTGGCTGGCGGCGGCTTGCGCGCTGAGCTGTTGCATGACGGATTGGGTTCGCGCACTGTTGTTTTGGGCAGCGGTTCTAGCGACCGCATTGGCCTGGTCCGCCTGGCCGTTCTCATTGGTGGTCTGCTGGGGCTCGTTGAAGGATTCCAGCGTGCTGGCGGTTTCCGAGTCGGCGGCGTAGGTATACATGGCGGTGGCGTCTTGGATCCACATCTGCATGTACTGGGCTTCGGTGGCCGCGATCGCCGGGGTGTTCTGCCCGAAGAAGTTGGTGGCGACCAATACCAGCAGTTGCGCCCGGTTGGCGGCGATCACCGGCGGCGGCACCGTCATCGCGTACGCAACCTCGTAGGCAGCCGCGGCGGTGTAGGCCTGCACCGCGGTCTGTGCGGCCTGAGCGGCGCTGGCTTGTAGCCACACCACCTGGCGCGTACCCGCGGCCGCCATCCGCATCGCGGACGGCCCTAACCAATGGCCGGTCAATCCGGAGATCTCCGACGAGCACCCGGCCGCGGCGGATTCCAGCTGGGCCGCCACCGCGTCCCAGCTCGCCGCAGCGGCGAGCATCGGCCCTGATCCCGGGCCGGCATACATGAGCCCCGAGTTGATCTCCGGCGGTAGCAACCCAAAGTCCATGTCGTAAACCCTTTTTCGAGTCGACCGGGTAATCCTGGCCAAGAGTACAAACAAGCCGTCCTGATCTAAACACGATTGCGCTGAACTCTTGATGACCTCGCACTGAACTTCAATTCTTCAGAAGCGAAGCGCCACAGCAATTTTCAAGATCATTTTGGCTACCGCCTCAGCCCGGTTGATATCGGCGCGAGCGGGCCGCTAGTGCAATATTGACCGATGGGTAAATTACTGCATACTCGCCCGTTAACAATTGCGGTACGAGCGGCCCCGCAACGGCACAACAAATTCGCGCCGCTGAGCACTTGCTTAACCCCCGCTCGCTACACTCACGGGTGGACTTCGGCCAGCATCATTGGGTTGAAACGCGGGAGGTAACTCGTGCTCGGTGTGCACCATTCGGCGATCTGCACCTCCGATGTCGAACGCTCGCTTCGGTTCTGGCGCGACGGCCTCGGCTTGACCCAATTGATGGACTACGAGTTCGCCGGCGATTGGCCAGCGCTGTTCGGCGCCACGTCCGATCGGCTGCGGTCGATCTTTCTGGGCGATCCGGACAAACCGGGCAGCGGGAGCGTTGAGCTCGTGGAATTGGCGGGCGCCGATACGGCATCACCGGAATCCACTGCGCTGCGGCACGGCTTCATGTTGCTCTCGTTGCAGCGCGAGGTCGACGAGACGCTCGAGACGTTGGCGGCATTGGGTTTCACCGACGGCGTCCGTCGCATCGACGTCGTCGCCCCGGACGGAAGGACCGTCGCGATGGCGGTGATCACCGCACCCGACGGTGTGCTTGTCGAGTTGATCGGGCGGGCGAAATGAGCACCGCACTGGTGACCGGTGGTGCGTCCGGCATCGGTCGTGAAGTCGCAAAGCAGCTGCGCGACGTGGGCCACGATGTCGTGGTGTGGGACCTGGCCGACGGCGACATCGATTGCGACATAAGCGATCCCGACGCGGTCTCATCGGCGATGGAACGAACTGTCCAGGAACACAGTGTGCCCACCCGCGTGGTTACCTGTGCCGCGATCGGGGCGGCGGGAGTTCTGCTCGAACAGTCGCCCGCGCAGTGGCAACGGGTGCTCGGGGTCAATCTCACCGGCACCTGGTTGACGATCCGCGCGGCGGCCCAAGCCATGATCGACGCCGGTGCGGGCGGTTCGATTGTCGCGGTGTCCAGCATCAGCGGTTCTATCGCTGATCGTGACATGGGCGCCTATTGCGTATCGAAGGCAGGCGTGGACATGTTGGTCAAGGTCGCCGCCGTGGAGTGGGGGCCATACGGCATCAGGGTGAACGCCGTCGGGCCCGGTGTCACCCGGACGCCGATGCTGCCCAACCCGGAAGCACTGCCGGGCTGGGTGGAGGGGTTGACCGAACGCACCGCGCTCGGCGGACTGGGCCAGGCCGACGAGGTGGCGGAGGCCATCGTCGGTGTGCTCGAATTACCCTGGGTCACAGGCCAGGTCGTGCATGCCGACGGTGGCCTGTCCTTGCACAGCCCGATCGACTCCTACGGCCAGATGCGGCGAGTGGCGGGCCGTCGAAAATAGCAGCTATTCGATCTCGAAATCGATGACGCCCCGCACGATTCGGCCGTTTCGCAGGTCGTCGTAAGCGTTGTTGATGTCATCGAGGTGATAGCGCCGGGTGATCATCTCGTCGAGCAGCAGCCGGCCGGTCTGGTAGAGCCGGGCCAGCCGAAAGACGTCGGCTTTCGGATTGCACGAACCGAATACGGTGCCGGCGAGGGATTTGTTGGACAGGATGAAATCCTGCAGATCGATCTTGACCGAACTGGTCAGCTGCGAGGTCATACCGGTCAGCACACAGGTCCCGCCCTTGCGGGTGAGCCGCACCGCGTCGCGGACGTCGTCGGGAGTGATCAGCGACGGCGAGACCACGACAGCGTCGGCCATGACCCCGTAGCTCAGTTCGCGCACCAGATCCATTGCCTCGACTGCGGATGCGGCGGTATGGGTGGCGCCGAATTGCAACGCAGACTTCTGTTTGAACTCCACCGGATCGACCGCGACGATGTGTGCGGCACCACCGACCCGGGCGCCCTGAATCGCGCCCGTGCCGATCCCCCCTACGCCGATCACGACGACGGTGTCACCCGGTCGCATATTGGAGCGATTGGCCACCGAGCCGAACCCGGTCGGTATCGCGCAGGACAACAGCGCGCTGGGTACCAGTGGCAGGTGCGGCTCGATTTTCACCAGCGAATTCGTCGACACCACAGTGTGTTTGGAGAACGCGCCAACCTTGGCCAGATGGCCAAGCGGCTTGCCGTCGGCCGTGTGGTGGCGGTAGGTGCCGTCGGTCGGCATGCCCGGGGTCAGCACGCCGGCGCCCATGTCGCAGATGTACTCCATGCCGCTTGCGCACCAGCGGCACTGTCCGCACACGGCGACGAACGACATCACCACGTGGTCGCCGGGCACAAATTCCGTTACGCCGGGGCCGACTTCGCGTACCACGCCCGAACCCTCGTGACCTCCGATCATCGGGAACATGGTGGGCAATCCCAGCGAGCGCAGCATCTCGTTGGGTGCCGACATGTCACCGGAGAGGATGTGATCGTCGGAGTGGCACATCCCCGCGGCGGCCATCTCGACCAGCACCTCGCCGGCCCGCGGTGCATCCAGTTCGAAATCCTCGACAGACCAGGGGCCGCCGACGTCGTGCAGGATCGCCGCGCGGCTTTTCATGCGGCGGGCGTGAACGTGACGGGAAGCTTGTTCGGCGACCGGAAGGTGAGGCCGATGATCTTGGACTCCTCGCCGGTGCCGTCGTCGGGAACAAAGGCGAGGTTCGAAACGCGGTCGAGCAGGCTGTTCAGCATGACCCTGGTTTCCAGCCGTGCCAAGTGCATTCCAAGGCACATGTGGATGCCGCCGGCGAATGCGATGTGGGCTTGGCGCGGCCGATTGATGTCAAAGCGATTGGGTTCGGGCCAACGGCTTTCGTCGCGGTTGGCCGAGCCCATACACATGTCGATCTGCGCGTCGGCGGGGATTGTCTTGCCGCCGATTTCGACTTCTTCGGTGGTAGTACGCATGACCATGGTCAGCGGCGTCTCGAACCGCAGGCCTTCTTCGATGGCGGCGGGGATCAGTGACCGGTCCTGTCGGACCATTTCCAGTTGTTCGGGGTGGGTCAGCAGTAGGTACAGCAGGTTGCCCGACGAACGGTAGGTCGTCTCCAGTCCGGCGGGTAGCAGTAACCGCAAGAACGCGATGATCGCGTCGTCGGTGAGCTTCTCGCCGTCGATCTCGGCGGCGACCAAGTCGCCGATGATGTCGTTGGTGAGCTTGCGGCGCCGCTGTTCGACCTGCTCGAGGAAGTAGCCGTGCAGCTCGCTGGCGGCATTGAGCCCCGCCATGATGTCGGTCGGAATCGAAATGAGGTCAAGCGACAGCCGACGGAACATGTCGAGATCCTCCGGGGGAAGCCCAAGCAACACCGAGATGATCCGGGTCGGGAACTCGAACGTCAGCGCCTTGACCAGATCGGCATGACAGTCGTTTTTGATTTCGTCGATCAGCTGATCGCACACCGGCCCGATGACCGACGGCTCCCACCGCTCCAGCGCGGTGGCCCGAAAAGCCTTGGCCACCAGGCTGCGGTGGTCGTGATGTTCTTTGCCGCCCATCGCCAGAATGGTGTGCCCCATGACCAATCCGATGGTCTTCTCATAAGCGGCCGACGTGAAGATCCGGTCGTCGCGGAAGGCTTGGAACACACCGTCATAGCCGAACAACACCCACTCGTCGTTCGGCCGCAGCTCCTCGGGCATCTGCGAGTGGTCGCCCAGGGCGCCGTGCCAGACCGGCTCGGTGCGTCGCATGTACTCGTAGAACGGATAGGGGCTGGTTTCACCGGTGTAATCGAGGGTGACGGGCTGGCCGACGTTGTCGGTGCTTAACGGCATCAGCGCTCCTCCTGAGCAACCGGTAAGGCCGTTGACGTGGGTCGGTGCTGACCGCCCCGGCGTCTTCGGCGGGTGTTCCGAGCGGATTTTCGCTATCATAGTATAAATAGCAAGGCTTGTGATGGTTACCGTAACGGGTTCAGTATTGATCCGGGTAGGTCAACGAGGCGGTGATTCTCAAGTGGCCCAGCGCAGATTCGTGTGCTCGGTCGACGAGCTGCCGCCCGGCGGGATGAAACTCGTCGATGTCGGCAAGTTCGGCGTGGGCGTGTACAACGTGCACGGCGCGCTGTACGCGATCGTGAATTACTGCTCCCACGAGGGCGCCCCCTTATGCCTGGGCCTGCTCGGGAGCACTACCGAAGCGGCGCCGGACGAGCCCGGCGGGATACGCCGGGTGCGCGACGGGCAGATCGTCCGATGCCCTTGGCATAACTGGGAATTCGACGTCACCACGGGTCAAAGCGTCGCCGATCCGCGTCGCCGCGTCCGTACCTACGCAGTCGATGTCACCGACGGTGAGGTGTATGTGACCGCATGATCGTCGACACCAATGTGCAACCGCACTTCCGGTACAACGCCGAGATCCGGCGCTACCTCCCGGACGCCCACCAACTGCGTGCGATCCCCGACGTCGAGCAGCAGTGGTACCAAGCACCCGGTGGCGACTACCGCCACGACCTCTACGGAGAGCACTACCCGGGCTCGGATCCCGACACCGTCAGCCGCCACTTGTTCGAAGACGCCGGAGTTGACTACGCCATCCTGAATCCGTTGACACGCGGCAACATCGCCGACTACTTGCTCAACACCAGCATCTGCGCCGCCGTCAACGACTGGCTGCTGGACCGCTGGCTCGACCCCGACACCACCGGCCGGTTCCGGGGCACGATCAAGGTCAACCCCGAAGACCCCCGAGGCGCCGTCGCCGAGATCGAACGCCTGGCCGGTAATCCCAAGCTGGTACAGGTCGGTATTCCGATGCAGTCCCGCGAGCCGTACGGCAAGCCGATGTTCGAACCCATCTGGGAGGCCGCCGCCGCGCATGGGCTTCCGGTCGCGGTGCATATCAACGGTGGCAACGGCGTCGACCATGCCCCGACATTCGCCGGGCACGCACACACCTACCCCGGCTATGCGTCGTTCATGCCGCTGAACTACTTCGTGCATCTGGCCACACTGATCATCGAGGGCGTGTTCGGCCGGCTGCCCGGCCTCAAGTTCGTGTTCGCCGACGGCGGCTACGACATCCTCACCCCGCTGATGTGGCGGCTGGACACCTTCTGGTTGTCGATGCGCGACCAGACCCCCTGGGTCGATCGCTATCCCAGCGAATACCTGCCCGGCCATGTCCGGTTCTGCTCATCGGCATTCGACGGCCCGATCGAGCCGGCCCACACGCAGCGCTGGATGGAGTTCACCGGCAAGACCGACCTGCTGATGTACGGATCGAGTTACCCCCACTGGTCGACGTCGTCGCCCGACGTGGCGGCCCAGGGGCTCGACGCCGCGCAGCGCGAGCAGGTGTTGTGGCGAAACGCCAGCGAGCTTTACGGCCTCGGAGCAAAGGAGCGAGCGCAATGACCACGATCGAACGGATGGAATCGCACACCCGCCGCGACGACCACATCGCCGTCACCATCGTCGACACCGACGTCCACCCGTTGCCCGTGTCGACCGATGTACTCAAGTCCTACGCGCCGGCCGAATGGGTGGACAAGATCTGGCCGACGGGCAATGCGGTGAGCCCGATGTCGTATTTCTACGACACCCCGGATGCGTTCAAGACATCGTCGCTGCGCATGGACTCGTGGCCGCCGGGCGGCGGGGTCGCCGGCAGCGATCCGGACTACGCCGCCAAGCAACTGCTGGTCGACGCCGGCGTGAGCATCGCGTCGCTGGAGCCGATGTGCGATGCCCAGCTACCGCAGGCCGAACACGTGCTCAAGTCCACCTACAACGACTGGCTCGCCGACGTGTGGCTGGACAAGCACAACGCGCACGGCCGCTGGCGCGGGTCGATCAGTGTCAGCGCGCAGACGCCGGAGCAGGCGGCGCGCGAGGTCGAGCGCTGGGCCGGCCATCCGTACATGGCCCAGGTGTTGATGACACCGCAGACCCGCGGAATCCCGTTCGGCAACCCGCATTTCGATCCGCTGTACGAGGCGGCGTCGCGCAACGGGCTACCGATCTCTACCCACCTGATGGGTCAGACACCGTTCGAATTGATCCCGCAGTATCCCGTCGGCAATCCCGCACACTGGCACGACTTCTTCGCGTCCTGGCCGTTGCTGTACGTCTCGCACCTGATGAGCCTGGTTTTCGACGGCGCCTTCGATCGGCACCCGGACCTGCGGGTGGTGTTCATCGAGGGCGGCTTCACCTGGGCGATGCCGGTGATGTCACGGATGGACCGGATCTGGGAGGCCCGCCGTGGCGACTTGCCGCAGGTACGACGCCGTCCGTCGGACTACGTGCGCGAGCACGTTCGCTTCACCACTCAGCCCCTGGAAGATGTCGACACCGTAGAGTTCCGCGAGTATCTGGAAATGATGGACCTGGGAGACAATCTCATGTTCTCGACGGATTATCCGCACTGGAGCTATGACTCGCCGACGTATGCGATCAACAGGTTCCCCGCCGCCCAGCGGGAGCGGATCATGCGCGGGAACGCGACGGCTCTGTACGGGTTGCCGGCCACGGTCCAGGCCCTCCCCGGGGAGGATGCCACGCCTGGAAGTTGAGAAGGTATGACACAAACGGATCTGACCCGCCCGCAAGGCATTAACCGCCTCGACCCGGTGCTGCGCGACGCCGCCAGCGAGGTGGGCATCGTCGAATTCCGTACCGAGACACTGGCCGCCGAGCGAGAGCAGGCCAACCGGGCCGCCGCCGAGCGTGCCGGGGCAGTCGACACCGAGGGCGTGGCCGTCGAAACCCGCTCGATGTCCGGCCCGGGCGGTCAGCAGCTGAACCTCCGCTTCTACCGGGGCCGCATCGAGGGTGACTCGGGGGCGCCGTTGCTGGTCTACGCCCACGGCGGCGGTTTCGTGTCCGGCAACCTCGACACGGACCACGCGGCATGCGTCGAGCTGGCTCGCGAGGGCGGTTGCCTTGTCGTTTCGGTCGACTACCGGCTGGCTCCGGAGAATCCGGCCCCGGCGGCGATCGACGACGTCGAGGCGGGTTTGTACTACGCCATCCGAAACTGTGCCGAGCTGAACGTCGACACCAGCCGGCTGGCCGTGATGGGCCGGGATGCGGGTGCCGCCCTGGTCGCGAGCCTGGCGCAGCGGATGTTCGACGCCGAGGGTCCACAGATCCGGATGCAGATCCTGCACCAGCCGATGCTGGACAGCGATGCCACGCCGTCGCGGCGCGAATTTCAGCGCACCCCGGGACTCAACGGTCCGGCGGTGAGCCGGGCGTGGGGTCACTACCTGGGCCCGGCCAGCGCCAGCGGTCAACATGTTCCGGCGCACCGCGCGAACCTGGAGGGCCTGCCGCCCACGTTCATCAGCTGCTCAGAGATCGACCCATGCCGCGACGAAGCGATCGACTACGCCAACCGGCTGCTGCATGCCTTCGTACACACCGAATTGCATGTCATAGCAGCGACATTCAACGGCTTCGATTCGCTGGTGCCGGACTGGGTCGTCTCACAAGAGAACCGGGCCTTGCACGCGCAGTCGGTGCGCCGGGTGTTCGCGATGTAACAGCGCTTACGGTATTGCCGTTTGCTAATATTGAGAACGTGATTCTTGCGACCGCCGTCGACTCGCCTGAAAAGGCACTCTTCGTCTCGACGACCCAGTCTTTTCTGCAGAAGGAAGCGCCGCTGTCGCGCGTGCGGGAGCTGCACGCGGCGGGAGTGTCCTTCGACCCGGCCTGGTGGCGGCGCGCCGCGGAGCTCGGCTGGACCGGCCTGCTGGTTCCGGAGGAGTTGGGTGGCGGCAGCGTCTCGGAGAGCGGCATCGCGGATCTGGCCTCGGTCGCCGAGATGCTCGGCAAGACCGTCGCACCCGGCCCCTTGTACCCGGTCAGCGTCGTGCTCACCGCCCTCGCTGAATGTGCCGATGCGCATTCACACGCGGCGGTCATCGAGGCGCTGATCTCCGGCGAAACCGTGGCGTCCTGGGCGGTCTGTGAACCCGGCCGTGGCTGGGCGCCGTTGGATCCGTCGGTGACAGCCACCCAGACCGATGCCGGTTATCGCATTGACGGCACCAAGGACCGCGTCGAGGCCGGCGCCCAGAGCGGCCTGCTGCTCGTGGTGGCGCGCTGCGGCCCGGATAGTTCTGAGGTTCGTCAGTTCCTGGTCCCGACGGACGCGCCCGGGGTCCGGGTCGAGCCCCAGCAGTCGGTCGATCTGGTCAAGCAATACGCGCGAGTGCATTTCGACGGGGTGGTCGTGGACTCGTCGGCGGCCATCGGCAGCGCCGCCGAGACCGCCGGGCTGATCGACCGGCAGAGCCAGATCGCCGCGGTGCTGCAGTGCGCCGAGGTGGTCGGCATCGTGCAAACCGTGTTCGACTTCACCGTCCAATGGGCGCTGGACCGGCACACATTCGGCCGTCCGCTGGCGTCCTACCAAGCGCTCAAACACGGCTTCGCCGACATGAAGCTGTGGCTGGAGGCGTGCCGCGCCACCACGGCGGCCGCGGTTGCCGACGTCGCCGAGCGCGCCCCCGAGGCGGGCCTGTCGGCCAGCGTCGCGAAATCCTATGTTTCAGAGATGGCGGGGCGGATCGTCCAGGGCTGTGTGCAGATGCATGGCGGCATCGGTGTCACCTGGGAACACGACCTGCACCTCTACCTGAGGCGAGTTACCTTGTACCGCGCCATGTTCGGCACCCCGGAAGAACACAACTTGCGGGTGTATGACTCAGAGAAAGCCGGCCGCACCGCGAAATGACGGACTACCAGACGACGCCGACGGAATCCGTCGCAGAATTCGCCGCCCGCGCCCGAGCGTGGTTGGCGGACAACATGCCGCCTATCGACCCCGATTCGCCGCCGGCTGCGCCCCGGGACAACGAGGACGCCTGGAAACGCGCCCGGGAACTGCAAAAGCGGCTCTACGAAGGCGGATTCGCCGGCATCTGCTTCCCGCGCGAATACGGCGGCCTGGGTCTGGATTACGCCTACCAGAAGGCGTTCGACGACGAATCCCTGTGCTACGAGATGCCGTTGATCCTCAATATCCCGACGTTCACCATCTGTTGTGCCACCCTGCTCGACACCGGTACCGAAGAGCAGAAACGACAGCACATCGCCGCGGCACTGCGTGGCGACGAGGTGCTGGTGCAGCTGCTGAGCGAACCCAGCGGCGGGTCGGATCTGGCCGGCGTCATCACCCGGGCCGAACGGCGCGGTGACCGATGGGTGATCAACGGCGCCAAGACCTGGAGCACCAGCGCGTTCGCCGCCGACTACGGCCTGTGCCTGGCCCGTACCAACTGGGATGTGCCCAAGCACGAAGGTTTGACCATGTTCCTGGTGCCGATCGATCACCCGGGCATCACGTTGCGCCACATCACCATGCTCAGCGGCTCCACGGAGTTTTGCGAGGAGTTCTTCGACGGCGTGGACGTCGGCGACGACGCCGTGGTGGGGGAGGTCAACGGCGGCTGGGCGGTGGCCTCTCGTCAGCTGTACCACGAGCGGCGGGCAGTCGGCCAGGGTTCGGAGTTCGCCAGCGGCAGCGGCAGCGAGGGCGGCAACGCCAATCCCATTGACTACGTTGGGCTTTTGGCAAAGACCGGCCAGGCCGACAACGAACGTTTGCGGGAGATGGCCGGCCGGGCGTTGGTGCATCGGATAGTGGCCGAACAGCTGATCGAACACGTGTCGCGCAACGTCCGCGATGGTGTGCTGCCTCCGGCGGCCGGCACGCTGATTCGGCTGTTCCACGCCGAGACCGTGCAGGTGGACGTCGACACCGCGATGGCGGTCGCGGGAGCGGCCGGTGTAGTCGGGGAGACCGGTGACGGCCTGGAGGCCGGACTGCGGTACCTGGTGCGGCAGAGCGTCGCCATCGGCGGCGGCACAACGGAGATGGCGCGCAACGTGATCGGGGAGCGGGTGCTGGGCTTCCCGCGCGAATACGCCGCCGACCGAGGGGTGCCGTTCAATCAGGTGCGGCACGGCAAGAACTAGTCTTCGGCGAAGACGTTCTCGCTGTCGCCGCTGCTGACCGGTATCTGGACCATCGACAAGATGTGCTGGGCCGGGCTGCCGGGTGGGGCGATCAGCACGCATTCGCCGCCCTGTCGCAATGCCCGGTCACGGGCGGCCGCCAGCGCGCTGACGCCCGCGGAGCCCAGGTGGGTGACGGCGCTGAGGTCGATCGTCAAAGGGGCTATGCCCGAACGGCTTTCGACGGCAATCAGGCGGTCGAGCGTGGACGCGGTGTTGGAGTCGACGTCACCGCTGACGACGATGTGGCCGGGCTCGTGGACGGTCGAGACGAATTCGTTGTCGCTGGCCCGGCGGTAGGTTGCCCGACTGACGATCATGTCGGTGACGAAGTTGGCCGGTCGCGATAGCCGGTGCGTCACGCTGGCCGTCGTCCCGTTGTCGCTGCGGGTGATGAGGGCCTGGGAAACCAACGCCTCTGCCATCGCAAGCCCGCGCCCGCGACCCTGTTCGCCTTCACGGTGATCCTTCCACTGTCCGCGGTCGATCACCGCCGCGTGCATGTTGCCATCACCGGACAGCGATGCCTCGACAACGATGCCGTCGGAAACCTCGGCGCCGTAACCATGTTCGACCGCGTTCTCGACGAACTCGGAGATCGCGTGCACGACGTCGGAGATGTCGTCGGCGTCGGCGCCGACTTCGGAAAGCCAGCCGCGAAGCCGGGAGCGCACGGTCCGCGCGGCGCGGATCGTCGCGTCCAGCGTCATTCGCAGCGGAGCCGGGGGAGTGCGGCGCTGCGCGGCAAGCAGCGTGACGTCGTCGCTGTAACCGGTTGACCGGAGCAGCAATTCGAGCGTCTCCGAACAGATGCGGTCGATGGTTCGCGTCGGCGCATCGATGACGAACCCGCCGACACCGGCGGAGATGTTGGCGGCCAGGTCGGCGAATTCCGCGGTGCTGGCGCCCAATGGGCGCCCGGGCCGCTCGATCAGGCCGTCGGAGTAGAACAGAATCGAATCGCCGATATTCAGCATTTCGCTGCGAACCGGAAACCCGACGCGGCTGCCGAGCGGACCGGCGCCCGACGGTTCCACGTAGCGTGCGCTCGAGGCCGCGCTCACCACCAGCGGCGGTGGATGCCCGGCGGTGCAGTACTGGAATTCACCGGTGTCGTAGTCGAGCGAGCCCACGCACAGCGTGGCCGATTTCGACCCGGGCACCTGCTCGTGGAAGCGGTCGACGGCCTCGAGCGCTTCGGTGATGCCGTAGCCCTGCGAAATCTGCATTCGCAGCGCGGTGCGCAACTGCGACATGACCGCCGCCGCTTCGACGCCGTGGCCGACCACGTCGCCGACGACGAGCACCAGCCGGTCCCCGAGAGGTATCGCGTCAAACCAGTCGCCACCGGCCGCGGTGTCTTCGGTGGCGACGAGGTACTGCGCGGTGATGTCGGCGCCGGGAACCACGGGGACCGACGAGGCCAGCAGCGCCTGCTGCATCACGATGGCGGAATCGCGGACGTTGCGATAGCGCTCGGAGAGTTCCTCGATGCGGGCCTCGGTGGCCAAGCGCGCCTGCACCCGATCCGTGACGTCATCGAAGATGATCTGCACGCCCTCTATCGCTGCGCCCTCGCGGCGGCGAGCCGTGACGAGGAAGTCGAAGTAGCGCTCCTCGAGCCCGGTTCCTTCGAAGTCGGCCTGCAGCCGCCACTCGACGCCGGATTGCGGCTCGCCGGTCTCATAGACCCGGTCGAGCATCTGGAAGATTTGCTGGCTCTCCAGCTCGGGATAGACCTCGCGCGCCAGCATTCCCACCGGGTTGAGCGCCGGATTCAGGGCGCGGTAGGCGGCATTGGCCGCGACAAAGCGATGTTGGGGCCCTTCCAGACCGATCAGCATCGCGGGGACCTTTTCGAAGATGCGACGCACGTCGTCAGCCGCACCGACAATCTTGTCCCAGTCCTTTTCGGCCACCATATGGCCGTCCTCCTGAGCCTCCCGGCGGGCCTTTCTCGGGACCGAGCAATCCAACAACGCGCGGCCCTATTCGACACGCGCAAGTAATCAGATTAGCAATGGCTGGGGGCTGCCTCATGCATCAGTTTGCTAACGTCCGACCCGCTTTCAGGCCACCGGCGTACCCAGCGCGCTGTCGATGGTCGGATGCAGGGGCAATGCGCTGCCGAGATTGCACGCCTGGATGACCCGGGCCACGCCGGGATCACAGCTGACCACCCGTAACGCGATGCCGCGCGCCCGGCATCGCTCGGATTCGGCGGCCAGCACCGCGAACGCGCAGCACCCCATGAAATCGAGGCCGTTGATGTCGACGATGAAGGGGCCCGGCGCGGCGGCGACCGCGGCCGCCTCCGCGACCAGCCCTCGCCAGGTGTGCTCGTTGGAGGCGTCGACCTCGCCGCCCGCGCGAATGATCACGACCGTGCCGCTGCGCTGGGTTGCCGCGCGCAGCGTGCTGTGCGGATCGCCCAGCTCGGAAACCAGCCGGGGGCTCAGCGTCACTCTGGTTACCAATGACTCGACCGCAGCCAGATTCATCGTGCGCTCCATAACCTGGGGGAAGATTCTTTTCTATAGCAAGGTGGAAGGCCGCGTCTATAGTTCGGCTTTCGACCAGCACAGACAAAATGCCCACCTCCGAGCGACAACGCAGACCGATGTCGCTCGGAGGCGGGCGATGCTTGGTACCGGATCAGGCCGAGACAGGCTTCTTGGCCGGCGCGGAGACCTTCATCAGCTCCATCAGGTTGCCGCCCATGATCTTGGCCTTGTCCTCGTCGCTGAAGCCTTCCAGCTCGTCGACGAAGCTGATCGGGTCCTTCAGGCCCTCGGGGTGCGGCCAGTCCGATCCGAACACCACCCGGTCAGTACCGACCATGTTGACGATCTCGGTGAATCGGTCCTCCCAGAACGGGCTGACATAGACGCACCGTTTGAACGTCTCGATCGGGTCCTCGGTGAACGCCTGCGGCATCTTCTTGTAGACGCCCTTGAGTCCTCTGAACAGCGTCGGCACCCAGTCGGCGCCGTTCTCGATGGACAGAATCCGCAGGTCGGGGTTGCGCGACAGGGCGCCATGGCAGATCAGCGCACCGAACGCGTCCTCGATCGGCCGGTGGCCCATCGCCAGACTGCGGAAGGCGGTCGGCTTGAACGGCAGGAACTCGTCGCCGGGCTCCCAGATGTTGAGCAGCTCGGAGTAGCCGCTGTCGGAGGCGTGCATCGAGACCGGGATCTCGGCGCGCACGCAGGCCTGCCAGAACGGATCGAACTCTTCCAGACCGAACGACCGGCTGCCGCGGTAGCCGGGCACCGGCGCCGGGCGGACCAGCACGGTGCGGGCGCCGCGCTCCAGGCACCATTCCAGCTCTTCGAGCGCGCGGTCGACGATCGGCAGGGTGATGACCGGGGTGGCGAAGATGCGGTCTTGGTAGTTGAACGACCATTGCTCGTGCATCCACTCATTGAGCGCGTGGATGACGTCGTGGGTCATCTCCGGGTCGTCCTTCATGCGTTCTTCGACCAGGCTGGCCAGCGTCGGGAACATCAGGGCGTAGTCGATGCCCAGCTCGTCCATCACCTCGAGGCGCGCGCCCGGCTCGCGAAATGCGGGGATGGCCTTCATCGGCTCGCCGAGGATCTCGCGGTAGCTCTTGCCCTGCGAGCCGTTGCGGAAGTATTCCTCCTGGGCGCCCGGACGGGCCACCACCTCGAAGGTGGGGTTGGGGATGTAGTCACTGATGTGTCCGCGCACCACGATCTTGGTGCGGCCGCGAACCTGCACGTAGTCGATGACGTTTTTGCGCTTCTCCGGCAGGAACTTGGTCAGCGCCTCCTGCGGCTCGTACATGTGGTTATCGGCGTCGAATACGGGGAATGGAAGCTCGCGAGACGGCATAGCGATCTCCTTGAAGGCTGGATTCTCGTTGGGTGGTAATGACGTTACCACCGCTGTGCAATAGCGTGTACCGGCCTTAGGTGTCGGCCCGGAGACCCTTGGGTGTCGCGCCGTTGATGATGGCGAAATTCACCGTCGCCGTCGCGGCTACCTCGTCGTCGCCGTCGCTGTAGATGTCGATCTGCATGACCATCGCCCGCCGGCCCGCGCGCAGCATCCGGGGCACCGCGAACGCGGCGCCCTGCCGGATCGGACGCAGGTAGCGGACGAAGAGATCCGCGGTCGTCATGGTGGTGCCCGGCTCCAGAAAATCCAGCCCGTACTGGCCGCCCGCGACGTCGACGAGGGTGGCGATCAGTCCACCCTGCAGCGCCCCAGAAGTGTTGACCACGTTCGGACTTACCGGCATCGTCATCGCGAATTCGCCGTTGCGGGAGCCCGGGCGCAAGCCGATCTGAGCGAACAGCTCGGCCAGCGAGGGCGTGCCCGCTTCGTCGTCGACGTCGCGGATGCCCAGCGCGCGGCTGAGGAAGTCGTACAGCTGGCCGGCGTCGATCGGGGTCCCGGTCAATTCGGTGCCCAGCCAATGCAAGCGCTGGGCGCCGACCATCGTCTGCATGACGATGGCCGCCGATGCCGCGACATCGAGCCCCGGGTTGAACACCCCCTCGGTGATGCCTTGCCCGACGATGTCGCGAATCAGTTGATGCAAGGGGGACAGCACCCGGGCATATTCACGGGGACGCGTCTCGGCCAGATGCTGGTTATACAGACCCAGCGCCCGATTGAGGCTGTCCTGGGTGCTGGATTCCGGTTGCTGACTGATGCGGTCGAGCAGCAGCTTGAGTGCGGACGTGCTGTCCAGCCCGTCGATCTCGGCGCGCCAGCTCTGCACCGATTGTGAAATGGTCCTGTCGAAAAGCGCGAGCAGCAGTTCGTCCTTGCTGCTGAAATGCTGGTAGAAGGCCCGCAGCGAGGTCTTGGAGCGGGCGACGATCTCCTGCACGGTGAAGTCGGTGCGCCCGGTCTCGCGCAGGATCTCCACTGCCGTCTTGATGAAGCGGTCGCCGCGCGTCACCTCGGCTTCATCACTGGGGGCGGTCATGTGCGCTAGTCCCCTTCCGTCGCGCATGCGTGCGCGTCGAGAATGAGGTTACCGCGCGGGCCGGCGTGCCGTGAGGTGTCGGCGGGCCGGTGCGCCCGGGCGCCGCGGGCTCAGCGCAAACTTATTCGGGGGTTTCGGTCTCGATGTCGATCGTTTCGACCACGGCTGCGCCGTCGGTTTCGGCCTCGGGAGATGGCTTCTTCAGTTTGCTGGCGAGCAGCGCGACACCGCCGGCCGCGAGCAGAAGGGGCCATTCGACGACGGCGATCAGGCCGACGGCCGCGGCGACGACGGCGGTTCGGGGGCGGATGTGGCCCTCCCGCATTCCGGTGCGAATGTCCCTTGTTGTAACAACGACACCCTCGGCAACCGCGGTGCCAATCTGGCTAACTGTTGAAACCGTTTGGTCGGCAACCGAGTTCGCCGATTTAGTGGCTCGTTCGATGAGCGTCACTGTGCCCTCCCAAGATTCGAGTTGTTGTATGCGTGGCCAATAATTTGTCGTCCGTTTGCTTTTCAGAAGCTCTAAGTGGCGCTCTTAGATCCTCTTAGTCCTTACGGTGTAGCACGCACGTACTACTTCGACGAGTCTGCTGCGTGAATCTGCAATGTCAAAGCTAACTATCGCGAGAGGGTGTAAAGCGCAATATGCTCATCGAGCCGATCGTCTCGGGGCTTCGAATGGTGGTCGCAGGCGGCGCAGCCGCGGCAGCTGAACTGTTGGGCGGGGACCGTCCCCGCCGCCGCTGGTCCGGCAATGGCCGGGGGTGGATTGAGCTGCGTATGCCCGAGGCGACCCGCTCGTCCGAGTACGAGACCGTCCTGAAGAGGACGATCGGCAGCACCCTCGGTGTCGCACGCACCCAGGTGAACTGGCCGCTCTCGCGCCTGATCGTCGACATCGACGAAAACGGGCCTGCCGTAGACGATTTGGCGCTGATGGTGGAGGCGATCGAACGGGCCTTCACCGCCAAAGCCGATCGAAGCAAGTCGGCTGACGAGTTCGGTTCGCAGACCCTGGAGCGGTTGCAGGTGATCGACATCCCCGGCGATGGCGCGGAAGTCGTCAACCGGATGAGCCTGCTGGGGGCCAAGGCCATCTCACTCGGTGTGACCACGTTCTTGCAGGTGACGCGGATGCCGAGACTGCCGCGGGCTTTCGCCGCCGCGACCACTTTCGCCGAGGCGCAGCCCGACGTCCGCCGGGTGTTCGAGCGGGCCCTCGGGCGCGGGCGGGCCGACGCGCTGCTCGCGTTGGGCACCGCCGTCACCCAGTCGCTCGGCCACACCCCGTCGGTGATCGCCGCCGACATGTGCCTTCGGAGCCTGCGTCTCATCGAGGCGCTGTCAGCCGTGGAAGCCTGGAACGAGCACGAACCCAACCTTGCGCTCAGCGCGCAGTGCGAGCCGCACCCGGAAACGTCGCGGCCCCGCCCGGTACCGGATACCGCGTCGGAGAACTACGCCCGCGCAGCTACCGCGGCTGGCCTTGCCGGCGCCATCGCCCTGACCGTCAGCGGCGGCGCGATGCTGGCAAGCGAGGCAGTCATCGTCGCCGCGCCGCGGGCACTGAACTACGCGCGCGAGTCGTTCGCCACCACGTTCTGCGCCGGCTTGAACCGCTACCACCACACCCTGGTGATGCGACCCGACGCGATCCGTCGCCTCGACGGTGTCGACGTGCTGATCGTCGAGCCCGCGGTGCTGATCGGAGAGACCCTGCGAGTCGCCGAGATCAGCGGCGTCGACGGCGAACTGCGCACCAAGGTATGGCAGTGCGCCCAAACGGATGTCAACGACGGTCTGCTCGGCCCGGGTGTCCACACCGGCTGCTCGCTGTCACCCGCGCATCAGCTGCCTGAGCTCGAGGACCTCGAGGTCGTGGTGGCGCGCAACGCCGACCCGTACGCCGAACCGCTGATGGCCGCGGCGCGTGCCGCCGATCTCAAGCTCATCTCGGTGGATCAGGCCGATGCCGGCCACCTGCGCGGGACATTCGACGAACTGCTGCCGTTCGACGACGCCGACGTGGACCTCACCATCTTCGGAGCGGTCCGGCAATTGCAGGCCGACGGCAAGGTCGTCGCCGTGCTCGGGCGTGACCTTCGGCTCGCCTTCGCGGCCGCGGACCTCGCGCTGGGGGTTTGGCCTGCCGGGCGGGCGGCGCCCGCGTGGACGGCCGACGTCCTGATCCCGAATCTGAAGGTTGCCTGCCGGATCATCGACGCCATCCCCGCGGCCAAATCGGCCGCACGTCGAGGCGTCGAGTTAGCCGCTGCCGGAACACTTCTCGGCTCGCTGACGCTGCTGCCCGGAGTTCGGGCAGCGGGCGTGCGCCCCAGCATCGCGGCTGCCGCCATCGCACTCATCCCCGGATACGTGATCGGGCGGGGTGTGGCAATGCAGCCCGATCCGGCGGCCGCCTCCGACACCGAATGGCATGCCCTGGATGCCGACCAGGCGCAGGAACAGATTCGGGCGCTGTGGCCCGAGCTCGCCGACTCCACCGGTCCCGCTGCCCCGGCAGCACAGCTGCCGAAGACCCGGATGCAGGCGCTGGCCGCCAGATTCGCGGACAGCGGTAAGGATGTCGTGGACGCGATGTGGCACGAGATGCAGGACCCGCTCACGCCGATCCTTGCCACCGGTGCGATGGCGAGCGCGCTCGTCGGTTCGCCGATGGACGGTGTGCTGGTCGGGATCGTTCTCGTCGGAAGCGCCGCGATTGCCGCGGCGCAGCGACTCAGCTCGGATCGTCAGCTGAACAGAATGCTCAGCGCCCAAACGCCGCCCGCGCGGGTACTGACCGGCCCTGATCAGTTCGAGCTGATTGCCACCGAGCAACTGACGCCGGGACGGATCATCGAGGTCCGCGCCGGCGAGTTGGTCCCCGCCGACGCCCGCGTGTTGAGCGCGGTCGCCGTGGAGGTGGACGAATCGTCGCTGACCGGTGAGTCGTTGCCGGTGACGAAGAACCCCGCGCCGACGCCGGGCCGACCGCTGGCCGAACGCGCCTGCATGATCTACGAGGGCTCGACCGTGCTCAGCGGAGTGTGCCGCGCGGTGGTCATCGCGGTCGGCGACTCGACCGCCGCGGGCCGGGCCATGGCACTAGCTCCGCGCCGGCGCGACGAGGTGGGGCTGCACGCGCAGTTGGCCGCGGTGACCGCGAAAGTGTTGCCGTGGACCCTCACCGGTGGTGTGGGCGTGATTGCCACCGCGTTGCTGCGGGGATCGGGCATCAAAGAGGCCGTCACCAGCGGGGTGTACTGCGCGGTCGCCGCGGTGCCGGAAGGCCTTCCGTTGGTGGCGACGCTGGCTCAACGCGAGGCGGCCAGGCGATTGACCGAGCGCAATGTACTGGTCCGCGCTCCGCGGTCGGTCGAGACGCTCGGTCGTGTCGAGGTGGTTTGCTTCGACAAGACCGGAACGCTCAGCGAAAACCGGTTGGTGGTAACGAATATCTCCGCACAACCAGGTTTCGACGAAGACGTGATTCTCGAGCGCGCGGCGCTGGCGACCCCGGTAGCGCTGACCGAGCACGCTCCGCTGCAGGCGACGGATGCCGCGGTCGTCAACCGGGCCGGAAGCCAGCCGAAGCGCGACCGCGAATTGCCGTTCCGAGCCGGCCGGGCGTATGCGGCGGGGCTGGACGGCGACACCCTGGCGGTCAAGGGCGGACCGGAAATCGTCCTCTCCGCGTGCGTCGAGGGTCAAGACGACGACCTGCGCGAGGAGCTGCTGGCGCATGTGCATGGGATGGCCACGCAGGGTCTTCGGGTGATAGCTGTCGCCGACAAGACGCTGTCAGAGGATGAGCTCGAGATCGCGCAGGACAAGGGCCTGGAACCGTTGTGCCGCAATGGTCTTCGCTTGCTGGGCTTCCTCGGGATCACCGACACGCCGCGGCCCGACGCGCGGGAGCTCCTGCTCGGGCTGGCCAAACGCGACATCGGCGTTCGGGTGATCACCGGTGACCACCCGGCCACCGCCCGCGCCATCGCCCGCGAGATCGGGCTCGACGTGCCCGAGGACTGCATCATCACCGGAGCGCGCTGGGAGCGGTTGTCGATCGCCGAACGGGCCGAGGTCGTCAAGACCAACGTGATCTATGCGCGAATGTCGCCCGAGCAGAAGGTCCAGATTGTCCAGCAGATCAGCAATTCCGGGGTGGTGACCGCGATGGTGGGCGACGGCGCCAACGACGCCGCCGCCATCCGTGCCGCCGCGGTGGGCGTGGGCGTGTCCTCGCACGGGAGCGACCCGGCGCGTGGCGCGGCGGACGTGGTGCTGACCGAGGGTCGTGTCGGAAGCCTTCTCGAGGCGATCGAGGAAGGGCACCGGCTGTGGCAGCAAGCGCAGGCCGCGGTTGGAATGTTGTTGGGCGGCAACGCCGGTGAAGTTGCTTTCAACATGTACGGGACGATGGTCCGCGGCATGGCGCCGCTGACGGCGCGACAGATCCTGCTGGTGAACATCCTGACCGACGTGTTCCCCACGACGGCCGTCGCGGTGAGCGCGGTGCGCAACATGCGACCGCCGTCGGAGCGTGGGATCAACATGGACGATCTGATGGAGACCGTCGCTATCCGCGGAGCCGCCACCACGATTGGAGCAAGCACCTCGTGGAGTCTGGCCACCTTTACCCGTGCCGCCCCGCAGCGTGCGGCGACGGTCGGTCTGGTGGGCCTGGTCACCACGCAGCTCGGGCAGACGTTGCTGGATTCGCGCGATCCGCTCGTGGTCAGCACTGTCGTCGGCACTTTCGTTGCGATGGGCGCCCTGATCACGACCCCTGGCCTCAGCCAACTCGTCGGTTGCGTGCCGCTGGGTCCGCTGGGGTGGATAGAAGGTGTGGCCCCGGCCGTGGCGCTGACCGTGCTCACGGCCGCCAAGCCTGACCTGTTGATCCGGATGGCCGCGATGATCGGGAAACGCGTCTCAAAGTACGGCGGGGAGGCCGACAACGTCTTGAACAACATGGTGGGCTCGCTCACGACGTGGGCCCAGGAGCTCCCGGGTATGGACAGCGGCAATGGCGCCAAGGGTGAGGGGGCACCCCAACTGGAACTCACACCAGCCGGTTAACCGACTACACAACAGAGAGAGACAGACATGACCACGCTGGACGAAGAACAAAACGGCTCGGCTGCAACGGATTCGGACTCTGACAAGCTACATGACGAGCTGCACGACGAGTTGCACGAAGAGCTCCATGACGAGCTGCACGACGAGCTTCATGACGAGTTGCACGAAGAGCTCCACGACGAGCTGCAGGAAGAGCTGCGTTTCGGACCGAGTTTCGCGCAACGGTGGGCGGCCTATGCCGAGGCGCACCCGAACTCCAAGCGCGCCCGGACCCTGCACACCCTGCGGGAGTTGGAGTCACGGGCGATCGATTTGCCGATCATCGGAAAGTTCCACCGGCCGGACAAGCACGATGTCGTCTACGTCGCGGGACTGACCGCGCTGCTGGTGTTCGGCGCGGTCGAGCTGCCGATCGCACTCGTCGTACTGGGCGGCCATGTACTGGTCAAGCAGCACTCCAGCCGTTCGCTGGCGGCGGTCGGTGAAGTCATGGAAGACGTCTTCGGCCACCACATTTAGAAAGGTGGTGGCTCGCCGTCCGGCGGTCGGGCCTGTGACGCGGATTGCGTTGCGGCCGAGGTGGTCTGGAGCTGGTTGCGGGCTTTCCGGTTTCGCCGCCGTTCGGCAGTGAGGTAGTCAGCGCGGCTTTGGGCACGGGTGCGACGCCGCTGCGGCATCATGGCGTATCGATCGGTGCAGGGGTCGGGCCGGACGTCCGGAGCGACCTCGCCGGTGGGCGCGCACAACTGCGGGAATAGCAGTGCGCTGCCGGGAGTGGTCACATGCGTGCGCCCGGACGGCGACGTCCAGATCACCGTGCCATCGGCAACCTGCCGATCTCGCCAGCCCCAGAAGGTCTTGACCAAATGGTGAGGGCGGCAAAGGCATTTCAGATTCGCCGCGTGGGTCGCACCGCCGTCGGCGTGCGGGATGCTGTGGTCGAGATCGCAATCGGTGGCCGGGCGGTCGCAACCGGGGAATCGACAGGTCAGGTCACGGCAGCGCACAAAATCGGCGAGCGCGCGCGACGGAACGTAGCCGCATTCCGGCGGCGTATCGCCGGGATGCAGCACCGGCCGCAGTTTCGCCGAGTCCGCCAGTTGTGCAACGAGTTCGGCCGGGATGAGTGTTTCGGAGCCGATGATCGCGGCGGGCTCCCGGGAAGTGTGATCGACGCTGGACTGGTTGGCGACTATGTGAATCACCACCGGGCTCGGTGCGGCCGCGGTCGCGGCGGGACACGTCGGCTGCCCGCAGCGGCACTGTAGTCTGTCCGCGCCGGCGGCCAGCGCTGCCAAGGCATCGGCACGGCGTTGCTTCACGGTCCGGGTATCTCCATCACACACGCTGTGCGCCAATGCATTTAACCGCGCATCCACCACGCGGGCATCGGGGGTGACGAGCCGGCCGAACACCTCGGTCAGGCCGTTGCCGACGTCCCAGAGCGAGAACTCGCGATCGGCCTGCTGCTCACGAGCGCGGCGAACCGCGTCGCGGTCTGCCCGCGCGACGACTCGATCCACCGCCGCGCTCAGCCGGCCGCGAGTCATCGACGGCCACCGTCGCACCCTTGTCGCGAGTTCGGCGTCGACTGCCGCCATGACGTGGGAGTCGGTAATCAAATCCGTGCGGTACACGATCGTCTGGAACGTCGAATAGCTGATCTCGCCGGCGATCAACGCGGCGCCGATGTGGGGTAGCCGATTTCGCATGGCGCGTGAATAGTTGAGATAACTCGACGCGAGCGCCTGACTGATATTCAGCGCCGCCGCGACCTCCGCCGAAATGGCGTCCCAGGTGTCACTCGCCCAGGACTCTCGTTCCCCGCATTCGCGCAGCCGCAGCGCGTCGAGTTCGCCGATCGCCGCCAGCCGCGCGCCGGCCGCCCGGTTCTCCGCACGCGACGCCGCGCAGATCCGATCGATCACGACCGCCGATTCTTCGAACATAGGTTCGATCATACGGAGTGGGTACGACAACTTGAAGGCGCGCTGAGCCCTCAGCCGCCGCGGGCCTTGATCATCGCGGAGCGATTGACCTTCGTCGCCGCGGTCCGAGGTATCGCGTCAACGAACTCGACCGTCTTGGGCGCCTTGTAGGGCGCCAGCCGGTTCTTGGCGTACTCGATCACATGTTGTTCGGTAACCTCCACGCCCTCGGCGGCCTGCACGACAGCGTGCACGCGGCGGCCCCACCGCTCGTCGGCGAGTCCGATGACCACCACATCGGCGATGCCGGGATGCCCCGCGAGCGCCGACTCGACTTCGGCGGGAAAGACATTCGCACCGCCGCTGACGATCATGTCGACTCGACGGTCGACGATGTAGAGGAAGCCGTCCTCGTCGAGGTGGCCGATGTCGCCGGCGGACCGGAACCCGTCTTCGGTCGACGGCAGCGGCGGCGCCCCACCGAGATAGCGGTAGCCCGCACTCATCACCGAGCGCAGGTAGACCTCACCGTGCTCGCCGGGGCCCAGCGGGTTCTTGTCGGCATCCAGGATCCGGATCTCAGTGTCGCGGAAGCCGCGACCGACACTTCCGGGATGCGTCAGCCATTCGTCGCCGCGCAATGCGGTGAGGCCGAGATTCTCGGTCATCCCGTAGGCCGTCACGATCTGCTCGGGGCTGAGCAGTTCGAACCAGGTGTGCAGCAGCGACGGCGGCATCACCGCGGCGCCCTGCAGGATGAACACGACGCTGGACAGGTCGCGTTGCCGGATGTCGGGCAGGGCCGCGATGCGCGCCAGCATCGTCGGCGTGGCCGTGAAATTGGTGATTCGGTAGCGCTCGATCGCGTCGACAAACACTGCCGCATCGAACTTTTCGAGGATAACCAGGTGGTCGCCGCTGAGGAGCATCAGGAAGGTTGCGAAGCCGTTGGTGTGATACATCGGAGCGGGCACCAGAATCGTCTGGGGCTTGTCCACCGGCGTCCAGTTGGACAGAAACGGTTCGCCGTGCTGCGGTATCCACAGCGACGGAGCCAAGCTGAGGATCACCTTCGGTACGCCCGTCGACCCGCTGCTACAGATTCCATTGGCATGCGGGGACACGGCCTCGGGCAGGGGACCGGTCGATTCCGCGGCGGCCCGGGCCTCCAGCTCCCACCGGCTTGTCTCGTCGACGACAACGGCGGGATCGATCACCGCGCGCACCCGATCCCGCTCCCATTCGGGCAGATCCCAGTGCATGGGAATCGGGACCGCGCCGATCTTCCAACATCCCAGCGTGGCCAGCACCAGGTGTTGTGAGTTCGGGATAGCAAGCGCGACAAGCGAACCCGTTTCAGCGCCGCTGGCGGCCAGTGCCCGTCCCCACTGGTTGGCTCGGGCGTCGAGTTCGCGAAAGCTCAGCGTCTGGGCGGTGCCGTCCAGCGCGACGATCGTCACCGCCGGCCTGTCGCCCAGCTCGTCGGCGAGTTCGGCCAGTTTGGTCCCGAACGGGACTCCGTCTTCGAACGGGTTCGGCGTCACCCCGGCCATTGCAGACTCGGTCGTCATGCGGGCTCCGAAACCGGTTCGCTGAACAGGGTCTCGAAAGAGCCGTCGCGGACGTCGGAGATTAGGCGCAACCCGAGCGCCTCGGCGCCCAGGGGAAGACGGATCAGCGGCTGGGTGTGCCGGTCGAGCACGCTGACATCGGACTCGTCGCAGAAACCCAGGGCGCCCAGCAGCTGGTGCGAGGTGCGCAGCACTTGCCGTGCGGTGTCGGTGGCCTTGAACCGCAACACCAGCGCGTCGGCGGAATGCACCTGCACCGGCAGTGACTCGGGGCGGCAAACGGTGTATTTCGCTAGTTCGTGCAGGCCGCGCACCGCGACAGAGGCATCCGCGACGGCGAACCGGACAGCCTGGAAGTCCGCCAGCGGCTTACCGAACTGGATGCGTGCTTGGACATGGTCAGTGACGATCTGCAGCGAGCGCTGCATCGCACCCAGAATCCGCCATGATCCCAGCACGAGATGAAGATTAACGTCGGCGGCCGGCACTGTCCCGTCGGGTGCGCTGATTGAGGCCGGCACCAGGAACGGACCCAATTTGGCGTTGGTCCGCGACGCGATCCGCAGCCGGTAGCGATTGCCGTCCAGGTCCGCGGCGATCCAGTCGCCGGGCAGATCGCCGTGGTCGATGCGCGGCGACTCGGGGTTGACCAGGGCCAGCCGGGCACCGTCGATTGCCAGCAGCTCCTCGACGAGGGGATAGGGCAGCGCGTGCGCACCGGCGGTTTGGCAGAGCACTGCCGCGGCCAACATGTCGTCGGGACCGGACCGGACGTCGAGGTCGAACGCGCCGAGCTCGCTCAACGCCACGCGCGCCGCGTCCCGCACGCTGTCGTCTCGCTCGGCTCGCAGGGCGGCCGGTGGCCCGCCCAGCCGATCGAACCGTTTGGCTGCGACCACCGCGAAGTCGCTAATGTCTTGTGGCAGTGTGGTTTTCACCGGCGTTCTCCCAGGGCGTCTCGTGCCACCAGCATTCGCTGCACCTCGATGGTGCCCGATGCCACAGTGGCCGCTTGTGCGTAGCGCCAATGGTCTTCAATCGCCCCGTGCAGTGCCGACGAGGCCCCGCTGTCCAGCGCGACGGGTCCCAGCACGTCGAACAGCAACTCGGCGACCTGTTGATCGCACGTCGTGGTCGCGATGCGGGCGGCGCTGGCCGCCGCCCCCGCGCTTGGGTCGTCCTGCAGCGACACCGCGCGGTAGGCCAGCAGCCTGGCCACTCGCAAGTCGACAAGTGTCCGGACCCACCGGGCCCGAAGCGTCTCCGGCAGCCCGTCCCAGGCCTCGCCGAGCTCGCCTTGCAAGCGGTGCAGCAGTGACTCGCAGCGTGCGTAGCGGGCGATGCCGACGCGCTCGAACGCGAGCGCTTCGCGCATCACCCGCCAGCCGTCACCGACCTCGCCGAGCACGTCGCCCGGGTATGCCGGTACGCCGTCGAGAAACATCTCGTTGAGGTGATGCGGCCCCAGCATCGACGGGATCGGCCGAACCGTGAAACCGGGCCGATCCATCGGGATCAGAAATAGGGTGAGCCGCTTGTGCTTTGGCGCGTCGGGGTCGGTGCACGTGGCCAGTACGCACCACGAGGCCATCTGGGCGTACGACGTCCACACCTTCTGGCCGGTGATGCGCCACCCCTCGCCGTCGGGCACGGCGCGGGTACGCAACGAGACCAGGTCTGATCCGGCCTCCGGCTCGGAAAAGCCTTGGCACCAAATCACATCGCCGGAGGCGATGGCCGCCAGGTGTTTGGCCTTCTGCTCGTCGGTGCCGTAGCGCATCAGTGCCGGACCGACCCAGTTGATGCCCATGTACTGCGGACCGCGGGGTTCGTGCTGAGCCCACATCTCTTCGCGTAGCACGGTCTGCTGCCAGACCGAACCACCGCCGCCGCCATGCTCTTTCGGCCAGGCCAGCGCCAGCAGCCCCTCGACGGCGAGCAGTTTGCAGAACGTCTCGGTGGTGGCGAGATCCTCGGGATCTTCCGTGCAGGCCCCGAGGAAGTCGGGGGGCACGTGATGAGCGATCAACTCCCGCAGCCGGTGTCGCAATTCGACGGCGTCGTCGCCGAGGTCGTAATCCATCATTATCCCTTCGGCAGCCCGAGTAGTCGCTCGGCGATGATGTTGCGCTGCACCTCCGAGGTTCCGCCGTAGATGGTGGCGGCCAGCGCGTCCTGGCGTTCGAACAACAGATCCGGATCGCTGGCCGAGCTCGGGCCTTCGGCAGCGGCGGCGAGTTCCCAAACTCGTTGCAAGGTAACCGATCCAAGTAATTTCATGATGTCGGCCTCGGGGCTGTTCCGGCCTGCCAGTTCGTTGCCCAGCGCGCGGTATCCGGTGGCCCGCAGCGCTTCGGCATCGGCAAGCAGCGACCCGAGTTCGGCGCACAGGCCCTGGTCTTCTGCGGCGCTGCCGGCGTTGCGCACCGCGTCGAGTCCGCGCTTGATTTCGACCCAGTTCATGATCCAGATCATCTGGCGCTCGTGGTGCAGCGACGACAACGCGACGTTCCAGCCGCCGTTGACCGGGCCCAGCAGGTTCTCCACCGGGATCTCGACGTCGTCGAGGAAGACCTCGCAGAACGTCTCGTCGGAGATCGACGACATCCGGATGGGTTCGATGCGCACACCGGGGGAGTGCAGGTCGAGGATCAGGCACGAGATGCCACGGTGCTTGGGCGCGTCCGGATCGGTGCGGGCATACAGCGTGCACCACCGTGATTCGTGGGCCTGTGTGGTCCAGATCTTGTGGCCGTTGACCCGGAAGACGTCTCCGTCCTGCTCGGCTCGGGTGCGCAGTCCGGCGAAGTCCGATCCGGCTTCCGGTTCGGACATGCCCAGCGCCCACCATTCGTCGCCGCGCAGCAGCGGCACCAGCAGGCGCTCGATCTGGGCCGGTGTGCCGAACTGGCGGATGCCGGGTGCGGCGACACCCGGCCCTTGAATGTTGGGCAGCTTGGGCGCCGACCGCAGCGCGCCCTCGATCCGTATCTCCATCGCGTCGCGCAGGCCCAGCGATCGGCCGCCATGCTCACGCGGCCAGGTCGGCTGGATCCACCCGGCCTCGAACGCGGCCCGTTGGTGGTCGCGGCGCAGCGGGATATCCCAGCGATACCGGCGGTAATTCTCGTAGTAGTCGTCGGGCAGGAATGCGGCTAACCAGTCGACGTACTCGGCAACGACCTCGGATCCAGTCGTCATGCCGCGCCTCCGGCGACGAAGCGGCAGCCCACCTCGTGGTAGAGCGCGCGACTGTCTCCCAGCTGCGCCGCACCTTGCCAGGCATGCCGGACATAGAGGTGGGCATCGTGCTCCCAGGTCTGCCCCAGTGCGCCGTGCACCTGGACGGCGGTGCGGGCACAGCTGGCCGCGGCGTCACCGGCCGCCGCCTTGGCCAATGCCGCGGCCGTCCAGGCGTCCGCGGGTGCGGTGTTCGCCGTGGCGAGGCGCGCTGCGGCCGCGTAGGTGAGGCTGCGGGCGCGCTCGACGCCGACATAGTTGTCGGCCAGCGCGTGCTTGATCCCCTGAAACGCCCCGATCGGGGTGCCGAACTGGCGGCGTGATTTCGCGTGCTCGACGGACAGGTGCAGGGCGGCGCCGGCCGTGCCGACCAGATCGGCGGCGACGGCCACCATCGGTGCGGTCAGCGCCGACTCGAGGTCGACGGGCGCCGAGGCCACGGGTTCGGCGTCGATCTCGACGTCGGCTACCGGGTGTGCGGGGTCGGTGGATTCGCCCGCGGTGATCGTGATGCCGTCGCCGGTGCGCACCACCACTGCGACATAGCCGTCGAGGGATTTGGCCAGCGCGACGATCAGCTCTGCCCGGGCCGCGTCGGGGACCGCGACCGCTGCGCCGCGCACCCGTCCGCCGCGCAGTGTCAGCGGTGGCCCGGGTAGCCGAGATCCCTTGGCGTGCACCGCCAGGGTGGCGACGACGCCGCCGGCGATGTCGGTGAGAAGCTTGTCCAGACCACAGGCCCGCAAGACGCCCGCGGCTAAACCGACGCTGCTGAGCAATGGAATTGGTGCCAACGCGGCACCGCACTCCTCGAGAACCAGTGCTTGCTCGACGGGCCCGAAGTCACCGCCGGGTGCGGCGAGTTCGGTCCAGCCCAAGTCGACTACCGTCTTCCACAGAGCGCGCCAGCGCTCCGGGTCCGTCAGGGCCTGCCGGGCGGCATCGGGAGGACATTCGGTACGCAAAATGTCGCGCACGGTGTCGCGCAGCGACAGCTGATCCGAAGTCAGTCCGACATCCATAAGACCCCTAACATAATAAAGATAGTAAACTAGCCGCGCTGTTGCAATCGGCACGAGTATGGGTGGCGCATGGTCGAGTGGTATCTGTTCCTGCCGCAGGTGCGGTTGTCGGTGGGCGACATCACGGGACGGGCGCGGGCTGCCGAAGCCAGTGGCTTCGACGGAATCGCGTTCATCGATCACCTCGAGGCTCCGGGGTTGCCGGGCGAAAGCATTTGGGAGGCAATGGCCGTCGCGACCTGGGTGGCGGCCAACACCGAGCGGTTGCGGGTCGGACACCTGGTGCTGTGCGACGCCTTTCGGCATCCCGCCGTGCTCGCCAAGCAAGCCGTCACCCTGTCGGACGCATCGGACGGCAGGTTCGATCTGGGCCTCGGTTCGGGATCCTGGCCCACCGAGTTCACCAGATTCGATGTCGGTCAGCAGGATCCGGTGGCCCGCGTCGCGCAACTTGGCCGCCACCTGGCCCTGATCAGGCAGTACTGGGGCGACGGTGCCGACGACGACGCGGTGGCTCAGTCACCCGCGCGCAGCCATCCGATACCGCTGGTTTTGGGTGGCAGCGGGCCTCGCATGATGGAACTTGTTCGCAATCACGCGGATTGGTGGAACCTGCAGGCCGACCACATCGACCGGTTGGCCAAGCTGGCCCCTTCGGCGGGCGACGCCCGGATCTCGGTGCAGCAGATGATCGGCTTCGCCCACTCGGGTACCGACCCCGGGACCGTGCGTGAGGTCAGCACCCGGCGCTTCGGCGTGCTCGGGGCGGGTCTGGTGTGCGGTGACGCCGACGATCTGACCCAGCATTTCGCGGGCCTGGCTGCCCAGCGGGTGGAGCGCTTCTATGTGTGGTTCGCCGATTTCGCGAAGCCGGAATCGCTGCACCAGTTCGGTGAATCGGTGATCAAGCCGTTCCCTGACGGCGGCGGCGCGCTTCGGTAGGAACGACCGGCGGCCGGGCGTACGGACCGCGCTGCACCGCGGAAAGCCGGATCTCCGGCACATCGACCGACGGGTCCACGGTGTCCAGCCAGGCGACCGCCTCGGCGACATCGGAGGTCTGAATCGCGAACATCTCGAAGGGAACGTCCTGCAGCATCTCGGTTTCCACCGGGCCCGGTGTCACGATGTGCACGGCGATGCCGTCGCGATCGACTTCGAGCGCCAGGGCGCGGGCGAACGCGTTCATGCCGGCTTTCGACGCGGAGTAGGCGGTACGGGCCATCATCGGCTCGTGCGCGGCCGACGACGAGATGAACACGAAGCGGGACCCGGGCCGCATCCGCGGCAGCACCGCGGCGGTCACCACGAAGCACGAATCCAGGTTGGCCGAGATGATGGTCTGCCACTGCTGGAACGTCTGCTTGCGCGCATACGTTCCACCCAGCGCGCCAGCTGCGTGAACGACCAGGTCGATTGTCTCCAAAGTGCTTATCGCAGTGGGAAAGCCGTCCGGATCGGATGCGTCGGCCACGATGTGACGGGCCCCGATCTCCTCGGCCGCCGCGCGTAACGGGCCCTCGCGCCGGGCCACCAGGACCACGTCGTAACCGAGTTCGGCAAGCTTGCGCCCGCAGCCCTTTCCGATCCCGCCGCTGCCGCCGGTGACCAATGCGGTTCGCATAGGGGCTTAGGACTGCCGGAGATCGCGCGGGCGTGACCCCGAACGAGAAAGAGACTGCGGCGAAAGGGCATAGATCCGTTGGCTGGGCCGACCGGCCAGCACATAGGTCTGCGTATCGGCGAGGTGACGTCCCGCGATGCGCCGAGCCCGGTCGACGTCGCCTTCGGCAATCGTCTCGGCGAGCTTGACGTGTGTGTTGAGGACCGCACGCCGCTGGGTCAACGAGGGATAGGTGCCGCGCGCCGCGCTCTCGTCGGCCCATTGACGCTCGTGGCTGCTCCACAGCGTCTCCAGGCTGCCGACGACCGCGATGATGGTGTGGTTTCCGCAGCCCTGCACGATGAGATCGTGGAACTGGCGGCCGATTTCGGTGAACAGTCGCCCGTCGTCGAGGTGCTCGGCCATGGAATCGTTGATCTGCTTGAGTTCTGGCACCAGGGTGTCCGCTCGGTCCGGACGCTGAGCCGCGAGTGCGGCGCACGCGGGCTCGAGCTCCTGCAACGCCATGCCGAGGTCGGCGACCTGAACGGACTCGCTCTGCAGCAACAGTCCGAGCATGTAGGCGGCGCTGGTCTTGGCCGGCGCATGCACGACGGCGCCGCCGCGGTTACCGCGGCGCACCGACACCAGACCTTCGGTTTCCAGGATGCGCAGCGCTTCGCGCAGCGAGACCAGGCTGACGTTGAACTGTTCGACCAGTACTTCCTGGCGCGGCAGGAGATCGCCGTCGGCAAGCTCGCCGTCGATGATTTGGCGGCGCAGTTCGTCGGCTACGATTTCGGCGATCCTCGGCGCCGACAACCGGCGACGGGCATCGGGCCCAATTCCCAGGGTGGTCATCCATTCCTCGCAGGAGCAGCGGCAGAGCGGCGAACCCGCACTCAGCTGGCTTAGCTATTTTAGCAGTAATGATATAAATAGCATCTCTGATCGCGTGTCGATCGGAAGGGCGGATGCAATTGAGCCAGGGGTCTGACGACCGTCCGACACCGCTGCACGAGCTGCGGGTCGTCGAGATCAGCGACCGGATAGCTGGCAGCTACTGCGGCAAGTTGCTGGTCGACGCCGGGGCGCGGGTGCGCAAAATCGAACCGCCGCAAGGCGATTGGCTACGGCGTTATTCGGCGTCGGGTTCGTCCGTGCCCGATGGCCGGCCGTCGCCGTTCTACAGTTATCTCAACGCCGGCAAGCAGAGCATGACCTTCGCGCCCGGCTCGCAGCGATTGCGCGCCGAATTGGCCGGCGCCGACGTGATCATCCTCACCGCCGGCCCGTCCCGTGCCGCGGCGCTGGGTATCGATCCGCGCCTGCTGCTCGCGGATGCGCCGCAGGCCGTCGTCGTCACGATCTCCGACTTCGGCTGGACCGGACCGTATGCCGACCGGCCCGCCAGCGAGTTCACCCTGCAGGCCTGGGCCGGCTCGCCCGGCTTCCGCGGCGATCCGGCCGGGCCTCCGATCTCGATCGGCGGCGACCTGGGGGAGTACATGGGCGGTGTGTTCGCCGCGTTCGGTGCGCTGGCCGTGCGTCGTCGCGTCGAGCAGGGCGGTCCCGGTGAACATCTGGATCTGTCGATGCTCGAGGCGATGACGTTGATGCAGAGCAGCGAATGGCTGCATTCTCAGTTGCTGCGGGTGCCGCCGATCAGCCGCACCACCGAAGTACCGTCGATCGAGCCGGCCAAGGACGGCTACGTCGGGATCACGATGGTGACCGGTCAGCAGTGGCTCGATTTCCTGGCGATGGTGGAATGCCCGCAGCTGGAAGAGATTGAGCAGCTGCGTTTTCAGATCGGCCGGTGGGGCTATCGCGACCTGATCCGCGAACAGATCGGCCCGTGGCTGGCCGAACGCACCGTCGCGGAGATCGTCGAGCTCGGCCAGCTGTTCCGGCTACCGATCGCGGCATTGGGTAACGGCGCCACGATCCGGGACACGGAGTACGCGACCGAACGCGGCGTGTTCCAGCCCAACCCCGCCGGCTTTCATCAGCCCCGCCCGCCGTGGCTGATGTCGGCGTGTGCGGCGGCTCCGGTGGGTCAGACCGCCGCGTTGGGCGCCGACAACGACGAATCGCCTTGGCGCACAAGCGGGCCCGAGAGCGCGCTGGCGCGCGGCGCCAGGCCGTTGGAGGGTGTGCGAATTCTGGACCTGACCGCGTTCTGGGCCGGCCCCGCGGCAACCCACCTGCTGGCGGCGTTCGGCGCGGAGGTGATCAAGGTCGAGTCCATCCAGCGTCCCGACGGTATTCGCTACTCCGGCGGGATGCGCAAAGACGTGGACGACTGGTGGGAGTACGGCTGGGTGTTCCACGCGATGAACACCAACAAGCGTTCGGTCACAGTGGATTTGGGCTCCGAAGAGGGAAGGCGGCTGTTCAAGAAACTGGCGGCCGGCGCCGACGTCGTGATCGAGAACTTCTCGCCGCGCGTGATGGACCAGTTCGGGCTGACCGCCGACGTGCTGCTCGAAGTCAATCCCAAACTCGTTGTCGCCCGGATGCCCGCGTTCGGTCTGGACGGCCCTTGGCGCGACCGGGTCGGATTCGCTCCCACGATGGAACAGCTCGCCGGGCTGGCCTGGGTAACCGGACTGCCGGATGCCGCGCCGGTGGCCCCGCGCGGCGCCTGCGATCCGCTGGCCGGGGTGCACGCCGCGTTTGCCGTGCTGGCCGCGCTGAACTTCACCGAACGCACCGGAACGGGTCAGCAGCTGGAGCTGCCGATGCTCGAGACGGTGCTCAACGCCGCCGCGATACAGGCGATCGAATACGAGGTATACGGAAAGACGCTGAGCCGCAACGGTAATCGTGGTTTCGCAGGGTCGATCCAGAACCTCTACCGGTGTACTGGAGACGACGATTGGATCGCGGTCACCGTGCGCGACGACCAGCAGTGGGCCGCGCTCGTCGATGTGATGGGGCGGCCGGCCTGGTGTGACGATTCTCTAAGCACCGCCGCAGGACGACGCGAGCGCGCCGACGACATCGACGACCGGCTGCGGCAGTGGTTTGCCGGGCAGCCCCTGGGGCCGACGGTGGAGCGGCTGGCGAGCGCGGGTGTGCCTGCGGCGCCGGTGGTCTCGCCGTCGCTGGTGACCGAGAACCCTCAATTGCGCGATCGGGGTTTTTTCGAAGAGCTGCAGCACTCGAGCATCGGGAGAGCGGAGTATCCGTGCCCGCCGTTCGCGTTGCTTACCGGTCAGGATCGGTGGCTGCTTCGCCCACCGCCGCTGTTGGGCGAGCACAATGGAGAGGTACTACGCGATCGGTGCGGGCTGACCGACGAAGAACTGGCGAACCTCGCTGCCGGCGGGGTGATCGGAACCCGCCCGAAGGGCCTGTAAGGAGGCAACTGATGCGCGTGACCGTCGACGAGACCTTGTGCGAAGCCAACGGCTTTTGTGAATCGCTCGCCCAGGACATCTTCGAACTGGGCGACGAGGACGTGGTGCAGATCGCCGACGGTCCGGTGCCGCCGGATCGCGAAATCGATGTGCGAGCCGCCGTGGAGCAATGCCCCAAGGCCGCGCTGCGAATCCAGGAGGACTGAGTCAGCGCTCGGCCAGGGAGATCGGCATCTCGTCGTAGATCGACATGTTGGTGGTCAGGTTCGGATACGACACGGTGACGGGCCCGATTTCGATGCGATCGCAGCGCAGCAGCAGCTCGTCGAGCACGGCCCGCAGTTCGGCGCGCGCCAGCATCGCGCCCAGGCAGTGATGTGGCCCGCCGCCGCCGAACGCGACGTGCGGGTTGGGTTGCCGGCCGATGTCGAACGCGAACGGCGATTCGAAGACGTCCTCGTCGCGATTGGCAGAACGCAGCATCGACACCACCCGGTCACCCGCGGGGATGTGCTGACCGTCCATCTCCACGTCGATCTTCGCGGTTCGGGTCCAGTACGCCACCGGGGAGGCCCAGCGCAGCACCTCCTCGACGGCGCCGGGCCGCACCGCTTCGTCCGCGCGGTAGCGTTCGATCTGCTCGGGGTCGGCGACGAACGCCTGTAATCCCATGGCCAGTGCGTTTTTGGTGGTGTCGCTGCCGGCGAACGCGAGCACGAAGAAGAAGAACTCCAGCTCGTTTGCGGGCAGGCGGAATTCCTGGCCGTCGTCGCCGGTGATTACCGCGGTCGCCAGCGTGCTCCAGATGTCGCCGGTCGGGTTGCCGCGCTTGTCCGCGGTGAGCTCCATCGCGTATGCGAAGACCGAACCGAAGAGCTCGAGCTCTACTTGTCCGCTCGGGCCTGCCTCGGGCGTTAGCGCCTTCAGGATGCGGTCGAAGATGTCGAAGATCCGCGGCCGGTCTTCGTCTGGGATGCCGATGATGTCGCCGATCACCGTCATCGGCAACGCGTCGGCAACATCTTCGATCCAATCCCCACCGCCCTTGGCGAGCAGCGCGTCGATCATCTGCGCCGCTCGCGCTCGGATGCCGGCCTCCAGCTTGGCGATCGCGCGTGGATTGAACGCGTTGGAGATGAGTTTGCGGCGCTTGTTCAGCTCCGGTGGGTCCAGCGTGATGATCGTTGGCGACGACGAGAACAGCGCGACCGGCTGGATGAGCGGGCCGTCGGCCGCGGTGAACGATTCGGTGTCGCGATGCAGGCGAACGGCATGCCGGTGCTTGGTGGCGACCCAGAATTGGCGCTTGACCGTGGCTGCGACACCCGGTGTCAGTTCGTGCCGGAAAAGGGATCGGGTGTGTCGTAAATCGGCGAACAACTCGTCGGGAAAACCGTTACGCCACAAGGCGAAATCGGATAGGTCCACTGCAGCAGCAGTCATGCGCAACCCCGCTCGCTCTCCGACCGTGCGGCAACCGGCCGGCGCCGCGTTGACGTTCAATGATTAAAATAGTAAAAATAGACTTTAGTCGTCGAAACGCGGTGAGGTAAGAGCGGCCCGGCCGCGTGGGAAACGGAGTTCTCGTGACGCATACGATTTCAGAGCAAGACCCGTCGGAACGCGAGTTCGGACAGTCCGGCATTGCGCTGTCCACCTATCGGTTCCCGACCGGGTGGTTCATCGTTGCCTTCGCCAGCGACGTCAAGCCCGGTGACGTCAAGCGCCTGCACTACTTCGGTGAGGAGCTGGTGTTGTTCCGCACCGCCTCCGGCAAGGTCAATGTGCTGGACGCCTACTGCCAGCACCTCGGCGCCAACATGGGCGTCGGCGGCACCGTCGACAACGAGAACATCGTCTGTCCCTGGCACGGTTGGCAGTGGCGCGGAGACGGCAGCAACGCATTGATCCCGTACAGCAAGATCGGCTGCAAGAACAACGTCCGCATCCGCACCTATCCGACCATGGAGTGGTACGGCTTCATCCTGGTCTGGCACGAACGCCACGGCCGGGCGCCTTACTGGCAGCCGCCGGCGCTGCCCGAATTGGAGACCGGCGAGTACTACCCGCTGCACCCGCACAGCCGGATGCTCAACCGGGTCAAGGTGCACGCGCAGATGATCATCGAGAACGCGGCCGACCCCTATCACGTGCAGTATGTGCACAAGGCCGCCAACCCCGCCAACACCGCCTCGTTCGAGGTGGCGGGCTATCACCTGCATGCCACCGTCAACGCTCACTTTGGTGGGGGCCGGGCCAAGACGTGGCTGACCCCCAACGGGCCGGTCGACGCCAAGATCATCTACGACAACTATTCGTTGGGCCTAGGGCTCGTCCGTTTTCCGAGTGACCTGGTGGCCACCATCGAGGTCACCGGGCAGACGCCGGTCGACGAGGACTACACCGACTACTTCTACACGCAGGCTTCCGTCCGCGAACCCGGCGACACCGGCGACAAGCCCACTGGCCGGGCCGCGAAATTCCTGGCGCTGCAACAAGAAGTCATCAAACAGGACTTTTTCACCTGGGAGAACATGAAGTACCTGGAGAAGCCGAACCTGGCTCCCGAGGAGGCGCGCGACTATGCGGCGCTGCGGCGCTGGGCGCACCGCTTCTACCCGGACGCCGAGCCGTCGCCTGACGACTTCGGGTACACCGCTGCCGGCGAGCCCGACCCGGCGGCCGCGAAAGCCTAAGTGATGCATTCGGTTCGGAGTAAGCCCCTGGGGCCCTCCGATTTCGGCGTGGAGCGGTTCACCGTTGCGGACGTGTTGGATCGCCGGGCCGAGCAGTACCCCGATCGGGTGATGATGTCGATCGCCGGGACCGAGGTGACGTTCGAGCAGATGCGGCAGCGCTCCTGCGCGGCGGCGAACATGCTCAGCGAATTGGGGGTGGGCCGCGGTGACGGGGTGGCGTTGTTCACCGGAACCTGTCCCGAATGGGTGTACTTCTGGTTGGGCGCGGCCCGCATCGGCGCGGTGAGTGCGGCGGTCAACGCCGCGAACAAGGGAGACTTCCTGCTGCACACGCTGCAGTTGGCGCGGCCCAAGGTGATTCTCACCGACGCCGAGCGCCGGGCGCGCGTCGATGAGGTTGCCGACGGGCTGGACACGGTGACTGACGTTGTCGTGCAAGATGATTCGCTTGGTGCGGCGCTGAACGCCGGAGTCCGCTGCGCGGACAAACCGGCGGGGGAGGGGGACGTAGGGGCGTTGTTCTACACGTCGGGCACCACTGGGCCGTCGAAAGCCGTTGCCACGAGCTGGCATTACCTGTTCTCGGTGGCTGCGACCGTTGCGGCGGCCTGGGAGTTGCGGGCGGGAGAGGCGTTGTGGACGGCGATGCCGTTGTTCCACTTGAGCGCCGCTCCCAGCGTGCTGGCCCCGATGCTGGTAGGCGCGACGACCGTGTTGGCGCAATCGTTCCATCCCGCTCAGGTGTGGGATGACATCCGCGCCCATGGCGCGGTCGGCTTCGCCGGAGCCGGCGCGATGGTGTCGATGCTGTACAACCGGCCCGCCGAGCGCGGCGATGCGGAGCTGCCGCTGCGGTTCATCTCCGCCGCGCCGATCGACGCTGGCCGCTACCGCGACATCGAAAAGCGTTACGGCTGCCGCATTGTCACGATGTACGGGATGACCGAGGCCTTCCCGATCGCGGTCAAGGGCGTCGCCGACGAGGGCGTGCCCGGGACCTCGGGGCGGCCCAATCCCAACTTCGACGTGCGCATTGTCGACGACGACGGGAACCCGCTGCCCGCCGGGGCCGTGGGCGAGATCGCCTGCCGGCCCAGGCACCCGCACGTGATGAGCGAGGGCTACCTAGGCCGGGACGCTCGGGTGGACCCGCACCCGGAGTGGTTTCGCACCGGTGATCTCGGCCGGCTGGACGCCGATCAGAATCTGACGTATGTGGACCGGATCAAGGATTCGCTGCGCAGGCGCGGCGAGAACATCTCCTCGGTCGAAGTGGAACGCGTCGTGATGGGCCATCCCGCGGTCGCCGAGGCTGCAGCGATCGGGGTGCCCAGCGATTTGGGCGAGGACGACATCCTGGTCGTGGTCGCGCTGCGGCCGGACGCGGTGCTGGACTGCGCCGATTTGCTCGACTTCTGCGCCGACCGGATGCCCTACTTCTGCGTGCCCCGGTATGTCGAGGAGGTCAACGAACTCCCGAAGAACGTTATCGGACGGGTACGTAAAGATTTATTGCGAGCCAAAGGTTTGACTTCAGGGGTCTGGGATCGGGAAGAATACGGATATATTGTTAAGCGGTAAGTAAAGTCCATGTTACGTAGCTCGATTCTTTTTGTCCTTCGGGGAGAGGCTGGCGAGTAGAAATGACGTTGTCCTACCAGCAGGAACAGTTCCTGCACGCCGCGACCGGCCGCGATGCGATCTTGAATTTGAACGCCCGGCACAATCGCGCATACTCCGACGGTGACCGCGATAGCTGGATCGCGACCTTTCGTCATTCCGGCGCCAGCTTCGTCCGCGACGGCGAACTGTTCGCCGACCTGCGTCTGGCCTTCGACGGGGGCGAGGGACAACGGTTGGTGACCGTCGATCACGAGATCGCGGTCGACGGTGTCCACGCGATGCAGCGTTGTGTCGTGGTGCTGTTCTCCGCCGCCTTCGGCGACACCACGCTGCGCGCCACCGGGACGTACCGGGATGAGCTGATCTACGAGCGTGGCGGCTGGTACTACACGTCGCGCAATCTGTCCTGGGATCTGGTGCCGAGCCGGCACCCGCTTGTCATGTGAGCGGCACCGCTACGTGGATTCGGACCTCAGCTACCAATTAGCCTTCGGCACATACGAAGACGCGCTGCGCATGGTTGGCGCGGCAAGCGAACCGCGGACCGCGGTGAATCCGGTAAGCGGTGCGCGTATTCAGTTGTATGCCTCGATGATTCACGACGGCAACCGGTCGTACTGGGATCCGGAATTCGCCCGGCAGCGGTGGGGCGGCCTGCTGGCCCCGCCGGGTCTGTTGATGGGCTGGCTGATACCCCCGCCGTGGGAGCCGGGCGGCCGGCGACCCGTCGCCTCGCTGGTCTTGCGAGTGCCGTTGCCGGGCACCACATTCATCAATGCCGCCAACGACGTCGAGTTCACCGAACCCATCGTGGAGGGTGACATGCTCACCAGTGTCGAGGAACTGGTCTCGGTATCACCGGAGAAGCAGACCCGGCTGGGTAGCGGCCATTTCATCGAGACGCTGGAGACCTATCGCCGTCAGGACGGAACGGTCGTTGCCCGATCACGAAATACGTTGTTCCGCTTCACCCCGGCACCGTCGGCATGAACCTTGCCGAATTGGATTGGAACCAGATCACCGTTCCCGTCGAGCTGCCGGAAGTGGTCGATGAAATCAGCTACCAGCGGGTGGTCGAGAACGCCGGCGCGACCTGGGACTATTTCCCCGGCCACTTCGATCCCGTGTACGCGCAAAGTCAAGGCAATCCAACGATTTACCTCAACACCATGCATCTCGCCGGGTTCGCCGATCGCATCGCGACCGACTGGGCCGGGCCGAGCAGCCGGGTGGTACGCCGCTCGCTGCGGCTGGCCGGTTCGATCTACGCGGGTGACACGATGATTGGCCGGGGCCGGGCGGTGGCCAAGCGGCTGGACACCTCGGTGGACCCACCGCGCCGGCTGGTCGACATCACGATCGAAGTGACCAACCAACACGGCGTGCTGTGCTGCCCGGTCGAGCTCACGTTGCAGATGCCCCAAAGTGGTTGATTGTCAATCGGTTAGCGGCGGCAGCTGCCCCTTGCACACCAGCGTCTGAAGCTCGACGTACTCGTGCAGGCCCTCTGGGCCGAACTCGCGTCCGATGCCCGACTGCTTGAAACCGCCGAACGGGGCGCCGATATCCAGGGTGTACATGTTGATGCCGTACGTGCCGGTGCGCACACCGGCGGCGACCTCGAGGCCGTGCGCGATGTCGGACGTCCACACCGAACCGGCCAGGCCGTAGTTGCTCTCGTTGGCGATCCGGACCGCGTCGGCTTCGTCGCGATACCGCAGTACGGTCAACACCGGTCCGAAAATCTCCTCGCGGGCGATGCGCATGTTGTTGGTCGCGTCGACGAAAAGCGTTGGCCTCACATACCAGCCGCGCTCAGCCGGACTGTCTTGTGCGCTATTGAGGCCACCGAGCACGGTGCGCGCGCCTTCGGTTTGTCCAGACTGGATGTACTCCTGCACCTGGCGTTGATGTCGTTGTGCGAAAAGCGGCCCGATGTCGGTCGCCTCGTCGGTCGGATCCCCGACATTGAGTCCCGACATCATCTCGGCCAGCGCGTCGACGAACTCGTCCTGCCGTCGGTCGCTGACCAGGATGCGGGTCTGGGCGACGCAGGCTTGTCCGTTGTTCATCAGGCTGGCCGACTTCAGCCCGGCCACCGTCTTGGGGATATCCGCGTCGTCCAGAATGATCGCTGCCGACTTGCCGCCGAGCTCCAGGCTCACCCTCTTGAGCTGCTCGCCGCAGAGCGTGGCGATGCGGCGTCCGACGGCGCTGGACCCGGTGAAGGAGATCTTGTCGACGCCGGGATGGCGCACCAGCGCCTCACCGACGTCGGTACCGCCCGGCAGCACCGACACCACGCCGTCGGGCAGGTCGAGCTGCTCGATCATCTCGGCCAACCACAAAGCGTCCAAAGGTGTTTCGGGTGCAGGCTTGATGATGACCGGGCAGCCGGCGATCAGGGCCGGAATGAGCTTGGGCATGATCAGGAATTGCGGTACGTTCCACGGCACGATCGCCCCGACCACACCGACCGGCGCCCGGCGGAGGTGTACTTCGCCGAGCACACCTTGGCGGCGTTCCACCCAAGGGAAGTCGCGGGCGGCGGCCAGCGTGAGGTGGATCAGCGCCGCCGCCGCCGCACCCTGACCCATCCGGCTGAAGGTGCGTGGCGACCCCATCTCGTCGGTGATCAGATCAGCCATCTCGTCGACGTGGCCGGCATAGATCGCGGCGAGCTCTTCGACCTTGGCCATCCGTTCGGCGTGGGTCAGTCGTGGCCACGGCCCATGGTCGAAGGCGTGGCGGGCGGCGGCAACCGCGGCATCGACGTCCTCGGGCCCGGCGACTTGGACGTGGCCGATGGGCTCCTCGGTATGCGGCGAAATCACGGCGAGCTGTTGCGGATTGGCGGGCCTGCGCCACTGCCCTCCGATGAACACTTCGGCGTAGGTCCGATGGTCGGATTTTTCTGTCATCGGGGCACTTCCTTGGGCCGGGGGTGAGGTCGTGGCCGTAACTTCGCTATTGACGCTAACATAGCAAAGAATAAGGATAGCGCCGTGGCAAGGAAGCCGAAATGAACACCGATTGGCGCCGTTACCCGTATCAGTTGGTGCCCGGTGACAGCCAGCTGGATTTCCCCGAGGCCGAGGGTGAACATCCCGACCAGGAGTCCGACACGTGGTTCATCGCCGGGCAACTGCAGGCCGTCGAGAGCGACCGGTCGTTTGCGTTCCTGACCATCTTCAACAAGAACCAACCCGGGGGAACGGTCGTCGCCGATTTCTACACGATGGCGCTGTTCGACCTGGATACCGGCGACTACGGCACGTACACCGATTACGACATGCCGCCGAAGAACATGGAACCGGGCGCGCAGCGCAAATTGTCCATGGCCGCAGGCTATCTCGACATCAGCTATCAGAGCAGTGCCGGCACCGCGTCCTGGACGACATGCCGCGACGGCGACGGTGAATTGCTGCCCTACACGTATCGGGTCAGCCTGGTGGGCCAGGATCACCAGGGCCGGTCCATGCGGCTGGATTTGGTCGTTACCCCGACGCGCGCGCCGACGCCGGTGGGAGCGTCGACCTACAACGGCAAGATCGTCTGCTTCGGCCAAGACGACACGTACTCGTATTTCCAGACCGGCATGTCGATGACCGGAACGCTGCGCTGGGGCGAGACGATCGAGCAGGTCTCCGGTAGCGCCGGACATGTCGACAGGCAGTGGTTCCCCAAGTACGCAGGTGGCGGTGGATCCGGGGGAGACCCGCGGGCCCGCTCGCACGAATGGCGCACGATCAATTTCGACAACGGCGTCGACCTGAGTATCTGGCGGCAGTTCGATCGCACGAACGGCAATGCGCTGCAACCGTTTACCGGTGTAACGACGAGTCATCCCGACCCGGCCATCGCACCCGAGTGCGCCGAGGACGTGGAGGTCACTGTCAGCAGCTATGTGCGATGGCCGGAAACCGTGCGGCCGCTGGTGCGTCCGCCGGCCCCGGCTCGGTACATGGCCGACCGGCACCGAATTACTTGCGCCACACTGCAACTCGATCTCATTGGCGAGCCTCTGGTGCCGGCTCCGGCGCACGGTTTGCCGATCGAATATATGGAAGGCCCGTACCGCTACCAGGGCACGCTGTGGGGTCAGCCGGTGAGCGGCTTCGCGTTCAACGAGCGTTCGTTCGCGCTGTACCGGGACTGGGAGCTGGTTGAGGTGCTGGCCACCACTGTCGCCGACGTCGATCCGGGCCTGCAGTCGATGGTCGACGAGCTGGTGGCGTTGGTGGCGGCGGGCCGTCGCGGCGCGGCGGCCGAATTGTTGGCCGGGGCTCTTCCCGCGCAAAACAGCGCGCTTGCAACGCTTCTCGACGATCTGATCGCGGTGCTGTCCGAGGTCCAGTCAGCCGACAGCAGCTGAGGCGGCGAGCGCCTCGGCCCAGGCGATGTGGCGATGCTGCAGTCCTGGCTCGTTGCGGCCGAACACCAGGTGGTCGCGTGCGCCCGAGTTGAGATTGGCCTGCAGCGCCTCCACCAGCTTGTAGTCCTCGTCTCGCACGGTTGCATGCGCGTACTCGAACACGGCTTGAGCACCGGCCGCCACGGATTCCTCGGAAAGGTCCAGCGGTGTTGAGTTTTGGTGCACGGTGATCGACCTGCCGGGTTCGTCGCCGGGGTAGATCCGGAAGAGCTCGCCGTTGGCGATCGTCACCGAGATCACGATGTTGGGGAACAACGCGTAGATCACCACCATGTTGTGGAACGGGTCCCACTGCTCCTCGGGAACATTCTCCAGCTCGAGGATCGCGTTGAGCGGGAAGATCAACCGATGGTGCGGCCCATACGAGTCGAACACCGTGCAGTTGCTGCGGGCGATCGTGGCGAAGGTGTCCCGGTGCACGGTGGCGAAGTGGTAGTTCTCGGCGAAGGTGTCGACGGCCAGCTTCCAGTTGATCGGGGTGTCGAGGACCTTTTCACCCAACGGAGACCAGCGGCCGATGCCCCACGAGTCGAGTTCGTCGGCCAGCGGTCCCAGGTGCGCGGCGACGTCCAGGGTGGCGTCTTTGTCCAGCGCCACCCAGAGGAACCCGGCGAACTCGGCGGCGGGGAGCTCGGTCAATGAATCGGACTTGACCGTCGTATCCGGGAAGCCCTCGCGACCCGGCAGCCCGACCAGCTTGCCGGTGTTGTCGTAAGTCCACGCGTGATAGGGACAGCTGAACCGCTTCGCGGAGCCACACCCGGTCACGACCGGGGATTGGCGGTGCAGGCAGACATTGTCGAAGGCGCGGACCGACCCGTCGGACGTCCGCGTCAGCAGGATCGATCGCCCCATCACGGTCTTGGTGCAGTAGGCGCCGGGGGCGGGCAGCTCGCTGACGTAGCCGACCAGTTGCGGGCTGGCCAGCAGCAACGCCCGTTCGCTGAGGTGTCGCTGCAGTGATGTGTAATCGCCGGCGTCGACGGTGTATGTCTGCGGCGCCAGGTCGGTGGTCTTATCGCGGGCCAACTTCAAAGCCCGTCGGGTCAGGTCGATGAGCTGGTCACGATCCATCGGAAGCCCCCTGTGATTTCTGCACCCTCCGACGTTAACTTTATAAAGTTAGTAGTGACAATAAAAATTGGGCAGGGATCTGGATTGGTTTGGGGGTGCGCTCACGGTTTTCGGCGTGCGCGCACGGCGGCCCGGCCCGGCGTGTCTCCACCCTGAGCGCACAGTCATTGGCGTAACCGCACCCTCGATCCCCGCGGAGTCGCCGCGGACTAAACACGAGTTGTCCAGAAGTGACAAAGCTGTGACCCGTGTGACTGATGTGTCTGATGAGCTTTGTGTCGTACCCTTTCCGGTGTGTCGATTTCGCGCCGTGACGTGCTCAAATTCGCGGCCGCGACCCCGGCTCTGGTCGGGCTGGGTGTCGCGGGCTCGTCGATGTGCGCGCCGACGGCCTCGGCATCCCTGGGCACTCTGCTGGACTACGCCGCGGGGGTCATCCCGGCCAGCCAGATCCGGGCCGCGGGCGCCGTGGGGTCGATTCGTTATGTCTCGGACCGGCGGCCGGGCGGCAACTGGATGCTGGGCAAGCCGATCCAACTCTCCGAAGCGCGTGACCTGCACAGCAGCGGGCTCAAAATCGTCTCCTGCTATCAGTACGGCAAGGGCAACTCCGCCGACTGGCTGGGCGGCGCCAGCGCCGGACTGCAACACGCCAAGCGGGGGATGGAGCTACACGAGGCGGCCGGCGGGCCTGCCGACGCGCCGATTTACGCATCGATCGACGACGACCCGTCTTATGACCAGTACAAAAGCCAGATCGCTCCATACCTGCGGTCCTGGGAGTCGGTGATCGGGCACCAGCGGACGGGCGTTTACGCCAACTCCAAAACCATCGACTGGGCGCTGCACGACGGCCTGGGCTCCTGCTTCTGGCAGCACAACTGGGGCTCGCCCAAGGGCTATGCCCATCCGGCGGCCAATCTGCACCAGGTCGAGATCGATAAGCGCAGCGTGGGCGGCATTGGGGTGGACGTCAACGAGATCCTCAAGCCGCAATTCGGGCAGTGGGCCTAGCAATCACGCGGCATCGCGAATATCTCTGACCCTTTAGCTCATCCGGCCGCGCTTTCGCAACTCGACTCCAGCAAACACTTGTTCGCCATTCGTCGTGCCGCGCGCAGGCCTTCGAGTGCGAGACGCCGCGGCCGCCGCGGCGCGAAGGGCGGCACGCACTACGAATTCTTAACATAACGATTTGATAACAATGCCGCCTTGAACAGCGCAGTTATAGCTACTCGACCGTAACCACCTGCATGCAGGACGTTTGTTCTGGATACCCCGAAGGCCGGTTAATCCGGGTGTTACCCACGACACGGTTACCCGCGCGTAGAACTCATCAGTAACCGATCAGCGCAGAAAAACGACCCGAATCCTTATGACACTCTTAGTACAGCCGATGCAGTCCGCCGCGCCGCTTGGTCGACTTGAGTGGCCCGCCGACAACACACCGGTCAGCCGCTATTCGGGCTGCGATTCAAAGCGGAATCGACCCAGAGCCGGCTGGGGCCCCGCCCGCCGGGACTATCAGCAGGCCGAACGAACCGATACGTGAAGACGCATACAGGGAGATATACAAGGTGACGATCCACGAGCACGACCGGGTGTCCGCTGACCGCGACGGGAATGGCCCGCACAACACCCACGCTCTGGTCGACCGTCTCACGGCCGGCGAGCCGTACGCTGTCGCGTTCGGTGGGCAGGGCAGTGCCTGGTTGGAAACTCTGGAAGAACTGGTGTCGTCGGCGGGCATCGAGACCGATATCGCCACGCTCGTCGGCGAAGCGGAGCTGCTGCTCGAGCCGGTGGCCAAGGAGCTGGTCGTGGTGCGTCCGATCGGCTTCGAGCCGCTGCAGTGGGTGCGCGCGCTGGCGGCCGAGGACCCGACGCCGGCCGACAAGCACCTGACGTCGGCCGCGGTGTCGATGCCCGGCGTGCTGCTCACCCAGATCGCGGCCGGGCGTGCCCTGGCGCGACAGGGCATGGACTGGACCGCGACCCCACCGGTCGCCGTAGCCGGGCACTCGCAGGGCGTGCTCGCCGTCGAGGCGTTCAAGGCCGAGGGGGCTCGCGACGTCGAGCTGCTGGCGCTGGCCCAGCTGATCGGAGCGGCCGGAACGCTGGTGGCCCGTCGCCGTGGCATCTCCGTACTCGGCGACCGCCCGCCGATGGTGTCGGTCACCAACGCCGACCCGGAGCGCATCGTCGCGCTGCTCGACGAGTTCTCGAAGGACGTTCGCACCGTGCTGCCCCCGGTGCTGTCCATCCGCAACGGCCGGCGCTCGGTCGTCATCACCGGCACGCCGGAGCAACTCTCCCGCTTCGAGCTGTACTGCCAGCAGATCTCCGAGAAAGAAGAAGCCGACCGCAAGAACAAGCTGCGCGGCGGCGACGTCTTCGCGCCGACGTTCGACCCGGTTCAGGTTGAGGTGGGCTTTCACACCCCACGGCTGGCCGACGGCATCGACATCGTCGGCGGCTGGGCCGAGAAGGTCGGCCTGGACGTCGAGCTGGCCCGGCGCCTGACCGACGCCATCCTGGTCAGCGGTGTCGACTGGGTGGAAGAGATCACCGCGGTGCACAACGCCGGCGCGCGCTGGATTCTCGACCTGGGTCCCGGCGACATCCTGACCCGACTCACCGCGCCGGTGATCCGCGGCCTCGGCGTCGGCATCGTGCCCGCCGCCACCCGCGGCGGTCAGCGCAACCTGTTCACCGTCGGCGCCACCCCCGAGGTGGCACGGCCCTGGTCGAGCTACGCGCCGACCGTCGTGACCCTGCCCGACGGCCGCGTCAAGCTCTCGACGAAGTTCACCCGGCTGACCGGGCGCTCGCCGATCCTGCTGGCCGGCATGACCCCGACCACCGTCGACGCCAAGATCGTCGCCGCCGCGGCCAACGCCGGACACTGGGCCGAGCTGGCCGGTGGCGGGCAGGTAACCGAGGAAATCTTCGCCGCGCGCATCGAGGAGCTGTCCGGGTTGCTCGACACGGGCCGCACCTACCAGTTCAACACCCTGTTCCTCGACCCCTACCTGTGGAAGCTCCAGGTCGGCGGTAAGCGCTTGGTGCAGAAGGCCCGTCAGGCCGGCGCCGCGATCGACGGCCTGGTGATCAGCGCCGGCATCCCGGACCTGGAGGAAGCCGTCGCGCTGATCGACGAGCTCAACGAGGTCGGCATCAGCCACGTCGTGTTCAAGCCCGGCACCATCGAGCAGATTCGCTCGGTCATCCGCATCGCGACCGAGGCGCCCACCAAATCGGTGATCGTGCACATCGAGGGCGGACGCGCCGGCGGCCACCACTCGTGGGAAGACCTCGACGACCTGCTGCTGGCGACCTACTCGGAGCTGCGTTCGCGCTCCAACATCACCGTGTGCGTCGGCGGCGGCATCGGCACGCCCGAGCGCGCCGCCGAGTACCTGTCCGGCCGCTGGTCGCAGTCGTACGGTTTCCCGTCGATGCCGGTCGACGGGATCCTGGTCGGCACCGCGGCGATGGCCACGCTGGAATCCACCACGTCGCCGTCGGTCAAGCAGCTGCTGGTCGAGACGACCGGCACCGACCAGTGGATCGGTGCCGGAAAAGCCCAGGGCGGCATGGCTTCCAGCCGCAGCCAGCTCGGTGCCGACATTCACGAGATCGACAACTCCGCCTCGCGCTGCGGCCGGCTGCTCGACGAGGTCGCCGGTGACGCCGACGCCGTCGCGCAGCGCCGCGACGAGATCATCGCCGCGATGGCCAACACCGCCAAGCCGTACTTCGGTGACGTCAAGGAGATGACGTACCTGCAGTGGCTGCAGCGCTACGTCGAGCTCGCCATCGGTGAGGGCAACTCGACCGCCGACACCGCCAGGCCCGGCAGCCCATGGCTGGCCGACACCTGGCGCGACCGTTTCCAGCAGATGCTGCAGCGCGCCGAGGCCCGGTTGCACTCCCAGGACCACGGCCCGATCGAAACGCTGTTCAACGACGAGGCGCTACTGGACAACCCGCAGGCGGCTCTCGAACAGCTGCTCGCGAGCTACCCCGACGCCGAAACCGTGGTGCTGCACCCGGCCGACGTACCGTTCTTCGTCACGCTGTGCAAGACGCTGGGCAAGCCGGTCAACTTCGTGCCGGTCATCGACAAGGACGTGCGGCGCTGGTGGCGCAGCGACTCGCTGTGGCAGGCGCACGACGCCCGCTACGACGCCGACCAGGTGTGCATCATCCCCGGCACCGCCGCCGTTGCCGGCATCACCCGGGCCGACGAGCCCGTCGGTGAACTGCTCGACCGTTTCGAGCAGGCCGCCATCGACGACGTGTTGGCCGCCGGCGGCGAGGCGAAAGCCGTCCGCTCGCGCCGGCTGGGCCGCCCGGACGTGACCGGACCGCTGGCAGTCGTGCTCGACGCCCCCGATGTGCTGTGGGCCGGGCGCACCGCCATCAACCCGGTTCACCGCATCGCCGATCCGGCCGATTGGCTGGTCCACGAAGGTCAGCGCGCCACGCACTCGTCGACCGGTGCTCGCCTGCAGGTCCAGTCCGAGGAGCGCGTCGTTCTGAGCGTCCCGGTGTCCGGCGTCTGGATTGACATCTCATTCACGTTGCACGCCAACACCATTGACGGCGGTGCGCCGATGGTCTCCGCCGACGACGCCACCGCCGCTATGCGTGCCGTCCTGGCGATCGCCGCCGGCGTCGATGGTCCGGAATCCCTCCCGGCGGTCACCGACGGGACCGCGACCGTGACGGTGGATTGGGACCCCGAGCGCGTCGCCGACCACACCGGGGTCACGGCCACCTTCGGCGAGCGCCTGGCGCCCAGCCTCACCACCGTGCCCGACGCGCTGGTCGGCCTGTGCTGGCCCGCGGTCTTCGCCACGATCGGTTCCGCGGTCACCGAGACCGGCGTCCCGGTCGTCGAGGGCCTGCTGAGCCTGGTCCACCTCGACCACGCCGTTCATGTGGTCGGCAAGCTGCCTGCGCAACCGGCCCAATTGACCGTTACCGCAACGGCTTCGGCGGCGATCGACACCGACATGGGCCGAGTTGTCCCGGTTTCGGTGACGGTGGCCGGCCCCGACGGTACGACGATCGCGACCCTCGAGGAGCGCTTCGCGATCCTCGGGCGTACCGGTTCGGCCGAACTTACCGACCCGTCCCGGGCCGGTGGTGCGGTATCGAAGAACACCACCGACACCCCGCGCCGTCGCCGCCGCGACGTCACCATGATCGCGCCGGTCGACATGCGTCCGTTCGCCGTGGTGTCCGGTGACCACAACCCGATTCACACGGATCGGGCTGCCGCTCTGCTGGCCGGCCTGGAATCGCCCATCGTGCACGGCATGTGGCTGTCGGCCGCCGCGCAGCACACCGTGACCGCCACCGACGGCCAGGCCCGGCCGCCGGCCCGCCTGATCGGCTGGACCGCGCGCTTCCTGGGCATGGTGCGCCCCGGCGACGAGGTCGACTTCCGGGTCGATCGCGTCGGGATCGACCAGGGCGCAGAGGTTTTGGAGGTTACGGCAAAGGTCGGAACCGACCTGGTGATGTCGGCGACCGCGCGACTGGCCGCACCGAAGACCGTCTACGCGTTCCCCGGCCAGGGCATCCAGCACAAGGGCATGGGCATGGAGGTCCGGGCCCGGTCCAAGGCCGCGCGCAAGGTCTGGGACGACGCGGACAAGTTCACCCGCGACACCCTGGGTTTCTCGGTGCTGCACGTGGTACGCGACAACCCGACCAGCCTGATCGCCAGCGGCGTGCACTACCACCACCCCGACGGTGTGCTGTACCTGACGCAGTTCACGCAGGTCGCAATGGCGACCGTGGCGGCCGCCCAGGTCGCGGAGATGCGCGAGCAGGGTGCATTCGTCGAGGGCGCCATCGCGTGTGGGCACTCCGTCGGTGAATACACCGCGCTGGCATGCGTTTTGGGCGTCTACGAGCTGGAAGCGTTGCTGGAGACCGTGTTCCACCGCGGGTCGAACATGCACGACATCGTGCCGCGCGACGAGATGGGCCGTTCCAACTACCGGTTGGCCGCGATCCGCCCCTCGCAGATCGACCTGCCCGACGACCAGGTCACCGACTTCGTCGCCGAAATCGCCGAGCGCACCGGGGAATTTCTGGAGATCGTGAACTTCAACTTGCGCGGCTCGCAGTACGCGATCGCCGGCACGGTCCGCGGTCTCGAGGCCCTCGAGGAAGCCGTGGAGAAGCGTCGCGAAATCAGCGGCGGCAAGCGCTCTTTCATCTTGGTGCCGGGCATCGACGTGCCGTTCCACTCGCGGGTGCTGCGGGTCGGCGTCGCCGACTTCCGCCGCTCGCTGGAGCGGGTGATGCCGCGCGACCAGGACCCCGAGCTGGTCATCGGCCGCTACATCCCCAACCTGGTGCCGCGGCCGTTCACGCTGGATCGCGACTTCATCCAGGAGATCCGGGATCTGGTGCCGGCCGAACCGCTGGATGAGATCCTGGCCGACTACGACACCTGGCTTGCCGAGCGGCCGCGTGAGATGGCCCGCACGGTGTTCATCGAGCTGTTGGCGTGGCAGTTCGCCAGCCCGGTGCGCTGGATCGAAACTCAGGACCTGCTCTTCATCGAGGAAGCCGCTGGCGGCCTGGGCGTGGAGCGGTTCGTCGAGATCGGCGTGAAGTCCGCGCCGACCGTCGCCGGACTGGCCACCAACACCCTCAAGTTACCCGAATATGCGCACAGCACAGTCGAAGTGCTCAACGCCGAGCGCGACGCCGCGGTGCTGTTCGCCAACGACACCGACCCCGAGCCGGAGGCCGAGGAGGAAGCGGTCGTCGATGCCGGCGCTGCCGCGTCAGAGGGTGCCGCGCCGCAAGCGGTCGCACCGGCAGCCGCGCCCACCGCGCCTTCGGGTGCTCCGCGACCGGACGACCTCACGTTCGACGCGGCCGACGCCACTCTGGCGTTGATCGCGCTGTCGGCGAAGATGCGCATCGACCAGATCGAGCAGCTGGACTCCATCGAGTCCATCACCGACGGTGCGTCGTCGCGACGTAACCAGCTACTGGTCGACCTCGGTTCGGAGTTGAACCTCGGGGCCATCGACGGTGCCGCCGAGGCCGACCTGGCCGGGCTGCGGTCGCAGGTCACCAAGCTGGCGCGTACCTACAAGCCGTACGGCCCAGTGCTTTCCGACGCGATCAACGACCAGCTGCGCACGGTCCTCGGGCCGTCCGGCAAGCGGCCGGCCGCGATCATCGAGCGGGTCACCAAGACCTGGGAGCTCGGCGAGGGGTGGGCCAAGCACGTCGTCGTCGAGGTCGCGCTGGGAACCCGCGAGGGCACCAGCGTCCGCGGCGGTGCGATGGGGCACCTGCACGAGGGTGCGCTGTCCGACGCTGCCGCTGTCGACAAGGTCGTCGACGCCGCGGTCGCTGCGGTCGCGGCGCGCCACGGTGTTTCGGTGTCGCTGCCCTCGGCGGGCGGTGGCGGCGGAGCGACGATCGATGCCGCCGCACTCTCGGAGTTCACCGACCAGATCACCGGCCGCGACGGCGTGCTGGCTTCGGCGGCCCGCCTGGTGCTGGGACAGCTGGGTCTGGACGACACCGTCAGCGCCTCGCCGGTGGCCACCGATGCCGAGCTGATCGACCTGGTCACCGCCGAATTGGGTTCGGAATGGCCACGTTTGGTGGCGCCGACGTTCGAGGCCAAGAAGGCCGTGGTGTTCGACGACCGCTGGGCCAGCGCCCGCGAGGACCTGGTCAAGCTATGGCTGACCGACGAGGGCGACATCGATGCCGACTGGGTGAACCTGTCGGAGCGGTTCGAGGGCGCCGGCCATGTCGTCGCCACCCAGGCGACGTGGTGGCAGGGCAAGGCCCTGGCGGCGGGCCGTGGAATCCACGCCTCACTGTTCGGCCGCATCGCCGCGGGTGCCGAGAACCCGGACCCCGGCCCCTACAACAGCGAAGTCGCGGTCGTCACCGGTGCGTCGAAGGGTTCGATCGCCGCGTCGGTCGTGGCGCGTCTACTCGACGGCGGTGCCACCGTGATCGCGACGACGTCCAAGCTTGACGACGACCGGCTGGCGTTCTACCGCAACCTCTACCGCGACCACGCCCGGTTCGGTGCGACGCTGTGGGTGGTCGCGGCCAACATGGCCTCCTACTCCGACATCGACGCCTTGGTCGAATGGGTCGGTACCGAGCAGAGCGAAAGCCTTGGGCCACAGTCGATTCACATCAAGGACGCCCAGACCCCGACCCTGCTGTTCCCGTTCGCGGCACCGCGGGTGGCCGGCGATCTGTCAGAGGCCGGCTCACGCTCCGAGATGGAGATGAAGGTTCTGCTGTGGGCCGTACAGCGGCTGATCGCGGGCCTGTCCAAGATCGGCGCCGAGCGCGACATCGCCTCACGCCTGCATGTCGTGCTGCCGGGCTCGCCCAACCGCGGAATGTTCGGCGGTGACGGCGCTTACGGCGAGGCCAAGTCCGCGCTGGACGCCCTGGTGAGCCGCTGGCACGCGGAATCCTCGTGGGCCGCGCGAGTCAGCTTGGCGCACGCGCTGATTGGCTGGACCCGCGGCACCGGGCTGATGGGTCACAACGACGCCATCGTCACCGCCGTCGAGGAAGCCGGTGTCACCACCTACTCCACCGACGAGATGGCCGGGATGCTGCTGGCGCTGTGCGATGTGGAGTCGAAGGTGGCCGCGGCCAGCAAGCCGATTGAGGCGGATCTGACCGGTGGTCTCGGCGACGTCGAAATCGACATGGCGGAGTTGGCCGCCAAGGCTCGCGAGGAGATGTCCTCGGAGGCAGTCGAAGACGACCAGCCGGCAGCGGGCACCATCGCCGCGCTGCCGTCCCCGCCGCGCGGGTTCACCCCGGCGCCGCCGCCGGAATGGGCCGACCTCGATCTCGACCCCGCCGACCTGGTGGTGATCGTCGGCGGCGCCGAACTCGGCCCGTACGGTTCGTCGCGCACCCGCTTCGAGATGGAGGTCGACAACGAACTGTCGGCCGCGGGTGTCCTCGAGCTGGCCTGGACCACCGGGCTGATCCGCTGGGAGGACGACCCCCAACCGGGTTGGTATGACACGGCTTCCGGTGACCTGATCGACGAGGCCGAACTGGTCGAGCGCTACCACGACATCGTCGTCGAGCGTTGCGGCATCCGGGAGTTCGTCGACGACGGCTCGATCGACCCCGACCACGCGTCGCCGCTGCTGGTGTCGGTGTTCCTGGACAAGGACTTCGCGTTCGTCGTCTCGTCGGAGGCCGACGCCCGCGCGTTCGCCGAATTCGACCCCGAGCACACGGTGATCCGGCCGGTGCCCGAGTCGAGCGACTGGCAGGTTATCCGCAAGGCCGGCACCGAGATTCGGGTGCCGCGCAAGAACAAGCTGTCGCGGGTGGTCGGCGGCCAAGTCCCGACCGGGTTCGACCCGACCGTGTGGGGCATCAGCGCCGACATGGCCAGTTCCATTGACCGCCTTGCGGTGTGGAACATCGTCGCGACCGTCGACGCGTTCCTGTCCGCCGGGTTCAATCCCGCCGAAGTGATGCGCTATGTGCACCCGAGCCTGGTGGCCAACACCATGGGCACCGGCATGGGTGGCGGCAGCTCGATGCAGACGATGTACCACGGAAACCTGTTGGGCCGTAACAAGCCGAACGACATCTTCCAGGAAGTACTGCCGAACATCGTTGCTGCGCATGTGGTTCAGTCCTACATCGGCAGCTACGGCTCGATGATTCACCCGGTCGCCGCGTGCGCGACAGCCGCGGTGTCGGTCGAGGAGGGCGTCGACAAGATCAAGTTGGGCAAGGCCGAGATGGTCGTGGCCGGCGGTATCGACGACCTGACGCTGGAAGGCATCATCGGCTTCGGGGACATGGCGGCCACCGCCAGCACCGAGATGATGCGCGACCGTGGCATCACGGACTCGAAGTTCTCGCGGCCCAACGACCGTCGGCGGCTCGGCTTCGTCGAGGCACAGGGTGGCGGCACCATCCTGCTGGCGCGCGGTGACCTGGCGCTGAAGATGGGTCTGCCGGTACTCGCGGTGGTGGGCTTCGCGCAGTCCTTCGGCGACGGTGTGCACACCTCCATCCCGGCCCCCGGCCTGGGTGCACTCGGCGCGGGACGCGGCGGCAAGGAGTCGCCGCTGGCGCGAGAATTGGCCAAGTTGGGTGTTGGCGCCGACGACATCGCGGTGATCTCCAAGCACGACACGTCGACGCTGGCCAACGATCCCAACGAGACCGAGCTGCACGAGCGGCTGGCCGACTCGCTGGGACGCTCTGAGGGTGCGCCGCTGTTCGTCGTCTCGCAGAAGAGCCTCACCGGACACGCCAAGGGTGGCGCCGCGGTCTTCCAGATGATGGGGCTGTGCCAGATGCTGCGCGACGGCGTGATCCCGCCGAACCGCAGCCTGGACTGCGTCGACGACGAGCTGTCCGGCTCGGCCCACTTCGTCTGGGTGCGCGACACCCTGCGCCTCGGCGGGAAGTTCCCGCTCAAGGCCGGCATGCTGACCAGCCTCGGGTTCGGTCACGTGTCCGGGCTGGTCGCGCTGGTGCACCCGCAGGCGTTCATCGCGACGTTGGACCCGAGCGAGCGCGAGGACTACCAGCGGCGGGCGAACGCGCGCCTGCTGGCCGGGCAGCGCCGGCTGGTGTCGGCCATCGCCGGCGGCGAGCCGATGTATCAGCGGCCGCCGGACCGTCGTTTCGACCACAGCGCGCCGGAGAAGCGACAGGAGGCGTCGATGCTGCTGAACCCGGTCGCGCGACTGGGCGATGACGAGGCCTATGAGGTGCCTGCCGGATGACTTTGGCGATCGGTTAACCTGGCCAGCCATGGGCATTGTCGGTGTGGGGATCGATCTCGTCTCCATTCCGGATTTCGCCGACCAGGTTGACCAACCGGGAACGGTGTTCTCCGAAACATTTACGCCGGGTGAGCGTCGCGACGCCTCCGACAAGAGTTCGTCGGCGGCGCGTCACCTGGCGGCACGATGGGCCGCCAAGGAAGCGGTGATCAAGGCCTGGTCCGGATCCCGATTCTCCCAGCGGCCGATCCTGCGCGAGGACATCCACCGCGACATCGAAGTCGTCACCGACATGTGGGGACGGCCGCGGGTGCGGTTGACCGGAGACATCGCCACGCATCTGGCCGACGTCACGATCCATGTGTCGCTGACTCACGAAGGGGATACCGCGGCCGCGGTCGCGATCCTCGAGACGCCGTAGCGTTGGGGCCTCGCATGGGTCTCACCCGTCACCCGAAGCCGGCATGTGCCGTTTTGCCCGCCTCTCAGCGACAATTCGGCCATTCGGCAAGCCGGACCTGTGTCTGTCGCTGAGAGGCGGGCAAAACGTTCTCCGTGACTTCCAGCGGCCCAAGTGACGGATGTGGCTTACCACGCGGCTAGCCTCGAAAACATGACTGACCTAGCCCAGCGCGTCCGTGACGTCCTGCCGTCGGTGCGCCGCGATCTCGAGGACCTGGTGCGGATCGAATCGGTGTGGGCCGATCCGGGCCGCCGCGACGAGGTGCATCGCAGCGCGCAGGCAGTGGCGGATCTGTTGTCCCAGGCCGGTTTTGGCGACGTGCGCATCGTCGGCGAGGGCGGCGCCCCGGCCGTCATCGCCCAGCACCCCGCACCCGCCGGCGCGCCCACCGTGCTGCTGTACGCCCACCACGACGTGCAGCCCGAGGGCGACCGCGACCAGTGGGCGTCGCCGCCGTTCGAGCCCACCGAGCGCGACGGACGCCTGTATGGGCGCGGCAGCGCCGACGACAAGGCCGGTATCGCAACGCATTTGGCCGCATTCCGGGCGCACGGCGGCCAACCTCCGGTCGGCGTGACGGTCTTCGTCGAAGGGGAAGAGGAATCCGGCTCGCCGTCGTTGGGGCGCCTGCTCGCCGCGCACAAGGACGCGTTGGCCGCCGACGTGATCGTCATCGCCGACTCGGACAACTGGAGCACCGAGACCCCGGCGCTGACGGTCACGCTGCGCGGCCTGGTCGACTGCGTCGTCGAGGTCGCCACCCTCGACCACGGCCTGCACTCCGGCATTTGGGGCGGCGTGGTGCCCGACGCGCTCAGCGTGCTGGTGCGACTGCTGGCCAGCCTGCACGACGACGACGGAAACGTGGCCGTCGCCGGCTTGCACGAAAGCACCGCCGCCGCGGTGGATTACCCACCCGAACGGGTGCGCGCCGACTCCGGCCTGCTGGACGGGGTGTCCGAGATCGGCTCGGGTTCGGCGCCGCAGCGGCTGTGGGCCAAGCCCGCGATCACCGTGATCGGCATCGATACCACGCCGATCGCGAAGGCGTCGAACACGCTGATCCCGCGGGCGGCCGCCAAGATCAGCATGCGGGTCGCGCCCGGCGGCGACGCGGCCGCACACCTGGACGCGTTGACGACCCACCTGCAACAGCACACCCCGTGGGGCGCACAGGTCAGCGTCACCCGCGGTGACATCGGTGAGCCGTACGCCATCGATGCCAGCGGCAGCGTCTACGACGCGGCACGAGCAGCGTTCCGGCAGGCGTGGGGTGTCGACGCGGTCGACATGGGCATGGGCGGCTCGATCCCGTTCATCGCCGAGTTCGCCGAGGCGTTCCCGCAGGCGAAAATCCTGGTGACCGGGGTAGAAGACCCGGCAACGCAGGCCCACAGCATCAACGAGAGTCTGCACTTGGGCGTGCTGGAACGCGCAGCCATCGCCGAGGCCCTGCTGTTGGCGAAGCTGGCCTAGCTCGACGCCGCTAGTCGTCGGCGATCCCCGGTGCGCTGAGCGCCGCGACGGTGTCTTCCCGCTGCAGCACCGAGCGCGCGGCCGTCGCGAACTGGTTGAGCTTGGCGATGACGGTTTGCCCTTCCGGCTGGTGCCCCCAAATGCTGATGCCCTGGTGCGTGGTGGGGTTCCAGGTGGACTCGTCGACGACGATCGGGTTCCAACCGACCTCCCACTCGAATCCCGACGGCGTCAAGGCGTAGTAGGACAGCTCCTTGTCGTTGGTGTGCTGGCCCACCGACAGCGCGATGCCGAAGCCCAGTTCCTTGACGCGTCGATAGGAAGCGACCATGTCGTCGAGTGTGGTGACCTGGATGTTGACGTGCTGGACTCGGGTGCGAATCGGGTTGAGCGGCAAGGTGTTTACCGACGCGATTGCCACGGAATGGTGTCGTTCGTTGACCCGGAGGAATCGGATCTTGAACTTCATTCCGCTGATCGTTTCGTCGATGTAGTCCGAAAGCCGCGCGTCGAACACGTGGTTGTAGTAGCCGCGCACTTGGTGCGGCTTCTTGGTGGTGAGGGCGACATGGCCCATTCCGCCTGCGCCGGTGACGAATCCGCTCCCCGGTATGTCCAGGGACAGCGGCGCGGTACGAGCGGTGGTGTAGATCTCCTGGGCGAGCCCGTGCGGGCCGGGAAACCGCAGGAAGCGTTCGACACCACGCAGCTTCTCTTCTTCTTCGGTCCCCTCGACGCAGGGCACCCCGTGATCGGCGACGCGGCGGTTGACCTCATCGAAGGTCGCATGGCCGTCGAGCTGCCAACCCAGCGCGACGACATCCTCGGCGGGCCCCCGCCGGAGCAGCACGCGACATTCGTTGTCGTCGAGGCGGAATCGGACGGTGTCGGGGGCCAGCTCGTCGAGATGCATGCCGATCGCGTCGCGGCCGAAGCGTTTCCAGTCGCTGATCTTGTTTGTCTCGATCACGACATAACCCAGATGCACGTTGCCGAACACCGAAGATGATTGTGTGGCAGACATATTGAGTCCTAGCCCTTCAGAAATGCGGTGGTGACCGCGTTGAACAGTTCGGCGCGCTCCCACTGCACCCAGTGTCCGGTGCGGGCGGCGAGCAGGACGTCGGCGTTGGGCATCCGGTCGGCCAGCATCGCGGCCCCGCTGGGTTTGTTGACCTTGTCGTCACGTCCCCAGACGATCAGCGTCGGCGTCGAGAGGCTGCCCAGTCTGCGGTCGCGGGTGAAGTCCATGCGCCACAGGGTGCGCAAGCCGGACGGGCGTTGCAGGGGAGGGTCGGCAACGACCTCAGGATCGATCGACGCCTGGTAGCGGGACTCGATCAGCGCGTCGGGCACTGCGTCCGCGTCATAGACCAGGTAGGAGCGGATGAACGTGCGCAGCTTCTGCAGGCTCGGTCCGTCGCCACCGTAGTACGCCAACAGATTTCGCAACCCCGCGCTTGGCAGTCCGCGGGTGGTTCCGACGCCACCGGGACCCATCAGCACGAGCTTGTCGACGCGGTCCGGGGTGTCCAGCGCCAGCCGCAGCGCGCACGAACCGCCGTAGGAATTGCCGACCAGATGCGCGCGGTTGATGCCGAGCTCGTCGAGCATGCCGCGGATGTGAACGGCCAGGTATCCGAACGGATCTCGCCGGTCGACACCCTTGCTGGAGCGGCCGTAACCCGGCATGTCCGGAACCAGGACGCGGAACTCCGCGGCGAGGGCGTCGACATTGCGGGCGTAGTTCGACATGCCCGACGCGCCCGGACCGCCCCCGTGCAGCAGGACGACGGCAGGGCCGGCGCCGCTCTCGGCGACGAAGATCTCTTTGCCGTTGACCCGTACGGTGTGTTCGGTGATAGTGCCGATACTCATTGCGTTCCTTAAGGTTTGAAGCCGGCCGGCGGCGGGGGCAGAGGTTGGCGGTCACCGGCGCCCGCGTAGATGAAGCCGTCGGGCCGAAGGGCCACCACCGAGGCGCCCTTCTTACCGAGCCAGGCGATCAGCGACCCGTCATTGTCGACGACGCAGTCCGCGCGCGGAACGCTTCCGGGCGGGGCGACCTGCAGCACGGGCACGCCCGCTGCCCGCCAGTCCGGCCATTGGGCTGGGCCGCCGGTGTGCAGTACGGTCCAGCGGCCGCCGAGCACGTCATCGAGGCGCACGTTGTCGCCCTTTTCATCGAGGACGCACGGTTGTGGGATGAGCCAGCCGACCGCCCCGTTTCCGTTGCGCGCCAACAAACCGTCGTGATAGCGCGCGTCGGGCAGCCAGCGATGGTCGCGCAACCAGGTGCTGAAATACGGCACCCTGCTGGCGGTGCGGAACACGTGATTGCGCATCGCCGCCCGGAACCGATTGCGCTGGATGATGAGGTTGCCGGTCTTGACCGCGCGGTTGGTCACCTCTTGCACATGCGGAAGGCGCTCGGCCTGGTAGGTGTCGAGAACGGACTCCGGCAGCGACCCGTGCAGCACCGCCCCCAGCTTCCAGCACAGGTTCGCCACGTCGCGCACGCCCGCGCACATACCCTGGCCGATCCACGGAGGCATCGCGTGCGCGGCATCTCCGGCCAAAAAGATCCGGCCCGTCCGCCACCGGTCGGCGAAGCGGACATGGTGGCTGTAGCAGGCGAAGCCGAGGATCTGTACGTTCTCCGGCGATATTCCCTGACGGCTCAACACCTTCCAGATCGCCTCCTCCGACAGCAGGTCGCGCTCATCCTCCTCGTCGCGTACCGGGAACTCCCAGCGGTGGTGTCCCAGCGGGGTGGGGCAGTCGACGGTGGGCCGATCGGGGTTGCAGTGGAAACGAAGCCGGTCGTGGCCGGGCCATTCCTGGAGCACTTTGGTGTCGATGACGATCCAGCGCTCGGCGTAGGTCCGACCGCTGAACCCGACACCCAGCTGGGCACGGGTGGCGCTTGACCCGCCGTCGGCGGCGATCACATAGGAAGCCCGCACGCGGCGGAACTCGTCGACCGAGAGGTCGGCCAGCATCAATTCGACGCCGCCTTCCTGCGGGATGAGCCGTAGGCATTCGTGGTTGAGCAGGACGGACACGTTGGGGAACCGGTCGACCCCTTCGCGCAGCACCTTCTCCAGCGCCGGTTGGTAGATGAACTGCTGCGGCGGGTGGCCGTTGCCCCGCGAGACGGGCAGCAGCCTGACGAACGGCACACCGTTGGCGTCGACGAACGCCGCGCCGGAGCCGGGTTGCATGTCGGCGTTGAGGCGATCGGCGAGCCCGACCTGTTGCCAGATGCGGACAACTTCCTCGTCGGTCGAGATGGCCCGCGCCCGGGCATAGATGTTGGGGTCGCGTTCCACCACCACGACATTGAGACCCAGTTGGCCTAACAGGTTCGCTGCGGTGCAGCCCACCGGTCCGTAGCCAACGATCGCCACGTCATAGGTTTTCTGGTCCGTCATGTCGACCTCTTCGCGAGTTGTTAATGTAGCGATCCATACAGTAAGCTTTTGTAGCGTGATCGTCAACACCCCCGAGGAGGCACCGTGACGGAAGGAACGGGCGCAGCCGAACCGCGCGCCCGCAGACGCACCCGCAGCAACGGAGAGCAGTCGCGCGAGCGCATCCTCGATGCGGCGACCGAGGTCGCGACCGAACGCGGTTACGAAGGCACGACGATCTCTCTGGTCAGCAAGAAAAGCGGGCTGCCCCCAACATCCATCTACTGGCACTTCGCCGACAAGGACGACCTGATAGCCGCGGTCATCGAGCGCAGCTTCGGCCGGTGGCTCGCCGCGCTGGACCTTCCGGGCGGCGCCATGGTCCGCGCGCGGGTGGTCGAACTGGGGACACAGGTGGCCAAGGCGCTGTTGGATGCGCCCGACTTCATCCGCCTGGGCCTGATGCTCGCGCTGGAGCGGCGCCCGATCGAGCCGCGCGCCCGCGCGATGTTCCTCGAAGTGCGCGACCGGGCGTTTGCCCGGTTCGAGACGATGGTGCGCGACGTCGCGCCCGAACTCGACGAGCAGAGCGTGCGGCTGCTGACCACGTACGCGATCGCCGGTGCCGACGGGCTGTTCATCGCCAAAGAGATCGGCGGCGATTCGGTGGATCTGCTCAAGCTGTTCGAGCTGCACGCGCGCCTGGTTTTCGAGTCGGCGACTCAGCTGTTGGGATCCGGGGACCTCAGATGACCGATGTGTTCGCTGCGGACCTGCAGCTGGACGCCGCGGCTCAGCGGTTGTACGCCGCACAGTTGAGCAGCGACCCGATCCCGCCGCTGACCGAGGCATACCCCAATTTGGATGTGGCTCAGGCCTATTCGACTCAGCGGCGTAATCTGGCTCGCCACCTCGGTGCGGGTGCGCGGCTGCGCGGCCACAAGATCGGGCTGACCTCGGCGCCAATGCAAACCCTGCTGGGTGTCAATGAGCCCGACTTCGGCTACGTCCTGGACACGATGATGCTGGCCGATGGGACGACGGTGCCCAGGAGTGATTTCTGCGCGCCGCGGGTGGAGCCCGAGGTGGCGTTTCTGCTGCGGGCGCCGCTGCGCGGTCCGGGGGTGACGGTCGACGAGGTGATGGCGGCCACCGAAGCAGTGGCCGCGGCGCTGGAAGTCGTCGACAGCCGCATCGCGGATTGGCGGATCAGCTTGGCGGACACCGTCGCCGACAACGCCAGCTCGGGCGCGGTGGTGCTGGGCAGGTGGGTGCCGATCTCGAACACGTCGCGGCTGCCCGATACCACCGCGGCGCTCTACCTCAACGATGCGCTCGTCGAAACCGGCCAGGGTACCGCCGTGATGGGGGACCCGGCCGCGGCCGTCGCGTGGCTGGCCAACGCGCTGTCCGAGTACGGGACCGCGATCGAGGCGGGGCAATTCGTGATGTCCGGCTCCTACACCAGCGCCGCGTTTGTGCAGGCCGGCGATCGGGCATCGGCGACGATCACCGGCCTGGGCACCGTCGGCCTCAGTTTCACCTAGACCGAAAGGAAAACCCATGGCCAGTCCCGCATTTCCCGTGGCAATCATCGGGTCGGGCAACATCGGCACCGACCTCATGCTCAAGATCCTGCGCAGCGGCGGACCGCTGACCATGGCGGCGATGATCGGCATCGACCCGGCTTCCGGCGGTCTGGCGCGGGCGAAACAACTTGGCGTGCCGACATCCGCGGCGGGCGTCGACGGGTTGCTCGCGATCCCCGGCTTCGACCAGATTCGGTTGGTATTCGACGCTACCTCTGCCAATGCCCACCTCAGGCATTGGGAGACGTTGCGTCACAGCGGGATACGTGTTCTCGACCTCACCCCGGCTGCTGTTGGCCCGTTCTGCGTTCCGGTGGTCAATCTCGAAGACCACATCGACGCGCCGAACCTCAACATGGTGACGTGCGGCGGGCAGGCGACGGTGCCGATCGTGGCCGCGGTGAACCAGGTGGCGCCGGTGTCCTACGCCGAGATCGTGTCGTCGATCTCGTCGCGGTCGGCCGGGCCCGGTACCCGCGCGAACATCGACGAGTTCACCGAAACCACCGCCACCGCATTGCAAGTGGTCGGCGGTGCTCAACGGGGCAAAGCGGTCATCGTCCTCAACCCGGCCGATCCACCGATCCTGATGCGCAACACGGTGTACTGCCTGGTCGAAGGTGACTGCGACCATGTCGCCATCGAGGCGTCCATCGCCGCGATGATCGAGCGGGTCCAGCGCTACGTGCCCGGCTACCGGCTCAAGCAGCCAGTGCAGTTCGAGAGATTCGGCCCGGACGACCCGCTCTACATTCCCGAGACAGGAAAGTTCATCGGCACCAGGATCACCAGCCTCCTGCAGGTGACCGGCGCCGCCGACTACCTGCCCGCCTACGCCGGAAACCTCGACATCATGACCTCCGCGGCGCTGGCGACGGCGAAAAGCATTGCGGCACATTCAATGACGAAGGCCGGTGTCTGACCATGAGTACGACCGAGCAGCTCTACATCAGCGACGTCACCCTGCGCGACGGGATGCACGCGGTGCGACACCAGTACACGCTGCGACAGGCCGCCGACATCGCGGCGGCGCTCGACGCCGCGGGAGTGGACTCGATCGAGGTCGCTCACGGTGACGGACTGGGCGGGTCCAGCTGCGTCTACGGGTTTGGCGCACACACGGATCTGGAGTGGATCGAGGCCGTCGCCGCCGTGGTGCACCGCGCCAAGATCGCGACGCTGGTGCTGCCGGGAATAGGCACCATCCGAGACCTCGCCGCCGCGCACCGGGCGGGTGCCGGTGTGGTGCGGGTCGCCACGCACTGCACCGAGGCCGACATCTCGGCACACCACATCTCAGCCGCCCGCGAGATGGGCATGGACACGGTCGGCTTCTTGATGATGAGCCACCTCAGCACTGCGCAGGCGCTGGCCGAGCAAGCCGCGTTGATGGAGAGCTACGGCGCCGGCTGCGTATACGTGGTCGACTCCGGCGGTGCCATGACCATGCGCGACGTCGCCGAGCGCGTCGACGCGGTGCGTCAAAGGCTCTGCGCGGAAACCGAAGTCGGCATTCACGCCCACCACAACCTGTCGCTGGGCGTGGCGAATTCGATGGTGGCCGTCGAGCATGGGTGCCGTCGGGTCGACGCGTCACTGGCCGGCATGGGCGCCGGTGCGGGCAACGCCCCGCTGGAGGTTTTCATCGCGGCCGCGACCCGCATGAATTGGCGGCACGGCTGCGATCTCAACGCCCTCGAAGACGCCGCCGATGACCTGGTGCGGCCCCTGCAGCAACGTCCGGTGCGCGTCGATCGCGAGACGCTCACCCTCGGCTATGCCGGGGTGTACTCCAGCTTCCTGCGCCATGCGGAGGCCGCGGCCGAACGGTTCGGTGTGGACGCACGTACGCTGCTCGTCGAGGCCGGACGCCGCGGCATGGTCGGTGGGCAGGAGGACATGCTGGTCGACATCGCCCTGGATCTGTCGGGCGCGACGATGTATTGACCTTCGCCGCACGGGCTTTCGGGACCAGCACCGTCAGTGGGTCAACGGCTGCCTTGGCGCTGAGACACGACGTTGTTGTTACCCGTCTTGTTGATCGTTGGTGACCCGGAGTGGTACGTGATCGCGTTGTCGTCGCCGAAAGCACTGATGACGTCGGCGCTGTCGACGGTCACGTGGTTCGCGCTTCCGGAGACGTCAAGCCTGCGACAGTGGCCGGTGACGATATAGGTGTTGTTGTCGCCTTCGAGCCTGAGGTTTCCGCCGTTGCAGTCGATCGTGTCCTTGGCCCCGCCATTGATCATCGTGAGATTTCCGTGCACGGTGGTGCCGGAGTAATGACTCACGAGGGCCGCGATCGCGAACACGGCCGCGAACGCACCCACCAATACCACCCGACCACGCGGGGTGTTCGCCAGCCTCGCGACGCCCCCGAACCAACTCCCGAGTGCACGGCCGCTGTTTGACGTGCCGGACGAATAGGGAGCACCCGACGACTGCCCGGCGCCACGCTCGAGGTTGCGTATGTATTCCTCTGGGTCTTGCTTCTCCGGGTCTTCTTTCGGGGCCATCGCTCATCCGCTCTGGAATTCGGTATTGGTGTTGTATCGAGCCGAGGTCGCGCGATATGTCACGGCCAGGGGAAGCCGGGGGCCGGCGGGGGTACGTCGGCGGGATTGGCCTCCTCGAAGTGATACACCGGGCCCGACGGGCCGTTGGTCACGGTCACGGCGAACCAGTGGCACACACTCAAATCGAATCCTGGCGGTATCGCAACGGTGTATCCCCATTTCTGGCCGGGGCAGTAATGCCAGTAAGACGGCCCGGCCTGGGCGGGTGCGGCCAGGCCCAGGCCGGCCAGTGTTACGCCGCCCGATATCAGCGCTCCCGCGACGATCCGGCCCAAGGTGCGAGGTGTATTCCTCGACAGTCCTTTTGAAGCTTAATTGGGCCGCACGTCACGGCGATCCATTACCGAAATTGTCGCGGTCGCCGGCGGCTACCGATCCCAATTGAAATTCAGAATGGCTTTGTAGACGGACCGTCTCGTCGCATACTGCTTCTACAGGCAGCCACTCGTCCGCAGGAGAGGCCACGGTGACTACGGAAGACACCCTGACCGGCACGGCAGCTAAGGCCGGCAAGCCCCACCGTTACCATTTTGATCGCCATACCCCGGAGTACCGCGAGCGGTTCACCGCGATCACCGAGGAGATGCACGCCACCTGCCCGCTGGCGTGGACCGACACCTATGACGGGCATTGGGTGGCCGCAGGCAATCGGGAAGTCTTCGAGCTCGCGCGGTGCCCGCAGGTGTCCAACGACCACGACGTGACCGGCGACGGCACCGGCTACAAGGGCATCACAATCCCCACGGTGTCGCAGGGGACCGGCGTGCGCGGCGGCATGCTCGAAATGGACGAACCGGAGCACTCCGTCTACCGCAGCATCCTCAACCCCTACCTGTCGCCGGCGGCCGTCAAGCGCTGGAAGCCGTTTGTCGACGAGATCGTGCGGGCGAGCATCGACGAGAAAATCGAAGGGGGGCGGATCGACTTCGTCGACGATCTCGCGAACATCACACCCGCGGTCCTGACGCTGGCGATGATGGGCGTTCCCCTGAAGAAATGGCAGCTCTATTGCGAGCCGGCCCACGCCGGTGTCTACACCCCCGCCGATTCTCCGGACTACCCAAGGGTTTTGGAGCAGACGATGGCGATGGGCATGGACCTGTTCAACCACCTGCTCGAGATCCGCGAGAACCCGCGCCCGGGCCTGGTGGATGCGTTGGCAAGGCTTCAGATCGACGGAGAACCCGCCCCTGACAGCGAACTGCTCGGAATGCTCGGCTTGATCATCGGCGGAGGCTTCGACACGACGACCGCGCTGACCGCGCACGCACTCGAATGGCTAGGTGAAAATCCCGAACAGCGCGAACTGCTCCGGGCGGAATCGGAAACGCTGCTCGACTCGGCGACCGAGGAGTTCCTGCGGTACTTCACGCCCGCGCCCGGGGACGGTCGCACGATCGCCGCCGATCTGGAAATAGCGGGCACACGTTTCAAGGAGGGCGATCGGCTGTGGTTGTCCTGGGCGATGGCCAACCGCGACCCGGCGGTGTTTCCCGATCCGAATCGGTTGGATCTCGGCCGTAAGAACAACCGGCACTTCAGCTTCGGCCTCGGCATTCACCGCTGCATCGGCTCCAACGTCGCGCGCGTCGTGTTCAAATCGATGCTTATGGCGGTGCTCGACCGGATGCCCGACTACCGCTGCGACCCGGCCGGCACCGTGCACTATCCGACCATCGGCGTGATTCAGGGCATGCAGCATCTTCCGGCCACCTTCACCCCCGGAAAGCGGCTTGGGCCGGGGCTCGACGAGACGCTGGAGAAGTTGCAGCGGGTCTGCGACGAACAGGGCTGCGCGCGGCCCATCACCGAGCACACGGCGGCCGCCTTCATCGGCTAGACGGAAAGGTCGCGACGCAGCTTGGCGACGTGGCCGGTGGCTTTTACGTTGTACTGCGCGACGGCGATCTTGCCCTTTTCGTCGACGACGAACGTCGAGCGGATGACGCCGGTGACGGTCTTGCCGTACATCTGCTTCTCGCCGTAGGCGCCATAGGCCGTCAGCACCTTGCGCTCGGGATCGGACAGCAGCGGGAACGTCAGCCCCTCGGCGTCGCCGAACTTGGCCAGCTTCTCCGGCTTGTCGGGGGAGATTCCGACGACGTCGAGGCCGGCCTCGTTGAGCTCGGCGAGGCTGTCGCGGAAGTCGCAGGCCTGCTTGGTGCACCCCGGCGTCGAAGCGGCCGGGTAGAAGTACACAACGACCCGGCGGCCCTTGTAGTCGGCCAGCGATACTTTGTTGCCGTCGGCGTCGGGAAGGCTGAAGGGGGGCGCTTTATCGCCCGGCGCCAGCCGCGTGGTCTCGGTCAACGTGGGTCCTTAAGTTCGTAGGTGCAGTTACTGCGTGTTGTTACGTTGTGCTGTGACCCGGGTGGGTCGGGTGAGGCAGCATGT
>NZ_JBGGKR010000010.1:0-243413 GCF_041287235.1 Mycobacterium sp. pR1184 | reverse complement strand
ACATGCTGCCTCACCCGACCCACCCGGGTCACAGCACAACGTAACAACACGCAGTAACTGCACCTACGAACTTAAGGACACCGATGAGTAGTTCGGCCAAGCTTCGCGTCATTCAATGGGCGACGGGCGGTGTGGGCAAGGCCGCCATCGCCTGCGTGCTCAACCACCCGCGGCTCGAACTGGCCGGCTGTTGGGTGCACAGCGCGGAAAAGAACGGTGTCGACGTCGGCCGGATCATCGGAACGGAGGACCTTGGCGTAACCGCCACGTCGAGCATCGACGAGATTCTGGCGATGGACGCGGACTGCGTGATGTACAGCCCGCTGGTGCCCAACGACGACGAGGTCATCGCCATCCTGCGGTCCGGTAAGAACGTGGTCACCCCGGTCGGCTGGGTCTACCCGGATCCGGGCAACAAGCGACACCAAGCTGTTGCCGATGCCGCAGTGGAAAGCGGTGTGACCCTGCATGGTTCGGGCATTCACCCCGGTGGCATCACGGAGCGATTCCCGCTGATGATTTCCTCGCTCTCGTCCGCGGTCACCCACGTACGCGCCGAGGAGTTCTCCGACATCCGCACCTACAACGCACCGGATGTGGTGCGCCACATCATGGGTTTCGGCGGCACACCCGAAGAGGCCATGGGAGGACCCATGGCCAGCCTGCTCGAGGCCGGATTCAAGCAATCGGTGCGAATGATTGCCGATCACATGGGATTCCGCATCGATCCCAATATCAGGACCATACAAGACGTCGCGGTGGCGACCGCCGACATCGACTACGCTCCCTTCCCGATCACCACGGGCTCGGTGGCCGCGCGCCGGTTCCGTTGGCAGGCTCTCGTCGACGGCGAGCCCGTGATCACAGCCGCAGTCAACTGGCTGATGGGTGAGGAAAACCTGGACCCTGCATGGGATTTCGGCGGGATCGGCGAACGATTCGAGGTCGAGATCACCGGCGACCCAGACGTGAAACTGACTTTCAAAGGGCTGCAACCGGAGACCATCGAAGAGGGGCTGATCAAGAATCCGGGCGTGGTGGTCACCGCCAACCATTGCGTCAACGCCATCCCGGACGTCTGCCTGGCGGAGCCGGGTATCAAAACCTATCTGGATCTGCCGCTGTTCGCCGGGCGTCCGGCGCCCAATCTCGCGAAACCATCGTGACCGGCGAAAGCGTGCTCGACGACGTGTCGTTCTGCCACCTCGTCATCGGTGTGACCGACATGGACCGGGCGCTGGCGTTCTACCGGGGCCTGCTCGGGATGGAGATCGTCTTTGAGTCCCTGATATCCGGCGAGCCTTTCGACGCGGTGCTGCACGCCAGCCGCAAACAAGAGGGCCGCGTGGTCGGCGGCCTGCTGGGCGGACTGATGATCGAGCTGCTGTCTCTGGGCAGCGAACCGGCCACCGATCGCGCAGCTCGGCGTGGCATCACCGGCATCCACAACGTGTCGTTGTCGGTCACCGATCTGGACGACACCCACCGACGCGTCATCGCCGCCGGATACCCACCCGATCAAGAGCCGTTCGAGATCGGCGGAGTACGAATGTTTTTCGTGAAAGACCCGGACGGCACACCGGTGGAGTTCATAGAACTGCCCGACGGGGTGCGTAGCACCTACGAAATGCACCGCGGCGTACGGCTACAGATGGGACCCGTTACATGAGTTACACCCATTCCGATTCGATGCGCGGCCACGTCGCGATCATCACCGGCGCGGCTCAGGGCGTCGGCAAGGGCACCGCGACGGCACTGCTGGAACGCGGCGCGTCGGTGGTGCTGGCCGACATACAGGCCGACGTCTTGGACGCGACGGCCAACGAGCTCAAGGAATTGGGTCCGGTCGCCAGTGTGGTCGCCGACCTGCGCGATCCGGATAGCGCGCGGCGGATCACCGCCGCCGCGGTCGACGCCTTCGGCACCGTGCACGGGCTGGTCAACAATGCCATTGCCACCAACGAGCCCAAGGCATTCGTCGACATAACCCTCGAGGACTTCGCGCTCGGCCACGACGTCGGCCCTCGCGCGACCTTCCTGCTGATGCAGGCCGTGCACCCGTTGATGGTCGAGGCCGGCGGCGGGTCGATCGTCAACCTCGGCTCGGGGACGGGCACCGGCGGCGAACCCAAGTGGGGTGGCTATGCCACCGCCAAGGAAGGCATCCGCGGCTTGTCCAAGGTCGCGGCGCTGGAATGGGGACGCGACAACATCCGCGTCAACGTCATCTGCCCGTTCGCCGAGTCCGACGGCGTCAAGTTCTGGAAGTCGTTTGCGCCCAAGGAGTACGAGAAGGCCGTAGGGCGCGTTCCGATGAAGCGCATCGGCGACGTCCGCACCGATGTGGGAGCGCTGGTGGCGTTCCTGCTGGGCAGTGACGCCACGTTCATCACCGGTCAGACCATTCACGTCGACGGTGGGATCGGCTGCTTCCGGTGACCGGCGAGTCGCTGCGTGATCGCCAGCGGGCTCAGATCCGCGCCGATATCCGCCGCGCGGCGTTCCGGCTGTTTGTCGAACGCGGATACGACGCAGTAACCACCGAGGAGATCGCCACTGCCGCCGGCGTTTCGCCACGGACCTTCTTCCGGCATGTGCCGACCAAGGAGGAGCTGCTGCTGGCGCCGGTCCGCCACGGCGGCGCCGCGATCGTCAATCACCTGGAAAAGCGTCCCGCCGCCGAGGCGCCCGACGTTGCTCTGATCAACGCCATCATCACGCGGACCCAGTCGTTCGACCAAGCCGACTGCGAGGAGTGGCGCGCCGCCCTGCTGGTTGCTCCGGGCCTTCTCGACAAGGCAACGATTCACACTCTCGCTGACAAGGAGCGGGCGATGAAACTCGTCGCCGAACGCATGGGCGCCGACCCCGAAGCCGATATGCGGCCCGGGTTGCTGATCCAACTCGCCTTCGGTGCTGCCGATTTCGCGTTCCAGCAGTGGGTACTGCGGTCGGCCAACCGACAGCCGCTGGACCGCTATGTGATCGAGGCTCTCGAGGCGGTCAAGAGCAGCTACTGGAAGCAGACCCGCTCCACGGACTAGCTCCTCGAGATTCACCGCACAAACTACTGGCGGCCTGATTCGATATCTGTTTATATAGAAGAATGTCGAATCAACGCGGGGCGGGGTGCTGCCCGAGCCTCGGGGCGGCGCCGCTCAACGATTCGCAGGCCGCAACCTTGGCGACGATGTTCAAAGCGCTGAGTGACCCGGTACGTCTGCGACTGCTGAGCCTGATCGCCAGCCATCCCGGTGGGGAGGCTTGTGTGTGCGAGATCTCCGCGACATTCGATGTCTCCCAACCGACGATTTCTCACCACCTGAAACTGTTGCGCTCAGCGGGTCTGATCGACTGCGAGCGACGCGGCACCTGGGTGTACTACTGGGTGATTCCCGCTGCATTGGAGCAACTTTCGTCGGCATTGCAGGTCGACCACGCAGCCGACGCGACAGTGCAGTGCCGCCCATGACGGGGCCCCGGTCACAGACATCAGCCGCGGACACAGTCGCCCGGCTTTCGCTCCTGGACCGGATGCTTCCGGTATGGATCGGGGTGGCCATGGCGGCCGGTCTGCTGCTCGGCCGGGCGCTGCCCGGTTTGGGATCGGCGCTGAGCGCTGTCGAAATCGACGGCATCTCGCTGCCGATCGCGGCCGGCCTGCTGGTCATGATGTATCCGGTGCTGGCCAAGGTTCGTTATAACCAGCTCGGCGAGATCACCAGCGACCGCAAACTCATGATGTCCTCGTTGGTACTCAACTGGTTGATCGGCCCGGCAGTGATGTTCGCGTTGGCATGGCTGCTACTCGCCGACCTGCCCGCCTACCGCACCGGTCTGATCATCGTCGGGCTGGCGCGCTGCATTGCGATGGTGATCATTTGGAACGACTTGGCGTGCGGCGATCGCGAAGCCGCCGCCGTCCTGGTCGCGCTCAACTCGCTCTTCCAGGTGGCGATGTTCGCCGTCCTGGGGTGGTTCTATCTGTCGGTGCTGCCCGGCTGGCTGGGCTTGTCACAAACCGGTATCGCCGTCTCCCCCTGGGATATCGCCAAATCCGTGCTCGTCTTTCTCGGCATCCCGCTGCTCGCCGGGTACCTCTCACGCCGGCTAGGCGAACGAAGCAAGGGCCGTCGTTGGTATGAGACCCAGTTCCTTCCCCGTATCGGACCGTGGGCCTTGTACGGATTACTGTTCACCATCGTCATCCTGTTCGCGTTGCAAGGTCACCAAATCACCTCCCGGCCATGGGATGTAGCCCGCATCGCGATCCCGCTACTGGGCTACTTCGCGATCATGTGGGCCGGCGGGTACGCCCTCGGATTGGCACTGCGGCTCGGCTATGCGCGCACCACCACGTTGGCCTTCACCGCCGCCGGCAACAACTTCGAGCTGGCGATCGCCGTAGCGATCGGCACCTACGGTGTCGCGTCCGGGCAGGCTCTCGCCGGAGTGGTCGGACCGTTGATCGAAGTCCCCGTCCTGGTTGGGCTCGTCTACGTCTCCCTGGCGCTTCGGCGCCGGCTCTTCCGCGCGACGTCAGACGCGGGCAGGAGCGCCGGCCATGGCTGACAAGCCGAGTGTCCTATTCGTGTGTGTGCACAATGCCGGCCGCTCCCAAATGGCCGCGGCGCTGCTGATGCATCTGGCCGGAGACCGTATCGAAGTCCGTTCCGCGGGAACCGAACCCGCCGATCGCCTGAACCCCGTGGTGATCACGGCGATGTCCGAACTCGGAATCGACATCATCGCCCGGACCCCCACGCTTCTGACCGGCGAGGCCGTGCAGTCCAGCGACGTCGTGATCACGATGGGCTGTGGTGACGCGTGCCCGTATTTTCCCGGGGTCTCCTTCCGGGACTGGAAGCTGGCTGATCCTGCCGGCCAACCTCTGGAAACCGTCCGCACCATCCGCGACGACATCGCCCATCGCGTCAGGGCTCTGATCGCCGAACTCCTGCCGACCACCTCGATCAGATAACCGCACCCGAAGAAAGGAACCACCATGTCGCGTGTGCAGCTAGCCCTCAACGTCGACGATCTCGACGAGGCAATCGCCTTTTACTCCAAGCTCTTTGACACCGAGCCCGCCAAGGTCAAACCCGGCTACGCCAATTTCGCCATCACCTCGCCCCCACTCAAGCTGGTACTGATCGAAAACCCGGACCACGGCGGTACCCTGAACCACCTCGGCGTCGAAGTCGGCGACAGCGCCACGGTGCACGCCGAGATCGACCGGCTTACCAATGAAGGCCTGTTCACCGAGGAAGAGCTCGACAGCACCTGCTGCTTCGCAGCCCAGGACAAGGTGTGGGTCACCGGACCCAATGGTGAGCGGTGGGAGGTCTACACCGTCTTAGCCGACTCGGACACCTTCGGTCCCGGGACAGACGAAGCCTGCTGCACGGCCTCCTAGCGCCGACCGCGACTCACGCTTGCTTAAAGTACCTCGAGCACCTTTTCCGCCAGCGGTCCGGCCGAGGCGGGGTTTTGCCCGGTGTAAAGATTGCGGTCCGTCACCGTAAACGGCTTCCACATTTCGCCTTTGACGAAGTCGATGCCCAACTTCACCAGTTCGTCCTCGACCGTCCACGGCGCCTTTTCGAGGAGTCCGACACCGTCCTCTTCGTCGTTGGTGAAGGCCGTGACCCGGTAGCCCACGAAGGGCGAAGTGCCCTCGCGGCGGGTGGCCAGGATGGCGGCCGGCGCATGGCAGACGATCGCCAACGGCTTGCCTGAGGCAAGCGCGGCAATCAACAGGCGGCCGGAATCGGCATCACGCCATAGGTCTTCCATCGGGCCGTGCCCACCGGGGTAATAGATGGCGTCGTAATCGTCCAGGCGCGCGTTGGCCAGCTGGATTGGCGCACGCAGCTGTTCGGCGGAACGCAGGATTCCTTCCAGCTTTTCGGCGATCTCGACGCTGCCGGCCATCGACGGCCGCAGGCTCATCACGTCTACGTACGGCACGGTGCCGCCGGGCGTGGCCACCACGATCTGGTGGCCAGCCCGGCTAAGCGCGTCGTACGGGGCCGCAAATTCCTCGGCCCAGTAGCCGGTCGGATGGCGGCTGCCGTCGTTCAGTGTCCAGTAGCTCGATGCGGTGACGACGAACAGAACTTTTGCCATCAGACGGTCACTTCCCTTGTCACAGCAGCCCCGCACGCGGGTATTCGGTGTGGGTCCCGCCGGCAGTCAAGCGAAGTTAACCCTAGAACCAGACTTTGCGGCCGGCAACCGGACGTCCGACCGCTCCCAAGATCCACAAGACCACGCCGATCAGCACCAGGATGCCGCCGATGGTTTCCAGAATCGGTATAGCGGCGAAATACCCGATGACAACAAGAATGATGCCGAGGATAATCACGTCGTGCCCCTTTCTATTGGGCGTCAGTAGAATTGATCCCCAACCGACTACCCCGGCACGAATACGTTCAATCAGACATTCGCCGATTCGTCTCCTAGCTGCGCCCTTTGACCAGCTCGGCGCGCGCCAGTGTCTGTTGCGCCTGCTTCACGTGAGCGGCGTCGACCAGCACCCCGTTGACTCCGACCGCACCGCGGCCCTCGGCTTCGGCCTCCCGGTAGGCGGCCACATTGGCTTCGGCGCGGGAGATCTCGTCGGCGGTCGGCGCGTAAACAGCATTGGCGACGGGCACCTGGTCGGGATGGATGGCCCACTTGCCGGTGTAGCCGAGCAGCGACGCGCGCCGCGCGTCACGCTCGTATCCGGCCAGGTCTCGGTAGTCGGGGTAGGGGGCGTCGATGGCGTCTATGCCGGCGATGCGTGCGGCGACGATTACCTTGTTACGCGCATAAGCCCAGAATTCGCCGGGGTATTCGCCGAGCGGGACGAAGTTGGTGTCCACCCGCGCACCCTGCGACAGGGAGAAGTCACCGACCCCGAAGATCAGGGCGTCCAGGCGAGGGCTGGCCGCGGCGATCTCCTCGGCGTTGGCCAAGCCCTGCACCTCCTCGATCAGAACTTCGAGCCGAATGCGGTTGCTCAGGCCAAGTTTCGACTCCAACTGAGTGAGCAGGACGTCCACCCACCAGATATCGCGAGCGGTACGGGCTTTCGGGATGATGATCGTGTCGAGGTTCTCGCCCGCCCCGGTGACGACGTCGATGACGTCGTCGTGACACCACTGAGTGTCCAGGCCGTTGATCCGGATAGCGCGTGCGGTGCGCCCCCAGTCGATATCATTGAGCGCCGCAATAACTTTGGCACGCGACTGGACTTTGGCGCCGACGGGTGTCGCATCCTCGAGATCGAGGAACACCAGATCGGCGCCGCACTTGGCGCCCTTCTCGAACATGTTGTCGTTGCACGCGGGCACCGCGAGTTCGGAACGACGGAGAAGATCAGTCATCGATTTCCTTCTGTCACATCACGCCGCGGGTACGCAGATCGTTAATCTCGTTGGGAGTCAAACCGAGTAGCTCTCCATAAACTTCGTTATTGTGTTCACCGAGGCCCGGTCCAAGATGGCCCACCGTTGCTGACGCCGACGAGAAGCGCGGAACCGGGGCCTGCACCGTCATCGAACCGAGCTGCTCGTCGGCGACCGAGATGAAAACCCCCCGATGGGTCAGCTGCTCGTCGGCGACCAGATCCCGTATGTCGTAGACCGGTGCCGCGGCCACCTCGTGGGCCTCGAAAGTCTCCATCGCCTCCGAAAGAGTCTTGCTGGCAACCCAATCCGCTACCACATCATCCACCTCCCGGGCCCGGACCAGCCGCCGCTGGGGGTCGGAGAAGTCGGGGTGCGACAGCAGGTCGTCTCTGCCGATGGCGCGAAACACCCTTAGCGCCAACGCCGGTGAACTGCCGGACATGGCCAGCCACCGCCCGTCCGCGGTGCGGTAGGTGTTGCGCGGAGCCGAAATGTCCCAGCGATTGCCGGCGCGCTCGGGCACCAAACCCAACTGGTCGTAGCCCAGCAGCGTCTGCTCCAGCAGGCGAGCCAGCGGGTCGATCAGGTTGACGTCGATCAGCTGCCCCGGCGCACCGTGTACGTCGCGGTGATACAACGCCATCATGACCGCGTAAGTGGCGTTCAGCGAGGCGACGCCGTCGGCCAACATGAACGGCGGCAACGTGGGCGGTCCGCCTGCTTGTCCGGTGACGTGCGCGAACCCGCTCATCGCCTCGCCGAGCGTGCCGAAGCCCGGGCGCTCACTCTTCGGTCCGGTCAACCCGTACCCGGTGATGTGCAGCATCACGATCCGGTCGTTCACCGCACGCAAGTTCTCGTAGTCCAGCCCCCATTTGCGCAACGTCTGCGGCCGGGTGTTGAAGATGGCGACGTCGACATGATCGACCAGCCGGCGCACCATCGCCTGACCCTCGGCGCACCGCAGGTCCAGGGTGATCGCTCGCTTGTTGCGCGACAAGGACTTCCACATCAGCCCGACATCCTCGCGCTGATTGCCCCAGCCGCGGATCGGGTCGCCATTCCGCGGGTCTTCGACCTTGATCACATCGGCGCCGAATTCGCCCAGGTACGTCGCGACCAACGGTGCGGCCGCCAGCGTCGCGAGGTCGAGCACTCGCACACCCTCAAGCATGTGCACCGGCAGCCACCCTGCTATTCGAAGGCCGTTGCAGCCCAAGGTGTCCCCGCAAGGTCGAGGACTCGTACGCGGTGCGGAACAGGCCGCGTCGCTGCAGCTCCGGAACCACCATCCGCACAACGTCTTCGAATGCCCCGGGCAGATGCGTTGCCGCCAGGACGAAGCCGTCGCACGCACCGCTTTCGAACCAGTCCGTCATCTGATCGGCGACCTGCTCGCCGGTGCCGACGAATCGCGGTCCCTGCAGCAGGGTCGCGCGGTGTCCGGCCAGATCGCGCACGGTCACAGGGCGGCCGCCACCCTGAGAAGAAATGTGGGAGCGCAGGTTCTGCACCAGTCCCCGGATTCCCGACGACGACGCGATCAGCTCGTCGGTGACAGGATCGTCCAGATCATGTTGCGCGAAGTCGTAATTCATCAACTCCGACAACAGTGTCAGTGATGCCGTAGGGTGCACCAGTTCGTTGAGGAACAGAGCTTCGCGCTCCTTGGCATGGGCCTCGGATTCGCCCACCACAGCGTAGGCCATCGGGCAGATCCGGACCGCGGCCGGATCGCGCCCGGCATCGGCGATGCGCTCCTTCTGGTCGGCGTAGTGACTGCGTGCGACCTCGATCCCCGGATCTCCGGTGAAGATCAATTCCGCCCAGTGCGAAGCGAATTCGCGCCCGCGCCCCGACGATCCGGCCTGGATGATGACCGGTCGACCCTGCGGGGTACGCGGCACGGTCAACGGCCCGCGCGACGAGAAGTACTGCCCGACATGGCCAAGCTCGTGCACCTTGCCCGGATCGCCGTAGTGTCCGGAGGCCCGGTCGTGCAGGATCGCGTCGTCCTCCCAGGTGTCCCAGAGCCCGGCGACGACGTCCATGAACTCGTCGGCCCGGTCGTAGCGTTCGTCGTGGCCGAGATGGGCGTCGACGCCGAAGTTCTGCGCCTCGCTGTCGTTGACGGAGGTGACCACGTTCCAGGCGGCCCGACCGCCGGACAGGTGGTCCAGCGTGGCGAAGGTTCGCGCTACGTGGAACGGCTGGTAGTACGTGGTCGAGTAGGTCGCGCCGAGGCCGATGCGCGACGTGGCCTGCGCCAGCACGCCGAGCACGATGCTGAGGTCGAGCTTGACCGGGCGGGCGCCGTAGGACACCGCCTCGGCCACCGAACCCCCGTAGACCCCCGGCATCGCCAGACGGTCGTCGAAGAACATCAGATCGAAGCAGCCTTCTTCGAGCTGGCGAGCAATCTTGGCGTAGTACGACGCGTCGAGGTAACCGTGTTCGGTCGCCGGGTGTCGCCACGATCCGGCGTATACGGAGGTGCTGCCCGCCTGCATGAAAGCAACCAGGGCCATCTTGTCTTGTCGTCGATCGGCCATATCCGAAACCTAACATCTGATATTTCAGATATCAAATGTGAGATGGGTCATTTGATAGCATGCCGGGATGGCTTCGATCTCGAAGATCGACATCTCCGGCACCGTGCGCGAACGGGCCGCCCGCGAACTCAGGGACCGCATCCTGACCGGCGCCTTGTCCGCCGGCACGCGCGTCGACCTCGACGCCATCACCGAGGAGTTCGCGACCAGCCGGACCCCGGTCCGCGAGGCGTTGCTGGAACTCTCCTTCGAGGGCCTGGTCCAGATCGCGCCGCGCAGCGGCATCACCGTGATCGGCATCAGCCCCACCGACGTCATGGACAGTTTCACCATCCTGGGCGTCCTCACCGGACAGGCCGCCGCCTGGGCCGCCCAGCGCATCGAACCGGGCGAGCTCGAGATGCTGCGCGAGCTCGCCGCGGATGTGGTCGCGCGCTCCGGTGACGACAGCATCGGGGAAGCCAACTGGCACTTTCACCAGAAAATCCACCGCGCCGCGCACTCCCCGAGGTTGATGACGCAGATCAAACAAGCCGCGCGGGTCGTGCCGAGCAACTTCCTCACCCTGTTTCCCGACCACGAGAAACATTCGCTCGACGAGCACCAGGAGCTGCTCGACGCACTCGGCGACCAGGACGTCGAACGGTCCCGCGCGATCGCAGAGCGCCATGTGCTGGACGCGGGGCGCTCGCTGGCCGACTGGCTCGAGCAGCGCCGCACCGCCTGAGACCCAACCGGGGTGTCACACGCCGCGAGCGCTTGCCCGCGCGGCGCCGGGATTTGAGTATTTTCGTGGGGTGCCATCGACTTCTGGGCCTCCTGTCCCCGCACGAGTCCCAGCGCAGTACACGCTGTCGACCGCCGCGCCGAGCCCGCGCACGCTGATCGACATCCTGTACGCGACCGCTGCGCGCTACCCGGACGCGACGGCCATCGATGACGGCGCCGTGCAGCTCACCTACAGCGAGCTGATCGGCGACATCGAGGCCAGCGTGCAGTGGCTGGCCGCCCGGGGTATCGGGCGCGGCGATCGGCTTGGGATCCGGATGCCGTCGGGCAGCTACGCCCTCTACGTGGCCATCCTGGCGACGCTGGCCACCGGCGCGGCATACGTGCCCGTCGATGCCGACGATCCCGACGAACGCGCCGAGTTGGTGTTCGGCGAGGCCGGCGTCGTGGGCGTCATCACCGAGGCGGGCCTACTGCGCGGCGTCGGGTTGTCGCGGGGCTGGCGGGCCACCGCGCCGCTGGCTCGCGACGACGCCTGGATCATCTTTACGTCCGGATCGACCGGCACGCCAAAAGGTGTCGCGGTGACGCACCGCAGCGCCGCAGCGTTCGTCGATGCCGAGGCACAGATGTTCTTGCAGGACAACCCGATTGGGCCCGGTGACCGCGTATTGGCCGGGCTGTCGGTGGCTTTCGATGCGTCATGCGAGGAAATGTGGCTGGCCTGGCGTCACGGTGCCTGCCTGGTTCCCGCGCCGCGCTCGCTGGTGCGCAGCGGGATGGACCTCGGCCCCTGGCTGGTCACCCGGGACGTGACCGTGGTCTCGACGGTGCCCGCGCTGGCCGCGCTGTGGCCCAGCGAGGCGCTGGAAGCGGTGCGGCTGTTGATCTTTGGCGGTGAGGCCTGCCCACCGGAGCTGGTCGAGCGGCTCGCCGTCGACGGCCGCGAAGTGTGGAACACCTACGGTCCGACCGAGGCCACGGTGGTCGCCTGCGCGGCCAAGCTCGGCGGCAGCGGACCGATCCCCATCGGGCTGCCGCTGCCCGGCTGGGACCTGGCCGTCGTCGACGCCGACTGCCTGCCGGTCGCCTACGGCGACGTCGGCGAGCTGGTGATCGGTGGCGTCGGGCTGGCCCGCTATCTGGACAAGGACAAGGAAGCCGAGAAGTACGCGGCGATGCCGTCGCTGGGCTGGTCACGGGCCTACCGCAGCGGCGACCTGGTTCGGCTGGAACGCGACGGGCTGTACTTCTGCGGCCGCAGCGACGACCAGGTCAAGGTCGGGGGCCGGCGCATCGAGCTGGGCGAGGTCGACTCGGCGTTGGTGCATCTGCCCGGTGTCAGCGGCGGGGCGGCCGCGGTGCGCCATACCGCAACCGGCACAGCGGTTTTGGTCGGCTATCTGGTCAGCGCGGATCCGGAGTTCGACCTGGGCGAGGCGCGCGCCCGGCTCGCCGCGCAGCTGCCCGCCTCGCTGGTGCCGCGACTGGTCCGGGTCGACGAGCTGCCCACCCGCACGTCGGGCAAGGTCGACCGCGACGCGCTGCCGTGGCCGCCGCCGGGTGGCGAGTCGGACGAGGCAATCGATCTGGGCGGCACGACGGGCTGGCTCGCCGGGCTATGGCGCGACTTGCTGGGTGCGCCGGTCGACACTGTCGAGGCGGACTTCTTCGCGCTCGGCGGCGGCTCGCTGGCCGCCGCACAGCTCGTCGCCGTGCTCCGCCAGCAGTACCCGCAGGTGACCGTTGCCGATCTGTACGACCACCCCCGGCTGGGTTCACTCGCCGGGTTCCTCGACGAACTCGAGGCGCCACCGCAGGTCGCCGAGCGCGCGGTCCGGCCGACACCGTGGCTGACGCGACTCACGCAAACGGTGCTCGCCGTGCCGCTGGCGACACTGGCGGCGCTGCCGTGGTTGACGTGGCTGGCGCTGGGCAACAACGTCGCCCGCGCCTGGCACGTAGTGCCGTGGGCGGTGGCGGTGAACTGGTGGCTGATCGCGGTGGCATTCGTCGCCTTCGTTACCCCGTTGGGCCGCATGGGCATAGCGGTGCTGTGTGCGCGGGTCTTGCTGTCGAAGGTGCGGCCGGGCACTTATCGTCGCGGCGGGTCGGTGCATCTGCGGATCTGGTTCACCGAACGGCTCGCCGAAGCCAGCGGCGCGCACAATCTGTCCGGGGCTCCGTGGCTGGTGTACTACGCCCGCGCCCTCGGGGCCGACATCGGCAAGGGTGTCGACCTGCATTCGTTGCCGCCGGTCACCGGGTTGCTCACCCTGGGTCACCGCAGCGCCGTTGAACCCGAAGTCGACCTGTGCGGTCACTGGATCGACGGGGACGCATTCCATGTCGGCGAAATCACGATCGGTGACGACGCGACGATCGGCGCCCGCAGCACTCTGCTGCCCGGTGCGGTCGTCGGCAAGAACGCCGACGTGGCACCGGGCGCGGGCGTGCTGGACAAGATCAAGAACGGCCAGTACTGGAAGGGCTCACCGGCGGTGAAGTCCGGCCGGGTCAACCACCCCTGGCCGGACGAACGGCCGTCGCGCCGCACGCATTGGGTCGCGATGTACGGGCTGACGTCGGTGCTGCTGGGGGCGCTGCCGCTGGTCGCGGTGGCGAGCGGGCTGGCGGTCATCGGGCTGGCCGTGCACCACACCGATCGCCTCTCGCAGGCCGTGCTGCCGGCGCTGCTGTGGACACCGGTCGCGACGCTGACCGCGCTTGTGGTGTACGCGCTGTTGACGGTGCTCGGAGTGCGTGTGTTGTCGCTCGGACTGCGCGAGGGCTATCACCCGGTGCGCAGCCGCTCCGGCTGGCAGCTGTGGGCCACCGAACGCCTGATGGACGCCGCGCGCAACTACCTGTTCCCGCTGTACGCCAGCCTGTTGACACCGACGTGGCTGCGGTTGCTGGGCGCGAAAGTCGGCCAGGGGACCGAGATCTCGACGGTGTTGCTGACGCCGAAGTTCACGGTGATCGAGGACGGTGCATTTTTGGCCGACGACACGATGGTGGCGTCCTACGAGCTGGGCGGCGGCTGGATCTACGCGGCGACGACGACCGTTGGCCGGCGGGCGTTCCTCGGAAACTCCGGCATCACCCAGCCCGGTCGCCGTGTTCCCGACGACGGCCTGGTGGCGGTGCTGTCCGCCGCGCCGCCCAAGGCCAAGCGTGGCTCGTCCTGGCTGGGCAGCCCGCCCATGCGGTTGCGCCGCCGTCCGGCCGAGGCCGACACGGCGACCACCTACGACCCGCCGCAACGCCTGAAGGCGATGCGGGCGTTGGTGGAGACGTTGCGGTTGCTGCCGGTGATCGTGTCGGTGGCGATCGGTCTTGCCGTGCTGGGCGGATTACAGGCGCTGACAAGGATATTCGGCATCTGGTGGGCGGCGCTGAGCTCCGGGCTGGTGTTCCTGGCAGCGGGTGCGATCGCCGGTGGCATCACGATCGTCGCGAAATGGCTTCTGGTGGGCCGCATCAAGACGAGCGAATACCCGCTGTGGTCGTCGTTCGTGTGGCGCAACGAAGTCGCCGATACGTTCGTTGAAACCGTGGCCGCGCCGTGGTTCGCCCGGGCCGCGAGCGGCACGCCGGTCCTGAATCTGTGGCTGCGAGCATTGGGCGCCCGGATCGGGCGTGGCGTCTGGTGTGAATCCTACTGGCTTCCTGAGGCGGATCTCGTCACGCTGGGCGACGGGGCCACCGTCAATCGCGGCTGCGTGGTGCAGACACATCTGTTCCACGACCGGATCATGCGAATGGACAGTGTGGTGCTGGAACCCGGCGCGACGTTGGGTCCGCATTGTGTGGCGTTGCCCGCCGCCCGGCTCGGCGCCGGCGCGACCGTCGGACCCGCGTCTCTGGTGGTGCGCGGCGACGAGGTGCCGGGATCGACACGATGGCAGGGTAATCCGATCAGGCCGTGGAATCCGAGCCGTAAGAAGGCGCGTAAGGCCGCCGCTGGGCGCGGCGTCCAGGACACCGCGGCGTGAAAGCTTCCGCGAAGAAGGCGCTGCCGCCCGATGCCGTCGACGAGTACCTGCCGAACAACGGCAGCTCCGGGTACCAGGTGTCACGCTATGAGCTGGATCTGGAATACAAGGTCGCGCTGAACCGGCTGTCCGGCTCGGCTACCATCACCGCCGTCACGCTGACGGAATTGCAGCAGCTGACGCTCGACCTGGCAAGCGCCTTAACGGTGTCGAAGGTGTCGGTGAACGGCAAGCGCGTTGACCAATTCTCTTGCCGTGCCGGCAAATTGCGTATCCGGCTGGGCGCGAAGCTGCCGACGGGGGCCGCGATGTCGATCGTGGTGCGATACGGCGGCTCGCCGCGCCCAATTCGTTCGCTGTGGGGCAACGTCGGTTTCGAAGAGCTTACCGACGGCGTGCTCGTCGCGTCCCAGCCGAACGGCGCCGCGTCGTGGTTTCCCTGCAACGACCACCCCAGCGCCAAAGCCGCGTTTCATCTTCAGATCAGCACCGAAAGCCGGTACCGGGTGATCGCCAACGGACAGTTGCTCTCGCGCCGGGCCCGCGCCTCGCGGACGGTATGGACCTACGAGCAGCGCGAGCCGACATCGACCTACCTGATCACGCTACAGATCGGCGACTACGAGGTCCGGCGGCTGGCGCGCACGCCGGTGCCGATACAGGCCGCACTCCCCCAGCGGCTGCGCCGCGACTTCGACCACGACTTCGCGCGCCAGCCCGAGATGATGAAGTTGTTCATCGAGCTGTTCGGGCCATATCCGCTGGCCACTGGGTACACGGTGGTGGTGACCGATGATCCGCTGGAGATACCCCTTGAAGCCCAAGGCATTTCGATCTTCGGCGCCAACCATTGCGACGGCACACGGTCCAGCGAACGGCTGATCGCCCATGAACTGGCGCATCAGTGGTTCGGCAACTCGGTGACCGCGGGCCAGTGGCGCGATATCTGGCTGCACGAAGGATTCGCGTGTTACGCGGAATGGTTGTGGTCCGAGCGCAGCGGCGGTCCCAGCGCCGATGAACTCGCGCAGCTGCATCACACGCAGCTGCGGACCAAGCCGCAGGACCTGGTCTTGACTGATCCGGGAGCACGCCACATGTTCGACGACCGCGTGTACAAGCGCGGCGCGCTGACCCTGCACGCGCTGCGCGGACGGCTGGGTAGCGATAATTTCTTTGCACTGCTTAAGGATTGGACGTCGCGGTATCGCCACGGCACCGCCGTCACGGACGACTTCACCGGCCTGGCAGGCAATTACTCAGACGAGTCGCTGCGGCCGCTGTGGGAGGCGTGGTTGTACTCGACGGCAGTGCCGTGACGATTTAGTCACGAAGGTTAGCCGCCGCCGCCAGCGGCTCCGCCACCCCCGGTCCCACCGGCCGTTCCACTACCGGATCCCCCACTCCCCGGCAAGTTCTGGCCGCCGGAACCCAGGCCCGGCTGCATCGGCGAGCCCGGGGCCACCGGCGCGGGCTGGTTGGACGACGTCGGCGACGGTGTCGGCGCTGCCGGCGCGGCGACCGACTGCGTCACGCCGTTACCGCAAGCGATGCCCAGGCCGATCGCGGCGGCACCACCAAGAAGCGCCAGCCCCTTCTTCACTACCTGAGATGTCATGTAACCCTCCACTGGATTGTCGGATCTCGTGTCATGCCTAGGTGGCGGTACCCGTTGCCACCGAGCGCAACCGCGATTTCACCCGGTTTCTAGCCACCGTTGGGTCGGGCGGGGACGGATGTCGACGGAAGCAATGTCGGACCCGCCGTCTCAGACGACGTGGGTGGTGACGTTGTCGGCGGCGCACCCACCCGGCCTGTGGCGCCACCCCCGCACGCGACCGCCAGCACCAGCAAGGCCGCACCCCCAAGTAGGGCTAATCCCTTTTTCACAGCATCAAATCTCGTCAAATTGCGCATTCACCCGCGGTACCCGCTCGTGGCAGGCCCAACCGTACGATGGGTCAGCCGAGCGCGGGCAGCACTGTGTCGCTCAGCAACTGGATCGACTTCCACGCCTCATCGACCGGCATGCCGCCGACTAACGGATGCAACACCAGCGGCCCGTAGTCGTCACTGTCGCGGATTTCGGCGATCAGCTCCTCGGGTGTCAGGAAGCGGTATCGGCCGGATGCTCGGACTTCGTCCAGGGTCCGGACACCGGGCAGATGCATCAGTGATCGTTGGTCGGTGGACCATTCCCCGTAAGTGACTGCCTCCCACAGGATGTGCTCGCCGAGTTCGGCCCACGCCCGGTCGGGATCCTCGTGCAGGTAGATCATTCCGCGGTTGATCGGCCCGGGCATCAGGATGAGCGGCTTGATGCCTGCTGTGGCGCACAGTTCGCGGTAGTAGGTGGCGATGTCGGGCAGATGGTCGGCCAGGCTGAGCGGAAGCCCGAATCGCGCGGCCCGCCGCGCAGTGGCGCGGGCACCGCCACCGACGTATAGCGGCGGATGAGGCCGGCTCCAGGTGCCGGTGCAAATCCCTGCGTCTGCCCCGGCGCCCGACCAGACCGCCAGCATCCGTTCGACCAGGCTGTCCATCAGCGCACCGCGCTGGCTGAAATCCATTCCGAGTGAGTCGTATTCGACGGTGCGGTAGCCCAGGCCCACCGTGGTGTGCAGCCGGCCCCGACTCATGTTGTCGACGAGCGCGATGTCTTCGGCGAGCCGTACCGGGTTCCACAACGGCCCCAGTGCGCAGTCCACGCTGGCAATCATCGTCGAGGTTCGCGCCAGGAACATGGCGGCGGCCATAATCGGGTTGCAGCTCCAGCCGTGACCGGTGGCGTGGTGCTCGTCGACGCTGACCGACGTGATGCCGTGCGCCTCACCCCACTGCGCCATTTCGAGCGCGGCGGACAAGAGCCTGCTCTGGGTACGCGGATCTCCTTGTGGCGAGGCGAAATTGAAGCGCAGCACCGTCAAAACCATGTCAGGCTCCGGCTGCGGGCGCGGCGATGGACTCCACGAACGCGGCGAAGTCGGGGAACAACGCTCGGTCGACGATCTCGATGCGGGTGCCGAACGCATCGATGTAGTAGGCGAACATCCCGAACTCGGCGTCCGGTAATTCCCCGGTCATTTCGAAGGTGAAGCCGTTGCGCTCCAACGCGCGCGCAGTCTCGGTGAGGTTGTCGGTGAAATAGCCGATGTGGTGTACCGAGTTGCCCGCTGTGGCGGTCCACGGAGTTCCCGGAACCTCCTGGACCAGTTCGATATGCGGGCTCTGCACGGAGTAGACGATCGTCGAGGTCAGGTCGCGCACTCCGGCCGTGGTGCGAAACGGCAGCGTATAGCGCAGTGGGTTGATCCACCGGTAACCGGCCAGTGCGGTGAGGCGGGCCATGGCGGCGTCGAGGTCGGGCACCACGATGCCGGTGTGATAGAAGTCCTTGGGCTGCAGCACAAATGTCATAGTGATCTCCCTTTCCGTGCCGTCACGAGTTACTCGCTATTTGCCGCGAGAGCCAGGCCCGTTCCCAGAAGTTCGTTGTGCTGCCCAGCAGACTTTCGTGCGCATCCCGCAGCACTTCGCGCGCCCCCGCGTGGCCGGGCTCCGCGGTGGTGACGAGCTCGGCAAGGTGGATGGCGTGCAAAGGTCGGTTTTCGGCGAGGTGTGCTCGTGCTCGGCTGACAAGAGCATCGGTGCCGGCGAGTTCCACCACGTCGGTGCCGACCGCGTCGAACCCGACGGGATACAGCTCGGTGGTCGACCGGTGATGGAACCACCCGGAGTAGTTCTCCCACACCGCCCGCACATCCCAGGAGACTTTTCCATAGCCTTGACCCACTTCGCATTCCACGGGCAACGTGATCTCGCGCATCAGGGTCAGGACATCTTTTCCGGCGTTCATACCGGCCACCGTCTGGTCGTGGATGTACTCGATGGCATTGCGCAGCCGACTGAGCTCCTGGTGAATCCGGTCCGCTCCAGCGATCGGCTCGAAGTGGCCCGTCACCAGCAGCTCCGGCTGCAGGTCGCGGACCCGCTCGACCGACGCGATCGTGGTCAGGGCGTCCCGATAGCGGTCGCCGCGGATCGTGACCAGGTTGGGTATGTGGCCGAAGATGGGCCCGAAAGTGTTTCCGCACAGACATATTCGCTCGTCGGGCAGCCAGATGACCAACGAGTCGGTGGTCTCCCCGCCGGGGACGGAGATCAGCTCCAGTCGGCGTCCACCGACGTCGAGGGTGAGCGTGTCTTCGAAATCGAGGTCGACGGACGGGACGCTCTGGGCGGGTAGCCGCGTGGTACCGAGACGACGCTGGATGGCCTGAATTCCCGTCGCCAACGTGTCGGAGAAGGCGAACGCACTGCGGCTGGCACGGTACCGGATGAGCCGTTCGTTGTCGTCTCGCCATTGGGTCCAGTTCGCTTGGGCGACAACGATTGTGTCGGGATCACGGACGCTGTCCAGGCCGCCGACGTGGTCGACGTGGCCTTGGGTGAAGATGATGTAGCGCACCGGTGAGGAGTCGACGGCGTCGAAGTTGGCCCGATGCACCGGCCCCTCGAAGCCCATGCCGGTGTTGACGATCACCCGACCGTCGCCCGTGGTCAGCAGGTAGGCGTTCGACAGGCCGGGTGAGCACCACAGTCCCTCGGCGATCTGCTCGGCCTGTTCGGCGGACGCGGGCCGCAGGCCGTCCGCGCCGGGCCTGCTGCGGTAGACCGGTTCAAAGTCCTGGGCGCTCATCGATGCTCCTCATTCGGGACGGACGTCGAACCGGTCGAAGTAGAAGTCGAACCGCCCACGCAGTTCGTCGGCCGAGACGCCGAAGTGCCGTTGCAGGTCGTAGCGGATTCGCCCGTGCTTGCCGCGCGGGTTGCCGTCGAGATACTCCTGGAACCGCTTGCGCACCTTCGGTGTCAGTTCGACTCCGCCGCGGCGGTAAAGCTCGTCGAGTATCGGCAATTCGCTGCCGTTCAGCTGGTGGAAGTTGACGTCGATGCTGCGGTCGGACGGCACCAGATCACGGTCGCGGACACACGCGCTCAGCAGTCGGTGCACCCGATCCGTCCAGTACTCCAGAAGCCAGCCCGGATCGATGCTCGTTCGGCGCAGCCGATCCGAGTAAGCCATCATCGTGATCGCGGACTGCACGACCGCGACCGGATCGCGGTGTGTGAACGCAACCGTCGCATCCGGAAACGTCGCCAGCAGCGGGCCGAGCTGCTCGCAATGCTGCGGACTCTTGAGGATCCAGGTCTGCGGGCCCCGCAGAAACGTCAGCGCCTGCAGGACCTTCCTCAAATACGCGTAATGCCGTGTTTGGTCGAGCGCGAGGTAGTAGTCGCGCCAATCCGGCACGCGGGCATGCCATTCCAGGACGTAGCCCGCCAGGTCCAGATCGAGGAGCTCGACCTCCTCCTCGATCGCTTCGGGGTACCGGTCGTGCATCGCGGCCACCACGGGAGCGCTGACCATCAGGGCGTCGTGTTCGGCCTTGGCGCGCGCATAGCGCGGGTCGACACCGAAAATGTCGGGGCCCTCGCCGCGCGCGGGGATCGGCTCCTGGCTTTCCCAATACGGCAAGGCACGCCGGCGCGGATCTGCGGCAATGAGATTCACCAGATGTGTGGTGCCGGAACGCGGCATACCGACCACGATGAAGGGCTTGTCGATCGCAATGGACTCGATCTCGGGATAGCGCTTGATGAGCTCGGTGAGTGACAGGCGGTTTCGCAGCAGCCGTACCACGCGCTGTCGCAACGTCGACCGAGTGAGCTGTCGCAGGCCGTCGTCGGCTTCGATCGCCGCGACGTGAGCGGTTAGGCGGTCCCCGAAACCATCCGTGTCGTCCAGATCGTCGACGCCGGCTTGTTCGACGGCCTCCCCGAACATCCGGTCGACATCGAATTCGATCCGTTTGGCTTCGGTGAATTCCAGAATCTGCCGCTGGACATCGGTCAGCTGCGGCGAGGTCAGATCGTCGAAATCGATGTCAGCGATGTCGGGGCCCGCAGAGCCCATGCGACCGCCTCCTCGCGGTGTCGAATATTCGACGTATCATTCGAAATATGATACGGACGGTAGACGCGGGACAGACGGCTCGTCAACCCGCTTCGCCACCGACCGAGCGCGTGGTCGCGGTCATGCGGCTGCTGGGGTCCCAACCCACGCGAGCGTTCTCCCTCGCGGAGATCACCCGCGAGCTGGGCATCAGTCGCGCTACCGGGCACGCGATATTGACGACGTTGGCGGCCCATCACTGGGTGGTACGTGACATCGACACGGCCGCCTACTCCTGGGGGCCTGGCATCGCGGCGCTGGCGAAGCCGACCGGCGACCGGGTCTTTCGTGGAATCTTGCAGCAGCTCGCCGAATCGTCAGCCGCACAAGCATTTCTGGCACGCCGCGAGGGCAATGTCATCGTCGTGACCGATAGCGCCGGCGAATCCTGCTCCGGGATGCGCATCGACCGCGGACTGCGCATGCCGTTGGTAGCGCCGTTCGGCCGCGACTACATCGCCTGGAGCCCGGCTCCCGCGCAGCGCGCCTGGCTGCAGGGCATGGGCAGGCCGTCCACCGCGCTGTCCCGACGAATCACCGCGGTGCTCAGCGAGATTCGTCATCGCGGGTACACCGTCGAACGGCTCAGCCGCGAATATCTTCAGGTGTATGCGGCACTGCGGGCATTGCGCGATGACGGCGAACCCGACGCGATCACCGCACACCTGGCCCGGGCGTTCGCCGACCTCACGGTGATCGACGTGTTGGACGCCGAGTTCACCGAGGACTCGGCGCACAGTATCGCCACCATTTCCGCTCCGATCGTCGATGACGACGGGGTGGTCGCGATGTCGATCAGCGTCGCACCCTTCACCGACGTGACCGCGTCGGACGCCAGGCGGCTCAGTGAGCAGGTGTGCGCCGCGGCCCGACGGATCGAAGCGCAGATCGCAAGCCCTATAAGTTAGCCAAATCGTCGGGAACGTCGACTTGATGCTCCAGCAGCGCCTCGAGGGGCACCACCTCAAGGGTGCGTTCGTGGGTGCTGGCCAACACGACCGGCGCGGCGCAACCATCGCGGTGAGCCCGCAGCCAATTCAGGGCGGTCACACACCACCGGTCGCCGGGCAGCAGGCCGGGAAAGCGGTATTCGGGAACCGGCGTCAGCAGATCGTTGCCGATGGAACGTTGGTGCTCAAGGAAATCGGCGGTCATCACCGCGCAGATTGTGTGGCGACCGACATCCTCGGCTCCGCTCGAGCAGCAGCCGTCGCGGTAAAAGCCGGTAAGGGGTTCGGTGCCACAAGGCTGCAGCGGGCCGCCGAGCACGTTGCGATCGGACATCTGGTTAGTATCGCGCCGTCGGGGCGAAAGTTAGAAGAGACAGCACCGACTGTGCCCTGCGAATCTGCTGTCCACTGGCCCTACCCAGCCAACCGGAAGGCGACCTCGGTGCGCATCTGGCTCAGCCGGCGAGCCGCGACGGCATCGGTCTCCGCATAGATCCGGGCAATCTCGACCAAGGCGTTGCCGGTCCGCGTCAGCTCCGAGTGCGCGGCGTTGAGTAGAGCCAGCATGTGGGTGGCTTCTGCCCCGAACGCCGCGGCTGCTTGAGCCGAGACCTCTTCGGCGCCGGCGGGAGCCAGCGCGGCCACCGACGGTTCCGCCGCGGCACTGGTCGCAAGTGCTTGCGTCGCGCTGCCGACGATCTGAGTGCCAACGACGGCCACCGCAGGGTCGAAGGACATGGACCGCATCGGCGCACTCCCGGGTCAGCAAAAACAACGTTGGATGCGATAGTAGCAGTGAGCAATTATATCTGTCTACAAAAGTATTACTGTGCTAGATAGGTGGTGGCCGAGTCGTCTTGCGGTGTCCAGGACGAATGGACTCACCCGCCGCGGCAGGGTTAACTCAGGCGATGTCGACGCCCAACCCGCCCGGTTTTCCCGCCGGCCCGCCGCCCGAGGGCTGGCAGCCGCCCGGCTACGTGCCGCCCCCGGGCCCGCCGATATCACCGCAGTCGGGTTATCCCGGTTACCCACCGCAACCCGGCTATGTACCGCCGCAGCCCGGTTACCCGCCGCCACAGCCTGGCTACCCACCTCAGCAGCCATATCCGGGCTATGGCGGGTATCCAGGGGTTGATCCCCAAGCGCCGTTCGGGCGTGATCCCGCCACGGGCGTCCCGCTGTCCGACAAGTCCGGTACCACGGCAGGGTTGTTGCAGCTTTTCTTCGGGGTGTTCGGCATCGGCCGCTTCTACATCGACTCGACCCAGATCGCGGTTGCGCAGCTGATACTCGGCCTCGTCGGACTCGTCCTCAGCCTGTTCTGCTTTATCGCATTGGCGGTCCTCATCGGCAGCGTCGTGTGGGCCATCGTCGATGCGATCATGATGTTCACCGGCAGCGTGAAAGACAACTACGGTCGCAGGCTTCGCTAGTTCACAGATCACGATCAGGTCACAATTGCCATCTCAATAGATTGCAATCGGCGCGTCGAACCGCCTGTGCGACAAGGGAAATCTAGTGTCACTTCGTGAACCGCCGAACGGCCCTGAAGTTGCCCCTGATGCTGGCAGCGGGTGCGGCGCTGACCCAAGCGCCGCGCGCTTTTGCGGAGGCAACACGGTGGTCGCCGGACCGTGCCAACGCGTGGTATCGCGCACAAGGTTGGCTTGTCGGCGCGAACTACATCCCGTCAACCGCGATCAATCAGCTAGAGATGTTTCAGCCGGGAACGTTTGACCCACAACGCATTGACGGTGAGCTGGGCGTGGCCCGCACACTCGGTTTCAACACCATGCGGGTCTTCCTTCACGATCAGTTGTGGGCGACAGACCGCCAGGGCTTCCAAAGCCGTCTGGGCCAGTTTGTCGGAATCGCGTCGCGCCATGGCATCAAGCCGCTCTTCGTCTTGTTCGACTCCTGTTGGGACCCGCTGCCCAAGGCCGGCCCGCAACACGCACCGGTACCGGGAGTGCACAACTCCGGCTGGGTGCAGAGCCCGGGCGCCGAGCGCCTCGGCGATCCCCGCTACGTCCCGGTCATGCAGGACTACGTCACAGGAGTGTTGAGCCAGTTCCGTAATGACGACCGGGTTTTGGGGTGGGACCTGTGGAACGAACCCGACAATCCCGCCAAGGAGTACCGCAAGGTCGAGCGCGCAGACAAGTTGCAGCGGGTGGCCGACCTGCTTCCTCAGGTGTTCCGGTGGGCGCGGGCGGTTGACCCCGCCCAGCCGTTGACCAGCGGTGTGTGGCAGGGATCCTGGGGAGACCCGGGAAGCCGCAGTGCGATCAGTGCCATCCAACTCGACAACGCCGACGTGATCACCTTCCACAACTACGGCAAACCGGCCGAGTTCGAGTCAAAGATCAACGAACTGACGCCGCTGGGGCGACCGATCCTGTGCACCGAGTACATGGCTCGGTCCCAAGGCAGCACCCTGGAAACGATCCTGCCAATTGCCAAGCGACACAACGTCGGTGCATTCAACTGGGGTTTGGTGGCGGGCAAAACCCAGACCTATTTTCCGTGGGACTCGTGGAACCACCCCTACACGGCACCCCCGAAACTGTGGTTCCACGACCTGCTGTTACCCGATGGCCGCCCATACCGGCCGACCGAAATGCAGGCGGCTCGGGGGTTGACCGGCGGCCTGGGCTAGCCCGACGTCACTATTGCCGCACCGTCGCCGCGAGGTTCTCCGCAACCTCACGCTGCCAAGACTTGTTGGCGTGGTTGGTATCCACCTCGATTTCGAAGCGGTCGGTCATCTCCGCGGTGACGTCGGCGGCATCGACGTAGAACTGCTCGTACCAGCGCCGGTGCTGATACACCGCGCCATCCTCCTCGGTGAGCAACGGATTCTCGATGCGTGTCTTGTGCTTCCAGATCTCGACGTCTTCGAGGAAGCCCTCGCCGAACGATCGACTCATCGCGGCGGCGAGCTTGGCCGCCTTGTCTGCCGGCAAGCCGGGAAGTTCCTGAACGGCCACGCCCCACTGCAGCACGAATGAGTTGTGCGTGACCGGATAGTGGCAGTTGATCAGCGCGACTTCGATCGTGAAGTCCGGCGCCACGTCGTTGTGCAACCAGTTGATCATGTAGGCGGGGCCGAAATACGTTGCCTCCGAGCGAAGTTTCGTTCCCTCCCAGAGCTTCTCGTAGTTCTTGGTGGTATCGGGCCGGGCCTTGGACTCCATGATCTGGGTTGCCGTGTGGCCTTCGATGATGTTCTTGAAGAACGTCGGGTACGCGTGGTGGATGTAGAAGAAGTGGGCCATGTCGACGTTGTTGTCGACGATCTCGCGGCAGTGTGATCCCTCGATGAGGATCGAGTTCCACGACCACGGGGACCACTGCCCATCGGCGTACCCGTCGATCGTCGGCGGGAACAGCTCCGGCGCCGGCGTCGACCCCTCGGGATCGTGCCAGACGAGCAATTGGCCGTTGACCTCTCCGGTGGGCCACCGCCGCGTCCGCGCCAATCGGGGTGTGCGCTTGGCGTAGGGCACCAATGAGCAGCGCCCGGTCGAGCCCTGCCAGCGCCAGTCGTGAAACGGGCAGGCTACCGAATCGCCCTTGACGGTCCCCTGGGACAGGTCGCCGCCCATGTGGCGGCAGTACGCGTCGAGGACGTGCACATCGCCGGCCGCGTCGGCAAACACCACCAGACGCGTCCCGAATGCGTTGATCGCGTGGGGTTTTCCGTCGCGGAAGTCTTCGGCCAAGCCGATGCAGTGCCAGCCGCGGGCGAAGCGCGCCATGGGTACGCCGGTGTCGATGTCCCGGACGTCGTCGTTGCCAACCACAGCGATTCCTCCTCAGCCGTCTTCTGCCAGTCGCCGCACCGTGGCGAGGTATTCCTCGACGATGTCGAGAACCACGTCGCGGGAGCGCCGTACCTTGTTGATCGACCCCACGATCTGCCCCGCCGGCGAGCCCGACAACGCACTCGAGCGCGCCCGCATGAACCGCGCCGATGCATCCGCATATACGATGCCCTGCAACGGCATTGGCAGTGGTTCGGGATTGTCGGGGCCTTCCCATGCCTCGGTCCATTCGGTACGGATCTGACGGGCCGGCTTGCCGGTCATCGCGCGCGAACGCACCGTGTCGGAGTACCCGGCCTTCAACAGGTTCTCGACCACCCACGGCTCCGTCGACGCCTCGGCGACCGTCAGCCACAGCGATCCGGTCCAAGCCCCTTGTGCGCCAAGGGCCATCGCGGCCGCCATCTGCCGGCCGTTACCGATGCCGCCGGCGGCCAACACGGGGATGTCCGGCCCGACCTCGTCGACGACCGCGGGCACCAGCACCATCGTGGCGATCTCCCCGGTGTGTCCCCCGGCCTCGCCGCCCTGGGCGATGATCACGTCGACTCCCGCATCGACGTTACGCCGAGCGTGCCGCGGCGAACCGCTCAAAGCGCCTACCAATACCCCCTTTTCGTGGGCGGCCGTGATGGCGTAGGCCGGTGGCGGGCCAAGCGCGTTGACAATCATCGACACCGGGTGACGCAGCGCGACCTCTACCTGCCCCGGCCCCTCGGCCTCCACCCCGAGGCCGGCGGCGATCACCCGCCGCTCGGCGTCCTCCGGCAGCGCAGGCACGCCGTGGTTGGCGAGCACCTTCTCCATGTGTTCGGTGTGGCTGGCCGGAATCAGCTCACGCAACGCATCGAGGCTGAAGGGCTCGCCCTTGCCGACGAACTTTTCCGGCATCGCGAAATCCACCCCATAGGGCCGGCCGCCGACGTGCTCGTCGATCCAGGACAGCTCGACCTCGAGGCGCTCGGCGTTGTAGGCCAACGCGCCCAGCACCCCGTATCCGCCGGCCTTGCTGACCTCGGCGACCACGTCGCGGCAGTGGGAGAACGCAAATAGCGGGAACTCGATGCCGAGACGCTCACAGAGGGAATTCGCCATACTTTCAGTCGCCTTTCTGAGTCACAGCGGGTTCCAACGAGCGGTGCCGTCCATCGCCCGCCGCAGTGTCTGCCTGTTAGCTTCACGCGTCGCGCTGAGGGTGTCGGTCACGATCGGCTCCTACCTGGCCACCATGCCGCCGTCGGCGATGATGGTCTGCCCGGTGATGAAACTCCCAGCGTCGGAGAGCAATAGCAGTGCGGGAGGCACCATCTCGGAGGCGTCGGCGAGCCGCTTCAGCAACGCGGATGCCTTCATCACCTCGATGAACTCCGGCGTGTTGGCCCGCACCATATCGGTGTCGACCGATCCGGGCGCCAAGGCGTTGACCCGAATGCCCTGCGACGCGAACTCTGCGGCCATAGACCGGGTGAACGACACCATCGCGGCCTTGGCCGCCGAATACATCGACGTCGCAGGCGAATAGATGAAGGCACCGGCAGAGACGATGTTGAGGATCGACGCGTGCTCACTTTGGCGCAGGTGCGGCAGCGCCGCCTGGACCAAGAAGACCGGACCTTGCAGGTTGACCGAGAACGACTTGGACCACGCGTGCGGGGTGAACTCACCAAGTGGCAGCGACAGGGCATTGGCGGCGTTGTTGACCACCATGTCGATCCCACCGAACTCCGCGGCGGTGGCGTCGACGAGACGGCCGATGGCGTCCAGGTCGCCCACGTGTGTCGGCACGCCGACGGCCCGACCACCGCCGAGCGCCTGCAGCTTGTCGGCCGCCGCGGCACAGGCATCGGCCTTTCGGCTGGCGACAACCACATTGGCACCGCACTCGACCAATCCCTCGGCGATGGCCAGCCCGATGCCGCGGGTGCCGCCGGTGACGATGGCGGTACGACCGGTGAGGTCGAAGAGTGCGTGCAGCGATTTCATGGCGCCATTACCTTACATCGTGTAAGAAAACTAGGCGAGAGTCACTCGCGCACGCCGATCCCGTGCAGGATCAACGACTTCAGATGCGCGATCAGTTCGGCCTCGCCGAGCGCCTTGTTCACCGAGGTGTGCAGCGTGACCGCACCGCGCATGGTGTCCATCAGCGCACTCCCGTCGACGTCCGACCGCACCAGACCCTCGGCCTTTCCGCGTTCGATCAGTCGGACCCACATCGCCCGGACCGGGGCCATGTAACGCGCTTCGACCTGTTCAACCAAGTCGGGCCGGCTGTAGAGCACGGTCGCGACTCCCGGCATGCCCGCCAAATAGGCAGGATCCGACTGAACGCGGACCATGCCGCTGATCAGGCTGGTCAATGCATCGGCGAACGGGAGTTCGTCGATTGCGGGATATTCGCCGGGGACGGAAAGGATGGCGTCCTCGACCAGCGCGAACTTGCTGCCCCAGTGTTCGTAGACGAACGGTCGCGAGACCCCGGCATGACGCGCGACGCCGGCCAACGTGATTTCTTCATAGCCGTTGGCGATCAACAGTTCCCGGGTGGCCGAGATGACCGCGGCGCGACGCTGCATGTCGCGCGGGCGCCCACGCGCCGCGTCGGACTCGTCGGTTCGGATGGCCGACGTGTCCCGCCGCTCTCGTGCTGCGCCGCTCGGCGTCATCGTCGAACCATACCCACTGACCGGTTGCCGAGGGTTGGAACCGTTGTCCGACGCCAGAGCTTGATGGCCGAACAAGTCGTCGGTCTACCACCAGCACACGGTGAATTGATCAGGCGGGCAATCGAACTGGACGCCATGCGATTTCGGCGCCGACTCAGACCGCGACCTCGTGGTGACGAGTTTGATTGCCCCCGCGTCGTTTGGCTTCATACATGGCGTTGTCGGCGTGAGCGACCACTTGGCGAAACGCTTCGTCGGCATGATCGGTGAGCAGGTCGCGCAACGCCAGGGCGGCGATTCCGACGCTCGCGGTCACGGGGTCGTCGATTGCGGCCACGGCGTCACAGAGGTACAGACCCCACTCGGGTCGCTGTTCTGCCGTCACGATCTCGGCGATCAAGAATTCTTCACCACCGACGCGCCCGACGATGGCGGCGTCGCTGCAGGCTGCGTTCAATGCGCCCGCAACCGCGACGAGCGCCTCATCACCGGCGGCGTGTCCGTGAGTGTCGTTGAGGGTTTTGAACCGGTCCAGGTCGATCATCGCCACCATCAAAAACGTGTGGTTGGCGCCGCCGATCATCCGCCCCACAATCTCCCGATCGCAGGCGCGCCGATTCAGCAGGCCGGTCAACGGGTCGCGGTTGGCACGCAATAAGTCAACCGAGAGTGCGCGCACGACGATCTGGATGGCCAGGGGGACGACCGCATTGAGTTCGAGGACCAGAAAGCAGCCGGTGAACGCCAGCATCGCTTCCCCCGCGGCGGCTAAACGCACCGCTTCCACCGTCGCAATGGCACAGGCCAGGCCGAAATTCAGGGCCATGTACTTAGCGGTATGGAAGAACGCGAGGTAACCGCCGGGGACCGCCATGGCCGAGCATGCCATCAGCCCGACCAGCGGCTGGGGCTGCCAAATGCAGCCGAGGCCGATGATCACACTGCCGGTCAGAATGAACAAAAGGGATTGCCGCCGGGTGGGCCACCCGCGCAACCACATCGAGGCCATGCCCAGCCCGATCGCCGCGGCCAAGATCGAATAAGCCATCGCTACGGGCCGCAACGGCAAGGTCGGACCCAACCACACGTTGGCCGGCACGAGCACCAACGAGCCCGCGACCGCAGCCAGCAGCTTGCGTGTGTTGGAACCCAGCCCGTGCGACTGCAAATAGTCGGTCAGCCAATCGAAATGGTGGTCCTGCTCCCACCACGTCGCCAGCCGCGTCATCATCCTGCCCCTCCCGCACCTCACTAGCCCCGCGAACTACGCGGCCGGCCACCGCCGAGTGAGTTGGGTCACAGTAAATACGATTGCGGGTTACAAATGCCTCGAATCGCCGGGAAATCCGCAGTGGATAGCCGCGCTGGCAACGTGCCAACCGGGCGCGGCGGCGGGTCGAGGCTTCGTGGTGCTGGCAATCACGCGATTCTTCGCGGGAAGCTGTTGGCGGTGGCGGAGGGATTTGAACCCTCGGACGGTTTTAGCCGTCACACGCTTTCGAGGCGTGCTCCTTAGGCCGCTCGGACACGCCACCGCCGAGCAGCTTACAGAACCAGGAGCCACTCACCCCAATCGCTGGCGGGCGAAGAACTCCTCCAGCGGCGCGGCGCACTCCGCGGCGAGCACACCGCCACGCACCTCGGGGCGGTGATTGAGCCGACGGTCGCGGACCACGTCCCACAACGACCCGACCGCACCGGTCTTGGGCTCCCACGCGCCGAACACCAGCCGCGCGACACGCGCCAGCACCAGCGCTCCCGCGCACATCGTGCACGGTTCGACGGTGACCGCCAGCGTGGCTCCCTCCAGCCGCCACCCATCGCCCAGCACGGTGGCCGCTGCGCGGATCGCCAAGACTTCCGCGTGCGCCGTCGGATCACCAAGGGCCTCACGGGCATTCACCGCGCGGGCCAGTTCGGTTCCGTCGGCGCCGACAATCACCGCACCGATCGGCACATCGCGAGGGCCGGCCGTTGCGGCGGCCGCCAGCGCGGCACGGATCAGCTCTTCGTCAGTCCTCACCGAACCAGGCGGTCGATCACCGACCGAGGCGGTCGATCACCGCCGACAGCTGGTCGGCAAAGCCCATCTCGCGAGCGATGCGGCCCAACTGCTCATCGGCGTAGAGGTCGGATTCGTCGAGGATGACACCGAGAACGGCCTCGGGCAGGCCGATATCGGACAGCAGCCCGAGATCGCCTTCTTCGAACGGTTCCGAGTCCTCGAGGTCCTCGGGATCGATGTCGGCGTCCAGGCTGTCCAGAACCTCGGCGGCAATGTCGTAATCCAATGCGGCCGTGGCGTCCGACAGCAACAACCGGGTTCCCGACGGCGCCGGGCGCACGATGACGAAGAACTCGTCGTCGATGTCGAGAAGACCAAAGACCGCGCCCGCACTGCGCAGTTCACGCAGCTCTGTCTCGGCCGCAGCCAGACTCGTCAGCGAATTGGGGGCCATCACAGAACACCGCCATTGGCCCTCTTCGCGCACAACGGCCACGCCAAAGCCGTCCGGTGTATCCACGGACGGGCCTTGCGTTGCGACCCGCTCTCGTCCCATGGGCGCCTACGCTAGTCGCTGACCAGGCGGCTTGACCAGACAGCGCAGACCAGCAAGGGGACCTCCAGGCGCCGTTGTCGATCCGACTGTGCCAACCTAGGTCTGTGTCGTGGACGGCGACTGGGACCGGGAACAAGCCCCCGGTGTGTGTCCTCGGGTTGGGGCTTATCGGCGGTTCGCTCATGCGCGCGGCCGCGGCAGCCGGCCGGGACGTGTTCGGCTACAACCGTTCGGTAGAGGGCGCGCGCGGCGCACTCGCCGACGGCTTTGCCGCATCGACCGAGCTCGCCGACACGTTGACGCGCGCTGCCGATACCGGGGCCATGATCGTGCTGGCGGTCCCGATGCCCGCCCTGCCGGCGATGCTCGCCCACGTCGCCGACCTGGCCCCGAAATGCCCCCTCACGGACGTCACCAGCGTCAAAGCGGCGGTGCTCGACGAGGTGGTCGCGGCCGGTCTGCAGGACCGTTTTGTCGGCGGCCACCCGATGACGGGCACCGAGAGCTCGGGGTGGGCGGCCGGCCATGCCGGATTGTTCACCGCGGCACCGTGGGTGGTCAGCGTCGACGACCACGTGGACCCGGTCGTCTGGTGGATGGTGATGACGCTGGCGCTGGATTGCGGGGCGGTCGTGGTGCCGGCCAGATCCGACGAACACGACGCCGCGGCGGCCGCCATCTCGCATCTGCCGCACCTGCTCGCCGAGGCGCTGGCGGTGACGGCCGCGGAGGTGCCGCTGGCCTTCGCACTGGCCGCCGGGTCCTTCCGGGACGGCACCAGGGTGGCGGGCAGCGCGCCGGACCTGGTGCGCGCGATGTGCGAAGGCAACACCGCCCATCTGCTCACGGCGGTCGACCGGGTAATGGACTTGCTCAGCCGTGCCCGCGACTCGCTCGATTGGGACAACTCGGTGGCCGAACTCGTCGAGGCGGGACATGCCGCGCGAACGCGCTACGACCGCTTCCCACGCTCCGACATCTTCACCGTCACGATCGGCGCGGACGGCTGGCGCCAAGAGCTGGCCGCCGCCGGCCGGGCGGGCGGGGTGATCAGATCCGCTCTGCCAATCCGGGATAGTCCACGATGAACCCGTCGGCATCGACGCTCACCGTGGTGTCGGCGACCGGTGAATGCAGTTTGATGCCTTCACCGCCGCCGGAACTGGCGTAACTCACCGTGGCCGGGGTGACGGTCATGTCCGGCACGTTGACGTAGACCACCGGCAGCGTGATGGTTTCGGCCCGCTCGTGCAGCCCCAGCCGCCGGATGGGCAACGCGTTGAAGAACGGGCTGAATACGACGTCGACGTCGAGTGCGCCGTTGTACCCCTCACGACGCTCGCCCTGGTGGTCGGTGACCATCCACATGTTCTCTTCGTCGCGGGAGATGGCAAGCTGGCGCTCCCGCTCGGCCAGGGTGATCGTCAGCCCGAACCTCTTCGTTGCTCCGGTTTCGTCGGTCTGCACTTCGTAGAAAGCCCCGAATGCCGGGTTCGTCGCGGTAGCCGCGGCCACGATACGTCCGGCCGCTCTAATCCGCTTGCCGGACACCTGTACTCGCACCGATTCCATGCGCGAGATGTCCGGTGCGCGCCAGGTCAGCATTGCGGGCCAGACACTGCCGGCCGGGTCAGAGGGGCTGTTCACACTCCCTACCGTAAGACGTGCCCACCCGCCGCGGCAGGCTGGTCGGCAACTGGGTCCGCCGTCACATCGATTCGACGGTGAGGCCTGCGCAATCGGCCGGTGCCGGGCACCGAAACCCAGACCGCGATTGCCAGCAGGCCGTCGAGGATCAGCGCGAGCCCGGCCACCATCACCGCGCCGACCAAGGCGAGTTGAAATTCGCGTTCTTTGATGCCGTCGATCAGGTAGCGGCCAAGCCCACCGAGACTGGCATAAGCGGCCACCGTCGCGGTGGCAACGACCTGCAGGGTTGCGTTACGCAGCCCGCCGAGAATCAGCGGCATCGCGTTGGGCGTCTCGACGCGCAGCAGCACCTGGGCCTCCGTCATGCCCATCGCCCGGGCGGCGTCGACCACCACCGGGTCGACGTTGGCGATCCCCGCGTAGGTGCCGGCCAGCAGCGACGGCACACCGAGCAGCATCAGGGCAACCAGCGGCGGCCCGAGGCCGAGGCCGAACATCAACACACCCAGCAGCAGCACGCCGAGTGTCGGCAATGAGCGCAGCCCGTTGACCGCACCCACCACCAGCAGCGTGCCGCGGCCCGTGTGCCCGATGACCATCCCGATCGGGATCGCGATCAACGCCGATGCGCCCACCGCCAGGGCGGTGTACTCCAGGTGCTCCAAGATGCGCGCCGCGAGGCCGACCGGACCGGTCCAGTTGTCGACGGTCAGCAGATAGGACACCGCTTGCTGGACGAAGTTCATCGTGCACCACCGACGACGGGAGCTACCACGGACCGCCGGCGCGTGACCGCACCCGCGTGGGACCAGGGGGTGGCGAGCCGGCCGGCCAGCACGATCGACATGTCGATCACGACGGCCAGTACGAACAGCGCGATGATGCCGGCCAGGATCTGATCGCTCTTGTCGGTCTGATACCCCTCGGTGAACCAGGTGCCCAGGCCGCCGATGCCGATCACCGAACCGACCGACACCATCGCGATATTGGTCACCACGACCACCCGCAACCCCGCGATCATGACCGGGATCGACAGCGGCAGCTCAACTTTCAGGATCCGTTTGACGGAGGAGTAGCCGACAGCGGTGGCGGCGTCGCGGACCTGAGCCGGCACCGCGTCCAAGGCCTCGAGCACCGCGCGCACCATCAGCGCGGCGGTGTACGCGGTGAGCGCGACGAGGACGTTGGCCTCGTCCAGGATTCGGGTTCCGATAAGCACCGGCAGGGCCACGAACAACGCCAGCGACGGCACGGTGAACACCACACTGGCGGTCGCCGTCGTCAGCCGCCGCGCAATCGGTGCACGCTGGACCAGCACCCCCAGCGGGACCGCGATCAACAGCCCAATCAGCACCGGTACCAACGACAACCGCAGATGGATCACCGTCAGCGTCCAGGCGTCGCCGAGATGGGTGAGCAGATAATGCATGGTCAGATCCGCCGCTGCGATTCGACCGCGGCCAGTACGTCGGCAGCCAACACACCGCCGATGACCTTGCCTTGCCCGTCGACGGCGATCCCCACCGTCGACGGCGACGACAATGCCGCGTCCAGTGCGTGGCTGAGATTGCCGCCGGGCCGGAACAAGGCACTGATACCGCTCATGCTGTCGGTCAACGACGCGCCTGAGCCGTGGCGTCGCAGGCCCTCGCCGTCGATCCAGCCCAGCGGACGGCCGTCGTCGTCGACCACCACCGCCCACCCGGTCAGCCGACGATCGGTGAGACCACTGACCGGGAGCGTGTCGACGGCGTGCAGCGGCAGGCCATTCGCCTCGATCAGCTGCAGCCACCGGTAGCCGCGGCCCAGGCCGATGAATTTCGACACGAAATCGTTGGCCGGCCGTGAAAGTAGTTGGGTGGGTTCGTCGTACTGCTGCAGTGCGCCGCCGCGGCCAAAGATCGCGACCCGGTCGGCGAGTTTGAGCGCCTCGTCGATGTCGTGCGTGACAAACACGATCGTCTTGTGCAGTTCGCTTTGCAGACGCAGTATTTCGTTCTGCAGTTCGAGACGAACCACGGGGTCGACGGCCGAGAATGGCTCGTCCATCAACAGGATTGGCGGATCGGCGGCCAATGCGCGTGCCACGCCGACGCGTTGTTGTTCGCCGCCGGAGAGTTGCGCGGGATAACGGTTGGCAAGTTTGGCGTCCAGCCCGACGCGTTCTAACACCTCGTAGGCCGCCTTGCGGGCATCCCGGCGCGATTGCCCCCGCAGCACGGGCACGGTCGCGACGTTGTCGATCACCCGCTGATGCGGCATCAGCCCGGCGTGCTGGATCACGTAACCGATTCCGAGCCGCAGCTGCACCGGGTTGACGCCCCGGACGTCCTGGCCGTCGACGGTAATGGTGCCCGACGTCGGCTCGACCATTCGGTTGATCATGCGCAGCGCGGTGGTCTTGCCGCTCCCGGAGGAACCGACGAACACCGTCAGCTCGCCGTTGGGAACCACCAAACTCAGCCGATGGACGGCGGTGGTGCCGTCGGCGAATGTCTTGCAGACATCGTCGAAGACGATCACCGTCCTACCCCCTCGTCGGTCGTCATTGCGTAATCGGATGGTTGAAGCCGTTGTCCCGCACCCAATTTCGTGCAGCTTGGTCAGGATCTATGCCGGAGTTGCCCGCCACGGCCGCGTTGAGACCGGCGAGACCCTCGGTGGTCAGCTTGGCCGAGACCGCATCCAGGACGTTCTTGAGCCGATCGGACTTCTTCTGCGAATTCACCAGCGGCACAATGTTGCCGGCCACGAAGTTGTGCTCGGGGTCGGCCAGCACTGCCAGATGGTTCTGCGCAATTGCCGGCGAGGTGGTGAAGATGTTGGCCGCGTTCACCTTTCCCTCCACCAGCGCGCGTACTGTCACCGCGCCGCCACCGTCGTTGATCGCGATGAAGTTGCCGGGACTGATGTTGAGCGAGTATTTCTGCCGTAGCCCGGGCAGGCCGGACGACCGGTTCTCGAAGGCCGAGGGCGCACCGAATTTCACCTCCGGCGAGTGCGCGGCCAGGTCGCCGATGGTTTTGAGGTTCCACGCGGCGGCCGTTGCGCCCGTGACGGTCACTGTGTCGGTATCCGACGCCGGCGACGGGGTCAGAACCGACAGGTCACCCGGCAATTTCTGATAAAGCTCCAATTCCACGGCGTCGAGCATGGTCGCGGTCGAGTCGGGCGCGAAGTAGCGCAGCAGATTGCCGACGTATTCGGGTACCAAGTCGATGGAATGGTCTTTGAGTGCGGGGATATACGTCTCGCGGCTGCCGATTCCCATCCGCCGTCCCACGTCGAAACCGTTGGCCTGCAACGTTTGTGCATAAATCTCGGCAATGATCTGAGATTCCGGGAAGTCGGCGGACCCGATCACGATGGATTTTATGCTGCGCGCCTCCGGCGCCAGCGGATCGGAATTGCTGCACGACGCGACGAGGCAGCCGACCACGAGGCACGCTGCCGCGGGGATGAACAAGCGGTGCAGGCGCCGCAGCATCCTCATACCGCTGACAGTAACGGCATAACAAGCCTGCCGCTGTGGCCATGCAGCAGGCGGTTTGCGCGGTTTGGTTTCATTCTCGCCGGGATGGGACAAAGATGAATCTATGAGCAGCACCGACCCTGGCTTGCCGGGTAACCCGCCGCCTAAGCCCACTGCGGCGCATCCCGCCGAGCCCGCCCCTGTGCCTCCCCCAGCGCCTCCCGGCGCGAAACCGCCCCATGCGGTCACGCACCCCAAAGAACCGGCCATCGGGTTCACCCGCGCCGGCGCGCTGTGGTCCGCACTGATCGCGGGCTTCCTGATCCTGATCCTGTTGCTGATCTTCATCACGCAGAACACGACATCGACGCCGTTTCAGTTCTTGGTCTGGCATTGGAGCCTGCCGCTAGGCGTGGCCATCCTGCTGGCGGCGGTGGTTGGCGGCCTGCTCACGGTTGCCGTCGGCACCGCACGGATTCTGCAGCTGCGTCGCGCGGCCAAGAAGCATCACGCGGCGGCTGTGCGCGACTAACCCGGCAGCTTGTCCAGTTCCGCGAGTCCACGAGAGATCAACGGCGCAACCACTTCGGGCATGTGCTCGGAGTCTTTGCCGCTGGCCTGATCCGCCATGCGCCGGCGGAAGTCGATGCCGGCGGCGATGATGGCGAGCTTGAAGTACGCCAGCGCCATGTAGAACTCCCAATGCGCCAACGGCAATCCGGAGACAAGCGAGTACCGGTCGGCCAGCTCGTCGGCCGTCGGCAGCAGCGGCGACGTCCAGGCGGCTTGCGCGTTGACGATCAGATCCAGAGCCGGATCCCGGTACACACACATCAGGGCCGCGTCGGACAGCGGATCCCCCAACGTCGAAAGCTCCCAGTCCACCACGGCACGCACCCGCGTCGGGTCGTCGGCGTCCAGGATGGTGTTGTCGATCCGGTAGTCACCGTGCACGATCGAAGTACGGGTCTGCGGCGGAATCGCTTGCTGCAGACCGGAATGCAATTTTTCGACGTCGGAGTCGCGGTGGTCGTCGGGCAGCCGCACCAGTTCCCATTGCGAGCCCCAACGACGCACTTGGCGCTCCAGATAACCGCTGGGCTTGCCGAAATCGGCCAGTCCCACCGCATTCGGATCGACATTGTGCAAGTCGACAAGTACCCGGACCAACGAGTCGACGCATTTGTCGATCACGGTGTGGTTGAAGGCTTCGAGTTGAGCGCGGCGGCGGACAACCTGCCCGGCGACAAACTCGACGATCTGGAACGGCGCGCCCAGCACGGAGTCGTCCTCGCACAGCGCGATCGCGCGTGCCACCGGGACGGGCGTGTCCTGCAGTGCCGCCACCACTTTGTACTCGCGCGCCATGTCGTGCGCCGACGGGGTCAGCCCGTGTAGCGGTGGGCGCCGCACCAGCCAGTTCGTTTTGTCGTCGTAGACCCGGAACGTGAGATTGGAGCGGCCGCCGGAGATGAAATCTCCGCGCAGCTCGCCGTCGCGCTCGATACCGAGCGAACGCAGATACCGGTCCAGCGCGGGCAGGTCCAACCCGTCGAGTCGATCAGCCGAAGTCACCGAACTTGTTTACCATCGCTGATTGCGCGGCAACAGGTCCCACACGTGTTCGACGCCGTTGACCCCCGCCACGGTCGCCTGACCGGTCCGCGAATACAGCAATCGGGTCACCGATGCGTAGTCGACCGGAAACGACAACAGCCGCTTCGTGCCTAGGATTTCGTGCAGCAAGAGGTTGATCACCCCGCCGTGGCTGAACACGGCGACGGTGTCCTCGGGCTCGGCGGACGCGACGAGGTCGTCGATCGCCGCCCGGATCCGCGCACGGAACGCGTCTTCGTCGACCGCACTGGGTAAGTGGCCCTGCGCCAGCCGCTCCCACTCCTTCGGGTTTTCCGCACGGATCTGCTCGACCGGGATGTACAGCGGAAGGTCGCGATCGTATTCGGCGAAGCGATCGTCGATCTCGACCGACAGCTGCCGGGCCGCCGCGACCGGTTCGGCGGTCTGGATGGCACGCCGCTGCGGGCTGCTGATCACCCGGGAGATCGGAAACCTGGCGAGCGCCTCGGGCAGGCGCGCGATCTGTGCCACCCCTTCTTCCGAAAGGTCCGGGTCCGAACCCTGGCCGTGTTCGCTGCGCAGCGGCAACGCATGCCGGACCAGAAGCACTTGCATGTTTCTCCCTGTCGTCTTGGTGGCTTGTTCGCAGTTTCTCATCGCCTGCCACCCCGGAGCGCGGCCGCCGCCTAATCTGCAAGGGAGGCACCATCTCGCGAGGAGGACAGATGACCCAGCCGCGCATCGATTGGGACGCCGCCTACCGGCAAGAATCACCACCGCCGTGGAGCATCGGCCGGCCGCAGCCCGAGTTGGCGGCGCTCATCGATCAGGGCAAGATCCGCAGCGACGTGCTGGACTCCGGCTGCGGCCACGCCGCCCTAGCGCTGGCCCTGGCCAAGCGCGGCTACACCGTCGTCGGGCTGGATGCCAGCGCGACCGCGATCGGCGCGGCCACCGCGGCCGCCGCCGAACAAGGTTTGACAACAGTGACTTTCGCGCAGGCCGACGTCACCAATTTCGGCGGCTATGACGGCCGCTTCTCCACCATCCTCGACAGCGGCCTGTTCCACGCCCTGCTGCCCGAGGGACGGCCCGGCTATCTGCAGTCGATCTCGCGGGCCGCCGCACCCGGCGCGGCGCTCTACATCCTGGCCTTCGCCGCTGGCGCGCTCGGCGCATCCGACGACCGGCCAGGTCCGCGTGGGTTCACCGAGGGCGAACTGCGTGACGTCGTCTCGACGGTATGGGAGGTCGATGGGGTCCGTCCCGCGAAGCTCTACGGCAATGAGGCCGCGCTCGACGCCGACCTGCCGAACATCGAACACGACGAGGACGGGCACTTCATCGCGAGCGGCTTCTTGCTCAGCGCGTACAAGCGGGACTAACGGCTGCGTGGAGAATGCTATTCTCCACGCAGAGAGTGAGGTGTGCGGACAATGACGACTGCCGGTGAAACCCCACTGGACCCGGGTGTGCTGGGACGATGGCTCGACGCCAATGACGCTCCCGGAAGCGGTGAAGAACCGCTTCTGGAGCAGCTCAAAGGCGGTTCGCAGAACACGCTGTATCTGATTCGGCGGGGCGGCGAGCGCATGGTGCTGCGCATGCCCGGGGCCCGCGCGGACGCCGCACGCATCGACGGCCTGCTGCGCGAGATCAGGCTGGTGCGGGCGCTGTCCGGCACCGACGTGCCGCACGCGGAGCTGATCGCCGCCGACGACAGCGGCACCGTGCTGGGCATGCCGTTCTACGTGATGCAGGCAATCGACGGATGGAGCCCGATGGACGGCGGCTGGCAGCCACCGTTCGACACCGACCTCGACGCGCGCCGCGGCCTGGCATTCGAACTCGTCGAAGGCGCCGCCAAGCTGGGCCGGGTCGACTGGCGCGGCCAAGGACTCGAGGGCTTCGGGCGCCCGGACGGTTTCCACGATCGGCAGGTCGATCGATGGCTGGCATTCCTCGACGCTTACCAAGTGCGCGAGCTGCCCGGCCTGAACGAGGCCGCCGATTGGTTGCGCCGCAACCGGCCCGCGGAGTACCAGCCGGGCATCATGCACGGCGACTACCAGTTCGCCAACGTGATGTTCGCGCACGGCAGTCAGCCTCAGCTCGCTGCGATCGTGGACTGGGAGATGACCACGGTCGGCGATCCGCTGCTCGATCTGGCCTGGTGCCTGCTGGGTTACGACGGCGAAAACCCCAAGGGCGACGGGTTTTACCTGGACATGAGCGGGATGCCGAAGCGCGGCGAGTTGCTGAGCCACTACGAAAAGGTCAGCGGGCTTTCCACCGAGAACATCGACTACTACCTGGTGCTGGCCAACTGGAAGCTGGGCATCGTGCTGGAAAAGACGTACGCCGCCGGCGTGCGGACCGGAAAGGTCGACCCCAAGATCACCAACGCGTTCGGTCCGATGATCCTCACGCTCATCGCGACGGCGGCCGAGATGGCGCGCAGCCTGCCGACCAGGTGCCGCTGAAATGGGTTACGCCGACCAGCTTTTCGACCTCACCGATCGCGTAGTGCTGATCACCGGCGGTAGCCGTGGACTCGGGCGGGAGATGGCGTTCGCCGTCGCACACTGTGGCGCGGACGTGGTGATCGCCAGCCGGAACTTCGCGAACTGCGAAGCGGTGGCCGCAGAGGTCGCGGCCGAGACCGGACGGTCCGCGATGCCCTACGGCGTGCACGTCGGACGTTGGGACCAGCTCGACGGCCTGGTCGACGCCGCCTACGAGCAGTTCGGCAAGGTCGACACCCTGATCAACAACGCGGGCATGTCGCCGCTGTACGACAAGCTGAGCGACGTCACCGAGAAGCTGTTCGACGCGGTGGTGAACCTGAATCTCAAAGGGCCGTTCCGGTTGTCGGCGTTGGTGGGTGAACGAATGATGGCCGCCGGCGGCGGGTCGATCATCAACGTCAGCTCCACCGGCTCGCTGCGGCCCAACGGCGGCATCATCCCGTACGCGGCCGCCAAGGCGGGGCTCAACGCGATGACCGAAGGACTGGCACAGGCGTTCGGTCCGACCGTACGGGTCAACACGCTGATGGCCGGGCCGTACCTGACCGACGTCAGCAAGGCGTGGGATCTGTCCGGGAACGACAATTTCGGCCACCTGCACCTGAAGCGCGCCGGCGACCCGCGTGAGGTAGTCGGTGCGGCATTGTTCTTGGCGTCCGACGCGTCCAGTTTCACCACCGGTTCGATTCTGCGGACCGACGGCGGAATCCCTTAAAAGGCGGGAGTATTCACATGTCATGGGACTTCTCTACCGAGCCAGAGTTCGAGAAGAAGCTGGCGTGGGTTCGCGAGTTCGTCCGCGAAGAGGTGGAACCGCTCGAGGTGCTGTTTCCGGGCTGCGAGTTCCTGCCGCTCAACGACGAGCGCCGGCGCATCGTCGATCCACTCAAGCAGCAGGTCCGCGACAATGGCCTGTGGGCACCACATTTGGGACCGGAACTGGGTGGGCAGGGCTTCGGCGCGGTCAAGCTGACGTTGATCAATGAGATCCTCGGGCGCAGCCCGTGGGCGCCGATCGTCTTCGGAACCCAAGCACCCGATACCGGCAACGCGGAGATCATCGCGCGCTTCGGAACACAGGAGCAAAAGGATCGCTATCTGTCCGGGTTGTTGTCCGGGGAGATCTTCTCCTGCTTCTCGATGACCGAGCCGCAAGGCGGTGCGGACCCGCGCGTGTTCACCACCCGCGCCGTGCGCGACGGCGACGACTGGGTGATCACCGGGCGAAAGTACTTCTCCTCCAACGCTGCTGTCGCGTCGTTCTTCATCGTCGTCGCGATCACCGATCCCGACGTGCCGGTCCACCGCGGCGCCTCGACATTCTTGATCCCCGCCGGGACCGAGGGGCTGAAACTGGAAGCCAACCATCATCTGGTGGGCGCGGACCCGCACGAACCAGGGCATTCGCTGGTGCACTATGACGGGGTGCGGGTGGGGGCGGATGCGTTGCTCGGTGAAGCCGGTCAGGGCTTCCTGATTCTGCAGACCCGGCTGGCCGGCGGCCGACTGCATCACGCGATGCGATCGATCGGGATGGCGCAGCGCGCCGTCGACATGATGGCACGGCGCGCGAAAAGCCGCTTCACCCAAGGCAGCCCGCTGGCTGACAAGCAACTCGTGCAGGAGTTCGTCGCGGATTCCTACACCGAGCTGATCCCGTTTCGGCTGACGGTGCTGCACGCCGCCTGGCTGATCGACAATGGCGACGAGCAGGGCGCACGCGCCGAGATCGGCGCCTGTAAGATCCTGGCCTCTCAGGTGCTGAAATCAATTGCGCTGCGGGCGATTCAGGTGCACGGTGCGCTCGGGCTCACCGACCAGCTGCCGCTGGTGAACGTGCTGCTGGGCGGCATCGCGCTCGGGCTTGCCGACGGACCCACCGAGGCGCACAAGGTCAACCTGGCTCGCATGCTCCTCAAACAGTACGAGGCCGAGGAGGGCGAATGGCCGAGCGAAATGCTGGATGTGCGCCGCGACGCTGCCCGGCAGAAGTACGGCGCCCTGGTCGGTAGCGTTCCGGCACAACCACATTCGCCATGACCGACAGGGTCGCCGCGGCCGTCGAACGTGCCCTCGACGAGCGCCAGCGGGGAGCCACTGCGGAGGTCGAGCGAATCCTGGCCGCCGCGGTGCGGGTAATGGAGCGCGTCGCACCCGATGAGCCGCGTGTCAGCGACATCGTCGCCGAGGCCGGGTCGTCGAACAAGGCTTTCTACCGGTACTTTGCCGGCAAAGACGATCTCATCCTCGCGGTGATGGAGCGTGGCGTCGGAATCGTCGTGTCCTACCTTCAGCACCAGATGGCCAAGGAACGGCAACCGCGGGACAAGATCGCCCGCTGGATCGAGGGTACGCTGGCACAGGTCGCCGAGCCCGACCTGATCAGGAAAAGCCGCGCCGCGGCCGGTCAGATGGCTGCCGCGACGAACTGGCGCACGGTCGATCACGCAATGATGTACCCCTTGCGCGAGCTGTTGATCGAACCGGTGGCGGCACTGGGAAGTACCGACGTCGAGCGCGACGTCGAAGCGGTGTTCTGCTGCACCGCGGCGACGATGCGCCGATACATGGACTCGGCCGTTCGGCCCGAGCCCGACGACATCGCACACGTGGTGCGGTTCTGTCTCAACGGGTTAGGAGCCAATTGATGCGTGCTGTCGTCTGTCGCAGCTACGGGCCGCCGGAGAGCCTGGTGCTCGACGATGTTCCGGAGCCCGTCCCGGCGCCCGGCCAGGTGCTGGTGCGGGTGCACGCCGCGGCGGTCAATTTCCCCGATGTGCTATTCATCGCCGGCAAGTATCAGGTCAAGATCCCACCGCCGTTCATCCCGGGCAATGAGATTGCCGGGGAGGTGCTCTCCGTCGGAGAGGGCGCTCCTTTCAGCCCCGGTCAGCGGGTGGCCGGCACCACATTCGGAGCATTCGCCGAGCAGGCACTGCTCGACTCGACGCAGGCATCGCTGGTGCCCGACGACGCCGACTTCGCGTCGGCCGCGGCCTTCGGCGTGACCTACCGCACCGCTTATCATGCGCTGCGCACGACCGCCGCTGTGCAGCAAGGTGATTGGGTCGTCGTGCTGGGTGCCGCGGGTGGAGTGGGTCTGGCCGCCGTTGATCTGGCGGTGGCGATGGGGGCGCGGGTACTCGCCGCGGCGTCGAGCCCGGAGAAGCTGGAACTGTGCCGGCAGCGCGGCGCCGAGGCCGTCGTGGACTACGACCGCGAGGACCTCAAATTGCGGATCCGTGAACTCACCGCAGATGCGGCGCGGGTGGTCCTGGACCCCGTCGGGGGATCGTATTCGGAGCCGGCGCTGCGCGCCCTGGCCCGCGGCGGCACCTTTGTCACCCTCGGTTATGCGGCGGGCAGCATCCCGGCGATCCCGCTCAATCTCGTTATGCTCAAGGACATCTGCGTGCGCGGCATGGAGATCCGTACGTTCATGGCCGACTACCCGAGGGAATTCGTCCGCGACATCGAAGAGCTGACACAGATGTTCGCCGACGGCACGGTGCGCCCCTACATCGGCGCGCGATTCCCGCTGTCCGAGGCGCCGGCGGCATTGCGATACGTCGCCGACCGCAAGGTGCTGGGCAAGGTGGTCATCGACGTCGCGTGACGCGATCACTCCCTCCTGCCACAGTGGTCGCTGCACAGGACAATCGCCCTTTTGCCCACCTCTGAGCGACAACACGTCCGGCAGCTTCGGTCGGGCACACGATTGTCGCTCAGAGGTGGGCAAATAACGTGGTCCACCTCCCGGTGGGGCGCAGGAGGCGGATGTGACGGTTACGGCGTGACGATGTTGAACTTCGGGTTCGGCTCGTCGAGAACATCGAGAAACGCCTGCAGTGCGTTCTGGTCGCCGGAGACTTCCAGACCCGGTGAGGTGAAGTCGCCCATGGCCGTCTTCAGCAACCGAAACTTGGTGTCCAGCTTGACCGTAACCGTCGCGGTCGCGGGGTCGGCCGCGACGTTGCGATAGACGAGCACGCCGTTGTGCAGGGCGAGCCGATAATTCGTGGCCAGGTCGGCGAAAGAGATGTCGATGGCGATATCGAGATCCCAGCTGCGGGGGCCGTTGACGCGAATCGAGAGGCCGTCGAAGATCTGCTCGGGCGTCAGTTGGGAAAGCATCGTCGACGACGTGACCTGACCCGCGGTCCCGAAGTTGCCCTCACGCAATTCGGTGGCCCCGCTCATGAAGAAGTTGCGCCACGTCGCGTTCTCGGCGCCGTAGCCCAGTTGCTCGAGGGTGTCGGCGTAGAGCGCTCGAGCCGCGGTGTGCTCACTGTCGGTGAAGACCGCATGGTCAAGCAACGTTGCGGCCCAACGGAAATCACCGGCGTCGAACGCCGTTTGGGCCAACTCGACGACACGATCGATCCCACCCATCGCGTCGACGTAGCGGGGGGCGAGGGCCTCGGGAGGATGCGGCCAGAGCCGTCCCGGGTTGCCGTCGAACCAACCCATGTACCGCTGGTAGACCGCCTTGACATTGTGGCTTACCGATCCGTAGTAGCCGCGGGTATGCCACACCTGATCTAAAGCCGGTGGCATCTGGAACATTTCGGCGATCTCGACTCCGGTGTAGCCCTGGTTGAGCAGGCGCAACGTCTGGTCGTGCAGGTAGGCGTAGAGGTCGCGCTGCAGCGACAAGAACTTGACGATGTTTTCCTGTCCCCAGGTCGGCCAGTGGTGCGAGGCGAACACCACATCGGCGCGACCGCCGAAGGCATCGATGGCCTCGGTCAGATATCCCGCCCAGGCGTGCGGGTCGCGGACCAGTGCTCCGCGCAAGGTCAGCAGATTATGCAGGTTGTGGGTGGCGTTCTCGGCCATGCACAACGCACGGAAACGCGGGAAATAGAAATGCATCTCGGCGGGAGCCTCGGTGCCCGGCGCCATTTGGAACTCGATCTGCACGCCGTCGATGGTGTGCGTTTCACCGGTTTCCCGAATGTCGATGGTGGGCACGATGATCGCGACCTCACCCGCCGACGGAATCTGACCGAGCCCACAACCCACCTGCTCCTGCGGTCCGCGCTGCAGCAGGCTTCCGTACATATAGGTTGCGCGTCGCAGCATGGCCGGACCCGCGTAGACGTTCTCCTGCACCGCATGCGCGGTGAACCCTTCGGGTGCCAGCACGGCCACCGTCCCGGCATCCACATCCGCCTGCGAGGTCACCCCCAGCACACCGCCGAAATGGTCGACGTGACTGTGGGTGTAGATCACCGCGACGACTGGGCGCTCGGCGCCGCGGTGGGTGCGGTAGAGGTCCAGCGCGGCGGCGGCAACCTCGGTGGAGACCAACGGATCGATGACGATAATCCCGGTGTCGCCCTCGATGAAAGTGATGTTGGAGATATCGAAACCGCGGACCTGATAGATGCCCGGCACCACCTCGTACAGACCCTGTTTCGCGTTCAACCCCGATTGGCGCCACAGGCTGGGGTGCACCGAAGTTGGCGCGGGACCTTCGAGGAAGGCGTACACATCGTTGTCCCACACCACCCGTCCGTCGGCTGCCTTGATGACGCAGGGAGACAGGGAGGCGATAAATCCACGATCGGCGTTGTCGAAATCGGTTGTGTCATCCCAGGGCAGAACATGTTCACCATGCGCCGACTCGATGACCGCAGTGGGGGGTTTGTGGTCCACGGCAATACCTTGCCATTGCGCCGCCCTCAGCCGCAGCGCTAATGCGCGTCTTGTCAAGTGACTTTAGGAAACAGAATCACTTTCCGGAGCCTCTGGACCTTCGATCCAGTTAACCCGCATACTGCCTTGACGGCCCTCAATGTCGAGGACCGCAACGATCGGGCAAAGGAGAACAGGTGAAGCGTGAACTGACGGTCGCGGTAGCCGGAGCAGCGATTCTGGTCGCCGGCATTTCCGGCTGTTCGAGCGACAAGAAGAGTTCGAGTGGTTCCTCGTCGAGTGCCAGTACTTCCGCCAGTTCCGGTGGCGGTGGTGGCACCAAAGTGATCATCGATGGCAAGGACCAAAACGTCAGCGGCTCGGTCGTGTGCTCGAAAGTTGGCGGCAACGTCAACATCGCCATCGGCGGCGCCGCGACCGGCATCGCCGCGGTGCTGACCGACGCCGACCCGCCCCAGGTGACGTCCGTTGGGCTGGGCAATGTCAACGGCGTGACGCTCGCGTACGCCGCGGCCGGCGGCGGGGGCAATGCCTCGGCCACCAAGAGCGGCAACAGTTACAAGATCACCGGGACAGCCACTGGCGTCGACATGGCAAACCCGACGCAGCCGGTGAACAAGCCCTTCGAGATCGACGTAACCTGCACTAGCTAAGTGAGGCCGCGGGCGGTTGCCACCCTTCTAAATGGCGTTGAGTGGCAACCGCACCGTGAACTCGGTACGACCCGGTTCGCTGTTGACGGTGATCGTCCCGTTATGCGCCTTGACGACGGCGGAGACGATCGCCAGCCCCAGCCCGGTGCTGCCGCCCTTGCGGGAACGCGAGGTATCGCCGCGGGCAAACCGCTCGAACACCTCTGACTGCAATGCCGCGGGAATGCCGGGCCCGTCGTCGATCACCTGCAGCACGCTGTGCGTCGGCTCGGTGCTCAATCGCGTCGTGACGACAGTCCCGGCACCGGTGTGAATGCGTGCGTTTGCAAGCAGATTCGTCAGCACCTGGTGCAGCCGCGCCGCATCGCCGACGACGACCACCGGCTCCTCGGGCAGGTCGAGTTCCCACTGGTGATCCGGTCCCGCAACATGCGCATCACTGACCGCGTCGACCGCCACCCGCGACAAGTCAACCGGCTCGCGTTCCAGCGGCCGGCCCGAGTCCAGCCGGGCCAATAGCAGTAAGTCCTCGACGAGGCGCGTGATCCGCTCGGTCTCCGACGCGACGCGGCTCATCGCGTGGGCCACCGCCTCGCGATCGTCGCCCATCCGTTGGGTGAGTTCGGTGTAGCCGCGGATCGCGGCCAGCGGGGTGCGTAGTTCGTGACTGGCATCGGCGACGAACTGCCGCACCCTCGTCTCGCTGGCCTGCCGGGCCGACAGCGCGGACGCGATGTGGTCCAGCATTCGGTTCAGCGCCGACCCCAATTGGCCCACCTCGGTGGAGGGGTTGGCGTCGGATTCGGGAACGCGAACCGGCAGTTCGACCTCACCCCGGTCCAGCGGCAGATTTGAAACCCGGCGCGCGGTCTGCGCGACGCGCCGCAGCGGAGCCAGGGCTCGCCTGATGATCACCATCCCGGCGATCGTCGCTGCGGCCAATGCGATAACGGTGACGATCCCGAAGATGGCCAGCATCTGGATCAGCGTCGCGTCGACGTCTTCCATGGACAGGCCGGTGACGATCAAGTCGCCACCGCGCCGGCTCGGGGCGGCCACGACGCGGTACCGCCCGAGGCCGTCGAGATCCAGCGTCACCGGCTTGCGGCTGCCGGCGATCGCCGCCAGTTGCTGCTGGGCCTTATCGGTCAGCGCGGCCCGCGAACCAATGCTGGTCAGGTAGCCGGCGTCGACCGTCTTGCCGTCACTGACCACCGCGGCGACCATGCCCGCCGGCTGGCCGGGAGCGTCGAGGAACCGCGGACCGGGACCGGGCCGCGGGTTGAAGCCGTGGTCGTGACGCCAGCCCGGACGATTCGGCTCTGGGTACATCAGCGCCGAGCGATGCGAGGTTCCGCCCAACTGGCCGTCGAGCTGTCGCATCAAGTGATGGTTCAGCGACAGTTCGGTCGCCGCGGTGATCCCGACACAGACCAGGGCGAGCACGATGACTTGGCCAACCAGCAGCCGTAGCCGAAGCGACCAGACTCGCCGCGCCCTAGACGGCGGGCTTGAGGACATAACCCGCGCCGCGCAGCGTGTGGATCATCGGCTCGCGACCGTTGTCGATCTTCTTGCGTAAGTAAGAGATATAGAGCTCGACGATGTTGGAACGACCGCCGAAGTCGTAACTCCACACCCGATCGAGGATCTGCGCCTTGCTCAGCACCCGCTTGGAATTGCGCATCATGAACCGCAGCAGCTCAAACTCGGTGGAGGTCAACGAAACCGGCTCGCCGGCACGAGTCACCTCGTGGCTGTCCTCGTCCAACACCAGGTCGCCGACCACCAGCTGCGCACCGCTGTCGATCGTGGTAACGCCGGTGCGCCGCAACAACGCTCGCAACCGCAGCACCACCTCTTCGATGCTGAACGGCTTGGTGACGTAGTCGTCGCCGCCCGCGGTCAGCCCCGCGATGCGATCTTCCACCGCGTCCTTTGCCGTCAGCAACAGCACCGGCAGCTGTGGATTGTCTTCGCGCAGTTTGTGCAACACGTCGAGCCCGCTCATGTCGGGCAACATCACGTCGAGTACCACGACATCCGGACGCTGGGCGCGAGCCGAGGCGATCGCCGACGATCCGTCGCCGGCGGTCGCGATATTCCAGCCCTCATACCGCAGCGCCATCGACACCATTTCGGCCAGCACGGATTCGTCGTCCACGACCAGCACGTTGATCGGATTTCCGTCGGCGCGGCACATGACAACGCGCTCCACGGAGGTTCGAGGCTGCGTCACAGATTCCAGTATCCGCGTCGGACTGGGCCGACGCTATGACGTTCCTTTGCGTGTCCTGTGAAACAGCAGGCGGGACCTAGTACCAATACCGCCTGCCGGCCACGGGGCGGCCGACCGATCCGAGGATCCACATGACGGCGCCGATGACGATCAGGACAATGCCGATCGTCCACAGCAAAGGAATAGCGAACACATATCCGAGAATGAGCAGGACGACACCTAAGACGATCATGACGACTTCCTTTACGTGAGCGACACTAGACTGCTGGGCATTGAACTGGGTTGCGGCACATGGCAATCGCTGACTTTGGGGTTCACACCCCCATAGTTCAACGGCCCTGCGACCACTGTCAGCGCGATGTTTCCCGCGGTGACACAATTCGTTTGGCTTGTTTCGAAGTACCCGCGTTGCCATGCTGCGAATACCCCTATGATCAGCCACACCAGGACGATCGCGCCGATTATTCCGCGACCACGCATCGTGACCTCCGTTGTGTTCGAGAAAGAATTTCCCGTCGCCTAGCGATACCCATTGGACTCATGTCTAAACCTCGCCGTGGCTAACTTCTTGGCCGTGTCGGACCCGCACTATCGACCGGCCGCCAGCCAGTCCGCGGCGCGTTTCTCGGAAGCCCTGGACAGCCCCTCCAGCCGTTTCACGTGTGCATCGACGCGGCGATCCGATACACATCGCTTACTGGAGCGGTCCGACGGGCATAGCGCGACCCTAACGCTCAAGCATCTTCGCCAATAGCGCGGTGAGCCGCTTGCGGTCGGCGACGTTGAGCCCGTCGGTCATGGGCGCCAACAGGTCACCGATCTGCGCGATGATGCGCACCTCGAGCCGCCGCGCCTCCGCGGTGAGGCTGACCCGTACCGAACGACCATCGACGGCATCGGTGGTCTTGCGCACCAGTCCGCGCTGGACCGCGCGGTCGATGAGCCCGCTGACGGTCGATCGCTCCAGGCCGAGATACGACGCAAGGTCTGCCATTACCGGTTCGCGATCACGCAGAATCCCCAGGACCCGCAGTTGGGTTAAGGACAGATCATGCTCGGCGGCAACACGATTCAGCACCGCGATCACTCCGAATGACACCTGCACGAGGGTGTCCCTGAGATCGTCATCGGTCTCCACAGCGTCGAGCATACCTTGAAATAGTTCGTAAAGCCATCTACTCTAGTTCGCGTTACGAACTAAATCTGGAAGCACAAGGAAGAGGATTGCCATGCGCGCAGCCGTCGTCACCAGCTTCGACAGGCCTCCCGTCTGTCGTGAATTCCCCAGTCCTACAACACAAAACCCCAGCGAAATGGTCGTCGACGTGATCGCCGCCGGCCTACATCCGCGGGTGCGGTCTCAGGCCAACGGCTCGCACTACACCAGCACTGGGGAATTGCCCCTGGTCCCTGGCGTCGACGGAGTCGGACGCGCGCCCGACGGCACGCTGCGCTACTTCGTGCTGCCCGACACCACGATGGGCGCGATGGCCGAGCAGACGGTCATCGACCAGCGCCGCAGCATCGTTCTTCCGGACGACACCGACCCCATCTTGGTGGCCGCAGCGATGAACCCCGTCATGTCGTCGTGGTTGGGCCTGCGCCGGCGCATCGTCTTCGAGCCCGGTCAGTCCGTGCTGATTCTCGGCGCCACGGGAAGCTCGGGCCGGATGGCCGTGCAGGTCGCCAAACAGCTCGGCGCCGGGCACGTGATCGGGGCCGGTCGCGACGCGCGGCGGCTGGCGACACTGGCAAAGTTGGGCGCCGATGCCGTCGTGCGGATCGACAATGCCTCGGGGACAGACGATCTCGCGCACGCCGCACGTGACGTCGACGTCGTGATCGACTACCTGTGGGGCCCGATCACGGCCCAGCTGATGGCCGGTATCGCGACGCGCCGATCCGATCACGGCAAGCCGCTTACCTGGATCGAGATCGGCTCGGTGGCGGGACCGTCGGCCGAAATCTTCTCTGCGGCACTGCGTGCCGTGCGTCTGCAGATCGTCGGCAGTGGACAGGGCTCGGTACCGACCCGCGACATCCTGGCCGAACTGCCGGCGATTGCCGCCGAAATCGGCCGGGGTGCTTTCGAACTCGACACTCGTGCGGTGCCGCTTGCCGATGTCGAAGCCGCATGGAACGACACCGACGCCGATCAGCGGATCGTGATCACGCCTGGAGTCGTGCGGAGATGAACTGGGTGGGCGGCATCGAGTCCTCGGAGCCCGGCGGGATGCTGCGGTGGTAGCGAGCCATCAGCTCCGGGAAGTTCAACGACAGTACGTCCCAGCCGCGATCGCGCAGCCAGCTGTCGACGGCCGTGCGCTTCTCCGGGTACCACAGTTCGTCGAAATCCGTTATCTCCGCGTCGATCAGCTTGGCGGCCGTGACGCGGATGCGGTGCATGTCCTCCCGCTGCCGCCGCACCTTCTCGGGATCGGAGAAGCCCTCTCCCGGAACGTTGGAGGCCAGCCAGCTGCCGGGCGCGCTCAGCGAGACTATGCGCTCAAACAACAGGTCCTGGGCCTGCGCGGGTAGGTACCGCACCAATCCCTCGGCAGACCAGGCGCTCGGCTTGGATGCGTCAAAACCCGCATCCTGCAGGGCCTTTGGCCAATCCTGGCGCAGGTCGATGGCGATGTTGACCAGCTGAGCGGTCGGATGCGCACCGTGCTCACGCAGCGTCGCGCCCTTGAACTCCAGCACCTTGGGCTGGTCCAACTCGTAGACCACGGTGCCCTCCGGCCAAGGCAGCCGCCAGCTGCGGGCATCCAGCCCAGAGGCCAGGATCACCACCTGCCGGACACCGGAGTCGGCGGCACCCAGGAAGAACTCGTCGAAAAACGCGGTCCGGGTTGCCATGAAGTCGACCATCAGCTTCAGCCGGTTCTGCGCGTCCGGTTCGATCTCGACCAGCTTGGCCCGCACGTCCGAATTTGCGTAGACACTCCACATCCCCTCCCCCGCGGCGTCCACGAAGACGCGGGCGAACGGGTCGTTGATCAGCGGGTTTTCGCTCTCGGTCTCGGCGGCGCGGGCGGCCGCCACGCCGAGTGCGGTGGCACCCACACTCTGAGTGATGTCCCAAGAATCGTCGTCGGTACGCGGCATCGCCAGTCCTCTTTCACCCTGATAGTCGATTGCGTTCACTATTCTTCCAGTCGCCGACGCGGCTTGGCACTCGCATTCGGTGACATGCGCTGTCTTCACAGAGGGTCCACAGGTGAGGGGGGCCGCGGCCGCGGAGTAGGTTCTGCGGCGTGGAGCAGGTGGACTTGAACGCGGTCGCGGAATGGATGTCCGAGCAGGGGCTGGGCGACGGACCGTTGCAGGAGGTTTCGGCAGTCACGGGCGGAACACAGAATGTGATGCTGCGGTTCACCAGGTCAGGGCGGCCCTATGTATTGCGGCGTGGGCCACGACACCTGCGTCCGCGCAGCAACAGCGTGATCCTGCGGGAAACCAAAGTCCTTGCAGCACTTGCCGGTTCCGACGTGCCACACCCGCACCTGATCGCGGCGTGCGAGGACACCGGCGTGCTGGGCGATGCCGTTTTCTATTTGATGGACCCGGTCGACGGGTTCAACGCCGGCGAGGGACTGCCGGCGCTGCATGCCGGCGATGCCAGCGTGCGGCATGGCATGGGGCTGTCGATGGCCGACTCGCTGGCGAAGCTGGGCGCCATCGACCACGTCGCGGTGGGCCTGGCCGATTTCGGTAAGCCGGAGGGTTTCCTGGAACGTCAGGTGCCGCGGTGGCTTTCGGAGCTGGACTCCTACCGCGAGTACGACGGCTACCCCGGTCCGGATATCCCGGGGATCGAGGAAGTGTCGGCGTGGCTGGAACGCCACCGACCTGCGACCTGGAAGCCCGGCATCATGCACGGTGATTATCACGCGGCCAACGTGATGTTCTCCCCTACCGGGCCGGACGTGGTGGCGATCGTCGACTGGGAGATGTGCACGATCGGTGACCCGCTGCTGGATCTGGGTTGGCTGCTGGCTACTTGGCGGCAAGACGACGGAACCAGCGTGTTCAGCCACGCGCTGGGCGGTCAGGACGGGTTGGCCAGCACCGACGAGCTGTTCTGGCGTTACGCCGCCAACACCACCCGCGATCTGTCGCACATCACCTGGTACACCGTGCTGGCCTGTTTCAAGCTGGGCATCGTCATCGAGGGCACGCTGGCCCGGGCATGTGCCGGGAAGGCCGAGAAGGAAGTCGGCGATCAACTGCATGCGGCCACGGTGCATCTGTTCGAGCGCGCGCTAGCCCAGATCGGCAGCGGCTAGCATCTTTGGACGTGCCTCCCTATCCCGAGGAACCCGACAACTACTCCGAGTACGAGCCGACGCAGGCCGCGCCGTACGGCGGCGGTTATGACCAGGGGGGTTATGACCCCGAGCCGCAGCCCCCGACACCCTGGTACCGGCGCCCGGCGGCGTTGGTCGCTGCGGGCGCCCTGGGCGTCATCGTGCTGGGCCTGGTGGCCTACGCGATCGTGACGCTGGTGAGCGGTTCGCCCGCGCCGAGTCCGACCACCACGACGACGCCCACGCCGTCGCCCACGACGACGGTGACAACCACCGCGGCGGAGCCCACGCGGCACCACCCACCCGCAGGCGGCGGCGCGCCCCCGCCGACCCAGACCGTGACCGAGACGGCGCCACCGTCGAGCACGGACACCCCGACGACGACCGTCCCGACGACGACCGTCCCGCCGACGAGCACAGTCACGCTGTCACCGAGCACGGAGACCAGCACGGTCACCCAGACCGTCACCGTGCCGACGCGTCGTCCGTTCGATCCACGTCCGTAGCGGGCCGGTAGGGTCGAGGCCATGAGTCGGCTTGAACGCGGCCTGGCGCGGCTGCGGGACATGCGCTTTGACCTCTACGCCCAGCCCATGCGGCAGGTCAGCGTGGAGCTGAAGATCGTGTTCTTCGCGGTGCACCTGCCGATCGCCGGCGGTAAGACGCTGAAAATCCCGATGATCGCGACGGTCGGGCCGATGCCCGAACAGTCTGGGTCGAGCGCGTCCGACGACGGCGACGCGTAGGGGCACCGGGTTTCCCGGGGGCTTTCTAGCCACGCGTTGACGTCTTGCCGAACAACGGCTTACCGCATTAGCCGGCGGCCTCAGCCGTGCGCGACAAGGGTTATCGTCAAAATCCCGAAGCCACGGCTCGAGGAGCGGCTGATGAGCACGGAAGACGACCATGGATTCCCGGCGGACGCCCTGGCGTTCAGACCGATCGCGGCGGAAGACCAGCCTGACCACGTGATGAGAACCTGCCAGGTCTGTAGCGCGTACTTCCCCACCCAACCGGGCAGTGTCCATGACCGGTCCGCGAGGTGCCGTACGCACCTGCTGGTAACGCATGCGCTGATGCGCCGGGAGGCCGGAAGCTGGGCGGAGTACGACCACGACCCGTACACCCACCGCGAACTGGACAGCCCGGCGGAGTTGACGCAGGCGTGCCGGGGGTGGCTGGACGGCAATGGCATCGCCGCCGGCGAGTGGAAGCTGGAAGCGCGCGACGCCGGCACCGGCGACCGGCTGGCCGAGTCCGAAGTAGTGAACCTCACCGAGAAATCGGCGGAGAAACTTTCGGACGCGCCACGGCAGTAGCGCGGCTTACGCGTCCGCGAGCCGGTAAATCTGCAGGGAAAGTACGAGTAAAGGCCTGCGAAACTACAGGCTCGAACAATGAGCGCGCCCGAAGGGATTCGAACCCCTAACCTTCTGATCCGTAGTCAGATGCTCTATCCGTTGAGCTACGGGCGCCGGTACTTCAGTTGTGTCCCCGAAAGGACTTCAGCGGAGGCGAGAGGATTTGAACCTCCGGTCCCCTTTGAGGGGGACAACTCATTAGCAGTGAGCCCCATTCGGCCGCTCTGGCACGCCTCCCTTGGACTTCATGAGGGTACCCGACTCGACGCGGGCGTCCCTGAACCGCCGGAGGCATAGCGTACACAGCGGGGACATATGCTGTCGAAGTGACTGCCCGCCTACGGCCTGAGCTGGCCGGGCTGCCAGTTTACGTTCCTGGTAAGACCGTGCCGGGTTCGATGAAACTGGCCAGCAACGAGACGGTGTTCGGCCCGCTGCCCAGTGTCCGCGCCGCCATCGAGCAAGCGACCGACATCGTCAACCGCTATCCGGACAACGGCTGCGTCCAACTCAAGGCGGCGCTGGCCAAGCATGTCGGTTCGGGTTTCGACCCCGAGCACATCGCCGTCGGCGCCGGCTCGGTGAGCCTGTGCCAGCAGCTGGTGCAGATCACCGCCTCGGCGGGCGACGAGGTGATCTTCGGCTGGCGCAGCTTCGAGCTTTACCCGCCGCTGGTTCAGGTCGCCGGCGCGACCGCCGTCAAGGTGGCGCTGACCGACCACACCTTCGACCTCGACGCGATGCTGGCCGCGATCACCGAGCGCACCCGGCTGATCTTCGTCTGCAATCCCAACAACCCGACCTCGACCGTCGTCGATCCCGACGCGCTGATCCGCTTCGTCGAGGCGGTTCCGTCGCACATCGTCATCGCGATCGACGAGGCCTACGTCGAATACATCCGCGACGGCATGCTGCCCGACAGCCTGGGCCTGGTCCGCGCCCGCCGTAATGTCGTTGTGCTGCGTACCTTTTCGAAGGCCTACGGGCTGGCCGGCCTGCGCGTCGGCTACGCGGTCGGCCACCCCGACGTGATCACGGCCTTGGACCAGGTGTTCGTGCCGTTCTCGGTGACGAACGTCTCGCAGGCGGCCGCGATCGCGTCGCTGGATGCCGCAGACGAATTGTTGGCCCGCACAGACGCTTTGGTTGCCGACCGGGTTCGGGTGAGCGCCGGGCTGCGGGACGCCGGATTCACCTTGCCGCCGTCGCAGGCGAACTTCGTCTGGTTGCCACTCGGCCCGCGCACCCGGGACTTCGTCACACGCGCAGCCGACGCAGGCATCGTGGTTCGCCAGTACGGCGACGACGGGGTCCGCGTCTCGATCGGTGCGCCCGAAGAAAACGATGCGCTGCTGGCGTTTGCCCGCGATTGGATGAGACACCCGGAGGTTGACGAATGAGCTTGGCCCGCAAGAACTTCAACGAGTTGAAAGCCCGGACCGACATTACCGACGCCGAGCTCGACGATTTCTGGGCGACGCTGGAGCCCGCGACCATTGACGAGATGATCGGCGAATGGAAGGGCGGGGACTTTCCGACCGGACACCGCGCGAACGGCATGCTCGAAAAACTCCGCTGGTTCGGCAAGAACTTCAAGTCGGTCTCGGACTGCCAGCCGCTGGTGTGTCTCGACGGCGACGGCAACAAGTACTCCAACGTGGAGCGGATGAACGGCGAGGCCAGCCTGTGGCTGGAAGACTTCCGCGGCGAGGTCACCGCCACGATGGTCTACGACGGGGCTCCGGTGCACGACCACTTCAAGAAGATCGACGACCAGGCCGTGATGGGCATCATGAACGGCAAGGGCGTGCTGGACAACGGCCGCCACTATTACTTCTACCTCGAACGCGTATAGCCCCCTTTGCTTTTGAGCGTGCGCTCAGGGTTTTGACTGTGCGCCCTGGGTGGGATTTCGGCGGGTTTTCCGGCCTGAGCGCACACTCGAGGTCGTAGACGCACGCTCGACGGGCAGGGTCAGCCGTCAGCGTGCGGGTACCGAGCGGCGAACACCTCTGCCTGTGTCGCGGCGGCGCTGTCCGGCGTCGGCAAGGGCAAGAAATCCGTCACGAAATCGCGCAGCGCCTCGCCATCGGCGATCCCGATCTCATGCATGGCCTCCGGCAGCGCGGCGTTTCCGAGCAGATTCCATTGGCCGGCCAACCCCTTTTGGCGAGCCAAGCCCGCAAGAACGACGATCTCGGCCGCCAGCTCGGATTCGGTCATGTTCGTCACCTTCGACGACAGACGGACCCGTTGGGTTCTTCCGTCCATCAGCGCCGCCACCGACACCGTCTTCGGTGGGTTGGTCACCGCGAAGAGCGGGCTTCCGTCCACCTCGTTGTCATTTTCTTCCGGCTCGTCTTTGGCGGTCTGCGAACGGACGGCATCCAGTCCGGATCCGGTCTCGCTGGGCTGGGCCGGTGGGTAGCCCGGTAACGCGCCGGCGACACCACCGCCATCGTCGGCGGCGGCTTTGCCTGAGCCCGAGAAGTTCAGCGCCGCGGCAAGACCGCCCTGCTCGTCATCATTTCCAAAGTACTGAGGCATTTCTTCTTCTCCTATGTCTGAATTGCTAACGGGCAATCACTATTTCGGCTGCGCCTGGCCGTCGAGGTTTTCGCGCAGCTCCCCGTCGACACCCTGATACGTTTCCTCGGCCGCGCGTAGTTTTGCGGACAGATCAGCGGCCGCCTTCGCCAGCGCGACGCCCGCCGCGCGACGCTGGTTCACCAGACCGCTTCCCGCAATGTTCGATCCCCAGCTGATGACGCCGTGGGTTACCCAAAGCCACTGTGGAACGGTGTCGGTCGTCTTGGCCGCGTTGAGCGCGGTGGCGGCCGCTGCATCCTGACGCTTTGCCAGATTAGCCAGATGTGTTGGGTCGACGTTCAGGTTCATCATGATTGTCTCCTAATCTTCGAGTTGCTACACCCGCTGCTTCAGCGAATGCGATTGACTTGCTTGACTTCTGGGTTTTTCACTGCATCGACAGGTGCACGCTCCGCTCCCTCGGAGCCCGCTTCGGCGACGCCGGCATCCCGCGCGCCGGCGGGTTTTGCGGGTTGTCTCACCGAGGCGAGCGGCTGTGCGGACCCCATGGTCTGGTTAACCGAGTTCAATTGCTGGGGGACCTGCCTGGAACTGTCCGCGAACTGCCCGGTCATCGCGGGCCGATCAACGGCGGTCGGCGTCGCCTTGGACGCACGCTGACCTAGGGCTTCAGTGTCACTGAAGCGGGCGCCGCGCCGGTTTTGCTCGTCGGGCGTGACTACCTGGCCGGATATTTGGGCCAGCCGCGCAATGCTGGGCGGCGCGGAGAAGTCCGACAGCGCGTCTGAGATGGCCGGTAGGTCGGGAGTGTAGGTCTTATCCGCACCCAGCACCTCAATCGTCGCGAAAGTCCCTGTGGGCGCTGCCCGGTCAGCGATGCTTTTGTACTCGTGCGCGAGCGCGTCGAACTTACGTGCTGTCTCTCCCGAAGAGTTCATCACTCGGAACTCGTAGCTGGTGATGGTCAGCGATATCGCAGAAACCGTGACGGATTGGAACGCAACTGACCAAGCCGGGCCGATCACTGGCCACGACCACATAAGTAAAGCCGCGGCCTGAGCAACTTGGAGCGCCAACAGCGACAATGCAATGACCCGGTGCGCCTGTTGAATCGTTGCGGCGTGGTCTGCGACGCATTGTTGCGTCTGCTTGTCCAGTTCTTGCAAGATATCCGCGAGATTCTTCAGGTGATCATTCACGGCCGCATACGATTTCGCCGCATCACCATCCCACTTCGCGGGGTCCGGGTTGGCCAGCTCCTGCGTGAGACGCAGGTTCTCGAACCTGTCTTTCCCCGTGCTGAATGCGCCGCCCTGGTCGGCTGCCAGAAAACCATTCACCATGTCTAAGGCGGCGACGGCGACCATCGCTAAGTCGATGATGGCTGTCGGGGTCGGGGTAGGCCCCGGTTTAGCCAATCCGGTCTTGAGTATCTCGAACTTGTCCCGCAGGTACCAAGTAAATTTCCCGGCCGCCGCGCCCATATTTGCCCCGGTCGTCACCCAGTCCTGCTGGAGCCCGGCGCCAAGCGCGGGCGAACCCCGTCCGACCACATATGCAAGGTCGTGGGCGCCCCTTAACCAACTCATGTCCTTATTCCTTACGCTCGCGATTGAAGTGAGATGATGCTGCGCACGGCGGCTTGAGCCCAACGCCCGCAGGTCGAATGATTGAGTGAATTTTATTGTGTAGCAGTGGTTTTCATTCCTGGCCGCCAGCCGAAGGGCTGGGCGTTACAGCCTGGCGCGTTTAACGGAATCGGTGCGTCTCAGTTTTGGAGTAGACCAATCACAGCCTCCGTCCACGCCCGCATCTCGGTGTAAATCGCCGACTCACCCGCGGTGCGCTTCCCCTGGCCGCTACCTTCGGCCGGCTTGCTCGACTGGCCCAGTGGCGCCATGCCCATGCCGCTGCCGCCCATCGCACCGGCCGCACCCGGAGTCCACCGGCTGCGGTCGGGACGAGGCGGGGCCGGAACGCCTCCTCCGGCACCGGCTCCCACCGCGGGCTGCAATGGTGCCGGCGGAACGGAAAACTCTATTCCCGCCCCTGGCTTTGCGCCGCCCAAGGACGACGGTTTGACGGCCGCAGGTCTGTATTTCGGTGGAAGCGGCTTCGCCGCGCCGGATTTGGGTCCGTTCGGTGTGCCCGGGATCGGTGAGGCGCCGACGGGGGGCAGAAGTGGCATGTTGGTACCGGAAAGGTTGTCCGCGATGGGCAGGTCCTGCGGACCCGACGGCAAGTCACCGATTCCGATGCCGTCGCCGATACCGCCACCGTCGCCATCGTCCTCGCCGTTGCCGTCGCCGTTGCCATTGCCGGTCTCGGGCGGGGCCTCGATGTAGTAGGCCTGCGGAGGCCTCGACGCGTCGACCGGCGTCAGCGGCAGCTCCGCCTTCGTCTTGTATTGGGCCAGCACTTGCTCCGAAACCTGCTGTGCCAGCTTGTAATAGTCGGTGACTTTCTGCTGCAACTCGGTGTATTGCTTTCTGGCCTTCTTGTCCGTCGCTGTGGCCAGGCCATTCATGGCCTCGAGCCAGGCCCGGTCGTACTCTTCGACCTCCGCCAGCGGCGGGTGGTTCCCCCAGGCCCACCGCTGGGCCGCGGCGACCTTGCGGGCTTGCGTGGCCATGGTGGTGCACGCCTCGGCCATTTGGACCGACCACTGCTTTTGCTGGTCGAAGCTGGACTCGACGGCGTACAGGGCGTCGCCGCTCCACGATCGAAAGGGCCGGAACGCATACGAGGCGTCCAGCAGGTTTTGCGCGTATGCGCTCCACGCATCGGCGAAGCTGTCGAACGCCACGCCTTGATCGGGCTCGGCGATTTCCTTGGCCGCCTGCTTCAACTCGCGATACGGAGCGTCCTCGGTCGGATCTAGGACGAGTTCCGGAATGGGGAGCGCGTCCTGAGTCTCGAGCCCACGTCCGGACACCGCCGGCGCCGACACCGATACGCCGTAGTTGATGGCGCGCTCGGCCGACTCGTCGGTCTCCTCATAAGCTTTGACCGCATTGCGCAACGCCTCTGCCAAACGCAGCCGCTCACGATCGCCCACGGCAAGGTAGATCCGCATGTTGTCGGCGGATGCCGCCAATTGCTTGGCCGCCGTGATGACCATCGGCAACGCGCACGGCGCCTGGGGGTTTACGGTCGGTAGTCCCGGGATGGCGACCGCCAGCTCGTGGGCGCGAGCCCGCAGCTCGTCCAGTTCCACGTTCAGCGTCTGTGCCATTGAGTTGCTCCTCGGTGGTGCTTCGGGGTGTTGCTAAAAGCCTCTGGCAACTGCTGCTATTTGTGAAATGAATCGTTAACATGACCATCATGCGCACTACGCATATCGATCAGGTGGATCTGAATCTGCTGCCGCCATTGGTGGCCCTGCTGGAGGAGCAACACGTCTCGCGTGCGGCCGACCGGGTCCGGTTAAGCCAGCCGGCGATGAGCCGCGCCCTGCAGCGGCTGCGCCGCCACTTCGGCGACGAGCTGCTGGTGCGGGGGCCGGATGGCTACTCGCTGACCCCACGCGCCGAGCGTCTCCGCGACCAACTCACCACGGCCGTAACACATTTGGAGCAGCTTTTTGCGACGGAGGCGTTCGACCCGGCCACGGCTGCCCAATCGTTTCGCCTCGCCGTCAGCGACTACACCGTCGCCACGTTCGGACCCGAGCTGGTGCGAACGGTGCTGGCCGAATCACCCAATTCGACGGTGAGTTGCGAAGTTCTGGACGAGCACGCGTTCGACAAGCTGGACGCGGGGACGATAGATCTGGCGATCTATGGCCGGGCGGCACCCGAAAGGTATTGCAGTCAAAAACTTTTCAGTGATCGCTTCGTCTGCGTCGTCGCTGCCGAGCATCCGCTGGCCGACCAGGCAACGGTTTCGCTGTCAACATATCTACGGTGGCCGCACTTGACCATCGACATCGGCCAGCCCTGGATCGACCGGGCGCTCGAGCCGCTCGGGGTCACCCGTCGCGTGGCCGTCAGCGTGCCCTACTTCGCGCTGGCGCCAAGCATCTTGCCGGGCACTGACCTGGTGTTGACCCTTCCGGAGCGGGTCGCTCGCAAGAACGCCGACCCCGCGCACACCCGAATCCTCGCGGCGCCTCGCGAGTTGATCGAGCTCGAGTTCTACGCGGTATGGCACCCGCGCTTCGATCAGGACCCGTCGCACAGCTGGCTGCGAGACAGGGTCCGCTCCGCGTCCGAATCGACCGCGTGACTATCTGGCCGGGTCGCGCCCGGTGAACGCGACAAGCTTCTCCAAAGCCCCGGCATCGGCGGGCACGTCGACCGGGTCGTCGAACCCGGCCGTACCACGGAATTCCGGCCTGATCGTCTGGTGCGCCAGGTCCAGCACGTACTCGGTCAATGGCTGAGGGGCCTCGAGTTCGTGGCCCACTGCGGTGGCGTAATCCCAAGCGTGGACTAGGAATTCGATCGAGAAGATGCCACACGCGGACTTGGCCGGCATCTCGCTCTTACCGAACGGCACCGTGCCGTCCAGGCCGTGTCGGTGCCACGCGTCCAACGCCGGGCGAGCGGCAAGGATGATCTGTCGTTCCACCGAGTCGCTAGGTTGGCGCTCCGGAATTTCCGCGCCGACCATCCCGCCGATGCCGGCGATCGATTTCAGCAGATGTTCGGTCAGCTGGTTCACGTCGAACTCCGTGCACGGCGTCTGCTTGGACAGGTCGTCGGTGGCGATGGGATGCAGCACGCGCTGCAAGATCCCTAACGTGTCCTCGGCGCTGTGCAACTCGTCCGTGGGCCGGGAATGGGGACCAGGTCGCAAATCACGAGACATAATTCCCACGCTACGGTCTCGATATGGGCGATACATACGAATCCGTCACCGTCGAGATCAAGGATCACGTCGCGCAGGTGACGCTGATCGGCCCCGGTAAGGGCAACGCGATGGGCCCCGCCTTCTGGGCGGAGATGCCGGACGTGTTCGGGACGCTGGACGCCGACCGAGACGTGCGCGCCATCGTCATCACCGGATCGGGCAAGAACTTCAGCTACGGCCTGGACCTGCCCGCGATGGGCGGAACGTTCGCGCCGTTGCTGGCCGAAGGGGCGCTGGCCCGCCCCCGCACGGATTTTCACACCGAGCTGCGCCGCATGCAGGGTGCGATCACCGCGATCGCCGACTGCCGCACCCCGACCATCGCCTCGATGCACGGCTGGTGCATCGGCGGTGGCGTCGACCTGATCTCGGCGGTGGACATCCGTTACGCCAGCGCCGACGCCAAGTTCTCGGTGCGCGAAGTCAAACTCGCGATCGTCGCCGACGTCGGCAGCCTGGCCCGGCTGCCGCTGATCCTCAACGACGGCCATCTGCGCGAGCTGGCGCTCACGGGCAAGGACATCGACGCCGCCCGGGCCGAAAAGATCGGCCTGGTCAACGACGTCTACGCCGACGCTGAGGCCGCGCTGGCCGCCGCCCACGCCACTGCCGCCGAGATCGCCGCCAACCCGCCGCTGGCCGTCTACGGTGTCAAGGACGTGCTCGACCAGCAACGCACCGCGGCGGTCTCGGAAAGCCTGCGCTATGTCGCCGCCTGGAATTCGGCCTTCCTGCCGTCCAAAGACCTCACCGAGGGCATCCAGGCGACGTTCGCCAAGCGTCCGCCGCAGTTCACCGGGGAGTAGTCGGGCGCCACGTACCCTCGCGGGAGTGGCAACGATGACTGCAGACGGCAAGATCCGTGTCCCGGCCGACCTGGACTTGGTCACCGCACTCGGTGACGAGGACCACTCGGAGATCGACAGCGCCGCCGTCGAACGAATCTGGCAGGCCGCCCGCCACTGGTATCAGGCGGGCATGCACCCGGCGATCCAGTTGTGCATCCGCCACCGTGGTCGCGTGGTGCTCAACCGCGCCATCGGGCACGGCTGGGGCAACGCGCCGACCGACTCCCCCGACGCCGAGAAGGTCCCTGTCACGACGGACACCCCGTTCTGCGTGTACTCGGCGGCCAAGGCCATCGCCGCGACCGTGGTGCATCAGCTGGTCGAGCGAGGCGTCTTTTCCCTTGACGACCGGGTGTGCGAGTACATGCCCACTTTCACCAGCCACGGCAAGGACCGCATCACGATCCGGCACGTGCTGACCCACAGCGCCGGTCTGCCGTTTCCGACCGGGCCGCTGCCGGACCTTCGACGGACCGACGATCACGAGTACGTGCAGGAAATGCTGAGCAATCTGCGACCGCTGTATCGGCCGGGGTTGATCCATATGTATCACGCGCTGACCTGGGGTCCATTGATCCGCGAGATCGTCTACACGGCCGCCGGCAAGGACATCCGCGAAATCCTGGCCGCCGAAATCCTTGACCCGCTTGGGTTTCGGTGGACCAACTTCGGTGTCGCCAAGCAAGACCTCGATCTGGTCGCCCCAAGCCATGCCACCGGTCGGCCCTTACCTCCGGTGATCGCGCAGATATTCCGCAAGGCTATCGGCGGCACGGTGCACGAGATGATTCCGGTGACGAACCAGCCCTTCTTCTTGACCACCGTGATCCCGTCGTCCAATACCGTCTCGACCGCCAACGAGATGTCGCGGTTCGCCGAAATCTGGCGCCGCTATGGAGAACTCGATGGTGTGCGGGTACTGCAGGCCGAGACATTGCGGGGCGCGGTCACCGAATCACGGCGGCTACGGCCGGATTTCGCGGTGGGCCTGATGCCGGCCCGCTGGGGTACCGGTTTCATTCTCGGCACCAACCGATGGGGTCCGTTCGGGCGCAATGCGCCCGAAGCGTTCGGCAGCCTGGGCTTGAGCAACATCGCGATTTGGGCCGACCCTCAGCGCAGCCTGGCAGCCGGTCTGATCAGCAGCGGCAAACCCGGGCGCGATCCGGAACTGCGCCGCTACACGACGCTGATGAACACCGTCGCCGCTGAGATTCCGGCCGATTGAGCATGCCGGCAGTGGGAACACTGCGTTAATGGCCAACTATCGAGTGCTGAACCCGCAGGGAGAGGTCGTCGCGACCAAGGACATCGCCAGCGCCGAGGACGCGCACGCCTGGTTCGTCGACAACAAGGCCGACAACACCGAACTGGGCTGGCGCATGGAAGTCGAGCACGACGGCGAGTGGTCGTTCTTCGACGACACCGAGGGTGGCGGCAGCTAGACCGTGTCTTGCGGGTCCGCCTGCCGGGAAAATGGTCTTTACGTGCAAGCCTTTCGAGCGACAATGATGCATGGATTCGGACCGGTTCCGCGAGCTGCTCGGCGCGCCCGGGCCATTCGCGTCGGTCTACTTCGAGGATTCGGATGACGACGACGACCCCTGCCCGCGGCTCGAGCTGACGTGGCTCGCGCTGCGCAAAGAGCTTGAGCGGCAAGGTGCGGACGAATCGATCACCGCCGCAATCGAACACGCCGTGAGAAGACTGCGCCTGCCGATCGGCCGCGGTGGGCGCGCGGTGGTGGCCACCGCCCGCGGGGTCGTCCTCAATGAACACCTACTGCGGCCAACTTCTGGGCCGATCGTCCGAGTTTCCGAATTGCCGTATATCGTCCCCATTCTCGAGTTCGGCGTCGCGCATTCGGATTACCTACTGGTGGTGGCCGACCGAACCGGCGCGTTCATCACCAGCCACGTCGATGCCACGCGGATCTCCGAAGCCGTCGACGCCGACGCGCTGCCGGGTCAGCGACTGCACACCGTCGCGAACCGAATCGGAGAACTCGTACACGACACGTCGTTCGGCGAGTTGTTCCTGGTTGGCGATCAGGAATCGCGGTCGAATCTGCTGGCGGCGCTGCCGGAACCGATCCGCAAACAGATGACGACACTGCCGATCGCGGACCGGCGCGGTGGCTTTGACTTCGAGGAGATTCAACGCGCCATCGACACCACACTGCTGGGACAACGGCAGGGCACCATGGACACCGTCGCAGCGCGCTTCACCGACGAAATGGGCCGGCAATCCGGCCTGGCCACCGACGGGCTCGGTGCGGTCTGCACTGCCCTGAGCCAGGGCTTGGTCGACACCCTGATCATCGCCAACGTCGACGACGCCACCGTGGTCGCCGACGAAAGCACGACAACGGTCGCTGCCACCGCCGCCGGCCTGCCCCCGCATAGCGCCTCGACCGCCAAGACGGTGCGGGCCGACGAGGCACTGCCGCTGTTGGCGATTTCGGCGGGCGCGTCGGTGGTGAGCACCGACGAACGAATCTCCCCGGCCGACGGCATCGGCGCGATTCTTCGCTGCGCGCCCACGCCCGAGCGGCCGCGCCGCTGAACACTGCGGTGGCGGAGGGATTTGAACCCCCGGACGGTTTTAGCCGTCTCTCGCTTTCAAGGCGAGTGCATTAGGCCGCTCTGCCACGCCACCGCTGACAAGGGTAACGGGGCTAGTACCGTGGCCCGCATGCGCGCCATCGTCGCCGAATCTTCCGACCGACTCGTCTGGCAAGAGGTCCCCGATGCCTCCGCCGGGCCTGGTGAGGTGCTGATCAAGGTCACCGCGGCCGGAGTCAACCGCGCCGACGTGCTGCAGGCCGCCGGCAAGTATCCGCCGCCGCCTGGAGCCAGCGAGATCATCGGCATGGAGGTATCCGGCGTCATTGCAGAACTGGGTTCCGGTGTGACGGAATGGTCTGTCGGACAAGAGGTTTGCGCGTTGCTGGCGGGCGGTGGTTACGCCGAGTACGTCGCGGTTCCCGCGCCGCAGGTGCTGCCGATTCCGGACGGCGTCACGCGCGACGATGCCGCGGGGTTGCCCGAGGTGGCCTGCACGGTGTGGTCGAACCTGGTGCTCACCGCGCATCTGCACGAGGGCCAGTTGCTGCTGATGCATGGCGGGGCCAGCGGGATCGGCACGCACGCGATTCAGGTCGCGCGGGCGTTGGGCGCCCGGGTGGCGGTCACCGCCGGTTCGGCGGCCAAGCTGGATACCTGCCGCGAGCTGGGCGCCGAGATCACCATCAACTACCGCGACGAGGACTTCGTCGCACGGCTGCAAGAATGCGGCGGCGCCGATGTGATCTTCGACATCATGGGTGCCTCCTACCTGGACCGCAATCTCGACGCGCTGGCCACCGACGGGCAGCTCGTCATCATCGGCATGCAGGGCGGCATCAAGGGTGAACTCAACATCGGCAAGCTGCTGCCCAAGCGGGCCAGCGTCATCGGCACCACGCTGCGCGGCCGGCCGGTGAGTGGCCCGCACAGCAAGGGCGAGATCGTCGCAGCCGTGACCGAGTCGGTGTGGCCGATGATCGCCGACGGCCGGGTGCGCCCGATCATCGGCGCTCGCATGCCGATTCAGCAAGCCGGCGATGCCCATCAGAAGCTGGTCTCGAGCGAGGTGCACGGGAAGATCGTGCTGACGGTCTAGCTGTCGAGTGTGCGCTGAGGGTTTTCAGTGTGCGGCCAGGGCCGGAATTCGCGGCGTGTTGCCGCCGTGACCGCACACTCGACGCAAAAGCCGACGGCGGGCGGGCCGCCGGGCTAACCCAGCGATGCGAGCGCGCGGACCAGCTGATCGACCTCGGCCATCGTCGAGTAGTGTGCCAGCCCGACCGTCACAGCGCCGCCAACCTCGTTGGCGCCCAACGCATCCAGCACGCGTGAGCTCTCGTTGGAGACGGCCAGAATTCCGTTGTCCGCCAAGCGCTGCACGACCCGTTCGGCGGGCACGCCCTGCAAGGCGAAGCTGACGAGCGGGATCCGCACCTCCGGGCGACCGATCAGCATCATCAACGGCAACGACCGCAACGAGACCATCAGGTAGTCGAAGATCCGGTTGAGATACGCGGTGGCGGATTGCATCGACACCGACAGCCGCTCGCGCCGGCTACCGCGAGCCGATTCATCCAGTGCCGCAAGGTATTCGATGCTGGCGACCACGCCGGCCAACAGTCCGAACTGATGCGCGCCCACCTCGAGTCGCGCCGGGCCGGTGGCGTTGGGATCGGTGGAGACCGAGCTGAACGAGTTGATCAGCGCCGGATCCCGGAACACGATCGCGCCGATCGGCGGCCCGCCCCAGGCCGTCGCGTTGACCGCCACCACGTCGACTTCGGTCTCTTTGACGTCGAGCAGTCGGTAGGGCGCGGCCGCGGAGTGGTCGACGATCACCAGCCCGCCGACGTCGTGCACCAGCTTGGTCATCGCCCGAAGATCGGTGACCGTGCCCAGCGTTCCCGATGCCGAGGTGACCGCGACCAGTCGCGTGGACTTCCCGATCAGCCCCTCCCACTGCCACGTCGGTAGCTCGCCCGTCTCGATGTCGACCTCGGCCCACTTCACCTTGGCGCCATAGCGGTGCGCCGCCCGCAACCACGGGGCGATGTTCGCCTCGTCGTCCAGGCGGCTGACGACCACCTCGTAGCCCAGGCCCGCCCGCGAGGAGGACGCCTCGGCCAGCGACGACAGCAGGATCGCGCGATCGGCGCCCAGCACGATGCCCGCCGGGTCGGCGTTGAACAGATCCGCCACCGCCGCGCGCGCCGCCTCCAGCACGGCGCCGCTGCGCTGCGCCGACGGGTGCGCCCCCACGCTGGTGGCACTGGAGCGGCGGAAGGCGGTTGAGACAGTGGTCGCAACGGAATCGGGTATCAGCATCCCGGTCGGCGCGTCGAAGTGCACCCATCCGTCACCCAGTGACGGATGCAGTCCGCGCACCCGGGCGACGTCGTAAGCCATGCAGCCACCTTAGAGCTTCCGCGCTAGAGCGAAATTGTGACGATAGCGGGTGCCACAGACCTCAGAGCCAGCCGGTGGCTGCCCGAGCCAGGTCACCCGGCCAGCCATACTAGTCCAGTGGGGCTCTGGATCGGAACGCTGATCGCACTGTTTCTGCTGATCGCCCCGGGGACAATCGTTGCGCGTATCGCCCAGCTAACGTGGCCAATCGCGGTCGCAGTTGGCCCGGCGCTGACCTACGGTGTCGTCGCGCTGGCGATCATCCCTTACGGGGCGCTCGGAATCCCTTGGAACGGTTGGACCGCGCTCGCGGCGCTGGCTGTCGTGTGTGTGGCGGCGACGGGTTTGCAGTTGCTGCTGGCCCGCTACCGCGACACCGCCGCCGAGGCGCGGGGGATCGCCGGGTGGCCGGCGATGGTGGTCGGCACCGGGGTGGCGCTGGGCACGCTGCTGATCATGTGGGCGGCCTACCGCGGGCTGGCCGCCCACTGGCAGACCGTCCCGAGTACCTGGGACGCGGTGTGGCATGCCAACGAAGTGCGCTTCATCCTCGACACCGGCCAGGCGTCGTCCACCCATATGGGCGAACTGCGCAACGTCGAGACCCATCAGGCGCTGTACTACCCATCGGTGTTCCACGCTCTGACCGCGGTGTTCTGCCAGCTCACCGGTGCGGCCCCGACGACCGGCTACACCCTGAACTCGGTCGCGGCCTCGATCTGGCTGTTTCCGAGCAGCGCGGCGATGCTGACCTGGCATCTGCTGCGCCCGACGATGACGCCGGGCCGCACGGCCACGATCGCGGCCACCGCGGCCGCGCTGTCGGCGTCGTTCACCTCGGTGCCCTACGTCGAGTTCGGCGTGGCCGCGATGCCCAACTTGGCGGCTTACGGCGTCGCGATCCCGACCTTCCTGCTGATCACCTCGACGCTGCGGCATCGCGATCGCATCCCAATGGCGGTGCTGGCGCTGGTCGGCGTGCTGTCGGTACACCTGACCGGCGGATTCATCGTCATCCTGTTCCTGCTGGGCTGGTGGCTGCTGGACGTGCTGTGGCATCCGGTGCGGGGGCGGCTCCCCGATGCCGCGATCCTGGCCGCGGTGGCGGTGCCGACCGGGGTCATTCTGGCCCCGCAGTTCATCGGGGTGCTCAAACAGGCCGACATCATCGCCGGGCACGCCTTCCCCAGCTTCAAGAGCGCCAAGCAGGGAGTCATCGACGCGCTACTGCTGCACACCCGCCACCTCAACGACTTTCCGATCCAGTACGGCCTGGTCGTGCTGATGTATCTCGGCATGGCGTATCTGCTGTACAAGCGGATCTGGTGGCCGGTGGCGGTCTGGGTGGTGCTGACGGTGGCGACCGTCTATTCGGGGGCCCCGTTTCACAACGCGGCCGGCGCCGCGATCGAGGAGTTCAGCCAGTTCTTCTACAACGACCCGCGCCGCCTCACCTCGGTGGTGACGATGCTGGTGACGCCGATGGCAGCCATCGCGTTGTTCGGCGCGGTTGCGCTCACGGTCGCGATCGCCAAACGAATCACCGACCGGTTCAAGGTGTTGCCCGCACCGTTGTGGGTGTCGACCGCCGCGGTCCTGCTGGTGCTGACGACCGTGTTCAGCGCGCGGCACTACTTCTATCGACACCTGGTGCTGTTCGGCGACAAATACGACTCGGTGATGATCGACCAGCGCGACCTGATGGCGATGGCGTATTTGTCCCGGCTGCCCGGCGCGCACGACACCCTGATCGCCAATGCGAACACCGACGGCACCGCGTGGATGTACGCGGTGGCCGATTTACATCCGCTATGGACCCATTACGACTTCCCGCAGCAGACCGGGCCGGGACCGCAGCGCTACGTCATCTGGGCTTACGCCAACCGCGGCGATTCCGATCCGAAGGTCGTCGAGGCGGTCAAGGCGCTGAATATCCGCTACATCTACACCAGTCAACCGACGGTTCGCGGGTTCGCCGTCCCCGACGGACTAGTGTCGCTGGAAAAATCGAAGTCGTGGGCGCTGATCTACGACAACGGTGGGGCCAGAATTTACGAATGGCGCGGAAATGCCACACCGCCCCGCCCATAGACATACAAGAGGATGGTGACCGGATTGACGAACGGCAACGACGGCCCAGACGCCGACGGCGTCGAGATCATCGGCGGTGTTGATCCGCGAATCATGGCGCTTCGCGATGCCGGCGGCGACGACGACGATTCCGACGAGCGTTCCCTGACCGATCTTGTCGAGCAGCCCGCCAAGGTGATGCGCATCGGCACGATGATCAAGCAACTGCTCGAAGAGGTGCGGGCGGCTCCGCTCGACGAGGCCAGCCGCAAGCGGCTGCGCGACATCCATGCCACCAGCATCCGGGAGCTGGAAGACGGTCTCGCGCCCGAACTCCGCGAGGAACTCGATCGCCTCACCCTGCCGTTCGCTGAGGATTCCGAGCCGTCGGACGCCGAGCTGCGCATCGCGCAGGCCCAGCTGGTCGGTTGGCTCGAGGGGCTGTTCCACGGGATCCAGACCGCACTGTTCGCCCAGCAGATGGCCGCCCGCGCGCAGCTCGAGCAGATGCGGCAGGGGGCGCTGCCCCCGGGAATCGGGCGCCACGGTCCGGGCTCGGGCACCGGGCAGTACCTATAAGAGCAGGCGTCAGTGTCAGGTCCTCGCGGTCCGCATATCGAGACCAGTAACGCGTGGGTGGAGTTCCCCATCTTCGACGCGAAGTCGCGATCGCTGAAGAAGGCCTTCCTCGGCAAGGCCGGCGGCGCGATCGGTCGCAACACCTCCAACGTCGTCGTCGTCGAAGCGTTGCGCGACATCACCATGTCACTGGAGCTGGGCGACCGCGTCGGCCTGGTCGGTCACAACGGAGCCGGCAAATCGACTCTGCTGCGCCTACTTTCGGGCATCTATGAACCCACTCGGGGCTGGGCGCGGGTCACCGGTCGGGTCGCGCCGGTGTTCGACCTCGGCGTCGGGATGGACCCGGAGATCTCCGGCTACGAGAACATCATCATCCGCGGACTGTTTCTGGGGCAAACCCGAAAGCAGATGCTGGCCAAGGTCGACGAGATCGCCGAGTTCACCGAGCTCGGGGATTACCTGTCGATGCCGCTGCGCACGTATTCCACCGGGATGCGGGTCCGGCTGGCGATGGGCGTGGTCACCAGTATCGACCCCGAGATCCTGCTGCTCGACGAGGGCATCGGCGCCGTCGACGCCGACTTCCTGAAGAAAGCGCAGTCGCGATTGCAGGGCCTGGTGGAACGATCCGGAATCCTGGTTTTCGCAAGCCATTCCAACGAATTCTTGGCCAGGCTGTGCAAGACCGCGATGTGGATCGACCACGGCGTCATCCGCCAAACCGGCGGCATCGAAGACGTGGTGCGCGCCTACGAGGGTGAGGACGCCGCACGCCACGTCCGCGAGGTGCTGGAAGAGACCCGGCTGCAGATCCACACCGAAAAGCCGTTGGCGCAAAGCGCTTCCGGAGATGAGTGAATCCATCGTCGCCGTCGTGGTCACCCACCGGCGCGCGCAGGAACTCGCCAGGTCGCTGGAGATGCTCAGCTCGCAGTCCCGGTTGCCCGACCACCTGATCGTCGTCGACAACGACGGTGGTGCGGATAGCCGGATCCGCGATCTTGTGTCCGCCCAACCGATCCCGACGACTTACCTCGCCTCACGCCGAAACCTGGGCGGCGCAGGCGGTTTCGCGCTGGGCATGCTGCATGCGTTGGCACAAGGCGCCGACTGGGTGTGGCTGGCCGACGACGACGGGCGCCCCCAGGACTCGCAGGTGCTGGCCACACTATTGGCCTGCGCCCATAAGCACGGCCTGGCCGAGGTGTCGCCGATGGTGTGCAACGCCGACGACCCGGAGCGGCTGGCGTTCCCGTTGCGCCGCGGCCTGGTATGGCGCAGACGCGCAAGCGAATTGCGTACCGAAGCGGGACAGGACCTGCTGCCGGGGATCGCGTCGCTGTTCAACGGTGCGTTGTTCCGCGCGTCCACCCTGGACGCGGTCGGCGTCCCGGACATGCGGCTGTTCATCCGCGGCGACGAGGTGGAACTGCACCGTCGGCTGGTGCGGTCCGGTCTGGCGTTCGGAACCTGCCTGGACACCATCTATCTGCACCCCTGCGGATCCGACGAGTTCCGGCCGATCCTGGGCGGGCGCATGCACACCCAGTACCCCGACAACCCGATGAAGCGGTTCTACACCTACCGCAACCGCGGCTACCTGATGGCGCAGCCCGGTCTGCGCAAGCTGCTGCTGCAGGAATGGCTGCGTTTCGGCTGGTTCTTCCTGATATCCCGGCGCGATCCCAAGGGGCTGCTGGAGTGGATTCGGTTGCGCCGCTTGGGACGTCGTGAGCAGTTCAGCAGGCCTGGAGGAACCCCGTGACATTCATCGACGCCGCCGCACAGTCGCGGACCTTTACCCGAGCCAGAAACGACCTGGTCGACGGATTTCGCCGTCGTGAGCTGTGGCTGCACCTGGGCTGGCAGGACATCAAGCAGCGTTACCGGCGCTCGGTGCTGGGCCCGTTCTGGATCACGATCGCCACCGGGACGACGGCCGTCGCGATGGGCGGGCTGTATTCGAAGCTGTTCCACCTCGAACTGGCCAAGCATCTGCCGTATGTGACTCTGGGCCTGATCATTTGGAACCTGATCAACGCCGCCATCCTGGAAGGCGCCGACGTGTTCGTCGCCAACGAGGGTCTGATCAAGCAGTTGCCGACGCCGTTGAGCGTGCACGTCTACCGGCTGGTGTGGCGACAGATGATCCTGTTCGGCCACAACATCGTCATCTATGTCGTCGTCGCGATGATCTATCCCAAACCGTGGTCGTGGGCCGACCTGTCGGTGATTCCGGCGCTGGCGCTGATCGTGCTCAATTGCATCTGGGTGTCGCTGTGCTTCGGCATCCTGGCGACGCGCTACCGCGATATCGGTCCGCTGCTGTTTTCGATCGTGCAGCTGCTGTTCTTCATGACCCCGATCATCTGGAACGACGACACCTTGCGACAGCAGGGCGCGGGCAGCTGGGCCAAGATCGTCGAACTCAACCCGCTGCTGCACTATCTCGACATCGTGCGGGCGCCGTTGCTGGGCGCCCACCAGGAGATGCGGCACTGGGCGGTGGTGCTGGTGCTGACCGTCGTCGGCTGGCTGCTGGCGGCGTTCGCGATGCGGCAATACCGCGCCCGGGTGCCGTACTGGGTCTAGTGGGCGGCGTCGGTGACGATCATCTCGTCATCGCTGGTGGCCCAGGCCTTGGTGAAGAGGTCAAGGGACACCGTCTCGTTCGCGCCATCATCGGCACCGCTGTCGTTCATGTGCACCTGGGAGTTGACGACGTCGATCCCGGTGACCACGACCGCGTGGTCGGAGGTGGGCTGGCCGTTGCGGTCCTTGGCATCCACCGGCTGGCCCCAGATCATCTCGCCGTTCACCTCGACGATCACCTTGCGACCGCTGGCCAGGTACTGCTTGAGGGCGGCCATGCCGCTGGCCAGACCCGTCGTGGGCGCGTCGCTGGTGTTGGTCAACTTGGCGGTGACGCCGTAGTGCGCCAGCAGTAATGGAAGGTCTTCCGGGCTGGTGCCCTGGCCGCTGTTCGGGTCGTTGGTGTTCTTCGGCACGGTGTAGATCGACCCCGGGTGGCTCTGGCTCGGCAGCTTCTGGGCCAGCGCGATGATCTCCTGCTCCGAGACCGGATGGCCGGTCACCTCGCCGATCACGTCGGCGGTGGCCATCAACGCGCAGTCGTCGTAGGTCTGCGGCTTCCAGAACGCGGCGGCCGCGATCGGGTCGCCGTACATCCCGCCGGTGCTGACGTCGTCGGCGTGCGCCAACCCCGTCGCGAAGGCGAGGCTCGCAAAGATGGCGAGGATCGCGAGACCGGCGGTCCGAATGGCCTTTCCGGCCAGCTTGGCGGTGGTCATGATGGGCTCCTTTGCTCATCTGCGCCTGGCGATTGAGGTGCGTGAGGAAAGGCTCGGTCGTCGCCCTCTATGAATCCTTGGAACAGGGCGGCGCCAAGGATTCGTTGAGAATCCGCCAAGACCCGCGCCAGACCCTGTGCTGACAGGAAAAGCCCTGGAAAACAGCCGATTTGGCGGGGGCCGGGGCACCGAGAAAGGTCTGGAATGCACTCGAATCGACAGTGCGGTGCCGGCGTCTATCCTTGCGGCAAACGTGGGAGAAACTCGACGCTGGAACCCGTCGATGGAGGAATATATGCGATCGTGAGCGACGCCTTGGCAATCGGTTGCGTGGGAAAGCTGGTCGTGGCCACGCGCGGCGATCGCGGTCCGGGCGAGGTGTTGGTGACCGTGCGGGGGTCGAAGGAGACGTTCCTGGCCTGGTCCGACGATCCACTACCGAAGGGCAGCAGGGTCCTGGTGGTCGAAATCCGGGGCGGGCGGACCGTGGTGGTGGAACCCTGGCATGACGTGGCCGACTCGAACTAAGCGTGAAATCCCTTGCTAGACAACATCAACCGTAAGGAGTTCAAGAATGCTCGGTTATCGGGTGCCCGCGCCGGACGAGGCGATGCTGATCTCGGGCGGCAAAGCCAAGGGCGACGCCCCCTTCAGGGTGGTGACCGGCCACGGTGCCTTCGTCCTTCCGTTCTTCCGCAAGGCACGCTTTCTGACCCTGGCCATGTGTGAGTCCGAAGTCGCCGAAAAGTGTGTCACCCAGCAGGGCATCACCCTCAACGTCCGGGCGGTGATCGCCTTCAAAGTCGGCAACGACACCGAGAGCGTCATCAGCGCCGCGCAGCGATTCCTGTCCGAGCAGGACCAGATGTCGGTGCTCACCGGCCGGATCTTCGCCGGGCACCTGCGCTCGATCATCGGCTCGATGACCGTCGAGCAGATCATCCGCGAGCGTCAGAAGCTGGCCACCGAGGTGCTCGACGGCTCCAAGGAGGAAATGGCCCGCATCGGCCTCACTGTCGACGCGCTGCAAATCCAATCCATCGACGACGACGGCCTGGGCTACATCAACGCAATGTCGGCGCCACACAACGCGGCCATCCAGCAGCAGGCACAGATCGCTCAGGCGCAGGCGAACCAGGCGGCCGCCGAAGCCGAGCAGGAGTCCCAGCGCAAACAGGCGGAGTTTGCCCGCCAAACCGCGATCGTCAAGGCGCAGTACAAGGCCGAGGTCGACAAGGCCCAAGCCGAAGCCGCGCAGGCCGGGCCGCTGGCCGAGGCCGAGGCGCAGCGCGAGGTGCTGCAGATGCGGACCGAACTGGCCCAGCGCGCCGCCGAGTTGCGCCAGCAGGAGCTGGTCGCCGAGGTGGTCAAGCCCGCCGAGGCCGAAGCCGAACGCGTGCGGATCCTGGCCGTCGCCGACGCGGAGAAGATGAAGATCCAGGCCGAGGCGGCGGCATCCAACAACCGCGTCGCGCTGGACCAGGCGCTGATCCAGCAGCTTCCGCAGATCGTCGAGAAGGCAGCGATCGGCCTGTCCAACTCCAACCTCACGGTGCTCAACGGCGCCGACGGCCTCAGCCAGGTGGCCGCCGGGCTGGTGTCACAGGGCATGGCCATCTACGAAGCGCTGCGCGGCGAGGTCGTCGAATATGACGCCAAGGAAAGTTCGCTGGTTCCCAACGGGGAATCGCACGAGTAATACACTCCCGGCGGCGCACGAACGCTGCCCTCCGGCCACGGTGCACGCGTGTATAACCGATGACAACCGCTTGCCGGATATCGGTGGCGGCCGGGTTGGTGTGGTGCAACACTGAAGCACCACAAATTCACCACCAGGCAAATTAGCGCGCCTCGTGACAGAGACGGGCACCGCGGAAGGTCGACGGACGTGAGTAAAAAAGTCCAATCAGTGGCGGATGCGGCGCGGGAGAACCTCGCCGCGGAGCTGGACCGGCTGCGGCAGCGACGCGACGCGCTCGAGGCCGAGGTCAAGGACGACCGCGGGATGATCGGCGATCACGGCGACGCGGCCGAGGCCATCCAGCGAGCCGAGGAACTGGTGGTCCTCGGAGACCGGATCAACGAGCTGGACCGGCGGCTGCGGACCGGGCCGTCGCACTCCGACGAGGACGAGGCGCTGCCCGGCGGCACCGAACTGACCCTGAAGTTCGCCGACGGCGAGGTCGTCACGATGCACGTCATCTCGATCGTCGAGGAGACCCCCGTCGGTCGCGAGGCCGAGACGTTGACGTCGCACAGTCCGTTGGCGCTGGCCCTGGTGGGACACAAGGCGGGCGACAAGGTCACCTACTCCACCCCGCAGGGTGAAAGCCAGGTCGAACTGATCTCGGTGAAGCTACCCAAGTAGCTTCCGCTGGGGCGCGCACGGCCCCGATAAACTCCCCCAATGCTTTCCCCGGAGCCGGGTACCGCGCCGGCGCGCCTGAGTCTGACCACCCAGATCGTGCGCTTCGTGGCGACGGGCGGGCTGGCTGCCGTCGTCGACTTCAGTCTCTACATGCTGCTGTGGAAAGTCCTGGGCCTGCAGGTCGACCTGTCCAAGGCGACCAGCTTCGTGGTCGGCACCATCACCGCCTACCTGATCAATCGCCGGTGGACCTTCCAGGCGGAGCCGAGCACCGCGCGGTTCGTCGCGGTCATGGTTCTCTACGGCGTCACCTTCGCGGTCCAGGTCGGGCTCAACCACCTGTGCCTGGTGTTGATGCACTACAGAGGGTGGGCGGCCGTGGTCGCATTCGTGATCGCGCAGGGTACTGCCACGGTGATCAACTTCATCGTGCAGCGAGTCGTAATCTTCCGCATGCACTGAGCCGTCCCGCGCAAGCGGTACCCTCTTTGACGATGTTGAGCGCCGATTTCCCGACCACCCCCACCCGGCTGATGGGCTTTGGCCGCACCGCGCCGTCGGTGGCGCACGTGCTGTCGACGCCGGATCCGGAGGTGATCGCCAAGGCGGTGGCCCGGGTGGCCGACGCCGGTGGCCTCAACGGGAGGGGCGTGATCGCGCGCGGGCTGGGTCGCTCCTACGGCGACAACGCGCAAAACGGCGGCGGCCTGGTGATCGACATGACGGTGCTCAACCGCATCCACTCGATCAGCGCCGACACCCGATTGGTCGACGTCGACGCCGGCGTCAGCCTGGACCAGCTGATGAAGGCGGCGCTGCCGTTCGGGCTGTGGGTCCCGGTGTTGCCGGGAACCCGTCAAGTCACCATCGGCGGCGCGATCGCGTCGGACATCCACGGCAAGAACCATCACAGCGCGGGCAGCTTCGGCAGCCATGTGCGGTCGATGGACCTGCTGATGGCCGACGGCTCGGTGCACACGATCACCCCCGAGGGCCCCGAGTCCGAATTGTTCTGGGCGACGGTCGGGGGCAACGGCCTGACCGGGATCGTGTTGCGCGCCACGATCGCGATGACCCCGACCGAGACGGCGTACTTCATCGCCGACGGCGTGGCCACCAAGGACCTCGACGAGACGGTCGCCGTGCACGTCGACGGCAGCGAAAGTCGCTATACCTACTCCAGCGCCTGGTTCGATTTGATCAGCCCGCCACCCAAACTCGGCAGGGCCTCAATCAGCCGGGGCAGCCTCGCCAAGCTGGATCAGCTACCGAAGAAGCTTGCCAAGAACCCGCTGAAATTCGATGCACCACAACTGTTGACGGTGCCGAACCTGTTCCCGGTCAGCGCCATGAACAAGCTGTCGTTCATGGCGATCGGCGAGACGTATTACCGCCTGGGCGGTAACTACACCGGCAAGATCCAGAATCTGTCGCAGTTCTACCACATGCTTGACCTGGTCAGCGGCTGGAACAACGCTTACGGGCCAACGGGTTTCGCCCAGCATCAGTTCCTGGTGCCACCGGATGCTCTCGACGAATTCAAAGCCATCATCCGCTGGATCCAGACCCAGGGCCATTACTCGGCGCTCAACGTGTTCAAGCTCTTCGGCCCGGGCAACCGCGCGCCGCTGAGTTTCCCGATGGCCGGCTGGAACGTCGCGATGGACTTCCCCAACAAGCCCGGGATCAACGAGTTCCTCAACGAACTTGACCGCCGGGTACTCGAATTCGGCGGACGGGTCTACACAGCCAAGGACTCGCGCACCACCGCCGAAACCTTCCACGCCATGTATCCGCGCATCGACGAGTGGATCGCCGTACGCCGCAAGGCCGACCCGCTGCGGGTCTTCGCCTCCGACATGGCCCGACGTTTGGAGCTGCTCTAGATGGTGCTTGACGCTGTGGGAAACCCGCAGACAATCCTGTTGCTGGGCGGCACCTCCGAGATCGGCCTCGCGATCTGCGCGCGCTACCTGAAGAACGCGCACGCGCGAATCCTGTTGGCCGCCATGCCCGGTGACCCAGGGCGTGATGACGCCGTCGCGCAGATGAAAGCCGCCGGTGCGCGCTCAGTGGAGCTGATCGACTTCGAGGCCACGGACCCCGAAAGCCACCCCAAGATGATCGACGCGGCGTTTGCCGGCGGCGACGTCGATGTGGCCATCGTCGCGTTCGGCATCCTGGGCGACGCCGAGGAGCTGTGGCAGAACCAGCACAAGGCCGTGCTTGCCGCCGAGATCAATTACACGGCAGCGGTTTCGGTGGGTGTGCTGCTGGGCGAGAAGATGCGCGCTCAGGGCTTCGGTCAGATCATCGCGATGAGTTCGGCCGCCGGCGAGCGGGTGCGGCGCTCCAACTTCGTCTACGGCTCCACCAAGGCCGGCCTGGACGGTTTCTACCTGGGTCTCGGGGAAGCGTTGCGCGAGTACGGAGTTCACGTTCTGGTGATCCGCCCCGGCCAGGTACGTACCCGAATGAGCGCGCACGTCAAGGAAGCGCCGCTGACCGTCGACAAGGAGTACGTCGCCAACCTCGCGGTCACCGCAGCCGCAAAAGGTAAGGAATTGGTTTGGGCGCCAGCAGCATTCAAGTACGTGATGATGGTGTTGCGACATATCCCGCGGCCCATCTTCCGCAAGCTGCCCATCTGATCATGCGCAACGCGCTGGCCAGCCTCGGCCAGATGTTGGCGGCGGTGCTGGTGGCAGCCGCCGTCTCGGTGGTCTCGCTGATCGCCATCGGGCGGGTCCAGTGGCCGGCTTTCCCCTCGTCGAACCAGCTGCACGCGCTGACCACCGTCGGCCAGGTCGGTTGCCTGATCGGATTGCTCGGCGCCGGCTGGCTGTGGCGGCGGGAAGGCCGGTGGCGTTGGGTCGCCCAGCTTTGCGGGCTGGTGTTTGTGTCGGCGTTTTCCGTCGTGACGCTGGGCATGCCGCTGGGGGCGACCAAGCTGTATCTGTTCGGCATCTCCGTCGACCAGCAGTTCCGCACCGAATACCTGACGCGCCTGGCCGATAGCCCCGCCCTGCACGACATGACCTATCTCGGGCTGCCGTCGTTCTACCCGCCGGGCTGGTTCTGGATCGGCGGGCGCGCGGCGGCGCTGACCGGGATGCCGGCGTGGGAGTTGTTCAAGCCGTGGGCGATCACCTCGATCACCATCGCGATCGCTGTCGCGCTGGTGCTGTGGTGGCGGCTGATCCGGTTCGAGTACGCGCTGATCGTCACCACCGCGACCGCGGCGGTCACGCTGGCCTACAGCTCCCCGGAGCCCTACGCGGCGATGATCACCGTGCTGCTGCCGCCGGTGCTGGTGTTGGCGTGGTCGGGCCTGCGCGCCGGTGAGCGCTCTGATGTGGCCGAGCGCCCGGCTGAGGGGGCGCCCGAGGCCGACGGTCACGCCAGCGTGGCGCCCGAGGCCGACGGTCACGCCAGCGTGACGCTCGGCGAGGTAACGGAGCCCAAAGACGCAACCGCTCGCAATGGCTGGGCCGCGGTCGTCGGCGCCGGACTCTTCCTCGGCTTCACCGCGACCTGGTACTCGCTGCTGTTCGGCTACACCGCGTTCACGATGGCGCTGATGACGCTGGTGCTGGCCGTCGCACGCTGGCGCACCGCCGGCTGGAAAGCCGCGCTCGACCCGCTGCGCCGCATTGCCGTCGTTGCGGCCATCGCCGCCGCCATCGCGGCGAGCACCTGGCTGCCGTTCCTGATCAAGGCGGCGAGCAATCCGGTCAGCAACAGCGGCAGCGCATTCCACTACCTCCCGGCCGACGGCGCCGAGCTGACCTTCCCGATGCTGCAGTTCTCGCTGCTGGGAGCGATCTGCATGCTCGGCACGCTGTGGCTGGTCGTGCGCACGCGAGCGTCAACCCGTGCGGGCGCGCTGACGATCGGCGTGCTGGCCATCTACCTGTGGTCGCTGCTGTCGATGCTGACCACACTGGCGCGCACCACGCTGCTGTCATTCCGGTTACAGCCGACGTTGAGCGTGCTGCTGGTCGCCGCCGGAGTGTTCGGCTTCATCGAGGCCACGCTTGCCCTCAAAGAACGCGGCGGGGCCTGGGAAAAAGCAACCGTCCCGGTGGCCGGTGCGATCGGGATGACCGCCGCCATCGCCTTCAGCCAGGACATTCCCGACGTGCTGCGCCCGGACCTGACCATCGCCTACACCGACACCGACGGCCATGGCCAGCGCGGCGACCGGCGCCCGCCGGGCGCCGAGAAGTTCTACTCCACCATCGATGCCGCCATCGTGGGAGTCACCGGCAAGCCGCGGGATCAGACCGTGGTGCTGACCGCCGACTACAGCTTCCTGTCCTACTACCCCTATTGGGGCTTTCAGGGGTTGACGTCGCACTACGCCAATCCTTTGGCGCAATTCGACTTGCGGGCCGCTCAGATCAAGAAGTGGTCCACTCTGAAGAGCCCCGACGAGTTCCTGCACGCGCTGGACACCTCGCCGTGGCCACCGCCGACGGTGTTTCTGATGCGCCGGGGCGCGAACAACACCTACACGTTGCGGCTGGCCGAGGACGTTTACCCCAACCAGCCCAACGTGCGTCGCTACACCGTCGACCTGCGGGCCGCCCTGTTCGACGACCCGCGATTCGCCGTGCAAAGCGTCGGCCCGTTTGTGCTGGCCATCCGCCGGCCGCTGGCCCAACCGGCGGCAGGCCGCTGATGGCGACCGAGACCGCACGCGACTTGGCCGAAGAACTACCATCTAGGTCCGTGAAGGGAGCGGGAGCACGACACCGGACCGCTCGCATCGTGGCCGTCGTCGCCGGTCTGCTCGGAGCACTGCTGGCGATCGCCACACCGCTGCTGCCGGTCAACCAAACCACCGCCCAGCTCAACTGGCCGCAGAACGGCACCTTCCAAAGCGTCGAAGCGCCGCTGATCGGTTATGTCGCCACCGAGCTGAACATCTCCGTCCCGTGCCAGGCCGCCGCCGGGCTGACCGGACCGCAGAGCGCCGGCAAGACCGTGCTGTTGTCGACGGTGCCCAAGCAGGCTCCGAAGGCCATCGACCGCGGGATGCTGATCCAGCGCGCCAACGACGAGCTGGTGCTGATCGTCCGTAACGTCCCGGTCGTCGTCGCGCCGCTGAGTCAGGTCCTCAGCCCGGCCTGCCAGCGCCTGACCTTCACCGCGCACGCCGACCGGGTCACCGCCGAATTCGTCGGCCTGAGCTACGGACCCAACGCCGAACACCCCGGCTCCCCGCTGCGCGGCGAGAAGAGCGGCTACGACTTCCGGCCGCAGATCGTCGGCGTCTTCACCGACCTGTCCGGGCCGGCGCCGCCGGGCCTGAGCTTCTCGGCGACCGTCGACACCCGCTACAGCAGCAGCCCGACGCCGCTGAAGATGGCCGCAATGATCCTGGGCGTCGTGCTGACCGCCGTCGCGCTGATCGCACTGCACGTGCTCGACACCGCCGACGGCACCCGGCACCGCCGTTTCCTGCCGTCGCGGTGGTGGTCGATCGGCGGGCTCGACGCGCTCGTCATCGCCGTGCTGGTGTGGTGGCACTTCGTCGGCGCCAACACCTCCGACGACGGCTACATCCTGACCATGGCCCGGGTGTCCGAGCATGCCGGCTACATGGCCAACTACTACCGCTGGCTGGGCACGCCCGAGGCGCCGTTCGGGTGGTACTACGACCTGCTGGCGATCTGGGCGCACGTCAGCACCAGCAGCATCTGGATGCGGCTGCCCACCCTGGCGATGGCCTTGACTTGTTGGTGGGCGATCAGCCGTGAGGTCATCCCGCGGCTGGGCCACGCCGTGAAGACCAACCGCGCGGCGGCGTGGACGGCCGCGGGGCTGTTCCTGGCGACGTGGTTGCCGCTCGACAACGGACTGCGGCCCGAGCCGATCATCGCCCTGGGCATCCTGCTCACCTGGTGTTCGGTCGAGCGGGCGGTGGCGACCAACCGGCTGCTGCCGGTGGCGGTCGCCTGCATCATCGGCGCGCTGACCCTGTTCTCCGGACCGACCGGCATTGCGTCCATCGGCGCCCTGCTGGTCGCGGTCGGGCCGTTGCGCACCATCATCCACCGCAGATCCCGACAGTTCGGGGTGCTGCCGCTGATGGCGCCCATCGCGGCGGCGGCCACCGTTACGGTGATCCTGATCTTCCGTGACCAGACCCTGGCCGGCGAGCTGCAGGCGACCGCGCTCAAACGTGCGCTCGGGCCGAGCCTGAGCTGGTTCGACGAACACATCCGTTACGAGCGGCTGTTCATGGCCAGCCCCGACGGATCGGTCGCCCGACGCTTCGCGGTGCTCGCGGTGCTGCTCGCGCTGGGCATCACGGTCGCGATGTCGTTGCGCAAGGGCCGAATTCCGGGCACCGCGGCCGGACCGAGCCGCCGCATCGTCGGCATCACGATCATCTCGTTCCTGGCGATGATGTTCACCCCGACCAAGTGGACACACCACTTCGGTGTGTTCGCCGGGCTGGCCGGCTCGCTGGGCGCATTGGCCGCCGTCGCGGTCACCAGTGTGGCGATGCGCTCACGCCGCAACCGCACCGTGTTCTCCGCGACCGTGCTGTTCCTGGTCGCGATGTCGTTCGCCAGCGTCAACGGCTGGTGGTATGTCTCCAATTTCGGTGTGCCATGGTCGAATGCGTTCCCGGCATGGCACTACGCGTTCGCGACCGTCCTGCTCGCGCTGACACTGCTGGTGCTGTTGCTGGCGGCGTGGTTGCACTTCGCGTCTCTCGACGGGCCATCCAGTGGGCCGCCGAAGACCCGTAACAGGGCGCGAATGTCCGCAATCATCCAGTCCCCGTTGGCAATTGCGGCATGGGCACTGGTCACGTTCGAGGTGGTCTCACTGACGCTGGCGATGATCGGGCAATACCCCGCCTGGTCGGTGGGCCGGTCCAATCTGGAGGCACTGACCGGCAAGTCGTGCGGCCTGGCCGAGGACGTCATGGTGGAGCAGGACCCCAACGCCGGCACGCTGTCGCCGATGTCGGGCCCGGTGGGCGACGCGCTGGGCTCCGGACTGTCAGAAGCCTTCACGCCCAACGGTATTCCCGCCGACGTCTCGGCCGACCCGGTGATGGAGCGCCCGGGCGACCGCAGCTTCGTCAACGAAGACGGTAAGACGACCACCAGTGAGGCCGGCACCGAGGGCGGTACCAGCGCCGCCCCCGGAGTCAACGGCTCACGCGCCCAGCTGCCCTACAACCTCGATCCGGCCCACACTCCGGTGTTGGGCAGCTGGCGGCCCGGCATCCAGGTGCCCGCCATGCTGCGCTCCGGGTGGTACCGGTTGCCGCCGCGCGACAAGGCCGGACCGCTGCTGGTGGTCTCGGCGGCCGGTCGGTTCGATCCCCGTGAGGTGCAGGTGCAGTGGGCAACCGACGACCAGGCGGCCAGCGGACACCCGGGCGGGTCGTTTCAGTTCTTCGATGTCGGCGCCTCGCCCGCCTGGCGCAATCTGCGGATGCCGATGTCATGGATTCCCGACAACGCGACCCAGGTCCGCTTGATCGCCAACGACGAAGACCTGGCTCCGCAGCACTGGATCGCGGTCACCCCGCCGCGGATTCCCCAGCTGCACACGCTGCAGCAGGTGGTGGGTTCGGCGGACCCGGTGTTCCTGGACTGGCTGGTGGGTTTGGCGTTCCCGTGCCAGCGGCCGTTCGGCCATCAAAACGGTGTCGACGAGACACCCAAGTGGCGGATTCTGCCGGATCGGTTTGGCGCCGAGGCCAATTCGCCGGTGATGGACAACAACGGCGGTGGTCCATTGGGTGTCACCGAGTTACTGGTGAAGGCGACCACGATTTCCACCTACCTGAAGGACGACTGGTCGCGCGACTGGGGTTCGCTGCAGCGTCTGACGCCGTACTACTCCAATGCCCAGCCCGCCCGTCTGCAGTTGGGCACGGCGACGCGCAGTGGCCTGTGGGATCCGGCTCCGCTTCGCCGGGGCTAGTTACAGCCCCGGCAGGCAGTTGATGAAGGGGATGCACGGCGGCGACGGCGGCCGCGGCGGCGGGAACCCTTCGATGATGGTCGAGTTGGTCACCGGGCTGTTCTTGTCGAAATACCAAGGGTGACACACGTTTCGGTCCCAGTCGGGCATGTTCTTCATGATCGGTGAGCCCGGGCACCATTGATAGGTGCAGCTGTTCGTTGGGGTTGGGACGGTGCCACCGTCCTGACACACCATCGGGGCGGGCTGAGCCTGGCCGATTCCCGCGGCCAAGCCCAACCCGGCGACGGCGAAGCCGCCCGACAGCACCGCCCCGGCGAGTACTCGTTTCATGGTGAAGTTCATGTTCATGTTCGCCAGTGCATCCGGTCAAGACCGCTACCGATCCCACATTCAGCGATGGCCGGGCGCGGGGCCCTCGGCGATTTGGCCGCCGGAAAGCTGGTGGTATTGGTGGCAGACAGTCATGTCCCAGGTGAGCCCTGGGGAAGCGGGCATCGCGTCCCCGGGGCACCAGTAGTGGGGCCCATCGGCGGTCGCGAACACGGCCAAGCCCAACCCCGCAGCCGACACACCGCCCGCCACCACCGCCCCGGCAATAATCCGCGTCCAGCTCATGATCGATTCCTTTGCCCTTCTGTCGCCGTCGGCCTGGGCGACTCTTTCTGGTTTGTGTGCCGACGCCGGTAGTCTCACGCGCCGCGCTTGCGGTGCATTTGCGAGATCCTTGCGAAATTCATGCGCCGCTGACCAGGGCATTCGAGCATCTGTGGGCATTGCCGCCCGACATCGGTAAGCGTAGGCTTACGGTTCGTGATGACTTACCAAGCCAGCGGTGACGCGTGGGTCGCCCTGGCGGACCGCACGCGACGGGCCATCATGGAGCGCCTTTCGCATGGCCCGGCGGCCGTCGGCGAACTCGCCCAGGACCTACCCGTCAGCCGACCGGCGGTCTCACAGCACCTCAAGGTGCTCAAACGCGCCGGGCTGGTGTGCGACCAGGCGGCGGGGACCCGGCGCGTCTACCAGCTCGACCCGACCGGTCTGGAGGCGTTGCGCGCCGAGCTGGACCGGTTCTGGACACAAGCCCTGGCCAACTACGCGGCCAAGTTCACCGAGATCGAAGGAGAAGCGTCATGACGCGGGGGGGAAGTCCGGAAATTCAGCACCAGGTCATCGTCAATGCGCCGATCGAGCGTGCGTTCGCCGTCTTCACCGAGCAGTTCGGTGACTTCAAACCGCGTGAGCACAACCTGCTCGCGGTTCCGATCGCCGAAACGGTATTCGAAACCCACGCGGGCGGCCACATTTACGACCGTGGCGTCGACGGCAGCGAGTGCCGATGGGCGCGGGTGCTGGCCTACGAACCCCCACACCGGTTGTTGTTCACCTGGGACATCAGTGCGTCCTGGCAACCAGAACCCGACAAGTCACGAACCAGCGAAGTCGAGGTGCGCTTCACCGCGGAGTCCGAAACGCGCACGCGTGTCGAGCTGGAGCACCGCCACCTCGACCGGCACGGCCCCGGCTGGCAGTCCGTCGCCGACGGAGTCGACGGCGAGGCCGGGTGGCCGTTGTACCTGCGCCGCTACGTCGGCCTCACCGCCGGAGTACGGGAATGACCGCCAGGTCCATGATGAGCATGGCCCACGACGAGCGGGCCGACCTTGCGGATTTCCTGGCCACGTTGTCGCCGCAGGACTGGGAGACGCCGAGCCTATGCTCCAAGTGGACCGTTAAAGACGTCGTCGCCCACGTGATCAGCTATGAGGAGCTCGGCAAGTTAGGGCTGTTGAAGCGTTTCGCGAAGGGCTGGGTGGTCCGGGCCAATCAGGTTGGGGTCGACGAATTCGCCTCATTGAGCGCCGAGCAATTGCTCACACTTCTGCGCAACCACCTCCAACCACGGGGACTGACAGCGGGTTTCGGCGGCATGATCGCCCTCGTCGACGGCACGATCCATCACCAGGACATCCGCCGGTCGCTGGGTCGGCCGCGCAGCGTGCCGGCCGAACGGCTCGAGCGGGTGCTCGCCGTGGTGCCCGGCAATCCACGCCTGGGCGCCGGCCGCCGGATCAGGGGTCTGCAACTGCGGGCCACCGACGTCGACTGGACACACGGCACCGGGCCGGAAGTCACCGGCCCGGGCGAAGCGCTACTGATGGCGATGACCGGGCGCCGCACCGCGCTGGCCGATCTCAGCGGCCCGGGCTGCTCGACGCTGGCCGCGAGGCTGGGAGAATAGCGGCTATTCCGAACGTATTTCGACCGTGAACTCTCGGCTGCCGATCTTGATGTGATCGCCGTCGCCCAGGACAACGCTGCCGCGGACGCGCTTGCCCTGCACCTCGACGCCGTTGGTGGAGCGCAGATCGGTGATCACGAAACCTGTTCCGCTGTCGGTGATCACGGCGTGATAGCGGCTGACGTCGTCGTCGTCGAGGACGATGTCGTTGTCCATGAAACGTCCGATCCGGGTGGTCGCGTCGTTGAGCCGGTACTGGCTTCCGGCCTTGTCGCGCAACGACACAACGACGGATCCGTCGGCCGGAATCGCGGCTGACTCGACGACGGGCGCGTCGACGCTGACCTTCAGGGTGGTCAGGGCCGCCCGGGTGCGCGGCGGCGGTTCCTGGCGCAGGATGCGCTCATGCAGCTCGGTGACCGTCGGCCCGGGGTCGATGCCGAGCCCCTCGGCCAGCGCCGTCTTCAGTCGCCGATACGCGCCGAGGGCGTCGGATTGCCGCTCGGTCATGTAGTAGGCGGTCATCAATTGCGCCCACAGTGGTTCCCGGTAAGGATGTTCGGCGGTGATCGCCTCGAGCTCACCGATGACGGATTCCGCGCGCCCGCAGGCGATTTCTGCCTGGGCGCGCGCGGTGTGGACGGCGACCTTCTCCTCGATCAGCGCGGTGGCGAACGCGTCGACGAAGGCGAACTCGCGCAAGTCGTCGAGCACTGGCCCGCGCCATTGGCTCAGCGCGGCGGACAGGTGGCTGCTGGCGTCCTCGAACCTGCCCCCGGCGGCGGCCTGGGTGCCCGCCGCCTTTTCGGTGCTGAAGCGGCCGAGGTCGCAGTCGGCGTCGGCGATGCTGAGCTGGTAGCCGGGCGGGACGCTCGCCAGCGTCTGCTCGGCCCCCGCGGTACGCAGCAGCCGCCGCAGGTTGGAGACATGGGATTGGATGCTGATCCGGGCGGCCGGCACCGGGTCCTCGTCCCAGACCGCGCCGATCAGCGAGTCGACGGACACCGGCCGGTTGCGGTTGATCACCAACATCGCCAGGACGGCGCGCTGCTTCGGTGCGCCCAGATTCAGCCGGGTGTCGTTGGCGGTCACTTGCAAGGGACCCAACACACCGAACCGGAGACCTGCGGCCGTCATCGCATCAAATGGTTTCAGACCTGGCCGGAGAAAGGTATGAATCTTCGAACGTGCCCGGCAGGTCGCGGGGCTTCGCGGCGCTACCGGCCCGTCGCGCGGCCCCGCATCCTCAACCGACAAAGGCGCGTCGCTTACCATCGGACCCCGTGCCCCACGACGAGCGACCGCAGCCGATCCTGCGCTTAGTCGCCGTCGCTGCCGGGCTCGCGGGCCTGCTGTTGTGCCTCGTGGTGCCGTTACTCCCGGTCAAGCAGACCACCGCGACCATCCTGTGGCCGCAGGGCACGGTCGACGGACACATCACCCAGGTCACCTCGCCCCTGGTATCGGGCGCGCCGCGGGCCCTCGACATCTCCATTCCCTGCCCGGCGATAGCCACCCTGCCGGCCAGCGGCGGGTTGGTGGTCTCGACATTGCCGACCGGCGGCGTGGACCCGGGCAAGAACGGCCTGTTCGTCCGGGCCGACAAAGACGTAGTCGTCGTCGCGTTCCGCGACACCGTGGCCGCGGTGGCCAAGCGCTCGGCAATCGGCGCCTGCAGCGTGCTGCACGTCTGGACCGACGCGGGCGCGGCGAGGGCGGACTTCGTCGGCATCCCCGGCGCCGCCGGCGTCCTGCCCGCCGAAAAGAAGCCGCAGGTCGGCGGCATCTTCACCGATCTGAAGGTCCCGCCGCAACCGGGGCTGTCAGCCCGGGTCGACATCGACACCCGCTTCATCACGGCGCCGACGGCGCTCAAGAAGCTGGTGATGGCCGCCGGAGTGCTGGCGGTCCTGGTCGCGATCGTCGCGCTGGCGATGCTGGATCGCCACAGCCGCGGCGGCAACCTGGTCAACTGGCGCTCCCCGGTGGCGTGGCTGTCCCGGTACCGCCCACCTGAGCAACGGGCCAATTGGTGGCGGATCGGCTGGGCCACGTGGCTCAGCGACGTGGGCGTGATCGCGACGCTGCTGTTGTGGCACGTCATCGGCGCCACCTCGTCCGACGACGGCTACAACCTGACCATCGCGCGGGTAGCCCCGAAGGCCGGCTACGTGGCCAACTACTACCGCTACTTCGGCACCACCGAGGCGCCGTTCGACTGGTATCTGTCCGTGCTGTCCAAGCTGGCGGCGGTCAGCACCGCCGGGGTGTGGATGCGGCTGCCCGCCACGCTGGCCGGGATCGCCTGCTGGCTGGTGATCAGCCATTGGGGGCTGCGCCGGCTGGGGCCCGGCAAGGGCGGGCTGGGATCCAACACGGTGGCGGTGCTCACCGGCGGCGTGGTGTTCTTGGCCGCGTGGCTGCCGTTCAACAACGGCCTGCGCCCCGAGCCGCTGATCGCGCTCGGCGTGATCGTCACCTGGATGCTGGTGGAGCGTGCGATCGCGCTGCAGCGGCTGGCTCCCGCCGCGGTAGCCATCGTGGTCGCACTGCTCACCGTGACGTTAGCGCCGCAGGGCCTGATCGCCGTCGCGGCGCTGCTGACCGGGGCGCGGGCCATCGCGACGATCATCCGGCGCCGGCGGCCGACCGACGGGCTGCTGGCGCCGCTGGCCGTGCTGGCGGCGTCGCTGTCGTTGATCCTGGTGGTGGTGTTCCGCAGCCAGACGCTGGCGACGGTCGCCGAGTCGGCCCGCATTAAGTACAAGGTCGGCCCGACGATCGCGTGGTACCAGGACTGGCTGCGCTACTACTTCCTCACGGTCGAGTCCAACCCGGACGGGTCGATGGCACGGCGCTTCGCGGTGCTGGTGCTGCTGCTCTGCCTGTTCGGCATGCTGGTGGTGCTGCTGCGTCGCGGCCGGGTCCAGGGGCTGGCCAGCGGGCCGGCCTGGCGGCTGATCGGCACCACCGCGCTGGGCCTGCTGCTGCTGACCTTCACGCCGACCAAGTGGGCGGTGCAGTTCGGCGCGTTCGCCAGTTTGGCCGGCGCGCTCGGGGCGGTCACAGCGTTCGCCTTCTCCCGGATCGGCCTGCACAGCCGCCGCAACCTGACGCTGTACGTGACCGCGCTGCTGTTCCTGCTGGCCTGGGCGACCTCGGGCATCAACGGCTGGTTCTACGTCGGCAACTACGGGGTGCCGTGGTTCGACATCCAGCCAGTCGTCGCCAGCCACCCGGTGACGTCGATGTTCCTGGCGATGTCGATCGCGACCGGACTGCTGGCCGCCTGGCTGCACTTCCGGATGGACTACACAGGGCAGACCGAGATCAAGGAGAGTCGGCGCAACCGCGTGCTGGCCGCCACTCCCCTGTTGATCGTCGCGACGATCATGGTGCTCGGCGAGGTGGGCTCGCTGGCCAAGGGCGCGGTCTTCCGCTACCCGCTCTACACCACCGCCAAGGCCAACCTGGCCGCGCTGCGCTCCGGGCTCTCGAACACCAGCTGCGCGATGGCCGACGACGTGCTGACCGAACCTGACCCCAATGTTGGTCTGCTGCAACCGCTTCCGGGTCAAACGTTCGGACCCGACGGGCCACTCGGCGGCATCAATCCGGTCGGGTTCAAACCCGACGGCGTCGGTGACGACCTGAGGTCGTACCCCGTGGTGACCAAACCGGGCGTGGTGAATTCCGACGCGTCACCCAACAAGCCCAACGCCGCCATGACTGACTCCGCGGGCACCGCCGGCGGGAAGGGGCCCATCGGCATCAACGGGTCCAATGTGGCGCTACCGTTCGGCCTCGACCCCGCCCGCACACCGGTGATGGGCAGCTACGGCGAGAATTCGCTGTCGGCGACCGCCACCTCGTCCTGGTATCAGTTACCGCCGCGCACGCCGGAGCGGCCGCTGGTGGTGGTCTCGGCCGCGGGCGCCATCTGGTCGTACAAAGAGGACGGCACCTTCACCTACGGGCAGTCGCTGAAGCTGCAGTGGGGCCTTACGCGTCCCGACGGAACCACCCAACCGCTGGGTGAGGTGCAGCCGATCGACATCGGACCGGAGCCGGCATGGCGCAATCTGCGGTTCCCGCTGACCTGGGCGCCGCCGGAGGCCAACGTCGCGCGCATCGTCGCCTACGACCCGAACCTCAGTGAGGATCAGTGGTTCGCCTTCACGCCGCCGCGGGTCCCGGTGCTGCAGACCTTGCAGCAGATGATGGGGTCGCAAACCCCGGTGCTGATGGACATCGCCACCGCGGCGAACTTCCCGTGCCAGCGACCGTTCGCCGAACACCTTGGCGTTGCCGAACTTCCGGGGTACCGCATCCTTCCCGACCACAAACAGACGGCGGCGTCGTCGAACGGATGGGAGGCCGGCGAGGCCGGTGGCCCGTTCCTGTTCACCCAGACGATGTTGCGGACGTCGACGATCGCGACCTACCTGCGCGGGGACTGGTATCGCGACTGGGGCTCGGTCGAGCAGTATTACCCACTGGTGCCCAGTGATCTGGCGCCTAACGCCGTCGTCGAACAGGGTGTGATGACCGTGAACGGCTGGAGCCGGCAGGGACCGATTCGGGCACTACCGTGAGCGTCATCGAACATCAGGCACCAGCGGCCGGTCGAACCCGCGACGACGTCCGCGTCACCCGATGGGTGGCCACGATCACCGGACTGATCGGCTTCGTTCTGTCGGTCGCCACACCCCTGCTGCCGGTCGTGCAGACCACCGCGATGCTCAACTGGCCGCAAAACGGTCACCTGAACAGCGTTACGGCTCCGCTCATTTCACTAAGCCCGGTTGACGTGACGGCGACGGTGCCGTGCGGCGCGGTACGCGGCTTGCCGCCCGAGGGCGGCGTGGTGCTGAGCACCGCCCCCAAGAAGGGTAAGGACGCCGCACTCAACGCGCTGTTCGTCGTGGTCAGCGCCAAGCGGGTCGACGTGACCGACCGCAACGTGGTCATCGCGAGCGCGTCGCGCGAGCAGGTCGAAGGCGCACAGTGTCAGCGCATCGAGATAACCTCCACCCGCGCAGGCACTTTCGCTACTTTCGTCGGGTTGAACGACCCGGCGGGTAAGCCGCTCGGCGGTGGTTTCAGCGACCCCAACCTGCGCCCGCAGATCGTCGGAGTGTTCACCGACCTGACCGGTCCCGCGCCGCCGGGACTGAAATTCTCGTCCACCATCGACACCCGGTTCTCCACCACGCCAACGTCATTGAAGCTGCTGGCGATGGTGGGCGCCATCCTGTCCACCATCGTTTCACTGGTCGCGCTGTGGCGGTTGGACCAGCTGGACGGCCGGCGGATGCAGCGGTGGATTCCGACACGCTGGAAGAAGTTCACCCTCGCCGACGCCACGGTGATCTTCGGGTTCGTGCTGTGGCATGTGATCGGCGCGAACTCGTCGGACGACGGCTACATCCTGGGCATGGCCCGCGTCGCCGACCATGCCGGCTACATGTCCAACTATTTCCGCTGGTTCGGCAGCCCGGAAGACCCGTTCGGTTGGTACTACAACTTGCTGGCGCTGATGACCCACGTCAGCGACGACAGTTTGTGGATGCGCCTGCCCGACTTGGTCGCCGGGCTGGTGTGCTGGCTGCTGCTGTCGCGTGAGGTGCTGCCCCGGTTAGGGCCCGCGGTGACGTCGAGCAAGGCGGCGAACTGGGCGGCGGGCCTGGTGTTGCTGACCGCGTGGATGCCGTTCGACAACGGACTGCGGCCCGAGCCGATCATCGCGCTGGGTTCCCTGCTGACCTGGGTGCTGATCGAGCGCTCGATGTGCGCCTCGCGACTCACCCCGGCGGCGCTGGCGGTGGTGACCGCGGCGTTCACCCTGGGCGTGCAGCCGACCGGGCTGATCGCGGTGGCCGCGCTGGTTGCCGGTGGTCGTCCGATCCTGCGGATTCTGGTCAAACGCCATCGCCTGGTCGGGACCTGGCCGCTGGTGGCGCCGATGCTGGCCGCTGGTTTCGTGATCCTCACCGTGGTATTCGCCGACCAGACACTGTCAACGGTGTTGGAAGCCACCAGGATTCGCACCGATATCGGGCCGAGCCAGGCCTGGTACACCGAGAACCTGCGCTACTACTACCTGATCCTGCCGACCGTCGACGGTTCGCTGTCACGCCGGTTCGGCTTCCTGGTCACCGCGCTGTGCTTGTTCACCGCGGTATTCATCATGTTGCGCCGCAAGCGAGTTCCCGGGGTGGCGCGCGGGCCGGCCTGGCGGCTGATGGGTGTCATCTTCGGCACCATGTTCTTCCTGATGTTCACCCCGACCAAGTGGGTGCACCACTTCGGGCTGTTCGCCGCGGTGGGCGCGGCGATGGCCGCCCTGACGACGGTGCTGGTGTCGCCGAAGGTGCTGCGCTGGTCGCGCAACCGCATGGCGTTCCTGGCGGCGTTGCTGTTCGTGTTGGCCCTGTGTTTCGCCACCACCAACGGTTGGTGGTACGTGTCCAGCTATGGCGTGCCGTTCAACAGTTCGATGCCGAAGGTCGGCGGAATCTCGATCAGCACAATCTTTTTCGCACTCTTCGCTATTACCGCCGTATACGCGGCGTGGTTGCACTTCGCCGACCCGAGCCATGGCGAGGGCCGGCTGGCGCGGGCACTGACGGCGGCGCCGATCCCGATCGCGGCCGGCTTCATGGCGCTGGTGTTCATCGCGTCGATGACGGCCGGCATCGTGCGCCAGTACCCCACCTACTCCAATGCCTGGGACAACCTGCGCGAATTCAGCGGCGGCTGCGGGCTGGCCGACGACGTGCTCGTCGAGCCGGACAGCAACGCCGGCTTCATGGCGCCCGTCAAAACCGCGGAGCCCGCTGATTACGGCCCCTTGGGCCCGCTGGGTGGAGTGAACCCAACGGGGTTCAGCCCCAACGGGATACCGGAACGCACCCTGGCCGAAGCGGTGCGGGAGACCGCGGTCCCGCAGCCGGGCACCGACTACGACTGGTACGGGCCGACCAAGCTTACGGCGCCGGGCATCAACGGGTCGCTGCTGCCGTTGCCCTACGGGCTGGACCCCGCGCGAGTGCCGGTGGCCGGCAGCTACACCAGCGGCGCGCAACAGCAAAGCAGGCTCACCTCGGCGTGGTACCAGCTGCCGAAGCCGGACGCTGGGCATCCGCTGGTGGTGGTGACCGCCGCGGGCACGATCGCCGGCAACAGCATCCTGCACCACCACACCGCCGGGCAGACCGTGGAATTGGAATTCGGCGTGCCCGGACCCGGCGGCACCGTGGCGCCGGGCGGCCGGTTGGTGCCGTACGACCTGTACGGGGAGCAGCCGAAGGTGTGGCGCAATCTGCGCTTCGCGCGCTCGGCGATGCCCGCCGACGCCGTCGCGGTGCGGGTGGTGGCCGAGGACCTGTCCCTGACGGCCGACGACTGGATCGCGGTGACCCCGCCGCGGGTGCCGGAACTGCGCTCCTTGCAGGAGTACATCGGCTCGACGCAGCCGGTGCTGATGGACTGGGCGGTCGGGCTGGCGTTCCCGTGCCAGCAACCGATGCTGCATGTCAACGGGGTCACCGAGATCCCGAGGTTCCGCATCACCCCGGACTACAACGCCAAGAAGCAGGACACCGACACCTGGCAGGACGGCGTCAACGGCGGCCTGCTGGGCATCACCGACCTGCTGCTGCGCGCCCACGTGATGTCGACCTACCTGTCCCACGACTGGGGCCGCGACTGGGGGTCGCTGCGCCGGTTCGAGACGATCGCCGACGCCCAGCCCGCGCAGATCGACTTGGGCACCGCGACGCGCACCGGATGGTGGTCGCCCGGCCAGATCCGGATCAAGCCCTAAATAGGCCCGACGAATCCGGCTGCGTCGCAAGGGTTTTACGAAATGGAGAATACATAATTTGTCACTGGTCGAATAATGCCATTTAATTGACGTCTGTGTAATCTCATTAATTGGTTTAAATTCAGCAAATAAAGGTCAATATCTACTCCGCTGTGATTCGGGTTACACAGCAGGGGAGGGATCGAGGACCTTATGGACACACGCATATGCCGCGCCGCATACCGGGCGGCATTCACAGCGGCCATGTCGGCGGTGGCGACGGCGGGGATCGCCACGGCGGGGGCCGAAGCCGGGACAACGGTCGTTTTGGACAGCAAATTGCGGCGTTGCGATTTCAGTCTGGTAAGTACCGTACCCATGGTGCCGCAATCGGCCCTGGGCACCGGGTCGGTCATTGTTCATTCCGCCGGGGGGAAAGCGATTGCCGAGGTGCACTTGTCGGACGCGCCCGAACCGGGAGCCCATTTCGATGTGGGCTTGATTCAGGAACCCCGGCCGGGGTCGGGTGGCTGCGGTCCCGGGGATCCCGGCACCGCGTTTTCCGGGATGGACACCGACGCCGCCGGCGGCGCAACGGTGACCGTTTCCGACACCATCCGGCCGGGCACGACGGGCGTCTGGGTCGTTGTCCAGCGTCCGAATCCGCACTCCCAGAATCCGGCCGAGTTCTACACCTCGGAGTTCGTCGCACCGGTCTGACATCAGCCGGTCGGCGCAACGTCCTCACTCGTAATGGTGATGCGTCAGTTCCGACTGCATTGCGTCGACACGTTCGCGTGCCCGCTCGTCGGACCGTCGCTGCTGCGCGGCGGTCACGACGACGGCATCCGAACCCGGAAACACCGTCGCCTCGTGACCGCTGGCGAGCCATCGCACCACAAACGGTGGTGCGCCGTTCGCGCCGCGCACCTCGATGATCAAGCCGCGCTGATCCGCTACCCCGGTCGTAGTGCCCTTGAGCACAAGCCAGTCACCCACGTCGGCTTTCATCGCCGTCTCCCTCGCTCTGTGACCTCTGGGCCGATCATGCGCCGGGCTCGCGCGCTGGGCGAGGGCCCTAAGTCACCACTGACGAATGCCTCAACCGAACGGGACTTCCGTCCCTACCGCAGCACGGCCATCGAATGCTGCGATGAGTGTGAACAACCAGCACCACACGGAGGCACGGCAATGGACGCTTCACCGCAAGCGCAGGCCAAGACACGCATGTTCGCCCGCGTGCTCGGCCCGTTCCTGGTCATCATCGACGTCACGGCCGTGGCACGCGCGTCGGACATGCAGACGGTCCTTTCAGACTTCGAGGCAAGTCCGCTGTGGTCGTGGGTGGCTGGTGCCTTCATCCTGGCGTTCGGCCTTGTCATCGTGGCGACCCACCAATATTGGCGCGGCGCCGCCGCGATCATCGTGTCGCTGACGGGCTGGCTCATCACGCTGCGCGGCGTGCTTCTCTTCGCCTTTCCCAAAGCCTTTGCGACGGTCGCCAACAGCATGATCGGCGCGCAGGGGTGGTGGATGGCGCTGTGCGTCGCATTCGCGCTGGTGGGTCTGTACCTGACGTACGTGGGCTGGGTCCCAATACCGCATCGGCCGCAGCCACAGACCGTCAGCGCCGATCCGCAGTTACCCCGAGCCGCGTGATCGAGCCACGAGGAAACGATGACCGCGGCAGCAGAACACCTCCCGCAGCGCACCACCCGGATGCCCGCTGCGCTACGCAACGGCGTGCCCAGCGACTTCGACGAATCGGCGGCGATCGCGGAGGCCGCCGTCGAGGATATGCGGACGTTGGGAACCGGGGTCGGCGTCCTGGTGGTGAAGCGCGGTCCCAATGCCGGATCGCAGTTTCGATTGGATCAGCCCGTCGTCACGGTCGGCCGGCATCCCGCCAGCGACGTATTCCTCGATGACATCACGGTCAGCCGCAGGCATGCCGAATTCCGCAGGGAAGACGGCAAATTCCACATCGTCGACCTCGGCAGCCTGAACAAGACCTATCTCAACCGTGAACCTGTCGACTCGGCTGTGCTCAGCGACGGCGATGAGATACAGATCGGCAATTTCCGTCTGCTCTTTCTTGCCGGGCCGCGGAAGAGCTGAACGGTGCGGCGCGTCGAACGCCGTTCGGCGCAGTGTCTTCACCAAGGGTCCGGGCTGTAATACCGTCGCGGAATGAGCGACTACGACGTTGAAGCCGTGGACCGGCTGCCGTTCTGGACCCCGGAGAAGTCGCGGCGCTACCAGACCGACAATTACACCGGGGCGGTGGGCCTGAACTGGTACCGGACCGACCCCACCCTGCAGTTCACGATGGCCTACTATCTGCGACCCGACGAATTAGCCGTCCTAGAGCCACATTTGACCAGTATCGGCGAACTGATGGGCGGCCCGGTCGCCCGCTGGGCTGAGGAGACGGACCGCAACCCGCCGCGGCTGGAGCGCTACGACCGGTGGGGGCACGACGTCAGCCAGGTCGTCATGCCGACGTCGTTCACCCAGTCCAAGCGCGCGGTGCTGGCGGCTCAGCAGGCACTGCGCACCGACGCACGTGCCGCGAAGGTGAGCTCCGGGCTGGCGCTGTTCGCATCCAACTATCTGCTCAACCAGGCCGACATCGGGATGGGCTGCGCGCTGGGCACCGGCGGCGGCATGGTCCAGTCGCTGGTGGCGGCCTACGCGCCGGCCGACGTGGCCGAGTATGTGCAGGCCAAGTTCGCCTCCGGTGAATGGGCCGGCGAGACCGCGCAGCTGCTGACCGAACGCACCGGCGGCTCCGACCTCGGGATGCTGGAGACGACGGCTCGACGTAGCGGTGACTCGTGGTTGCTCAACGGATTCAAGTGGTTTGCGTCCAACTGCGCCGGCGAGGCATTCGTGGTGATGGCCAAACCGGAGGGGGCGCCCGACTCCACCCGCGGCATCGCCAACTTCCTGGTGCTGCGCACCCGCCGCGACGGTTCGCGCAACGGCGTGCGGGTGCGGCGGTTGAAGGACAAGCTCGGCACCCGCTCGGTGGCGTCCGGCGAGGTCGAGTTCGTCGACGCCGAGGCGTTCCTGTTGTCCGGCCAACCGAGTGGCCCCGATACTCAGGCGGGCCCCTCCGACGGCAAGGGCCTGGCCCGGATGATGGAGTTGACCAACGCCGCGCGCCTGGGCATCGCCTTGTTCGGGCTGGGCAATGCGCGCCGCGCCCTGGTCGAATCGCTGTGCTATGCGCGACAGCGGCACGCGTTCGGCGGCGCGCTGATCGACAAGCCGCTGATGCGACGCAAACTGGCCGAGCTGATCGTCGACGTCGAGGCCGCCCAAGCAATGGTTTTCGACGGCACCGGCGCTGCCAACCATCGCCAGCCCCGCAGCGTGCGTCAGCGCATCGCGGTGCCCGTCACCAAGCTCAAGGTGTGCCGGTTGGGGATCACCGCGGCCTCGGACGCGATCGAGATCCACGGCGGCAACGGCTATATCGAGACCTGGCCGGTGGCAAGGCTTTTGCGCGACGCACAAGTGAACACGATTTGGGAAGGGCCCGACAATATCCTGTGTCTCGATGTGCGCCGCGGCATCCAGCAGACCCAGGCGCACGAGGCGTTGTTGGCGCGGTTGCACGATGCGGTGTCGGTCTCCGATGACGACGAGACCACCGGACTGGTGGCGCGCCGCATCGAGGACCTGGATGCCGCGATCACGGCCTGGACCAAACTCGACAGCACCGTCGCCGAGGCGCGTCTGTACCCGCTGGCCCAATTCATGGGTGACGTGTACGCGGGCGCGCTGCTCGTCGAGCAGGCGGCCTGGGAGCGGGAGACCCGCGGCGGTGAGCGCAAGGCGCTGGTGGCCCAGCTTTACGCGCAGCGGTACCTGGCCGATCGCGGGCCGCTGCGCGGTATCGACGCCGAGTCCGAGGAGGCGCTGGATCGCTTCGACGAGTTGGTGAACGGGGCGCTGCGCATGCCGAGCGTGAACTGAGCGACGCTGAAACGGCGTGTCGCGTCGTAAGATTCACACTCGGCCGGGGGGACGGGCGGGCCGGGGTGACTCGCGGCTAGAGCGGAAGCAGGCTGTGCTTGCGACCGACGCGGAACCAGATCTGCTTGTCCCGCAACAGATGTAGCGACTTGCGGATCAGCAGCCGGGTCTGGTGCGGATCGATGACCGCATCGATGAAGCCGCGCTCGGCCGCCGTCCACGGGATCGCCATGTTGAGGTTGTAGCCCTCGATGAAGTCCTTCTTGATCTGCTGCGCCTCGGGCGTCGTCGGGTCCGGGAACCGCTTCATCAGCAGCTGGGCGGCGCCCTCGGCACCGATCACCGCGATGCGCGCGGTGGGCCAGGCGAAGTTGAAGTCGGCGGTCAGCTGCCGGGATCCCATCACGGCATAGGCGCCACCGTAGGACTTGCGAACGGTGATCGTCACCTTGGGTACGTCGGCCTCCACGACCGCGGACAGGAACCGGCCGCCGCGCTTGATGATGCCGTTTTTCTCCTGCTCGGCACCGGGCAGGAAGCCGGGAGTGTCGACGACGAAGATGAGCGGGAGTTCGAAGATGTCGCAGAACCGGATGAAGCGTGTGGCCTTGTCCGAGGCTTCGTTGTCGATCGATCCGGCCAGGAACATGGGCTGGTTGGCGATCACTCCGACCGGACGCCCGTCGACTCGGGCGAACGCGGTGATGATCGCCGGCCCCTGCTGCGAGGCGACTTCGAGAACATCGCCGTCGTCGAAGATCCGCAGCAGGATCTCGTGCATGTCGTACGCCGCGTTGTCGGAGTCCGGGATGATCGCGTCGAGTTCCAGATCCGTCGGAGTGATCTCGGGCTCCAGCCCGGGATTGACGACCGGCGGTTTGTCGAAGACGTTGGACGGCAGAAATGACAAGAAGTCACGGACGTACTGAAACGCCTCGGCCTCGGTGTCGACGACATGGTGAATGTTGCCGTAGCGGGCCTGCACGTCGGCGCCCCCGAGTTCGTCGAGCGTGATCTCCTCGCCGGTGACTTCCTTGATCACGTCGGGCCCGGTGACGAAGAAGTAGCCCTGGTCGCGCACCGCAACGAGGAGATCGTCCTGGATCGGCGAATAGACCGCTCCCCCAGCGCATTTGCCGAAGATGAGAGAGATCTGGGGCACCACTCCGGACAACGCTTCGTGACGGCGGCCCAGCTCGGCGTACCACGCCAGCGAGGTCACCGCGTCCTGGATGCGGGCACCACCCGAGTCCTGGATGCCGATGATCGGGCAGCCGACCATCGCGCACCACTCCATCAGCCGGGCCACCTTGCGGCCGAACATCTCGCCGACGGTGCCCTGGAACACGGTCTGGTCGTGGGAGAACACCCCGACCGGCCGCCCGTCGATCATGGCGTGGCCGGTGATGCAGCCGTCGCCGTAGAGCGCGTTGGGGTCGTTCGGGGTCTTGGCCAGCGCCCCGACCTCCAGAAAAGTGCCCGGGTCGACCAGTGCGTGGATGCGGGACCGGGCGCTGGGGATGCCCTTCGCGTCGCGCTTGGCGGCGGCCTTCTCGCCGCCGGGCTCCTTGGCCAGTTCCAGACGAGCGTTGAGCTCGGCTAACTTCTCGGCCGTGGTGTGGACGACAGGAGCCGGCCCAGGCGCTACATCCGTCACTACTTGCCTACCTCACTTGTCCGGCGGTGCTCTGCCTCGACCTTGTTCAGCGCCTGGGTCATATGCGCACCGACCTTGGCGATGATCGGCTCGTCGATGGCCTGAATGTGCTCGCCACCGATCGGCACGACCTCTAGGTCGGCGACATACTCGCCCCAACCACCATCCGGTTGCCGAACGGCGTAGCGCGGCTCGAACATGATCGCGTCGTCATGGTAGCGATCGGCCATATAGAGGGTCACATGCCCGTCGTAAGGCTGGATCTCGGCGGTGTCGATCGCCCGGTTGTCCAGGTACGACGTGCGCTGGTGCTCGATGATCCCGGCCGGGATCTGCACCCCGCTCTGGCTGACGGCCTCCAGCACGAACCGGATCTGCCCTTCGTCGTCGAGCTCCTCGAGCTGCTCGTACGGGATCGCCGGGATGGTGACCTGGAAGGTCTTCTCGGCGAACCGGGCGTAGCGGTCCCAGCGCGCGCGGACCTCCTCCTTGGTCTGCGGGACCTCTTCGCCGGCGCGCACCGCGTCGATCAGGCCCACCCAGGCGACGTCCTTGCCCATCTTCTTGAGTCCGATCGCGCAGGCGTAGGCCAGCACGCCGCCCAGCGACCAGCCGGCCAGGATGTAGGGCCCGTCGCCCTGCATCTCGATCAGCTTCGGAACGTACTGCGCCGCACGTTCTTCGATCGTGCCCTCGACGCGCTCCAGCCCATACATCGGAGTGTCCGCGGGCAACCGATTGAGCAGCGGCTCGTACACCACCGTCGATCCACCGGCCGGGTGGAAGACGAACACCGGCGGCTTGGTCGAGCCCTCGATCGGCGCCCGCAGCGTGCGGACGAACCCGTCGACTGTGCCGGCCTCCAGGTACTGGCGCACCTTCTCGGCCAGCGCCTCGATGTTCTCCGAGCTCAGCACGTCCTCGGCGGTGATCGGCCCTTCGGCGCGCTCGGAAAGCCGTTCGGCCAGCTTGGCGGCACTGGCGTCGTCCAGCTTGGGCAGCGGGTTGAAGATGCCGCCCGGGGACTTGCCGGTGACGATCGCCCAGGTGGCGAAGGTGACCCGCTCGGCGGCGTCGCGCGGCGGCACATCGGAGTTCAGCGCCTTGGCGACGGCCTCGGAGTTGAGCGCTTCGGCCGCTCCGGCCAGGTTCGGCTTGGCACCGTTGGCGACGCCGTTGCCCGCCGGGCCGGACGGGTCGGTCGGCGGCGGCGGAACCGCCACATCCGACGGCGGCGGAGCCTGCGGATCCGGCGCGGGAGCGGCCAGCGATTCCGGCGTTGCTCCGCTGAGCAACCCGGCCTGCACCCGGGCGATCTCCTCGGCCGTCTGCGTCTTTTGATGCTCGTGCAGCTGCTCCACCTCGTCGCGGTGTTCGATCGCGTACTCGATCAGCTTCTCGACGTTGTAGAGGTTGGCGTCGCGCACCGCCGTCAGTTGGATTGGCGGCAGGTCGAAGTCGTATTCGACGCGGTTCTTGATCCGCACCGCCATCAGCGAGTCCAGCCCCAGCTCGATCAGCGGGACCTCCCACGGCAGGTCCTCGGGTTCGTAACCCATCGCGGCGCCGACGATCGCGCCCAGGCGATCGGCGATCGTCTCACCGGAATCCGGCGACCACTTGACGAAGTCGGACGGCATGTAGCGGTTGGTCAGGCTGTCCGACAACGTTTCGGCGTCCTCGGGCTCATCGACGGGCGCCGCGACCGGTGCTTGCGTCACTCCCGTTTCGGCCACGGGTGCAATCGCGGCACCCGCGCCGACCGCGGTCGGCAGGGCCGTCACTGCCGCACCCGCCCGCGCGACCAGCGCGTCGTAGACCAACGTGAACGACTCGTCGATGCGGGCATGCACCTGCACCGAGGCGCCGCCGGGATGCCGCGTCATCGTCGTCACCAGCCGGGCACCCTCGCCCGGCACCGCGCGCTGCTCGGCCGCCGTCAGCTGCGCGTCCGGAATCACTTGAGCCGCAGCCGCTCTCACCAACGCGGCCAGGTCTGCCGTCTCGCCCCGGGGTGCGAACTCCCAGACGTGGCGGCCATCCGGCAATGCGACGTGCGTGCCGGGCATGATGATCGAGCCGTCGCCGCTGAAGTGCGCGTCCAGCCAGTGCTCTTTGCGCTTGAACCGGGTCGGCGGAATGTTGGCGTAGTCCCACGGCCCCTTGGCGGGGGTGAACATCGTCCGGATGTCCAGGTCGTGTCCGTAGACGTAGAGCTGCGCCAAGGTCGACGTGATCGACTCGACCTCATCCTGCTTACGGGCCAGCGTCGGGATCAGCTGGGCGTCATGCAGGCCGGCGTCCGCGGTGGTCAGGCCCACCTGCATCAGCGCCACCGGGTTGGGCGCCAACTCCAGGAACGTGGTGTGCCCGCTGTCGACTGCGTTGCGGATGCCGTGGGTGAAGTAGACGCTGTGGCGCAGCCCCTTCTTCCAGTAGTCGACGTCGTGGATCGGCTCGGCGCCGGGCTTGACGTAGCTGCCCTCGTGCACGGTCGAGTAGATCCCGCACGTCGGACTCATCGGCTTGATGCCCTGCAGCTCCGCGGCCAGCTCCCCGAGCAGCGGATCCATCTGCGAGGTGTGGCTGGCGCCCTTGGTTTGGAACTTGCGGGCGAACTTGCCCTCGGATTCCGCGCGGGCGATGATCGCGTCCACCTGTTCGGGCGGTCCGCCGATGACGGTCTGCGTCGGCGCGGCGTAGACGCACACCTCCAGGTCCGGGAAGTCGGAGAACACCGTCTTGATTTCGTCGGCGGAGTACTCCACCAGCGCCATCAGCCGGATGAACTCGCCGAACAGCATCGACTCGCCCTCGCCCATCAGGTGCGAGCGCGAGCAGATCGCCCGAGTCGCATCGCGCAGCGACAGGCCGCCGGCGAAGTAGGCCGAGGCGGCCTCACCCAGCGACTGTCCCACTACCGCAGCGGGTTTGGCACCGTGATGCTTGAGCAGCTCACCCAGCGCGATCTGGATCGCGAAGATGGTGACCTGCGTGGTCTCGATGCCGTAGTCCTGCGAGTCGTCCAGGATCAGCTCGAGCACCGAGTAGCCCAGCTCGTCCTGCACCAGGGCGTCGACCTTCTCGATCCACTCGGCGAACACCGGGTTGCGCAGGTACAGGTTCTTGCCCATCTTGCGGTGCTGTGCACCGAATCCGGCGAGCACCCACACCGGGCCGTTGGTCACCGGCCCGTCCACACTGAACACGTTGGGCCGTTGCTTGCCCTCGGCGACCGCGCGCAAGCCCTTGATGGCCTCCTCGTGGTCGTGGGCCAGCACTACCGCCCGTGAGCGGCCGTGGTTGCGCCGCGACAGCGACCGGCCGATCGACTCCAGCGACGACGCCTGGCCCTGCGGGCTTTCCATCCAGTCTGCCAGCTCCGCTGCGGCAGCCTTCTTGCGCGAGGTCAAAAACGCCGACACCGCAAGCGGAATCAGCGGCTTGGTGGGCTCTGACTCCTGTTGTGCCGCAAGCTCTTCCAGCGCGGCGGCTTTGAGCTCCAGCGCCTCGTCGGTGACGCCCGGCAGCTCGGGCTCGAAATCTGGGATCTCGTACTCGTCGGTGATGATGTTGCCGAAGTCGTCGAACCGCAGCGAGTGCGATTCCAGCGTGGGCGCCTCGGTCGGGTCGGCGCCGGGCGCCGCCGGCGCGATGACCTGCGCCGGGGCCTCGGGCTCTTTGAGGTCGCGGGGCAACAGCTCGCGAACCACCACATGCGAGTTGGCGCCACCGAAGCCGAAGCTCGACACCCCGGCCAGCGCGTAGCCGCCGTAGCGCGGCCAATCGGTCGCGCTGTCAACGAATTTCAGGTGGGTGCCCTCGAAGTCGATGTAAGGACTCGGCCCGGCGAAGTTGATCGACGGCGGCAGCTTGTTGTGCTGCAACGACAACACGACCTTGGCCAGACTGGCCGCACCGGCGGCCGACTCCAGGTGTCCCACATTGGTTTTGATCGCACCAAGCAGAGCGGGGCGGTCGGCGGAACGACCGCGGCCGACCACCCGGCCCAGTGCTTCGGCCTCGATCGGGTCACCCAGGACGGTGCCGGTGCCGTGCGCCTCGATGTAGTCGACGTTGCGCGGATCGATCCCGGCGTCCTTGTACGCCCGGCGCAGCACCTCGGCCTGGGCATCCTGGTTGGGGGCGATCAGGCCGTTGGACCGGCCGTCGTGGTTGACCGCGCTGCCGGCGATGACGGCCAGAATCTGGTCGCCGTCACGGCGCGCGTCGGCGACCCGCTTGAGCACGAACATGCCGCCGCCCTCGGAGCGGGTGTATCCGTCGGCGTCGGCGGAGAACGACTTGATCCGGCCATCGGGAGACAACACCGCGCCGATCTCGTCGAAACCAAGCGTCGCCAGCGGGGTGAGCAGTGCGTTGACACCACCGGCCAACGCCACGTCGCATTCGCCGTTGCGCAGCGCCTGCACCGCCTGATGGGTGGCCACCAGCGAACTCGAGCAGGCGGTGTCCAGCGCGACCGACGGGCCGCGGAAGTCGTAGAAGTAGGACACCCGGTTGGCGATGATCGAGTTCGCGGTACCGGTGATCGCGTACGGGTGCGCGACCGTCGGGTCGGACACCGCCAGGAACTGGTAGTCGTGGTTGGAGAAGCCGACATACACGCCGACGGCCTCGCCGCGCAGGCTGGACGCCGGGATGCGGGCATGCTCGAGGGCCTCCCAGGTCAGCTCGAGCGCCAGCCGCTGCTGCGGGTCGATGTTGTCGGCCTCGGTCTTGGCGATGGCGAAGAACTCGGAGTCGAATCCCTTGACGTCCTTGAGGTAACCGCCGCGGGTGCGGGCCTTGGCGACCAGTGCGGCGATACGCGGCTCTTCGGTGAACTCCGACCAGCGGCCCTCGGGCAGATCGGTGATCGCGTCGCGGCCCTCCATCAGGGCCTGCCAGGTTTCGTCGGGGCTGTTCATGTCGCCGGGCAGCCGGGTGGACAGCCCGACGATCGCGATGTCGACGCGTTCGGCCGGACCGGGGCGGGTCCAGTCGACTTCGCCGGCGTCGTCGGGACGTTCGGGTTCGCCCTCGATGATGCGGGTGGCCAGCGACTCGATGGTCGGATGCTGGAAGGCCACCGCGACCGACAGCGTCACACCGGTCATGTCCTCGATGTCGGCGGCCATCGCCACCGCGTCGCGCGACGACAGGCCCAGTTCCACCATCGGGATCGACTCGTCGATCGCGTCGGGTGACTGCCCGACGGCCCGGCCCACCCAGTTGCGCAGCCATTCGCGCATCTCGGGGACGGTTAGATCGGCCCTCTTGGCGGGCGCGCCCGCGCCGGGGTCGGTAGCGGCGCCGGGGTCAGAGGTGTCGGGCAGGTCGGGTTCTGTGTCAGCCATGGTTCCTGATTTCAGTCTGTGGCACTGGCAAAAGCGTCTGGGGACCCGATGCCGCTGCGCAGGCTGCCGTCGAGGTAGGCGGCGCGGCAGGCACGGTGGCCGATCTTGCCGCTGGAGGTGCGGGGAATCGTCCCCGACTGCACCAGCAGCAAGTCACGGACGGTGACCCCGTGCCGGACGGCGATGGCCGCCCGGATGTCGTCGGCGATGGGCTGGTAGTCGAGCTTGTGTGAGCCCGCGGCGCGCTCCGCCACGATCACCAGCTGCTCGGAGGTGTCGTCCGGGTCGTACTTGAGCCCGGTGTGCGGGTTGTCGAACACTTCCTGCGGCAGTTCGTTGGCCGGCACCGAGAAGGCGGCGACGTATCCGGTGCGCAGCGCCTTGCTGGCCTCCTGGGCCGAGTACTCGAGGTCCTGCGGGTAGTGGTTGCGGCCGTCGATGATGACCAGGTCCTTGATGCGGCCCGCTATATAGAGGTGGCCGTTGAAGTAGGTGCCGTAGTCGCCGGTGCGCACCCACAGCCCGTCGTCGTCGGCACCCTCGGCGTGTGACTCGCTGATCCGCGACTTGAGGATGTTGCGGAACACCTCGTTGGTCTCGGCTTCCTTGCCCCAGTAGCCGGTGCCCAGGTTCTTGCCGTGCAGCCAGATCTCGCCGATCTGGCCGTCCGGCAGCTCGCTGGCGGTGTCGGGATCGACGATGACGGCCCACTCGTCGACGCCGATGACGCCGGCCGACACCTGTGCGACGGCGTTCGGCGAGTCCGCCGCCACCTCGACGAAGCGCTGCTTGTTCAGCTCGTCACGGTCGACGTGGATGACGGTGGGCGCCTCGTCCATCGGCGTGGTGGACACGAACAGCGTCGCCTCGGCCAGACCGTAGGACGGTTTGATCGCGGTCTTGCGCAGACCGTAGGGCTCGAACGCCTCGTAGAACTTGCGCATCGACGCCGGGGACACCGGCTCGCTGCCGTTGAGGATGCCCTTGACGTTACTCAGGTCCAGCGGCGGCTCACCGTCCTTGGGGACGCCACGCACGGCGGCGTGCTCGAACGCGAAGTTCGGCGCCACAGTGAAGACCTCGCAGTCCGGCGCGTCGTCGGGCTTGCGCGCCATCTCCCGGATCCAGCGGCCGGGCCGGCGCACGAAAGCGGCCGGGGTCATGAACGTGAAGTGGTGGCCGAGCACCGGTGACAGCAGCGCGGTGATCAGACCCATGTCGTGGAAGAATGGCAGCCAGGACAGGCCGCGGTCGCCGTCCTTGCCTTCCAGGCCGTTGAGCACCTGCAGCACGTTGGTGGGCAGGTTCAGGTGGGTGATCTGCACGCCGGTCGGGGTGCGGGTGGACCCGGAGGTGTACTGCAGGTAGGCGATCGTGTTCTCGTCGGCTTCCGGCTCGACCCAGGTGGCGGCGACCTCGTCGGGCACCGCGTCGACGGCGATGACGCGCGGCCGCTCCTTGGCCGCTCGGGCCCGGATGAACTTGCGGACGCCTTCGGCGGCCTCGGTGGTGGTCAGGATCGTCGAGGGTGTGCAGTCGTCGAGGACAGCGTGCAGCCGGCCGACGTGGCCCGGCTCGCTGGGGTCGAACAACGGCACCGCGATCCGGCCGGCATACAGCGCGCCGAAGAAGGCGATGAGGTAGTTCAGGTTCTGCGGGCACAGGATCGCGATGCGGTCACCGGGCTCGGTGACCTGCTGCAGACGGGCGCCCACGGCGCGGTTGCGGGCGCTGAAGTCGCGCCACACGATGTCGCGGTAGACACCGTCGCGTTCGGTGGAGTAGTCGACGAAGCGGTAGGCCAGCCTGTCGCCGCGCACCTTCGCCCACTTCTCAACATGCTTGACCAAGTTCGTGTTATCCGGGAACTTGATGCGTCCGTTCACAATGAACGGGTTGTGGTACGCCATGCCGCCCTCTCCTGTTACACACTCGCCGGTCGAATACTCCGGCGGTTCTGGTGTCGGCGTTGCCGACAATGTTCTCTGCGCGCGGGCCGGCCTCGTACGCGGCGCAAACTTGCGCCGGTCCGGCCGAGCTTCACCCGGTCGGGAACCACCAAACTCTTATCGCTCTTAGTTTTCTCTTAATGTTAGGCGGCAGCGCGCGGCAGACCAAATCTCAAGGTACCGCCGATTGCCCTCGGCACCGCCTACCTAACTGCTGTGTCCCCTTGCCCAGCTCGCCGGCATTGTCTTGGCGATGTGCAAGGCGCCCGGGGTGGCTACCCGTGCTTGGGGTGTGGCGCGTTTGCGATGAGATTACGCGCCCAGTTCAATGTCCAATCCGTGGAGGTGGCGCCGTCTAGATTCCAGAACTGGGGGGTGGCGTACATCGCGTGGACCGGCTGGCCCGCTCCACCGGCCAGCGTGTTGAGCGTATTCGGCAGGTTCGCGACGTTGAACGCCTCGTCCGGAGCCGCGCAGATCAGGTCGCCGGCCGCGCAGATCTCGTTGGTTTTGCTGTTGAGGTCGCCGAAGCCGCCGGGCCGAGGGCCCGTCATGGTCAGACCCAGCCCGGACAGCACCGGCACCTCGTGCAGGGTGACCTCCGCGCCCTGGCCCGGCGGGTTCGGCCCGATGTCGTTGCCCACCCCCTGCTGGCGACGGCCGTCGGCGATCAACGTCACACCCAACACCAGGTCGTCGTCGACGGGGCCGCGGCCGTTGCCGATATCGCTGGCGATATCGCCGGCGATCACCGCGCCCTGCGAGAAGCCGATCAGTACGTAGCTGGTCAGCGGGCATTTGTTGTTCATATCGGTCAGCGCTTGGATGGTCGCGCGAGTACCTTCGGCCCGGCTGTCGTTGTACGACATCTGCTTGATGCCGCCCAGCGGATTGTTGAATTGAGCCGTGTAGGGGACGGTGAACGTCTGCAACCGCGACGGCGGGAACTGCTGGCCGATCGCCAGGGTGTCCTGGTGCAACAACGCATTGGGGAACTGCATCGGGTTGAGCGGATCGTCGGTCGGCGACGACTCCCAGGTGCCGGGAACGACGATCATTTGCACGTCCGGGCAGGAAGCGTCCTGGGAGGCCGGCCGCGGCTTGTGCGGATGCGTCGTCGTCGAGGAAGGCGGCAGGATGCCCGGCGGAACGGCGCTGGGCGGCGCTTCGGTACTGCGCAGCATCGTCACCACGGCCACGATGACCAACAGCACGACGCCGGCCATGGACAGCGCGGCTACCCAGGCGAGAATTCGGCGGCGCTTGCGCAGCCGCTGGGCATTCGAGGTCATGTTCTCCTGCTAGCAGAGTCGGTAGGTCGCAGCGTGTTACCAGGCAAGCGGCCACCCCGCCCTTAGCTGCTCAATACACGGTACCGGCTCGGCGCGCGGCGCCGTCCGTCCTGCCAGCGGGCCCGCGTGGCTAGCGGATGGCTCCCACGATGTCACCCGACATGGCACCCAGCTGTCCGGCCCACGAGCCCCAGCCGTTGTCGCCACCGCCCGGGAAGTCGAAGTGGCCGTTGTGGCCGCCGACGCTGCGGTACTGCTGGTAGAACATGCGACTGTTACCCATCGCCTCGCCGGCCTGCCCGATCATCGCGGGCGCGTCGCCGCCCATGTTGGTCGGGCTCCAGACCCACACCCGGGTGTTGTTCTGCGCCAGCAGCGCGGCGTGCACGTAAGGGTCGTGCCACTTCCACCGGCCCAGCTGCGGAGCGCCCCACATGCCGTTGCCGTCCACGCCGCCGAATTGCTGCAGGCCGGCCAGGATCGACCCGTTCGTGGTGGTGTTCGACGGGTACAGGAACCCGGACAGCGAGCCGGCGAAGCCGAAACGGTCGGGGTGGAAGGCCGCCAGCGCGAACGCGGCATACCCACCCTGGGATGCGCCCACGGCGGCGTGGCCGCCGGGTGCCAGGCCCTTGTTGGCGGCCAGCCAGTCGGGTAGCTCGGAGGACAGGAAGGTGTCCCACTGCTTGCTGCCGTCCTGCTCCCAGTTGGTGTACATACTCCAGGCGCCGCCGGCAGGTGCGACCACCGAGATCCCCTTGCCGGCCAGGGTGCCCATCGCGTTGCCCGCGGTCACCCAGTTGCTGACGTCGGGCGCAGCGTTGAAGGCGTCCAACAGATACACGGCGTGTGGACCACCACCGAGGAAGGCGACCGGGATATCGCGGCCCATGGCGCCCGACGGCACCATCAGCGTCTCGTAGGGCGCCGCTTTGGCCTTGCCCGTGATCCCTGTCGCCACACCGCCGAATCCGAGTGTCAGCGCGGCAACGCAAAGCACCCGCAGCAACATCGCCAGACCCCGCACGCTACCCATGTCCGCCCTCCGTCGTGTAGTCGCTGTGTTTGCACAGTAACCAGGGCCGAAGTGAGGCCGACCCGCAGGGTAGTGAAACAAGTCACACCGCACAACGACCGACGGCGGAAACCCGAAGGTTCCCGCCGTCAATCGTGTGTTCTACCGGGTTTAGGTGCCCTGGCTCGGCGCGGCCGCAGGCGCGGCCGTGGCCGGACCGGCGCCCGGGGTAGCGCCCAGCACCGACTGCAGGTCAGGCTTCATCGCCTGCAGCTGCGCGCCCCAGTAGGGCCAGTCGTGGGTGCCGTTGGCGTCGAAGTTCCAGACCGCGTTGTGACCGCCGGCCGCGTTGTAGGCCTCCTGGAACTTCAGGTTGGACGTCCGCACGAAGCCCTCCAGGAACTTGGCGGGCAGGTTGTCGCCACCGAGGTCGGACGGCTTGCCGTTACCGCAGTAAACCCAGATCCGGGTGTTGTTCGAGACCAGCCTGGCGACCTGCAGCGACGGGTCGTTGCGCTGCCACGCCGGGTCGCTGGACGGTCCCCACATGTCCTTGGTCTTGTAACCGCCGGCGTCACCCATGGCCAAGCCGATCAGGGTGGGTCCCATGCCCTGGGACGGGTCCAGCAGCGCCGACAGCGAGCCGGCGTAGACGAACTGGTCGGGGTGGTAGGCCGCCAGGATCAGCGCCGACGAACCGGCCATCGACAGACCGACGGCCGCACTGCCGGTCGGCTTGACCTGCTTGTTGGCCGACAGGTACTGCGGCAGCTCGCTGGTCAGGAAGGTCTCCCACTTGTAGGTGGTGCAGCCGGCCTTACCGCAGGCGGGCGCATACCAGTCGGAGTAGAAGCTGGACTGGCCACCAACGGGCATCACGGTCGCGATGCCGGACTGGTTGTACCACTCGAACGCAGGGGTGTTGATGTCCCAGCCGTTGAAGTCGTCCTGAGCGCGCATACCGTCCAGCAGGTACAGCGCGGGCGCGTTGGCTCCGCCGCTCTGGAACTGAACCTTGATGTCGCGGCCCATTGCGGCCGATGGAACCTGCAGGTACTCCACCGGGAGCCCGGGGCGAGAGAACGCCCCAGCGGTCGCCGGGCCCCCCACGACGCCGATCAGACCCGAGAGCAGAGCCGCCCCCGCGGCACCCACCACGAGCCGACGTGGCATCCGAGCCACGGCGCCGCGAAACCTGTCAACAAGCGTCATTCTTGCTTCCTCATCTTTTCGGCGCATCCGTCATCAGGGCGCGTCGGTGATTGGTTCGCACTGCATGCGCAACGGGCGCGGCAGTACTGGCTTAGTGAACCACACGAACCCCCGCGGGCTCTCATCGAGGACGCTGGGCAAACCGTCATTCGAGGACGATTTCTTGGGGTTTTCGCGCGGCATCGGACGGTCGAAATCGGCATTTCCGCATGTGCCGGACGGTGAACGACCACTGGTGACGGTGCAAATGTGAATTTGCTGTGCGTGCACTTCTCCAGAAAATTGTGATGGGTTCGCGATCTGTGAGATTTGTCCACGCAATATTCACTCGCGGGGCGGCGGCGGACTCGGCTCCGGCACCGGCAGGCCACACCTGGCGAGTTCGTAGCGCGGAACCCGGTCGATTCGGTAGGCGGTGAATTCGAAGGAGTGCAAGAAGTTTGAGACAAACCGGTGCAGCGACATCGGGGCGCGCACCGACGCCAGCACCGCCTTGGTCTCCGGGCACTGCAGCGCCGCCACTGCCTGGGCAACCCAATTCGCGTCCAGATAGCCAGGAATGCCCGGATACACCTTCACCCACGGGCCGTCGGCGATCACCCAGTCCGGGAAGAGGTTCTTGTCATGCCCGATCCGGCCGTGCGTCAGGCGCTGGGTGTGCTGAGCGAGCGGGTTCGCCAGCCCGATCTGGTCGATGACCCGGACGTCGAGCCCGACGTTCATGCCCAGCATGCCCAGGTTGGTGAAAAACACTGCATGTTGCGGCTTTTGCGGCGGTTTGCTGTCGGGGGGGCTGCCCGGGGCCGGCGGCGGCTGCTGCGACTGGGGCACGATGTCCCACTGAATGTAGTTGCCCGACGGCAACAACAGCGCCCCGTCCGGGGTGTTGTCCAGGGCCGCCAACACCGCCGCCATCCTCGGGTAATCGAGGTAATCGGCGGCGGTCAGCGGATGCGCGTGCCCGGTCGCCTGGGCGTAGAAGCGGCGCTCGTCGACGATGCCGCTGTAGGTGACGTGGGTGGCGTCGTAACCCATCCCCGGCGAGTTTGCTGCCCACAGCGACCAGCCCGCGATACCCAGCCACAGCAGGCTGGCGGCACCGGCCAGCCAGTAACCCGTTTCGCGTGAATAGTCCTGCCCGTCGGGGATCAGCACGGGGATCACGGCGACCGGGGCCAGCAAACAAAATAGCGGTGCCAGCAGCACTCGCGCGTGCATGAAATCCCCGCCCTGCCGAGTCCAGTAGAGAGCCTGCAGCAGCCCGCTTACGAGGACGAAGGCCACCACCGCCGGTGGGCTTTGCACGGCCCGCGCCACCCGCCCGTAGTTGGGCGCCGGCATCGGGCGCAAGAACGACGGCCGCCGGCGCACCATCATCAGCAGTAGCCCCAGCGGGACCAGCAGCAGCACCGGCAGCCACACGGCGTAGGGCGAGATGAAGTTCGACAGGTAGATCATGCCCTGAGACCACTTGTCACCAGCGGCGTCCTTGGCCAGCGCCGTCCCGGGAACCAGCAAGCCGTAGTAGCCCATCCGGAAGATCTGGTAGGCCACCGGAAGGAAACCGCCGGCGACGACGATCAGCACGCGCCGGCGCCAGGTCCGGGCCGAAATCAGCATCATGACCAGAGCCAGGCCGCCCATCAGCGCCAGCTCCGGACGCACCAGCACACTGAACCCCGCGACGAAGGCCAGCACCCCGAGGAACACGTCGTTATCCGGCCGGTTCCGCACCGGCTGCGCCCAGCGGACCATCAGCCACCACAGCAATCCCAGGTAGGCCAGCGTCAGCCCGCTCTCCAGCCCGGAGGTGGCGAAGTCCCGCGCCGGCGGCAACGCGATGTAGACGAGCGCCCCCGCGGGCAGCATGATCGCCCGGCGTCCCCGCAGGCTGGGGGCGTAAAGCCGGCCGGCGCCCAGCATCAGCAGCACCACGCCCAACACCGACAGCACCAGGGCCAGCGCCAGCGCGACATACTCCATCCGCACCGGTCCGCCGACCCAGCTTCCGATGTACACCAGGTAGGTCCACGCCGTGGAGGTGTTCGCCTCGACCCGCTCACCCTGGTTGAAAACCGGCCCGTTGCCGGCCAGCAGGTTGCGTACCGTGCGCAACACGATCAGTCCGTCGTCGGCGATCCAGCGGCGCTGCCAGGCTCCCCAGCCGAACAGCACAGCCACCACCGCCACGCTCACCCACAGGCTCACCCGAACCGAGGTGTCGTAGGGGAACGGCGGCCGACGACCGATCCTGGGCCGGCGGCGGATCACCGTGCCGTTGAAGCGCTTCAACGCATCAAGACTTGGGCTAGCCGAAGGCAACGGCGGCACCAACTGTTGCGATCCACGCGAGGAACAGCAGCTGCAACACCCGGTCACGCAGCGCAATGTCTTCGGGCTCGCCGGCCAGTCCGCCGTCGACGTCGACCGCATAACGCAGGATCGCGATCGTGAACGGGACCATCGACACCGCGAACCAGGAACCCGAATAGCGGTCCCGCTCGAACGCCCACATCCCGTAACACAACACCACCGACGTCGCGGACAGCGTCCAGACGAATCGCAGGTAGGTGCTGGTGTAGCTTTCCAGCGATTTGCGGATCGCCGCCCCGGTTCGCTCGGCCAACTGCAATTCCGCGTAGCGCTTGCCCGCCACCATGAACAGCGACGCGAACGCCGCCGTCAGCAAGAACCACTGCGACAACGGGATGTCGGTGGCCGCACCCCCGGCGATGGCCCGCAGCAGATACGCCGACGACACGATGCAAATGTCCATTACCGCTTGATGTTTCAGGCCGAAGCAGTACGCCAGTTGCATCGCGAGGTAGATGCCCATCACCACCGCGAGGTTCGGCGTGAGCCACCAGGAAATACCCAGCGAGGCCGCGCCGAGCACCACGGCCAGTGCGTAGGCCAGCCATTCGGGCACTACGCCGGCGGCGATCGGCCGGAATCGCTTGGTGGGGTGCTCGCGGTCTGCCTCGACGTCGCGGACGTCGTTGATCAGATAGATCGCCGAGGCCGCCAGGCAGAACACCACGAACGCCACGCCGACCTTGGACGCCACCTCCGCATAGTCGTAGCGGACGCCGCGGCCCGCCGCGGCCACCGGCGCGGCCGCCACCAACACGTTCTTCACCCATTGCCGCGGGCGCATGGCCTTGATCACTCCAGTGATCAAGTTCGCCGGAGGTCGTCCGGTCACCACGCCTGCGTCCATTTCGGCTTCGCTCATTTCGGCCACACCTATCTCGACTTTCTATCGAGCCAGAGTGCAAGGCGAGCGACCACGGCGCCCAGCGCCACGCCGAAGGCCACGTCGCTGGGATAGTGCACGCCCAGCAGTATCCGCGACACCGCCATCGGCGGAACCAGCACCACCGGCAGCGGCAGTCCGGTGGCTCGGCCCATCAGAATGGCCGCGGTCGTCGTGGAAGTGGCATGAGCGGACGGGAAACTCAGCTGGCTGGGAGTACCGACATTGACCGCGACGGCCGGATGATGCGGACGCTTGCGGCGCACCACCCGCTTGATCAGCACGGCGGCCGCGTGCGCGGCGAACGTGCCGGCCGCCGCCACCAGCCATTCCCGGCGGCGGCGCTCCCACAACAGGGCGCCCAGCAGTTCGACGATCAACCACCCGAGGCTGTGCTCCCCGAAGTGCGACATCCCGCGCGCGGTGGCCAGCACCCCGGGGCGGTAAGCCAGTGCCGACTGAACGGCAACCATCGCGGCCACTTCGCCGCGCGGCGCCGGTTCAGGCATGGCTTGTTTCCGATAGCAGCACGGTTTCCCACTTCTGCTTGCTGGACAACACCGGCAGCGCGTCGCGGTACACCCGGCGCATCTCGTCGAATCGGCTCAGCAGCTGGCGCTGGCGGCGCAGCGATTGCAGCAGCAGGGTGAACATCTTGCGCCGATCGCGCTGGCGGTAGACCACACCGCATCCGTCGGCCGTGGTAACCGTGACACCGTCGACGGTGCACAGCCGGAACCAGCGCGCGTCCTGGGTCGGCACGTTGAACTCCGGGCGGCGGTGGCTTTCCGGATCTGCGGTCTTCAGGTTGTGCGCAATCCCGCGAGCCAGCCGGTAGCTGATCGACACCGGGTTCACCGGCGGCTTCATCGCCTTCGTCTTGTGCTGCGGCGCAGGCAGTTCGCTGGCGGCCGGCAGCACGACCGCGTCCGGATACTCTTTGCGCAGCCGATGAACTTCCGGCAGCCCCGATTCCAGTATCGAGAAGATGTGCTCCGGGCCGGCGAGGAAGTCGTCGATGGCCCGGTTCTGGATCACGACAGTCGAATATTCAAGGCAGGCAAGATGTTTCAGTGTTGCCTTGAGGTGGCTGCGCACCAGGCCGCAGACCTCGCCGTCCCAGTGCAGCGCGGCGACCACCAGGCGGTTGCGCAGATGGAAGTAGGCCTGCCAGTCGATCGCGTCGTCCTTGTCGCTCCAGGCCATGTGCCAGATCGCGGCGCCGGGCAGCGTGACCGTCGGGTAGCCGTGCTCGCCGGCACGTAAGCCGTATTCCGCGTCGTCCCACTTGATGAACAGCGGCAGCGGCTGGCCCAGCTCCTCGGCGACCTGCCGCGGGATCATGCACGTCCACCAGCCGTTGAAGTCGACGTCGATGCGCCGGTGCAGCAGCGCGCTGCGATCGTTCTTGTCGTTCAACGGGAATTCGGCGAAGTTGTGGTCGTACTCGGCGTGCGGCGCGGCGGTCCACATGAAATTCGACTGGTTGACGACCTCGCCCATGATGTGCAGGTGCGACGGCTCCTGCAGGTTGAGCATCTGACCGCCGATCAGCATCGGCGTCTTGGCGAAGCGGTTCATCGCCAGCACCCGCAAGATCGTGTCCGGCTCGATGCGGATGTCGTCGTCCATGAACAGGATCTGTTGGCAGTCGGTATTTTTCAGCGCCTCGTACATCACCCGGCTGTAGCCACCGGACCCGCCGAGGTTGGGCTGGTCGTGGATCGAGAGCCGGTTGCCCAGCCCCGCGGCCGCCGCGGCGAAATCCGGGTGGTCGCGCACCTTGCGGGTGCCCTGGTCCGGGACGATCACCGCACCAATTACCTTGTCCACCAACGGGTCTGCGGTGAGATCGGCGAGCGCGTTGACGCAATCGGCGGGTCGGTTGAACGTCGGGATGCCGACGGCGATGTTGGCCGTGCCCGGAGCGGGCTGGGTCGCATACCAACCGCCGCTGACCAAGTTGACCGCGGTATCGGTGGTGATGTCGAACCAAATCCAGCCGCCGTCCTCGAACGACTTCAGCGGCACCTCGATCTCGACGACGGCCGGCTGCTCATCGGTCCCGACGAATTGGCGGCCCTCCACCGAGATCCGCACCCCGGTGGCCTTGGTGCGGTACACGTCGACGCGTCCGGTTCCGGTCAGCTCGACCCGCAGCACCACCGACGTGCAGATGGACCAGCGGCGCCAGTAGCTCGCCGGGAAGGCGTTGAAATACGTGGCGAAAGAGACCTCGGACTCCTTGCCGATCTCCAGCGAGGTGCGGCTGGTCGCGTGCGCCCGCCGGGCGTTGGTGGTCGACTCCTCGAGGTACAGCTTGCGCACATCGAGCGGTTCCCCCGGGCGCGGCAGGATGATTCGGGACAGCAAGCTCACGGCAGTCACGGGCGCGCGCCTTCCTCTTCGGTCAACGGGGTTCCGTCGCGCAGGTGCGGCGCGAGGGTGTTGTCGTACATGTTCAGTGCGCTGGCAATCGCCATGTGCATATCCAGATACTGATAGGTGCCCAGCCGCCCGCCGAAAAGTACCTTCGACGAGGCCGTCTCGGACTTCGCCCTCCCCCGGTAGGCGGCCAACAGGGCGCGGTCGGCCTCGGTATTAATCGGATAGTAGGGCTCGTCGTCGTCGCCGGCGAACCGGGAGTACTCGCGCATGATGACCGTCTTGTCGGTCGGGTAGTCGCGCTCGACGTGGAAGTGACGGAACTCGTGGATGCGGGTGTACGGGACGTCGGGATCGTTGTAGTTCATCACCGGGGTGCCCTGGAAGTCGCCGACGGGTAGCACCTCGAGCTCGAAGTCCAGGGTGCGCCAGCCGAGCCTCCCCTCGGCGTAGTCGAAGTAGCGGTCCAGCGGGCCGGTGTAGACGACCGGAGCATCGGGGCTCTCGGCGCGCAGCTGGTCGCGGACGTCGAACCAGTCGGTGTTCAACCGGACCTCGATGCGTTCGTCGGCGGCCATGTTCTCCAGCCATGCGGTGTAACCGCCCAGCGGCAGGCCCTCGTAGGTGTCGTTGAAGTAGCGGTTGTCGAAGGTGTAGCGCACCGGCAGCCGGGTGATGTTGGCCGCGGGCAGTTCTCTCGGGTCGGTCTGCCACTGCTTGGCGGTGTAGCCCTTGACGAACGCCTCGTAGAGCGGCCGGCCGATCAGCGAGATCGCCTTTTCCTCGAGGTTCTGCGCATCGGCGGTGTCGATCTCGGCGGCCTGCTCGGCGATCAGCTGTCGGGCCTGCTCGGGAGTGAAGTACTTGCCGAAAAACTGCGACACCAGGCCCAGCCCCATCGGGAACTGATAGGCCTGCCCGTTGTGCATCGCGAACACCCGGTGCTGGTAGTTGGTGAATTCGGTGAACTGGCGCACGTAATCCCACACCCTCTTGTTCGAGGTGTGGAACAGGTGGGCGCCGTACTTGTGGACCTCGATGCCAGTCTGCGGCTCCGCTTCGGAGTAGGCGTTGCCACCGATGTGTGGGCGTCTCTCGACGACGAGCACACGCTTTCCGAGTTGGGTGGCCACACGTTCGGCGATGGTGAGGCCGAAGAATCCGGATCCGACGACGAGGAGGTCAAAACGAGCGGTCATCGGTTGCTTAGGGTATCCGACCCCACGGGCGCTACCCCAGTTGGCGAGGCTGGCGCGGTGGGATTCGAGCACGTGAAGACTGGTTTGCAGTGACCCGAATCGCACGTAACGCCCAGGGTCGCAAATACCTCACGATTCAATATCGCCACTCTAGTAACAGCTTTCTCACTCGTACCATCGAATCTGTGTGGTTCCCACCGGATACGGACCGGCGGGATCTTCCGACACAACCGATGAATTGAGGAGACTTCCGTGCCGAACCGACGCCGTCGCAAGCTCTCGACAGCCATGAGCGCGGTCGCCGCCCTGGCAGTGGCGAGTCCATGCGCTTACTTCCTTGTTTACGAATCGACCGCCAGCGGTAAGCCGGTCGAGCACCACGACTTCAAGCAGGCAGCGGTCATGACCGACCTGCCCGGCGAGTTGGTGGGCGCGCTGACTCAGGGTCTGTCCCAGTTCGGGGTCAACCTGCCGCCGATTCCCGCCCTGGGCGGTGCCGGCACCGGGACGACGGGCCTCGGGACGACGGGGCTGACCAGCCCCGGCCTGGGCACTCCGGGCCTCGGGACCACCGGTCTGACCAGCCCGGGCCTCACCAGCCCTGGTCTCGGCACGCCGGGCCTGACTAGCCCGGGATTGACTAGCCCGGGGTTGACGAGTCCGGGGTTGACCAGCCCCGGCCTGACCAGCCCGGGTCTGACGCCCGGTGCCGCGCCCGGTGCGCTGACGCCGGGTGTGCCCGGCACGCCGACCACTCCCGGTATGCCGACGATGCCTGGTGCCGGGCTGAACCCGGCGCTGGCCAACCCCGGGCTGACCAGCCCGGCCGGGCTGACTCCCGGTGGCCTGGGCGCTCCCAACGAGGTGCCGATCAGCGCGCCAATGGACCCGGGTGCCGACGGCACCTACCCAATCCTCGGTGACCCGTCCACCCTGGGTGGCGGTTCACCGGTCGGCGGTGCCAGCACCGGCAGCAGCGGCGGTGGCGGTCTCGTCAACGACGTGATGCAAGCCGCCAACCAGCTCGGTGCCGGTCAGGCCATCGACCTGCTCAAGGGCCTGGTGATGCCGGCCATCATGCAGGCTCAGGGCGGCGCGGCCGGTGCACTGCCGGGTGCGGCGGGTGCACTGCCGGGTGCGGCGGGTGCCCTCCCCGGTGCCGCTGGTGCCCTGCCGGGTGCGGCTGCGGCGCTGCCGGGTGCCGCGGGTGCCCTGCCGGGCGCGGCTGCGGCGCTGCCGCCGGCGCTGCCTCCCGTCTAGAACTTCGGGGGTCCTGTCACCTGACGGCACCGCAGAGTTACCAATCCTCTGCGGTGCCGTCGAACAGTTTGAGGACCGGTTTGGACACGCGGAAAAACGTGTCGCCTCATAAATAACACCAGAAACACACGTAACATCAGCTGGTGTTGTCTCGTCACCGTCCGCCCACGATGTTGCTGACCGCCATCGCGGCGACGGTTGTCCTGGTCTCGGCGGTCGCGGACCTCACCCGCGACCACAGCGCCCCGCCCGCCGCTCGGCCGACCCACGACACCAAGCTCGCCGAGCAGCCACTGGTCGGGCTCGGCGGCGGCGTCACGGTCCGCGAAGTCACCCAGGAGACGCCGTTTTCTCTGGTCGCGCTCACCGGTGACCTGGCCGGCACTTCGACCCGGGTGCGGGCTAAGCACCCCGACGGTTCGTGGGGGCCCTGGTACCAGACCGAGTACGAGACCGCGGCGCCGGACAACGGCCCACCGTCCGGCGAATCGGCCCCGCCGCCGGGACCGACCGAGGGCCCCCGCAGCACCGATCCGGTGTTCGTCGGCACCACGACGACCGTCCAGATCGCGGTCACCCGCCCGCTCGACGCCGCGGTAACCGTGGCGGCACCATCGGCCGCACCGGTCAACGATCTGGGCTACCGCCCCGCCTCGCGGGAACAGCCGTTCGGGCAGAACATCTCCGCGATCCTCATCTCCCCGCCGCAGGCACCCGCCAAGGCACAGTGGACGCCGCCGGCCGGAGTCGTGATGCCCGGCCAGGCGCCGCCCATCATCAGCCGGGAGGAATGGGGCGCCGACGAATCACTGCGCTGCGGTAGTCCGCAGTACGACAACGGGATTCGCGCGGCCGTCATCCATCACACGGCGGGCAGCAACGACTACTCGCCGCTCGAATCAGCGGGCATCGTCAAGGCCATTTACACCTACCACAGCAAGACGTTGGGCTGGTGCGACATCGCGTACAACGCGCTGGTCGACAAGTACGGCCAGGTGTTCGAAGGCAGCGCCGGCGGTCTCACCAAGGCCGTCGAGGGCTTCCACACCGGCGGCTTCAACCGCAACACCTGGGGTGTCGCGATGATCGGCAACTTCGACGACCTGCCGCCGACGCCACTGCAGCTTCGCTCGGTCGGCCGGCTGCTGGGCTGGCGCCTCGGACTGGACGGCGTCGACCCGAAGGGCACGGTGACATTGGAGTCCGCGGGCAGCCACTACACCACCTACCCGGCCGGCGCCGTTGCGACGCTGCCGACCATCTTCACCCACCGCGACGTCGGCAACACCGACTGCCCCGGCAACGCCGCCTACGCCCTGATGGACGAAATCCGGGATATCGCATCTCATTTCAACGACCCGCCGGAGGAATTGATCAAGGCGCTGCAGGGCGGCGCGATCTACCAGCACTGGCTGGAGCTGGGCGGGATGAACAGCGTGCTGGGCGCGCCCACCTCGCCGGAGGACGACGCCGAGGGCGGTGCCCGCTACTCCACCTTCGCCAGGGGCGCGATGTACTGGTCGCCGGCGACCGGAGCGCAACCCGTCACCGGTGCGATCTATGACGCCTGGGCCGCACAGAGCTACGAACGCGGCCCGCTCGGCTTGCCGACCAGCGCCGAAATCCAAGAGCCGCTGCGGATCACGCAGAACTTCCAGCATGGCACGCTGAACTACAACCGCCTCACCGGCGACATCAACCAGATCCTCGACGGGATCACCACACAGCTGTCAGGACAGGCCCCCAGCGCCCCGGCCGTTCCGCCGGAACACTTCTCGCTGCCGGCACATCCGGACGCCTGACTGCGGGCGCCGACGCGCGTACTAGTCTGCGACCTGTGCCCGAGACGCCGTACCTGAGCATCGATCTTTCTCGGGTGCGCAAGAACTTCCAGGCGATGCGCGCCGCGTTTCCGCAGGCGCAGATCCGTTACGCGGTCAAGGCGAACCCCGCCGAACCGATCCTGCGCCTGCTGGCCGCCCACGGCTGCGCGTTCGATGTCGCATCGGTCGGCGAGATTGACACGTGCGGCTCCGCCGGGATCGACGGCAGCCTGCTCACGTTCGGGAACCCGGTCAAGAAACCCGCCGACGTCGCCCGGGCACATGCGCGCGGGGTGCGGCGGTTCGCGTTCGACACCGAACCAGGACTCGAGGCCATCGCCGAACGCGCGCCGGCCGCAGCGGTGGAATGCCGTATCGCGCCCGACTTTCCGTCATCGGTGACGCCGTTCGGCCACAAGTTCGGCTGCGCCCCGGACGCCGCGGCCGAATTGCTGAACCGGGCCGCGCGGCTGGGACTCCGCCCCGAGGGGGTGTGCTTTCACGTCGGGTCGCAGCAACTTGACCCGGTGGCGTGGGAGGTCGGAATACGGTGTGCTGCAGCTATTTTCGACAGCATGGGCGAAATCGGCACGGTCAACATCGGGGGCGGTTACCCGCTGGCATACGCGAGCGGCGCACCGGACCTCGACGTAATCGCCGAGGCCGTTTACGCGGCACTGGACCGCCACTTCGGCGCGAACCCGCCGCAGCTGGCTATCGAACCCGGCCGGGCGATCGCGGGTTCGGCGGGCACGATCAGCTGCGAGGTGGTGGCGGTGCGCACCGGCACCGACGCAAGGCGCTGGGTGTACCTGGACATCGGCCGCTACGGCGGTCTCGCCGAGACCGAAAACGAGTACATCCGGTACCGCCTGCGCACCGGCCGGGATGGTGATCCTTTCGGCGATGCGGTAATCGCGGGTCCGACCTGCGACGGCGACGATGTGCTCTACCAGAGCTATCCGCTTCCGGTCACCCTGAGTCCCGGTGACCGCGTCGAGATCGCCGACGCCGGCGCGTACACCGCGAGCTATTCCTCGGTGCAATTCAATGGGTTCCCTTGGCTGCCAACATATTTCGACGAGCCTTCGGACAACCGGTGGGAGGTCGCCGAACCGCTGGCGCCGGGGCTGACCCGCATCTGGGAGCTCGCCGAGGTCATCTGCGACGTCGACACCGAATTCCAGAACCTGGTGATCGGCCGCACCCGGCAAGGTGTGTCGTTGTTCAGCGACGGCGAGCGTCAGAGCACCGAGCTCAGTCAGCTCGTCTACCACGAGGCGCTACTGGTACCGGCGCTGCTGCTGGCCGGCCGGATCGAGCGCGTGCTCGTCATCGGCTCGGGCGAGGGCGTGGTCAGCCAGCAAGCCGTGGCGGCGGGCGCCACCCACGTCGATCATGTCGACATCGATCGCGAGGCCGTGCGGATGTGCGCGCGACACCTGCCCTACGGCTACACGGTGGACGAACTACTCAGAGCGGAAACAGGTTCCGGCCCGGTTGCCATGCACTATTGCGACGGTTGGGAATTCGTCGACCGCGTCACCACGCAATACGACGTCGTGGTGATCGATCTTCCCGACGAACGCACCGAAGCGGTCCAGCACAACCGGCTCTACGGCACCGAGTTCCTGCGACGCTGCGCGAGCATCGGCAGGGTGATCGTCGCCCAGGCCGGCTGTCCTACCCTGTGGCGCAACGAATCGCTACACGTGTCGTGGCGACGATTCCGCGAAACCTTCGCAACCGTCGTCTATTTCGGTAGCGACGAACATGAATGGGCGTTTCTCTCCGGGCTGACCGAAGCCTGCGACCATCCCGTCGCAACGATGTCGGCGCGCTTGCCGAAGCTGCCCTACCGACCCAAGACCATCGATGCGGACACCCTCACCGCGTCCACCGTGCCGCCAAAGAGCTTGCGGGACACCGATTTCGGCTAGACGGGCTGCCGTCAGAGGATCGCGACGGCCACCACGATGCCCAGTGCCACCTGCGCGGCGGCCACCATCAGCGCCTCATAGTTGAACTCGTCGGAGTTGAACAACTCGTCCATGTCGATGCCGATCACCATGGTCGCGATCCGCATCATCACCACCTGGGCGACGATGCCCACCAGCCCGAAGACCGCCGATCCCACCAGGCCTTCGGCCAGTTTTCCGGACGACGAGTAGATCGCCAGCACCACGATCAACGCCATGCTGACCATGCCGGCCGCGGACACGATGATCGCGTTCGGCTTTCCGGCGTTGACCATCTTGCGCAGCGGACCCGGCGTGGTGAGGTCGATGGCGTAGAACCCGACCAGCATCAGGATCAGTCCGACGATCGCGTACAAGATGATGGCGCCGGCGCCACGGCCGAGCACCGCCCAATAGCCGTGGTCCCAATAGCCCGAATTCAGCGCCACGATGTTTGTCATCGACGATCAACTCCGTTCAGTTGCTCAGAAGTTCACTTCTGGGGGATCCGGTGTGGGACAAAGGCTGCGCCGTCGTCGGTGATCAGGCCCGCGGTCTCGCGGATGCCGAGGCCCGCGGCCGTATCGCCGACGATCCAGGCGCCCAGCGCGGGCCGCATGTCGTCGAATTCCGGTAGCGGGTCCAGCAATTGATAGACGTATCCCTCTTCGCCGTAGACACCGCCCGTCGCGGTCTGCATGCCGGCGCCGACGACGGTGATATTCGCACCTTCGCGCCCCAGCTTGGGTTTACGCACGTATTCGGTCAGCTCGTGCGGATCGTCGATGTAGGCGGGCAACAAGTTCGGGTGGCCCGGATACATCTCCCACAAGATGCCGAGGATCGCCTTGTTCGACAACAACGTCTTCCACAGCGGTTCGATCCACGCGGTCTGGGGCAGGCTGGACACCACGTTCTTGCCGAACTCGTCGTCGAGCACCCACTCCCACGGGTAGAGCTTGAAGACCGCGTGGATCGGTGACTCTTCGAGGTCGACGAAGCGCTGCAGCGCGGAGTCCCAGCCGATGTCCTCGATCGTCAGGCCGACGGTCGCAAAACCCGCCTCCGCGGCGGTTTCCTGCATGTAGGTGGTCGTGATCTGGTCCTCGCCGGTGGCCTCCATGCCCGACCAGCTCAGGTGGAGCTCGTCGTTGGGCAGCAGATCGCGCAGCTGCTTCCACCGGTCGACCAGCTGTTCGTGCAAGGAGTTCCACTGGTCGTCGCCGGGGAAGCAGTCCTTGAGCCAATACCATTGCAGGATAGCGGCTTCCAGTAGCGTCGTCGGCGTATCGGCGTTGTACTCGAGCAGCACCGCCGGCCGTCGCCCGTCGTAGCGTAAGTCGAAGCGGCCGTAAACATGTGGGTCCGACCGCCGCCACGACTCGGCAATCGGTTGCCAACTCCATTCCGGCAGACCGAATTCCGCGTAGCGCTCCATCAGCACCACCTGCTCGACGGCGTTCAGGCACATCGAGTGCAGCAGCTCGACATCGGCTTCCAGCGCCAGGATCTCGTCCATCTCGAACTCGTAATACACCGATTCGTCCCAGTACGGGCGGTCCCGGCCCCTGGCGTCACGCGCGGGCGTCCCATACACCAAGCCTTGCGATTCGACGATCGTCTGCCAGTTCGGCCGCGGTCGCTGCCGAGCGCGCTTCACGAGCCGCTGCTCTTGCCGGGCGACGAGCCGCCCAGGCCGCCGCGCGAAATGCTGCTCCCCGACTTGGTGGTGATGTTGGCGCCCTTGGGCGCGGTCGTCGACCCGCCGCTGGGTCGCGAGCCCACCGAGCCCGAACTGCCGTAGTAGTAACGGTATTGGTGCCCGCCGTAGAAGAAGAAGCCGTTGAGTCCCTCGGTGTGACCGGTGCAGTAACTGTCCGGCACGATCACCGGCTGACCGCTCGGATCGTCCTGGACGCACTGGGCGGTGACGGTCGCCGGCTCCGACAACATCCAATATCCAAGGCCGGCGACCAGGCCCACCACGCCCACGGCGGCCGCGGCGCCCATCAACACCCGGCGCTGGTGGCGGCGCTTCTCCTCGGCGGCCAACCGAGCCTCTTCCAGCTCCTTCTGCTTCTTTTCGTACTTGGCCCGGGCGCGCTGTTCGGCCGGCGTGGGCGGGCGTGGCTTCGTCGTCGACGCGTCCTGGAACTCCATGCTGCCGCCGGACGGGAATCGTCCGGAGCCGTCCTCGTCAGCGGCTTGCTCGGCCTCGTCGCTGCCGGTGAGCTTTTCCGGCTCCGGCTTGTCGCCGCCCTCCGGCTTACCGCCGGCCTCGGCGTCCACGTCTTCGGCGTTGTCGTCGACGGGCTCACCGCCGTTCGGCGGTTCGGCTTGCGACCCCACTACGACACCTGACGAGGGGTAACGGGCCGGAAGGCGGGCACGCGGGCAGTCTGCCACATTTGCTGATGCTTCGGCAGAGATCAGACCCGGCGCGGCCGGGCTATCCCCACCATCGTTCCAGCACGCGTCCGACGCCGTCGTCGCTGTTGCGCGCGGTGACCTCGTTGGCGGCGGCAAGCACTTCGGGGTGGGCATTGCCCATGGCCACGCCGTGACCGGCCCACCGCAGCATCGGCAGGTCGTTGGGCATGTCACCGAACGCCACCACTTCGTCGCTGACGATCTCCAGCGGCCGGGCGATCTCCTCGATGCCGGTGGCCTTGCTGATTCCCAGCGGCACCACCTCCACCAGGCCGTTATTGGTGGAGTAGGTGATGTCGCCCTCGACGCCGACGTGCTTGGCCAGCTCGGCGGCCATGTCCGCGCTGCGGGCACCGGCCTTGCGGATCAACAGTTTGATGGCCGGCGCGCTGAGCAGGTCTTCGATCGACACCTCGGTGTTGTCCGGATTCAGCCACGCGTGCTCATAGCCCGGCGAGCTGACGAACTGCGGGGTCGCCGTGTCGTGGGCGCTGCGGCCTATCCGCTCCACCGCCAGGCCCGCACCCGGTATCACCCGGGTCGCGAGCTCGGCCAATTCGGCCAGGGTGTCGACGGGCAACGTGCGCGTCGATATCACGCGGTCGGTGGCCGGGTCGTAGATGACGGCGCCGTTGGCGCACACGGCCATCGGCGCGAAGCCCAGCTCGTCGACGATGGGACGAATCCAGCGCGGCGGGCGACCGGTAGCCACAATGAATTTGGCGCCGGCGGCCACGGCGGCGCGCACCGCCGCACGAGTACGCGGGGTGATGGTTTCGTCGTCGTCGAACAGGGTGCCGTCGACGTCGCAGGCAATAAGCGCCGGCCGCGATGTCAGCGCCGTCATTGAGCCGTCACTCAGGCGATCCGCCCGTCGCGCAGGTCGTCCTCGTCAATGCCGTCCGCTTTGCTGCTCGCCCGGCCGGGTAACGCCGTCGGTCCCGTACTTCAGGGCCCGCTGCTGCAGTTCGACCAGCCGGATCTGCTGAGAGTCATCGCGGTTCGGTGCGCCGCCGCCGAGGCGCTGCGGCACCCAGAACTCGCCCGGCGGATGCGGATACTCCTCCTGCACCCGGTAGAGCAACTCGTTCATCGCCCGGCGCAGCGTCGCGTTGAGTTGCTCGACGGAGCCGTGCGGAGCAATCGGGCGCCCGGCCGACACCGTGATCGGAATCTTGTTGCGGAACACCTTCTTTGGATGATCCTTCGGCCAAATGCGGTGTGCGCCCCAGACAATCAGCGGAACGATCGGCACCTGCGCGTCCAACGCCATGCGCGCGGCACCGGACTTGAATTCCCGCAGTTCGAAACTGCGGCTGATGGTGGCCTCGGGGTGCATCCCGATCAGTTCGCCCGCCCGCAATCGCTGCACCGCCGTCGCGAAGGCGTCCTGCCCGTTGCGGCGGTCCACCGGAATGAGCCGGGCGTGCTTGATCACGTAGTCGACGGCCTTCACGTCGGCCATCTCGGCCTTGATCATGAAATACATCCGCCGGCCCCGTTCCCGCGCGGCGAACAACGACGGGAGCCAGTCCAGGTAGCTGGTGTGGTTCTGCGCGATCAGCGCCGGGCCGCGTTGCGGGATGTTCTCCAGACCGTGGAACGTGAACTTGGTCCCGTTCATCGCGACGAGCGGGGGAACGATCAACTCGCCGAACCGGTAAAACCCCTCTGCCATGTCTTCTCCTCCGCAGTAAGGCTACTGGCGCGGCGTGCGGTTCGCCGCACGCGCCGCGGCCTCGTCAGCCTCGATCTGCGCCGCCTCGGCCATCGTCGGCGCCCCGCCGCCCAGGCGGTGCGGGACCCAGAACTCCCCGGCCGGGTGCGGATATTGCTGCTGCGCCTCGTAGAGCAGCGTGGTCATCGCCTCGCGCAGCGCGTCGTCGGTCTGGGCGATGTCGTCGTCGGCGTGCAAGGGCGGTCCGACCCGCACGGTGATCGGCACTTTGTGGCGGCCGATACTGCGGGGATGATCCTTGGTCCAGATCCGGTGTGCGCCCCAGACGATGACGGGAATGATCGGGACGGCGGCTTCGCGGGCCATCCGGGCCGCACCCGTCTTGAACTCCTTGAGTTCGAAACTGCGGCTGATGGTGGCCTCGGGATACACCCCGACCAGCTCCCCCTCGCGGAGCCGCTGCACGGCCACCGTGTAGGCACCCGACCCGGCGTTTCGGTCCACCGGAATGGTTTGGGTGCGCCTGATGAGGAAGTTGACCACCTTCACCTGCTGCATCTCGGCCTTGATCATGAACCGCAACCGACGGCGGCGCCGGCGCATGGCCAGCCCGGCCGGGAGCCAGTCGACGTAGCTGGTGTGGTTGATGGCGACCACCGCACCCCCGCGCTCGGGGATGTTCTCGACCCCGCCGTAGCTGATCCTGGTGCCCGAGGCGAATACTCCCAACTGGGACAGGATCTCCAACGTGCGATAGGTCGGCTCCACCATCGGCCGCTACTCCGGCGCCCCCGCGGCTTGGGCCCGCCGCGCCGCCCGCGCGGCCGCCTCCTCGGCGTCCATCCGAGCGGCTTCAGCCAGGGATGGGGCGCCGCCGCCCAACCGTCGCGGCACCCAGAACTCACCGGCCGGATGCGGTCCGTACTGCTCCTGCGCCCGTTCCAGCAGGTGCTGCATGCGCGAGTGCAGCAGCCCACGCAGCTCCGGCACGCCCAGCGTCGGTTCGATCGGCTCGCCGACCAGCACCGTGATCGGCACCTTCGGGCGAAGGAGCTTCTTCGGGTGGCCCTTGGTCCAGATCCGCTGCGCACCCCAGACGATGTGCGGAACGATCGGTACCCCGGCCTCCACGGCCATTCGCGCGGCACCGCTCTTGCATTCCTTGATCTCGAAACTGCGGCTGATCGTCGCTTCGGGGTAGACGCCGACCAGCTCGCCGTCCTTGAGGTTGCGCACGGCCGCCTCGTAGGACGCGGCGCCATCCTGCCGATCCACCGGAATGTGGCGCAGGCTGCGCATGATGGGACCGGTGATCTTGTCGTCGAACACCTCTTGCTTGGCCATGAACCGCACTTTGCGGCCGAGTCCCTGTTCATACGCCGGCAGCCCAGCGAACGTGAAGTCGAGGTAACCGGTGTGGTTGATCGCGATCACCGCGCCACCACTGGTCGGTAGGTTCTCGACGCCGGAGACCGTGATCTTCAGGCCCTGGAGACGCCAGACCAGGCGAGCAAGCGCAATGACAGTCCCGTATACCGGTTCCACAGGTTGTCAGCCTAGTGCGCCCGACTGTGAGCCGCCTGAAGTGGTGAAAAGAGGTGACGCGTGAGCTTCCCGTCGTCGCCGCCGCCGGTGCCCGCGATCGTCGCTTACCTCGCCGCCGGCCGGCCGGTACGTGCGGTTTGGGTGAACGAAGAAAACGGGGTGACCTTCCGGCTCGGCCGGGCCGATTCCGGCCCGGAATTCGTCAAGACAGCTAACGCGGGCGGCACCGGCTTCGCCGCCGAAGCGCGCCGACTGCGCTGGGCGGCGCGGTACGTGGCGGTGCCGCAGGTGCTCGGATTCGGGGTCGACGACGACCGCGCCTGGCTGCACACCCGCGGGCTGGCGGGACTGTCCGCGGTGCACCCACGGTGGCTGGCGGCCCCGGAGGTGGCGGTGCGCGCGATCGGTGCCGGGCTGCGCGAATTGCACGACCGATTGCCGACGGCCGCATGCCCTTTCGAATGGTCGGCGGACGGTCGGCTGGCCGCCCTGCCCCCGGCCGGTCGCAGGCGCGTCGGCGAACCCCCGCCGGTCGATCGATTGGTGGTCTGCCACGGTGACGCGTGCGCACCCAACACCCTGATCGACGACGGCGGCCGCTGTTGCGGTCACGTCGACATCGGCCACCTCGGGGTGGCGGATCGCTGGGCCGACCTGGCGGTCGCGACGCTCTCACTGGGCTGGAACTATCCCGGCCGGAATTGGGAGTCCGAATTCTTCACCGCCTATGGCGTCGAGCCCGACCCGGCGCGCATCGACTATTACCGGCGGCTGTGGCAGCACTAGACCCAACCTGCGATACCACCTCAGAGCGCACCTCGCGCTAAGCTCGAAGCGATTCGACAGAACCATTCGAAAGGCATTTGTGCAGGTCACGAGCGTCGGCCACGCCGGATTTCTGATCCAAACCCGGGCGGGCAGCATTCTGTGCGATCCCTGGGTCAATCCGGCCTACTTCGCGTCATGGTTCCCGTTCCCGGACAACACCGCACTGGACTGGGACAGCCTCGGCGACTGCGACTACCTGTATGTCTCACACCTGCACAAGGACCACTTCGACGCGAACCTCCTGCGTGATCACGTCAACAAGGACGCGGTGGTGCTGTTGCCCGACTTCCCCGTGCCGGACCTTCGAAATGAACTGCAGGAAATAGGTTTTCACCGGTTCTTCGAGACCACCGACTCGGTCAAGCACCACCTCGGCGGACCCAAGGGCGACCTGGACGTCATGGTCGTCGCGCTGCGGGCACCCGCCGACGGGCCGATCGGCGATTCAGCCCTGGTCGTGTCCGACGGCGAGACAACGCTTTTCAACATGAACGACGCCCGCCCGGTCGATCTGGACATGCTGGCGACCGAGTTCGGGCATATCGACGTCCACCTGCTGCAGTATTCCGGGGCGATCTGGTATCCGATGGTCTACGACATGCCGGCCCGGGCCAAGGCATCGTTCGGTACCCAGAAGCGGCAGCGCCAAATGGATCGCGCACGCCAGTACATCGCGCAGGTGGGTGCGACCTGGGTGGTGCCGTCCGCGGGACCGCCCTGCTTTTTGGACCCCGAGTTGCGCCACCTCAACGACGACCACGGCGACCCGGCCAACATCTTTCCGGACCAACTGGTGTTCTTGGACCAGATGCGCCGCCACGGGCACGATCGCGGCCTGCTGATGATCCCCGGGTCCGTCGCGGATTTCACTGGCAGGTCGCTGAATTCGCTACAGCATCCGCTGCCCGACGACGACGTGGAAGCCATCTTCACCACGGGCAAGGCGGCCTACATCGCCGACTACGCCGAGCGGATGGCCCCGGTGTTGGCCGCCGAGCGGGGCGGCTGGGCACCCGCGGCCGGCGAGCCGCTGCTGGAACCGCTGCGCGCACTGTTCGAGCCGATCATGCTGCAGAGCGACGAGATCTGCGACGGCATCGGCTACCCGGTCGAGCTGGTGATCGGCTCGGAGACGGTGGTCCTCGACTTCCCGAAACGGATTGTCCGAGAACGCATTGCGCATGAGAAGTTCCGCTACGGCTTTGCGATCGCCCCCGAGTTGGTGCGCACCGTGCTGCGCGATCGGGAACCGGACTGGGTCAACACCATCTTCTTGTCCACGCGTTTCCGGGCGTGGCGGGTCGGTGGCTACAACGAATACCTGTACACCTTTTTCAAGTGCCTGACCGACGAACGCATCGCCTACGCCGACGGCTGGTTCGCCGAAACGCACGACGACTCCGCGTCGATCACCATGGACGGCTGGGAGATTGCGCGCCGCTGCCCCCACCTCAAGGCCGACCTGTCGAAATTCGGTGTGATCGAGGGCGACACCCTCACCTGTAATCTGCATGGCTGGCAGTGGCGGCTCGACAACGGCCGCTGCCTGACCACCCGCGGTCACGAGCTGCGGAGCCGCCGGGTATGACCGACACCTACGACGACGGCCTGGTGCAGCTGGACCGGGCCGCGATCACGTTGCGGCGCTACCACTTTCCGGATGGCACCTCGAAGATCATCGCACTGAACTCGATCCGCGCTTACAAATCCCAGCCGTTGGGCTGGTTCACGGCGCGGTTCACCCTGTGGGGCGGTACCGACCCGCGCTATTGGCTGCCGCTGGACGTGCAACGACCACTGCGGTCGACGCTGATCACCCTGGACATCCGCGCCCGGCCGAACCCCGCGTTCACACCGGCGCGCCCGGACGAATTCGTCGCCCTGCTCGACGAGTTGCTGGCCCGGACCGGCTAGCGGTCTTCGAGCGCCGCATGCGCGGCGTTGTAGCCGGGGGTGAAGGTGATCCCGGGTCCGCCGTGACAGCCCGCACTGCCCAGGTACAGGCCCTTGATCGGGATCGGTTGGCCGAGAAAGCCTCTCGGACCCGGCCGGTTGGGACCGATCTGGTTCGCGTTCAACAGGCCGTGGCAGTAGTCGCCGCCGGGGGCGCCGAACATCACCCCCATGTGCTTGGGCGTGAAGGTGGTGTGCCGGATGATGCTGCGCTCGAAATTCGGTGCGAGCCGGGTGATCTTGTCGATCACCCGCTGACCCATCTCGACCTTCGCCTGCCCGTAATCCACGTCACCCTCGATCGGGAAGAACAACGCGAAAGCCGAAGCGGCGTGTTTGCCGTCCGGCGCCAGGTCCGGGTCGTTCTGCGACGGGATCTGCAACACGACCGTCGGGTCGGCCGGAACGATGCCACGCCGGGCGTCCTCCCACTGCTGCTGGACTTCTTCCGGCGTGCAGAACAACCCGATGGAGGCCTGCATGGCGCGGTCGTTGAGCATCTCGTAGGGCGCCGCGAATTCGGGGGCCTCGTCCAGCGCGAAGTGCATCTGCAAGTAGCTGCCGCGGTGATCGATGCGCGCATAGCGTTCCCGGATATCGGCGGGCAACTCGGCGGGATCGATCATTTCGTTGAGGGTGACGTCCGGCGCGACGCCCGACACGACGATCGGGGCGCTGAACGTCTCCCCCGCCTCGGTGCGTACGCCGGTCACTTGTCCGTTGGCGACCAGAATGTCGGTCACCTTGGTCCGCAACCGCACTTCGCCGCCGTGGCTCTCGAACACCTCGCGCAGATGGGCGGTCAGTGCGCCGATGCCCCCGCGCAGCTTCTTCATCTGCATGGTGTCCCCTTCGGGAACGCCGAGCCCGAAGGCGAGCGCGGCAGCACTTCCGGGCGTGGACGGCCCGCGGTAGAGCGTGTTGACAGCCAGCACGGTCATCGAGCCGCGGATCGCGCCGAACTTCTCGCGGTCGGGCAGGTAGCGGTCCAGCACGTCGGTGACCGATCCGAACAGTATGTCGTCGATCGCTGAACGCTCGAATTCGTTTGTGGCACAGGCATACATCTCGTCGATACTCTTGGGCGGCGTCCCGGCTTCGAATCGGCCCAACGCGCGGCACGGCGCTTGAGCCCAGCCCATCAACCCCGCCATTCCGTTGACGGCCTCCGCCCCGTGCACCTCGTTGAGATGGGTGAACAGCTTGATCGGATCGCTGTACTGGATCAGCGGATCGTCGCCGACACCACGCACTGCCACCGACATCACATCCAGGTCGATCGTCGGCATGGCGTCCAGGCCCAGCTCGCGGACCACCTCGGACGACGTCGGGAACAGCACCGAACCGGCGATCTCGAACTGGTACCCGTCGAACAGCTCGACGGTGGACGCCATGCCGCCCGCGTAGAGCTTGGGGTCCAGGCACAGCGTGCGCAGTCCCGCCTTTTGCAGTAGCACGGCCGCAGTGAGCCCGTTGTGCCCTGCACCGATAACGATCGCGTCATAGTCAGTCATATGCCTGCCCTCCGGGAAGGAGGCTCGCACGGCCGCAAAGTTTTGTCAATTATGACGAAACTCGCCGCGCGGTCGCCGAGCTCCAGGAGTCGGTGATTCCCGCGCGCAGCGACTCCAGCGCCGCATGGCACAGCCGCGCCAGTTCGCCCAGCGACCGGTCGTCGCTCTCCATCCAGACCTCCATCGCGCCGAACACCGCGGCCGCGATGCACCGTGCGGTCACCGCGGTGCGCACCTGTTGGTCCACCGTCGGATGCGCGCTGCCGTTGGTCCCGCCGCTACGCCGTTGTAGTTGCGCCCCAATGGCATCGGCGAAGTCGGCCTGGACCTCCCGGATGTGCCGAACGATGCGCCCGGGGTCGAGTTCGTCCTGGCGCAGGGCGGCGATTTTGGTCACCGCGTCGACGTCATAGGGGAACGCGAAAACGGCCGACTGCACCGAATCGATGATCGCCTCGTCGGCCGGCCGGGCGTCCAGGGCCGCCCGAAACCAGTGCAGCCCGGTGTAGTCCGCGAAGAGCAAATCGTGCTTGGACGTGAAGTGCCGATAGAACGTGCGCAGCGATACCCCGGCGTCGGCGGCGATCTGTTCGGCCGAGGTGTCTTCCACGCCCTGGGCCAGGAATCGCACCACCGCGGCCTGCCGCAACGCATCGCGAGTGCGCTCGCTGCGTGCCGTCTGGGCGGGCCGAACCATTTCAGTAAGGTACCAAGACTTTGGCACTGTTATGCCGCTAGTTGTGTCAATCTTGACAAAACTTCGCGGCGGGGGTGAGACTGCGCCCATGGTCTCCCTCATCACCCACGCGGTACTCGGACTCGCGGTCATCATCTGGATCGTCAGGTCGAACTCGGCGGTCTTCGCCCGGCCTGCCGGCGGCGGATTCTTCTCTCCGATGGAAATCGTCTACTACGTCGTCGGGATCGCGTCGGTCGCGCTCGGCTGGTACTTCAACATCACCTACGTGGCGGAGTACTCGCACGGATCCACCAATCCGCTGTGGGGTGAACACGGCAGCTGGGCCGAATACATCAAGCTGATGTTCACCAACCCCGCGGCCAGCTCGGCCAGCCAGGACTACACGATCGCCAATGTCGTTCTGCTGCCGATCTTTACCATCGTGGACGGTTATCGTCGCGGCTATAAGCGCCCCTGGCTGTACTTCGTGTCCAGCCTGTTCACCAGCTTCGCGTTCGCGTTCGCGTTCTACTTCGCGACGATGGAACGGCAGCGCCGCCACGAACAGGAGCGCGCGACCGTCAACGCCTGAGTCGGTCACGCCCTAGCTGCCGGCGAGTCTGCACCCACGGCTTCGATTCCGCTCTGACGGCGGGCTTTTCAGCGAGCAGCTCGCACTGGGCGCAGTCTCGAAACGGCGCGGCACGCCTACGGCTCCAGCACCTCGGTCCCGACGAACGGCACCAACGCCGCGGGCACCCGCACGGTGCCGTCGGGCCGCTGGTGGTTCTCCAGAATGGACACCAGCCAGCGGGTGGTACCCAGCGTGCCGTTGAGTGTGGCCGCGATCTGCGGCTTGCCCCCCGCGTCGCGGTAGCGGGTGGCCAGCCGGCGCGCCTGGAACGTGGTGCAGTTCGACGTCGACGTCAGCTCGCGGTAGGTGTGCTGGGTGGGAACCCAGGCCTCGCAGTCGAACTTGCGCGCCGCCGACGACCCGAGATCGCCCGCGGCGACGTCGATCACCCGGTACGGCACCTCGATGCGCGCCAGCATCTCGCGCTGCCAGCCCAGCAGCCGCTGGTGTTCGGCCTCCGCCTCGTCGGGCGTGCAGTAGACGAAACCTTCGACCTTGTCGAACTGATGCACCCGGATGATGCCACGGGTGTCCTTGCCGTAGCTGCCCGCCTCGCGGCGGAAACACGACGACCAGCCCGCGTACCGCAGCGGGCCGCCGGACAGGTCGAGGATCTCGTTCCAGTGATAGCCCGCCAACGGCACCTCCGAGGTGCCCACCAGGTAGAGGTCGTCGGCTTCGATCCGGTAGATCTCGTCGGCGTGGGCGCCCAGGAATCCGGTGCCCGCCATCACCTCGGGTCGGACCAGCACCGGCGGGATCATCGGGACGAATCCGTTCTCCACGGCCAGCCGCAGCGCCAGCTGCAGCAGGCCGAGCTGCAACAGCGCGCCCTTGCCGGTCAGGAAGTAGAACCGCGAGCCGGACACCTTGGCGCCGCGCTGCATATCGATCAGACCCAGCGACTCGCCCAGCTCCAGGTGATCCTTCGGGTTCTCGATCGCCGGCGGCTCACCGACGACGTCGAGGACCGCGAAGTCGGCCTCCCCGCCCGCGGGCACCCCGTCGATGACGACGTTCGAGATCGCCATGTGGGCAGCGGTGAACGTCGTCTCCGCGTCGGCCTGGGCGGCCTCGGCGGCCTTCACCTCGTCGGCGAGCTCCTTGGCGCGCGCCAACAGCGCCGGGCGCTCCTCGGGCGACGCCGTGCCCACGCTCTTGCTGGCGGCCTTCTGATCGGCGCGCAGCGTGTCGGCCGTCGAGATCGCGGCCCGGCGGGCGGCGTCGGCCGTCAGCAGCGCGTCGACCAGCGCCGGATCCTCACCGCGGCTGAGTTGGGAGCGGCGCACGGCGTCGGGGTCTTCCCGGAGCAGCTTGAGGTCGATCACGGCGCAAGATTACTTTTGGCTCGGCACCCGCCGCGCGGGAGCACCCGGCAGGCCTAACCCCAGGACTCACATCTGTAACGTTTGTCACGTTCGCCCGGGCGTCCTGTCAGAATGGGAGGCGATGTCGGACACGCTCGAGACGGAAGTCGCCGCTCCCGGCCCGCCCGCCGCTGAGGCGAAGCAGCCGCCGGCGGGCTTCCAGTTGCCGCGAACCCTGCAGGCGACCGCGACCCGACGGGCGCTGCTCCTGTTCGCGCTCGGCGGGCTGTTGATCGCCGGCCTGGTAACCGCGCTGCCGGTCGGCGGCCCGGGGCAGGGCAGGCTTGCCGGCTACCTCGACAGCAATCCGGTACCCAGCACCGGAGCTAAGACCGATGCGGCCTTCAACCGCGCCAAGACCGGCGATTGCCTGATGTGGCCGGACGTCACGCCGGAATCCGCGAGCATCGTCAAGTGCACCGACGACCACAAGTTCGAGGTCGCCGAATCCATCGACATGCGCACCTTCCCCGGCTCGGAATACGGCCCCAACGCCGCCCCGCCGTCGCCGGCTCGCATCCAGCAGATCAGCCAGGAGCAGTGCGAAGCCGCGGTGCGCCGCTACCTCGGGCCCAAGTACGACCCCAACAGCAAATTCAGCGTCAGCCTGTTGTGGGCGGGTGACCGGGCGTGGCGTCAGTCCGGCGAGCGCCGCATGCTGTGCGGCCTGCAGATGCCCGGCGCGAACAACGAACAGGCCTCCTTCAAGGGCAAGGTCGCCGACGTCGACCAGTCCAAGGTGTGGCCCGCCGGCACCTGCCTGGGCATCGACTCGACCGCCAACCAGCCCATCGACGTCCCGGTCGACTGCAAGGCGCCGCACGCGATGGAGGTCACCGGCACGGTGAACCTGGCCGAGAAGTTCACCGGCCCGCTGCCGGCCGAGCCCGAACAGGACGGTTACATCAAGGACGCCTGCACCAAGATGACCGACGCGTATCTCGCACCGACCAAGCTGCGCACCACCACGTTGACGCTGATCTACCCGACCGTGGCGCTGCCGAGCTGGTCTGCGGGGAGCCGCGAGGTCGCCTGCAGCATCGGCGCCACCCTGGGCAACGGGGGCTGGGCCACCCTGGTCAACAGCGCCAAGGGTCAACTGCTGATCAACGGCATGGCCCCGGTGCCGCCGCCCGACATTCCCGAAGAGCGCCTCACGATGCCGCCGATGCCGCAGCTTCCGGTCCAGACGCCGGCCAGCCCGCCGCAGCAGTCCAACTCTGCGCCGGAGATGCCGCCGGGCAATCAGCACCTGCCGCAGCAGCAGCCGGTCGTGACGCAGCCCCGGGCGACCACCCAGGCCCCGGCCAGCCAAGCGCCGCAAGATGTTCCGGCGCCGCCGGCCGACAACGGTGCACCGCCGGCCGGTAACCAGGCCCCACCGCCGATGCCGGACGCGCCCCCACCGGGCGCACCGCCGGCCCCAGCCGAGCCGGCGCCGGCGGGTTAGCCGGGTGGCCGTGCGGATGGATCCGCAGCGGTTCGACGAACTGGTCTCCGACGCGCTCGATCTGATCCCCGCCCAGCTGGCCGCCGCGATGGACAACGTCGTCATCCTCGTGCAGGATCGTCACCCCGAGGAGCCCGAACTGCTGGGGCTCTACGAAGGGGTGGCGCTGACCGAGCGCGACTCCGACTACGGCGGATCGCTGCCGGACGCCATCACGATCTACCGCGAGGCACTGCTGGATATCTGCGACGCCGACGACGATGTCGTCGAGGAAGTGGCGATCACCGTGATCCACGAAATCGCCCACCATTTCGGTATCGACGACGACCGGCTGGAAGAACTGGGCTGGGGCTGAAAACGCCGATCTTCTCCGCGCGGCAGCGCGGATTTGTCGTCCCCTGGTGCTAGGAACGGCTTATGAGCGCAGAATGCCGCGACTGCCGGGCAGGCCTGGAACACTGCCACGGCACCATCATTCGCCACTCGCTGCGCCGTTCGGAGTGCACCGAGCCGGACTGCGTCAGCCCCGAGCTGCTGGCGCACACGTTCGTCATCGACTGCGACGCCGTCGGCTGCACCTGCACGGAATTGGTGGCGCTGGCGGTCTGATCAGCCCATGGGATCGGTGCCCGAGTGCACCGCGTCGGCGACGGGCGTCGCCTCCGGTTCGGGGTAGAACGGCGGCGTCAGGGTTCCCCACCGCACACAGCTCCACCGCCCATCGGTGATCGGGGCCAGTACCACCGACTCGGCATTGCCCAGATGGTTGTCCAGGGCGAAGCCGGCGTCCACTCCGGCGAGCACCGCCGATACCAGCCGGATCGCCGCGCCATGGCTGACGACCACGATGTCACCGGTCCACGCGTGGTCGTCGAGGTAGCGCAGGCGCAAGTCGGTCAGCACCGGCACATAACGGTCCAGCACCTCGTTGGCGGTTTCACCGCCGGGTAGCGGCACGTCGAGTTCGCCGTGCTGCCAGCGCTCGTAGATGGCGTTGAACTCCGCGACCGCCTCATCGTCGTTGCGGTTCTCCAGTTCGCCGACCTGTACCTCGTGTATCCCGGCGAATTCGCGCGGCGCGACGTCGACCTGAGTCCCGATCACCGCGGCCGTCTGCGACGCCCGGTTGGCCACCGAGTGCGCGAGCAGCGCCGGCCGCCCGGCCTCGAGTGCGAACGCCCGGGCCTGGTCGCGCCCGGTCGGCGTCAGATCCGTCCCGGGCGGCCGGGTGTCCAGCCGCCGTTCGACATTGCCGAAGGATTGGCCGTGCCGAAGCAGCACCAACCGACCACTCATCGTTTAAATCCCCCCGCCGGAAGCATCGGCCTGCTCAGGTTTGCCCTCCCGCAGCCGCGCCAGCCAGCGCGACGCCTCGTCCGGTGGTGGTGGCCCGATGCCCGTCGCCGAGCCCGTCGGCCAGGAGCCCAAATACCGCACATCCACACAACGACGGTGCAGCGCCTTGAGTGCCTCGGCGACGGCGTCGTCATCGATGTGGCCCGCGCAGTCGGCGAAGAACTGATAGGTACCGAGTTCGGTGCGGGTCGGCCGGGATTCGATGCGGGTCAGGTCGATGTCGCGGATGCCGAATTCGCCCAGCGCGGCGAGCAGCGCGCCCGGCGCATTCTCGATCCGCAACACCACCGAGGTGCGATCGGCGCCGGTGCGCACCGGCGGCGGCCCGGGCCGGCCCACCAAGACGAAGCGGGTCCGGGCGTTGGGCTCGTCGACCACGCCGTCGGCCAGCGACTCAAGCTTCCAGTGTGTAGCCGCCAGCGGTGAGGTGACCGCGGCGTCGGCCTCGCCCTTGGCCACCTGCCGCGCGGCGTCGGCGTTCGAGTACGCCGGGCGCAGTTCGACGGCAGGCAGGTTCGTCGCGAGCCAGCGGCGCACCTGGGCGGCGGCGACGGGAAAGGCCGCCAGCGTCTTGACGTCGTCGGTGCCGAGTTTTTTTCCAAGGCCCGGTTGGACCACGATGCTGAACGCCACGTCCAGCGTCGTCTCGGCGAAAATCTGCATCGGCGAGCCGTTCGCAAGGCTGTCCAATGTCGGCACCACCGTGCCGTCGATCGAGTTCTCGATCGGCACGCACGCGTAGTCCGTCTCCCCGTTACGCACCGCCTCCAGCGCCGCGGGCGTGCTGTCGATCGGTGTCCGCTGAACCGGGCCCAGCTGTTGGTCGGGGATCAGGCCGGCGGACATCATCTGCAAGAGCGCCGCCTCGGTGAAGGTCCCTTCGGGACCGAGGTAAGTGATGCCGACCACGGTGACAACCCTAGTGGCCTCAATCAAAAAGCGGCCTTGCTTCGCTCTGCGATCTAAGTTAACTTAGGCTTACCTAAGATAGCGAGGAGAACGATGTTACCGCTGACCAGCGCCGCGCCGACGACTGCCGAACGTATTCGCAGCGCCTGTGCCCGCGCCGGTGGTGCCCTGCTTGCGGTCGAGCGCGAGGACCCGGTGCCCACGCCGGTGCACCACCTGCTGCACGACGGATCCTTCGCGGTCGCACTTCCCCGCGACTGCACGGCCCATGACCGGGTCTGCGGCTCCCAGGCGCTGCTCGAGCTGACCGACTACGCACCGCTTCCGCTGCGCGAGCCGGTGCGTTCGCTGGTGTGGGTTCGCGGTCACCTGCGCCAGGTGCCGCCCAACGAGATCAACCCCACGCTCGATGCGATCGCCAGCGAGTGCCCGCATCCCGCGCTGCTGCAGGTCGATACGCCGAGATGCCTGCCGCCCTCCCCGGGCGAAGATCGCTACACCTTGCTGCGGCTCGAGGTCGCCTCGGTCGTGGTTACCGACGCCACCGGCGCCGAACCCGTCAACATCGGGGACTTGCTCGCGGCGAGGCCCGACCCATTCTGCGAGATCGAATCGAGCCTGCTGTGGCACCTGGACAAGGCCCATGGTGACGTCGTCGCCCGCCTGGTGTCCCGGTTGCCGGCGCCGTTGCGGCGCGGACACGTCCGCCCGCTGGGGCTGGACCGCTACGGGGTGCGGTTCCGTGTCGAAGGCGGCGACGGCGACGACCACGACATCCGGTTGCCGTTTCACAAGCCGGTGGATGACATGACCGGGCTGAGCCAGGCCATTCGCGTGCTGATGGGCTGCCCGTTCATCAACGGCTTGCGCGCCCGCCCCTAACCGGGCGCGCCACCCGCCGGGCGGACCGCGCGGGGCACGTAAGTTAGCCGCGTGAACGGCGATCGATCAGCACACCGCGAATACCGTGGGCGACCGATCCCGCCGCAGTCGCGTCCCGAGCCACCGCCGATGCTGCGTCGCCACGCCAATCCGCCAGCGTCTGCTACCGACCAGACGGTGCCGCTCCCCCGGCTCTCGCCGCCGGCATCCACCGGCACGGCTACCCCCGGCCCGGGCGCGCCGCGGGATAAGCCGCGATCGCGCGCGCGGCCACGCGACCGGTCAGCGCCGCCGTCGGACCTGCCGGGCGTGCACCGCAAGCCCAAAAAGCGCCGTTGGGGCCGGGTGATCGCGTCGACGCTGCTGACCGGTTTGCTGCTGACCGCCGCCGTTGTCCTGGGCGGCGGCTTGTGGTTGGACACGGCGCTGCATCGCAAGGCGGTGCTGACCAATTACCCCGATCGGCCGGCATCCAGCCGCGGCACCAACTGGCTACTCGTCGGGTCGGACAGTCGCCAAGGCCTGTCGGCCGAACAGCAGGAGAACCTGGCCACCGGAGGCGATGTCGGTAGCAGTCGCACCGACACGATCCTGCTGATCCACATCCCCGCGCTGGGATCGAGCAATCCGACGACGATGGTGTCGCTGCCGCGCGACTCGTTCGTGCCGATCCCCGGACACGGCAAGGACAAGATCAACTCCGCCTTCGCGATCGGCGGGGCCACCCTGCTGGCCCAGACAGTCGAGCAAGCCACCGGACTACGGCTCGACCACTACGCCGAGATCGGGTTCAGCGGATTCGCGGCCGTGGTGGACGCCCTCGGCGGCATCACGGTCTGCCCGACCGCACCGATCAACGACCCGCTGGCCGGTATCGACCTGCCCGCCGGCTGCCAGCAGCTGAACGGCCGCAACGCGCTCGGATACGTTCGAACCCGCGACACCCCCCGAGCGGATCTAGACCGGATGGTCAACCAACGGCAGTTCCTCGGCGCACTGCTGCACCGCGCGGCCAGCCCGTCGGTGTGGCTCAACCCGTGGCGCTGGTACGCCGTGCCGCGCGCCGCGGCCGACGCGCTCACGGTCGACGACGGCGACCACGTCTGGGACCTGGCCCGGCTGGGCTGGGCGCTGCACGGATCTACCACCACGCTGACCGTCCCGATCGGGGACTTCACCAGTAACAGCTCCGGCTCGGTGGTGGTATGGAATCACGAGGTCGCGGGCAAGCTGTTCGAAGCGCTGGCCGCTGACTCCGCGGTGCCCGACGCCGCGCTCGAAGGGCAGTCATAGTGATTTCGTGACGCTAGTACGCGTCGCAATTGCTGAAATGGACCGGATGTGAATTCTCAATGGCCCTTGAATATGGCGTAGACAAATGCGCTTCTATGGTTTTGCGAACTTCTCCGAGCCGGTCCCACCCTCGTTGCGGCACCGATTTTACCTGCGCTAAGCTGCTGACATGACCGAAACCGACGCCCCCAAGTCTAAGTTCCACTCATTACTCCAGGAACAGATTTCCCACGAATTCACGAGCTCTCAACAATACGTTGCGATTGCCGTTTATTTCAGCGCCGGCGAACTGCCCCAATTAGCGAAGCATTTTTATGGACGTGCGCTTGAGGAACGCAATCACGCAATGATGTTGGTGCAGCATCTGCTCGACCGTGACGTCCAGGTCGAGATTGCGGGCGTCGACGCGGTGCGCAATCAATTCGACGAGCCGCGCGACGCGCTGGTCCTCGCTCTCGAGCAGGAAAAAATCGTCACCGAACAGATCACCCAGCTGGCCCGAGTGGCGCGCGACGAGGGCGATTACCTCGGCGAGCAGTTCATGCAGTGGTTCCTGCAAGAGCAGGTCGAAGAGGTCGCGGTGATGAAGACGCTGGTAACGGTGTCCGAGCGCGCCGGAGCCAACCTGTTCGACCTGGAGAACTTCGTCGCCCGCGAGGTGGCGACGCAGGGCATCAGCGCGAGCGCCCCGCCGGCCGCGGGCGGCCACCTGGTCTCGCCGGTCTAACCCCTGCCGTCGAGGGTCCGCGCGTTTTCCAGCCAGGTTTTCGTGCGGCCGGGGTGGTTGGTGGCGATCCAGGCCACCCCGACGTCTCGGCAGAAGTCGATGTCCTCGTATCCGTCGACGGTCCAGCAGTACACCGCCCGACCCTGGGCGGCGGCGCGATCCACCAGTTGCGGATAGTCCTTCAGCGCGACGACCGAAGGCCCGACGGCCGTGGCTCCGACGGCCGTGGCCGCGCTGCTGGTCAGGTAACGGGCATTGCGGCCGAGCAACACCGTGGGCAGCAGCGGGGCTGCTCGCCGGATTCGCCACACGGCCGCGGCCGAGAAGGACATCACCACCGCGCGCGACCGGTCAGCCGACGCCGGCGAGGCGATGCCGTAGCGGTGCAGCAGCGCCAGCAGCTTGCTCTCGACCAGCGAGCCGTACCGAACCGGGTGCTTGGTCTCGATGAAAAGCTTCACCGGCCGGTTCCAGTCGAGGACCAGCGATACCAGGGCGTCCAGCGTCAGCAGGCTGGTATCCCCGTGGGTGCCGTCGGGCCGCCAACTGTCGTGCCAGGCACCGAATTCCAGCTCACGCAACTGGGCAAGCGTCATGGTGCTGACCAGACCGGCACCGGTTGAGGTCCGGTCCAGCCGGCGGTCGTGCACGCAGACCAGGTGGCCGTCGCGGGTCAGCCGCACATCGCATTCCACACCGTCGGCGCCCTCTTTGAGCGCAAGGTCATACGCGGCGAGCGTGTGTTCGGGGCGAGCCGCCGATGCGCCGCGATGAGCGACGACAAAGGGGTGCCCGGCGACCACCTCGTCGGCCCACGTCATACCCTTATGCTGCCGGTTCCTCCCCCTTCAACTCAACCGGAGCGGCATCGGACGCGCCGGGCCGAGCCGGGAGATCCGGGGTTACCGCAACCCAGCGATGCGTGGGCCGTGCCACGGGTTTGCGTTCGAATCCCTCGAAAATGCGGGCTGCGGCGGCCAGCGTCGCCGCCGCGAACAGGTACCCGAACACCATCAGGACGGTGTTGTTCGCGATGCCCTGCGGATCGGTGGCGAAGCTGGTGATGATGGCCCAGATCGACACCGCGTAGCTGAAGACCCACGCGATCCACCACTCCAGGATCGGTCGACGCACCCGGGCGAGATGATCTTCGAGAGCGGCCAGCTCGATGACGTAGACCGGAGCCCACAGCAGGTTGACCAGTGGCACGGCACAGCCGGCCCACAGCGCGGCGGCCGAACGATGATCGGCCAGGCCGTAATGCGCGAACACCGCTGCCCGCCGTGCGATCAGCCACAGGATCAGAAACACGCCGGAGGTGATCAACGCGATGAGCGCCGCCACACTGGCCAGATCCCCCAGCCAGTCCGCCGCGGTCGCAACGATCGAGTTCAGCAAGGTCTTTCGGTTGTAGACCAACAACACATATCGGGCGACGTACACCAGCGCGGCAGCGCCGAGCGTGAGCACGCTGATGAACAGCACGAGACGCACCACCGCGGACGGTGGCGCGGACGGCGTCGAACCTTCGGGGCCCGCCGCGGCCTGCTCGACGCGGTCGGTCAAGCCCCAGCGCGGGATCACCGCATAGCGAGGTGTGGGGCCGAGCACCCGTCGTCCCCGCCGCGCCGGCGGTGCGGCGCCCGGACGCACCGCGATCCAGCGGAAGCCCGGCGGCAACCGTAACGGGGTGCGTTGCGGCGCGACCGGCCGAGCCGGCGCCGGCGGGCCGGCGGGCGTACTCCAGCGAGGGTCGGCCGCCGCGGTGTCCGGCAGTGGTGCGAGCAGCGCGCCGCGGCAGCGGGGGCACCACTCGCGGCGGCGTTCGCGCACGTTCCACCGAGTGCCGCACTGGGAGCACACCTGGATCACCGGACCAGCGTAGCCCTGGCGACGATGCGGGCCGTTGCAACGCGACCGTTCCCACCGCCGAGCGCGGCCCGCTGAAATGCAACGATCGTCCCGTAGGTGGCGCAAAGCGCGACCCACCTCGCCGGCGGCGTCCGTGTGCTCACCGATTCGCCTTCGACGGCGCGCACGGGCGTCTGTTACGCCGGTCACAGCTACACCGTGGCTATCCACAGTTTCCACAGGTTTATCCACATGGGACTCAGGGGTACAGACGCAATCAATCAGCAACTAGCGGTTAACCCTGGCCCCAACTGTGGATAACGCTTGGGTGTTTTTGGCACGCCATCGACAGGCCACACCAGCAGGCGAGCGAATGCACCGCCCCGTTGCACAGCAATCGGATCCACCTTCACGAAATAGGTGCTGACCTGCACCCCAGACCCGGCCCGGTCGCCGACCGTCGGCATGAATACGCAGTTCAGCGTGTTGTGGCCGGGGGCATTTTCCAACCCCATCGCAAAGGGTTATGATCGCCATCACGAAAAATGTTGTGACTCACCTCACTCGGCTGAGGTGACCGGCCGGTGAAGGGCGATCGATGGCGTTACATTCGTGGGGTTCGGGTAGCCCGGCCGCGTCGAACTCGTACTCCGGATCGCCTGCCTGGAACCACAGTTACAGCGTCGCCGCATTGCGTGCCGGGCTGATCGCGCTGGCATTGCTCGCCGTTCTCGCGCTCATTGTTTTGTCGTGATCACTTCGTCTTGAAACGACCCCGAGCGGGTACTCGGCCTACCGGCCCATTGGGGCAGTCCTTGCGGCGCGTGCTGTCATGGAGCAGGGTTGATTACGCTGAGCCTGTCGCGTGGCGGACTCCGTGCGAATGCGCGTTAAGACGATCATCGAGGAAAGGAATGCCGTGGCTGAATACACCCTGCCCGACTTGGACTGGGACTACGCAGCGCTGGAACCACACATCTCCGGTCAGATCAACGAGATCCACCACAGCAAGCACCATGCGACTTACGTCAAGGGTTTGAACGACGCCATTGCCAAGCTCGAAGAGGCACGCGCCAATGACGACCACGCCGCGATCTTCCTGAATGAGAAGAACTTGGCATTCCACCTGGGTGGCCACGTCAATCACTCGATCTGGTGGAAGAACCTGTCTCCGAACGGTGGCGACAAGCCGACCGGCGACCTCGCCGCCGCGATCGACGAGCAGTTCGGATCATTCGACAAATTCCGCGCTCAGTTCAGTGCGGCGGCCAACGGCCTGCAGGGTTCGGGCTGGGCGGTGCTGGGCTATGACACGCTCGGCGACCGGTTGCTGACCTTCCAGCTGTACGACCAGCAGGCCAACGTGCCGCTGGGCATCATTCCACTGCTGCAGGTCGACATGTGGGAGCACGCCTTCTACCTGCAGTACAAGAACGTCAAGGCCGACTACGTCAAGGCGTTCTGGAACGTGGTCAATTGGGCAGATGTGCAGTCGCGTTACGCGGCCGCAACGTCGAAGACCCAGGGCCTTATTTTCGGCTGATTTTCATCTCGGAGAGCCAAGGGCGTCACGCGGATCGCGTGGCGCCCTTGGCTTTATCCCGGCCGGGTCGGCTCGCTTCAGGAAAGGCAACGGCCCGTGGCCGTGTCGAGTTGCAACGCGCCTAAACCGCAGGCATTCTTAACTATTCGAGCTACCAGCGTGGTTATTTCGAACGACGACGTTGTGCGGAGGTCGAGATGGAAACTGGTTCAGGCCAGCCGATAGGGGTAGCCCCCTTCCATGCTCGTGGTGCCCTGAAAGGGTTTGTCATCTCCGGCCGTTGGCCGGACTCGACCAAGGAGTGGGCGCAGCTATTGATGGTTGCGGTGCGGGTCGCATCGTTGCCCGGATTACTTTCCACTACAACGGTATTCGGCGCCCGTGAAGAATTGCCCGACGAGCCCGAGCCCGACACTGTCGGCCTGGTGCTCGCCGAGGGCACGGTATTCGGTGAATCAGCAATCCAGCCAGGGTATTTCGCGGATCATCAACCGCCGGCGCTGCTGATGCTGCACCCCCCGTCGGAAACCACGCCGTCGTTGCCGGAATGCACCGGAGCGGCGTCGGGGTGCGTTTTGCTGCCGGGGTTGCCCTATCTGGGACTGGAGCATCGGGCCGCGTGGGTCGAAGCGGAAGCCGACGGCACCATCACGTCGATGGTGAGCCGTGTCGGCGTCGACCCCATCAGCCATCCGGACACCGCGATTCTGGCCATGCTGCTTGCGGCATAACGGAATTCGAACGTTTTGGTTCATGGCCCTAATCCGCCGGATAAGGGTTTTGCGAACTTCGGCGCCGTCCTGGCGCACCCACGGCTTGCCCGCTAGCCTGAGACCGTTGGCGAAGGGGAGTAGCCCCGAATCGTCGTGTCGACTTACTGGCGAATAGCCCCGCCGGCGAACCGGTCTTCACGGAGCGGTGGGCGAGAATGCTTGCTGGCACGGCCTCGCTGATAATCGGCCACTTCCTCGGCGCGACGCCGCCGGCACGGCCGATGGCCTTCGCCGCCGCGTTCGCGTTCCTGATTTTCGCCGCGTGGGCCCGGCGCGAGGGCGGCGCCGACGTGCACACGTGGCTCGGCGTCTTGTTCGGCCTGTGGACGCTGTTCGACAGCGCGCCGGGCCGGCAGTCGGAGGCCAGTGCAAACACGGCGACGCCGTCGCACCGAGGCCTCTCATGTGGGGAGGTCACCGGAGACCGGCTAAGGCGCAACGCCGCTCGCCCTCGCAGGCCGGCCGAGCCCGAGCAGTTGCCCCCAGAGGTATCTCTGAGGGCTGTTTGCTGCACCCGTCCCCTCTTACGGAGACAAAAATCAGACCGGACAGCAAAGTAAGCTGTCGGTAGGTTCTCGCTACCAGGCCGTTGCGAGATGTCCGGCCGACACCATTTGGCCGGCGGCGACGCTACCCCTCGGCAGCGCGCCGAAGCGTCCGGCTACCAGACTTGCTTTCTGCGGATAACCTGTGAGTTTTGGTCGCTTTATGGACACTGCCGTTATTTAGTTGGACGCTCGTCACGTGTGGTTGCAGCGAACCTCAGGGCCGCACCCAGCGAACCCGCCGCCGTTTGCACCTGGTTGCGACCTCAAACTCTCGCTACCATGGTCAGCAAATACACTTAGGTAATAGTTTCACTTCTACAGCCCAGTGGAGGTCATATCGATGAGCACGACATTTTCCGCCCGCCTGAACCGCTTGTTCGACACGGTGTATCCACCCGGGCGCGGGCCGCACACCTCAGCGGAGGTGATCGCGGCACTCAAGGCGGAGGGCATCACAATGTCGGCTCCCTATCTGTCGCAGCTACGCTCCGGCAATCGCACGAACCCGTCGTCGGCGACGATGGCCGCTCTGGCCAACTTCTTTCGCATCAAACCGGCGTACTTCACCGACGACGAGTACTACGAAAAGCTCGACAAGGAGCTGGTCTGGATGTCCACGATGCGCGACGACGGGGTGCGTCGCATCGCGCTGCGCGCCGCCGGGTTGTCTCCCCAGGCGCAGCAGGACATCGTCGAGCGCGTCGACGAACTGCGCCGCGCCGAACACCTCGACGCCTAGCGGGTTGTTCGGGCGCAGCCCGACCTGAACGGCTGCCGTCGACCTGTTCCGATTAGGGTTGCTCTCGGATCGCGGACACGCGACAGCGATAGTCCACAAGACACCGGGAGGCGACCGGGCATGGGCCTGTTTCGCAAGCGAAAGACTCGCGCCACGCGTCGTGCCGAAGCTCGTGCGATCAAGGCCCGCGCCAAGCTGAAAGCCAAGCTCGACGCCAAGAACCAGGCGCGCCGATTGAAGGCGGATCGACGGGCGGCCGAGAGGGCGCTCAAGGCGCAGATCAAGTCGCAGCGCGACAGCGACCGCGCGGCGCTGAAAGTTGCCGAGACGGAGCTCAAGGCGGCGCGGGAGGGCAAGGTCTTGTCGCCGACGCGGATCCGCCGGGTGTTGACGGTCTCGCGGCTGCTGGCACCGATCCTGACGCCGGTGATCTACCGGGTGGCGATATCCGCCCGCGCGATGATCGACCAGCGTCGCGCGGACCAACTCGGGATCCCGCTGGCGCAGATCGGCCAGTTTTCCGGGCACGGCGCCCAGCTGTCGGCGCGGATCGCCGGCTCGGAAAAGTCGTTGCGAATGGTGCAGGAAAAAAAGCCCAAGGACGCCGAGACCAAGCAGTTCGTGGCCGCGATCTCCGAGCGGCTGACCGATTTGTCGGCGGCCGTCACCGCTGCGGAGAACATGCCCGCCGCGCGCCGACGCGCCGCTCACTCGGCGATCTCCTCGCAACTCGACGGTATCGAAGCAGATCTGATGGCTCGGCTCGGACTGACCTGAAAGTAGTGTTCTGACATGCCATTCCGCGACAGGTGGATGTTGCGCGCCGTCGTCGTCATCTCCGCTGCCGCCGCGCTTTTCGTCGGCTCCGGGAGCGCCACCGCGTGGGCGCACGTCCACGCCAGTGCCGATACCACGGCCCGGGGCGCCATGGCGATCGTGACATTTCAGGTACCCAACGAATCCGACAAGGGCGCCGCCACCACGGCGCTGAGCGTCGTGCTCCCCGACGTCGCATCCGCGCGCACCGAAGCGATGCCCGGGTGGACGGCCAAACTCGACCGGGACACGGCATCGGGTGTCGTGCACTCGGTGACTTGGACGGCGGCACCGGGCGGCGGCATCGGAGTCGACCAGTTCGCGCTGTTCCGGATCTCGGTGAAACTGCCCGACACCGATACCGTCAACTTCCCGGCCACCCAGACCTACGCCGACGGGACGGTCGTCAAGTGGGACCAGCAACCGCAGGCCGGTGGCGGTGAGCCCGAGCATCCGGTGCCCACGCTGACCCTCGGCGCGGGGTTGGGCGCCCCGCATGAGCACCATCATTCGGGCATGCCCGCCGACCACGGCGACGAGTCGACGTCGGGGGACAACATCGCGCGGGTGTTGGGTGGAGCCGCCCTGGTTGTGGCCGCGGTGGGCATCGCCCTGGTGCTGGTCCGACGCCCCAGGACATGAGGCGGCCGGCCGCCGTCGCTTGGGTGGGTCTGCTGCTGGCTGCCTTGCTGTCGACCGCGACGCTGACCGCACAAGTCGCGTCGGCACACGCCACCCGGGTGTCCGCCGACCCCGCCGACGACGCGGTTCTGGCCACCGGTCCGAGCCGGGTCAGTGCGACCTTCAACGAGCCATTGCAGACCACGTTCGCGGCCATGACCGTCGTAGGACCGGACGGCAATGTGTGGTCCACCGGGGACACCACCGTGCAGGGCGCGGTCGTCGGCATCGCGCTGCGCCCACTAGGACCGACGGGCACCTACACCGTCAATTACCGGGTGACGTCCGCCGACGGTCATGTGGTGTCGGGGTCGTGGTCGTTCCGGCTGACGGTGCCCGGTACCGGCACGCCGGGACCCGCCGCCACCAGCAGCAACGCTGGCCACGGCATCCCCGTCTGGCCGTTCGTCGCGGTGGCCGTGGCGATCGTCGGCGCGGGCCTGTTGTTGACCCTGCGCCGCCGGCCCTGACCGACCTGGTCGGCGGGGTGCGATCACCCGTGCTGGCATGATGGGGTCCGAGTAAGTTTTGGCGGGGCTAGGAATGGCCGAGAAAAAGCTGCGAAGGAGCGGCCGCATGGCAGACCCTCAAGATCAACCCAACAGCGAGGCCAACGGCGCAGCGACGCCGCCGGAGAAGACGCCGCCCGCCAAGGCCGCCAAAAAGGCACCCGCAAAGAAAGCGCCGGCTAAGAAGGCGCCCGCGAAAAAGGCCGTCGCAAAAAAGGCTCCGGCCAAGAAAGCACCCGCGAAGAAGGCGCCCGCCCAGAGCCCCGCGCCCACGCCCCCGAAACCGCCAGCGGCGCAGCAGGATTCGTCCCCGCCCGATGGTGAAATTGCCGCTGCCGCCAAAGATGCGGCCGCACAGGCGAAATCCACGGTGGAGGGCGCCAACAATCCGGTAACCGCCAACATTGCGCAGCCGGTGCCCGGCTCGTCGACGTTGCCACTCGTGGTCGCCGTAGCACTGAGCCTGCTCGCGATTCTGCTGATCCGGCAGTTGCGGCGGCGCTGATGAGCGTGTCATTCGAGGCAACAGCCGACCTGGTCGACCGAATAGGGCCCGACGTACGCAGCTGCGATCTTCAGTTCCGCCAGTTCGGCGGCCGCACCGAATTCGCCGGACCGATCAGCACCGTGCGCTGCTTCGAGGACAACGCACTGCTGAAATCCGTACTTTCACAACCGGGTGCGGGCGGAGTGCTGGTGATCGACGGCGCCGGATCGCTGCACAGCGCGCTGGTGGGAGACCTGATCGCCGAACTCGCCCGCTCCAACGGCTGGGCGGGACTGATCATCAACGGCGCGGTGCGCGACGCCGCCGCGTTGCGCGGCATCGACATCGGCATCAAGGCGCTGGGCACCAATCCCCGCAAGAGCACCAAGAGTGGCGTCGGTGAGCGCGATGTCGAGGTCAGCCTCGGCGGTGTGACGTTCGTGCCCGGTGAGGTCGCCTACAGCGACGACGACGGCATCGTCGTCGTCTAGCAGCTAAACCGCTACCGGTGCACGCTTTTTCGTGAACCGCAGGCTCTCGTCGTTAACCTTGCCGCGCCGGATGGTGCGCATGTCGAACAGGTAGTTCTGCTTGAGACGCCACGGTGCCCGCGAGCCCGACTTGGGCAGCAAGTGCATGGACCGCTGGAAATAGCCGGGACTGAAATCCATGAACGGCAGTTCGTCGACGTCGGCGCCGGGATGCTGCGGCTCCACGTTGTCAAAGCCGTTGTCGTCCATGTAGTTCAGCACGCGGCAGAAGAACTCCGACACCAGATCGGCCTTCAGCGTCCAAGATGCATTGGTGTAGCCGAAGGTGATGACGAAGTTCGGAACTCCGGAGAACATGCAGCCCTTGTAGGTCATCAGCGAGGTGAGGTCGAACGGTTCGCCATTGCGGGTGGGTTGCAGCCCGCCGAGCAGTTGCATGTTCAATCCCGTTGCGGTGACGATGATGTCCGCCTGCAGCTCCGCACCCGAGGTGAGCTTGATTCCGGTCTTGGTGAACCGGTCGATGGTGTCGGTGACGACGTCGGCCTTGCCGTGCCGGATGGCTCGGAAGAAGTCGCCGTCGGGCGCCAGGCACAGCCGCTGGTCCCACACGTTGTAGCTGGGACCGAAGTGCTTTTCGACGTCGTAGCCCTTCGGTAGGCGGCGCTGCGCCATCGTCATCAGCGTCTTGCGCATGTAGGCCGGCCGCTTGCGGGCCAGCTGATACTGGAAGGTGCTGAACGCGATGGCTTTCCAGCGATTGGCGAGGTGCGCCAGCCGGTCCGGAAGCCATCGGTTGAACTGCACCGCGAACGGGTCGGTCCCGGGCAGCGAGCCGATGTAGGTCGGTGAGCGCTGCAGCATCGTCACAAAGCCGGAGCCCGAGTTCACCAGGGCGGGAATCAAAGTGATCGCGGTTGCGCCCGAGCCGATCACGACGATCTTCTTGCCCGCGTAGTCGAGGTCTTCGGGCCAGTGCTGTGGGTGGATGATGGTGCCGCCGAAGTCCTCGGCACCGGGGAACGTCGGCGAATATCCCTCGTCGTAGTTGTAGTAGCCGGTGCACGCGAACACGAACGAACAGGTGATGTCGCTCCGCTGGCCGTCGTTCTCGACGGTGAGGGTCCATTGGTTCTCCGCGTCGGACCAATCGGCGGCCACCACGCGGTGGCGGTAGCGGATGTGTCGTTCGATGCCGTTCTCGACCGCGGCTTCCTTGATGTAGGCCTTGATGTCGGCGCCGTCGGCGATCGACTTCGCCGAGCGCCACGGCTTGAACCGGAACCCGAGCGTGAACATGTCCGAGTCGGACCGGATGCCCGGATATTTGAACAAGTCCCAGGTGCCGCCGAGGTCGTCGCGGCGTTCCAGGATCGCGTAGCTCTTGGTCGGGCAGCGGTCCTGCAGGTGCCAGGCCGCACTCACGCCGGAGATGCCGGCGCCCACGATCACGACGTCCAGGTGCTCAGTCATGAGGGCCACGCTATCAACGCGGTGTCGAGCTAGTCAACACACTGTTGAAATCTTCAACCATGTGTAAAGTAACAGGCGTGACAACCGCCGGCCAGACTCGCGCTCTGCGCGGCCGCCGCTCGATGCGCCCTTCGGGCGACGACCGCGAGCAGGCCATTCTCGCGACCGCCGAGCGGCTGCTCGAGGAGCGTTCACTCGCCGACATTTCGGTCGACGACCTGGCAAAAGGTGCCGGGATCTCGCGCCCGACGTTCTACTTCTACTTCAAGTCGAAAGAGGCCGTGCTGCTGTCGCTGCTCGAGCCGGTGATCGCGCGGGCCGACTCCGAGTTCGACGGCGCCGTGATGCGGCTGCCGAAGGACCCGCGCCGGGTGTGGCGCAACGGCATCAAGGCGTTCTTCACCGAATTCACCACCCACCGTGCCGTGGCGCGGACCGCGACGGAGGCACTGGCGACCAGCGCGGAATTGCGGGCGTTGTGGTCGGGGTTCATGCAGAAATGGATCGACCAGACCGCCGCCATGATCACCGCCGAGCGAGAGCGCGGCGCCGCGCCGGACACCATCCCGGCCGCCGACCTGGCGACGTCGCTCAACCAGATGAACGAACGCACGATGATGGCGGCATTGTCCGCCGAGACACCTTCTGTCCAAGCGGAGCGGGTCGTCGACACCCTCACCCACATCTGGCTCAGCAGCATCTACGGCGAATCCGGCTAGCTGTCACCACCGCGTGCGAACATACGTTCGTGCGGTGTGATGCGTCCATCCTGCACGCCGACCTGGACTCGTTCTACGCGTCGGTGGAACAGCGTGACGACCCGACGTTGCGCGGTCGCCCGGTGATCGTGGGTGGCGGCGTCGTGCTGGCCGCCAGCTACGAGGCCAAGGCCTACGGTGTGCGCACCGCGATGGGCGGTCGGCAGGCCCGGCGGCTATGTCCCGACGCCGTCGTCGTGCCCCCGCGCATGGCGGCCTATTCGCGGGCCAGTGACGCCGTCTTCGAGGTGTTCCGCGATGCCACACCTATAGTCGAGCCGCTGTCGGTGGACGAGGCATTCCTCGACGTCGGTGGCCTGCGCCGGGTCTCGGGCACGCCGGTCGAGATTGCCGAACGGCTGCGGCGCGACGTGCGGGAGCGGGTCGGCCTGCCGATCACCGTCGGCATCGCCCGCACCAAATTCCTGGCCAAGGTCGCCAGCCAAGAGGCCAAGCCGGATGGGCTGCTGCTGGTGCAGCCCGATCGTGAGCTGGCGTTCCTGCGGCCGTTGCCGGTGCGCCGACTGTGGGGCGTGGGCGCGGTGACCGCGGACAAGCTGCACGGCTACGGCGTCACGACGGTCGCCGATGTCGCCGAGCTCAGTGAGTCGACGCTGGCCTCGCTGCTGGGTGCGGGCATGGGCCGCCAGCTGTATGCGTTGTCGCGCAATATCGACCGGCGCCGGGTCAACACCGGGGTGCGCCGCCGGTCCGTCGGTGCCCAGCGAGCGTTGGGCCGCGCTGGAAATCGCATGTCGCCCATCGAGATCGATGCGGTCGTGGTCAACCTGATCGACCGGATCACGGCGCGGATGCGCGCCGCCGGCCGCACGGGGCGCACCGTGGTGCTGCGGCTGCGGTTCGACGACTTCACCCGGGCGACCCGGTCCCACACCCTGCCGGGTGCGACGGCGTCGACGCAGCCGATCCTGGCCACCGCCCGGGAGCTGATCGCCTCGGCCGCACCCGCGATCGCCCAACGCGGCTTGACGCTGGTCGGTTTCGCGGTTTCGGGCATCGATCGGTGTGGGGCCCAACAGCTGATGCTGCCTTTTCAAGAAGACTCGCTCGCGGTCGACGCCGCGGTAGACCGGGTCCGTGAGCGCTTCGGCAAATCCGCTCTCACCCGCGGGGTGTTGATTGGACGAGATTCGGGTATAGAGATGCCGCGACTGCCCGACTGACCGCGTTCCCCTGATTCACCAATGTGCTTCCGGCCCATGCGGTTTCGATGATAAGAGGTTTGTTTGAGATGACGCGCGGTCCGGGCGGGCCCCGACGGCTCGCTTGTACGCTGGCCAAAACCCAACCTGGAAAGTGAGTGTCTAAACACATGCCGCCGGACAATGCCCGCGACAGTGGTCTGCCTCGCGAAGGTCTCCTGCTCGGCTACAGCGCGATACTCGCGCTGTCTGCCGGTTTCGTCAACGCGGTCGCTCTGCTGATCTTGGCGTTGCCGGTCGGCAACCTCACCGCGATTACCACCCAGCTGGGCATGAACACCGCCAACCCGTGGCTCTACGAAGGCCATGTGCTCGCCGCGATCTTGTTCGGCTTTCTCGGCGGCGCGACGCTGGCCGGAGCCGTTCTCGCGCCCACCCAAGCCTTGGCAGGCCCGCGCCATGCCGTGGTTCTGTTCACCGAGGCAGCATTGCTGGTGCTGGCCGCCGCGGGGGTGGAAGAAACTTTCGTCAAGGCCCAGATCGAATCGCTCGGCGTCGAGCTCACCGCCGTCCAGGCGATGTTCGCCGCCGCGGCACTCGGCCTGCAGAACGCCATGACGTCGAGCTTCCGCGGCATGTCGATTCGCACCACCCACTTCACCGGAACCGTCACCGACCTGGGACTGATGCTCGGGCGTGCCCGCCAAGACGGGATTGAGAAGTGGAAGGCCGCGATCCTGGTGACCACGCTGCTGCTGTTCCTCGGCGGCGGTATCGCCGGCATCGTGTTCGGCTCGCGCTTTGGTGGCTACTCGCTGCTCATCCCGGCCGCAACCTGCGCGATCGTGGCCACCGCCAACGTTATGCACAACCGGGGCACCAGCGACGAACCCATGCCCGAGGCAGCGGAAGCGGTGCGTGCCTAACCGCTCAGCTTGATCCCGTCCACGCCAGCAGCTTGTCGGCCGGCCAGGTGTTCACGATCCGGTCGACCGGAACGCCGGCATCCAGGGCGCGTTGCGCGCCGTACCCCAGGAAGTCCAGCTGGCCGGGTGCGTGCGCATCGGTGTCGATGCTGAACATGCAGCCGATTTCCAGCGCCAGGCTGAGCAGCCGGGTCGGCGGGTCGCGGCGTTCGGGGCGGGAGTTGATCTCCACCGCGGTGCCGTGGTCGCGACAAGCGGAGAAGACCTTCTCGGCGTCGAACTTCGATTCCGCCCGGATGCCCCGGTTGCCGGAAACCAGCCGGCCCGTGCAGTGGCCCAGCACATCGGCGTGGCCGTCGGAGACCGCACGCACCATCCGGCGCGTCATGGCCGCCGAATCCATCGACAGCTTGGAGTGCACGCTGGCCACGACGACGTCGAGGCGTTCCAGCAGCTCGGGCTCCTGATCCAGGCTGCCGTCGTCGAGAATGTCGACCTCGATACCGGTGAGGATGCGCATCGGCGCGAACGTGTCCCGCAGCCCGTCGATCACGTCGAGCTGTTTGCGCAACCGCTCCGGCGACAGGCCGTTGGCGATCGTCAGCCGCGGCGAATGATCGGTCAACGCGCAGTATTCATGTCCCAGCGCTGCCGCGGTGGCCATCATCTCCTCGATCGGCGCCGAGCCGTCCGACCAGTTCGAGTGCAGGTGCAAATCCCCCCGCAGCGCGCTGCGCACCTCGCCGCCACCGAGATCTGTTGCCTCGGCCCGCAATTCGACCAGTGCATCGGGCTCACGGCCGGCCCAGGCCTGGGCGATGACCTTCGCGGTCTTGGGTCCGATGCCCGGCAACGTCTGCCAGCTGTCGGCCTGACCGTGTCGCTCGCGCTCGGCGTCGTCGAGCGCCTCGACGATGTCGGCCGCGTTGCGATACGCCATCACGCGTTTAGGGTCCTGTCGGCTGCGGTCTTTGTAGTAGGCGATCTGCCGAAGAGCGACTACCGGGTCCATGGCTCCAGTGTTACAGCAGCTGCCCGTAGACGAACCCGGCCAGGATCACACCGAAGCCGCCGATCTCGCCGACGATCAGCAGGCTCATGGCCAGCCCCGTTCCCCGCGGCGGGTTTTCGAATTGGTTGACGGTGTCTCGCCGCGCACCGTGCTCGATATAGGTACCGATCGCCCCGACGAAGAAGAACACGGTGACCATCGCCGCCGTCAGGTTGACCCATGTCGGCCACGCGCTGAACTGGACGAACACCGCGATCAGCAGGGTCGCAAAGGAATACAGCAACGCCGCCCGGTGCGCGATATCTACATAGGGATGGGCCCGGTGGTCGTCGGACGCCATGATCTGCCGGTATTTCCACACGCCGAGAACCAGCGCCAGCAAAAAGATCAGGCCGGCCGACAGCAGGGTGATCTTGGCGTCGATCCCGAGGGCACTACTCATCGCGCGCACGAGTTTAGTTGCGCTTCATAAATTTCGACTAGCGTCGATGGCATGCGATTCGCGTTCAAGACCTCACCGCAAGACACCACCTGGGCCGCCATGCTCGCCGTTTGGCAGGCCGCCGACGATATCGACGTCTTCGAGTCCGGGTGGACCTTCGACCACTTCTACCCGATCTTTTCCGACAGCACCGGCCCGTGCCTGGAGGGCTGGACCACGCTGACCGCGCTGGCGCAGGCCACCCGGCGGCTGCGCTTGGGCACCTTGGTCACCGGTATCCACTACCGCCACCCCGCCGTCCTGGCGAACATGGCCGCCGCCCTCGACGTCATCTCCGACGGACGGCTCGAGCTCGGGATCGGGGCGGGCTGGAACGAGGAGGAATCCGGCGCCTACGGCATCGAACTCGGCAGCATCAGGGAACGGTTCGACCGGTTCGAGGAAGCGTGTCAGGTGCTGATCAGCCTGCTCAGCGAGGAGACCACCAACTTCGACGGCAAGTACTACCAGCTCAAGGACGCGCGCAACGAACCCAAGGGACCGCAACGTCCGCACCCGCCCATCTGCATCGGAGGCAGCGGCGAGAAGCGCACGTTGCCGCTGGCCGCGCGCTACGCCCAGCACTGGAACTTCGTCGGCGGTACGCCCGAGGAGTTCGCCCGCAAGCGCGACGTGCTGGCGGCACGCTGTGCGGACATCGGGCGCGACCCGAAGGAGATCACCCTGTCGGCGCACGTTCGCCTCGGCGAGGACCTCAACTACGGACAGGTCATCGAGACCGCCGCCGGGCTGGCGGCCGAGGGACTCGACCTGGGAATCGTCTACCTACCACCCCCGCACGACCCGGCCGTCCTGGAGCCGTTGGCTGAGGCGATCCGGGATTCGGGACTGCTGTCGACGAAATGACGATTCCGTGACGCCGAGCAAACTGGCGGTGGAATCGCGGGTAGATAGCTTGGGTTGTTATGTCCCGAACAGCAACAGCTCCTGGGCAGTTACCAGGCGCTCTTGCTTAGCGGGAAACTCGCGACTTTTCACCGGGTGACGAAACAATGACCAGGCCATTCGCCCCACCCGCGAACTAGGTACTGGGTTCACATGCACAGTGACCACTCCTGCGATCGATCTGTTTAGCCGTGGCTCCGTTGTGACGAAGCACACAAGTCGTTATTACACACCCATGCGCTGGCAAACTACCGGAGACTCGCCGAACAAATATCGGCGTGTTTCTGGTGTGGCTGGTGTGACTACTGAAGCGGTGCGGCCGTCGGCTTGATCGGCGCGGGAAGGGCGGTTGACCCCATCAAATACCGGTCCACACCGGCCGCGGCGGCCCTGCCCTCGGCGATCGCCCAGACGATCAACGACTGGCCCCGGCCCATGTCCCCGGCAACGTAAACGCCGGGCACCGAGGTCTCGTAGTCGCCACCCCGCGCAACATTGCCGCGCTCGGTGAACTTCACGTCGAGGTCGGTCAGCAGACCCGCCTTCTCCGGGCCGACGAAGCCCATCGCCAGGAACACCACGTCGGCTTCGAGCTCGAAATCGGAGCCCTCGACCTTGACGAACTTGCCGTCCTGCATCTGCACTTCGTGGACCTTGAGCGCGCTCACGTGCCCGTCCTTGCCGACGAACTCCTCGGTGTTGACCGAGAACACCCGCTCGCCGCCCTCTTCGTGGGCCGAGGAGACCCGATACATCAGCGGATAGGTCGGCCACGGCGTGGACTCGGCGCGCGCCTCCGGCGGCCGCGGCATGATCTCGAACTGGTGCACGCTGACCGCGCCCTGCCGGTGCGCAGTGCCCAGGCAGTCGGCTCCGGTGTCGCCGCCGCCGATGATGACGACCTTCTTGCCTTTGGCGGTGATCGGCGGCTGCCCGTCCGGGCCCAGCACGTCGTCACCCTCCTGCACGCGGTTACCCCACGGCAGGTATTCCATCGCCTGGTGGATGCCGTCTAGTTCCCGCCCCGGGATCGGCAGGTCACGCCAGGCGGTGGCACCGCCGGCCAGCACCACCGCGTCGAAGTCGGCGAGCAGCTGCTGGGCGGTGATGTCGACTCCGACATTGACGCCGGCCCGGAATTCGGTTCCCTCGGCGCGCATCTGGTCCAGCCGGCGGTCGAGGACGCGCTTTTCCATCTTGAACTCCGGGATGCCGTAGCGCAGCAATCCGCCGATGCGGTCGGCCCGCTCGAAGACGGTGACGCTGTGTCCCGCGCGGGTCAGCTGCTGGGCGGCGGCCAAACCGGCCGGGCCCGAACCGATGACGGCAACCGTCTTTCCGGTCAGCTTGGTCGGCGGCTTCGGCTCGACGAAACCCTGGTCGAACGCGTGGTCGATGATCTCCAGCTCGATCTGCTTGATCGTGACCGGGTCCTGGTTGATGCCCAGCACACACGCCGGCTCGCACGGCGCCGGACACAACCGGCCGGTGAAGTCGGGGAAGTTGTTGGTGGCGTGCAGCCGTTCAATCGCTTCGCGCCACCGGCCCCTGCGCACCAGGTCATTCCACTCCGGAATCAGGTTGCCCAGCGGACAACCGTTGTGGCAGAAGGGAATACCGCAGTCCATGCAACGAGTCGCCTGCTCGCGCAGGGTGTCGTCGTTGAATTCCTGGTAGACCTCGTTCCAGTCCTTCAACCGCAGCGGAACCGGCCGGCGTTGCGGCAGCTCCCGATGGGTGTACTTGAGAAAGCCAGTGGGATCAGCCATGTGCCGCCGCCATAATCGCCTTGTCCACATCGACGCCGTCGCGCTCCGCTTGGGCGATCGCCTGCAACACCTTCTTGTAGTCCCGAGGCATCACCTTGGCGAAATGCCGTTGCTGGGAGTGCCAGTCGGCCAGAACCCGCTGACCGACGGCGGAATCCGTCGCATCGACATGCGCCTGGATGATGCCGTGCAGGAACTCGACGTCGTCGGAGTCGAGACTCTCCAGATCCACCATCTCGGTGTTCAGGTTCTCCGGCAGTTCCTCACCGGGGTCGTAGACGTAAGCCACACCGCCGGACATACCGGCCGCGAAGTTGCGCCCGGTGTGGCCGAGAATCACCACCCGGCCGCCGGTCATGTACTCGCAGCCGTGATCGCCTACGCCCTCGACCACGGCGTGGGCGCCGGAGTTACGGACCGCGAACCGCTCGCCGACCACTCCGCGCAGGAAGGCTTCGCCGCTGGTGGCCCCGAACAGGATCACGTTGCCACCGATGATGTTCTCCTCGGCGACGTAGTCCGCCGGCGCATTGTCCGATGGCCGCACCACGATCCGGCCGCCGGACAGGCCCTTGCCCACGTAGTCGTTGGCGTCGCCGTACACCCGCAAGGTGATGCCCTTGGGCACAAACGCGCCGAAGCTGTTGCCCGCGGAGCCGTCGAAGGTGATGTCGATCGTGCCGTCCGGCAAGCCTTGTCCGCCATAGGCTTTCGTCAGCTCGTGGCCGAGCATCGTGCCCACCGTGCGGTTGACGTTGCTGATGGTGGTGGAGAACCGAACCGGCTTGCCCGAATCCAGCGCCTCGCGGCTCATCACGATCAACTGCTGATCCAGCGCCTTGTCCAGGCCGTGGTCCTGACGCGAGCTGCAGTACAGGTCCTGGTTCATGAACGCAGACTCCGGCTCGTGCAGCACCGGGGTCAGATCCAACTTGTGCGCCTTCCAGTGCGCACGCGCCAGCGTGGTGTCCAGCGACCCCACTTGGCCGACGGCCTCGTTGAAGGTACGGAAGCCCAACTGCGCCATGTACTCCCGGACTTCCTCGGCGATGAACATGAAGAAGTTCTCGACGAACTCCGGCTTGCCGGTAAAGCGATCCCGCAGCACCGGATTCTGAGTAGCCACACCAACCGGGCAGGTGTCGAGGTGACACACCCGCATCATGATGCAGCCCGCGACGACCAGCGGGGCGGTGGCGAAGCCGAACTCCTCGGCGCCCAACAGCGCGCCGATCATCACATCGCGGCCGGTCTTTAGCTGTCCGTCCACCTGGACGACGATCCGGTCACGTAATCCGTTGAGCAGCAAGGTCTGCTGCGTCTCGGCCAGCCCCAGCTCCCACGGAGCACCCGCGTGCTTCTGCGAGGTGAGCGGCGTGGCGCCGGTGCCGCCGTCGTGGCCGGAGATCAGCACCACGTCGGCGTGCGCCTTGGACACACCCGCGGCGACCGTGCCGACGCCGTTCTCGGAGACCAGCTTGACGTGCACGCGCGCCGACGGGTTGGCGTTCTTCAAGTCGTGGATCAACTGCGCAAGATCCTCGATCGAGTAGATGTCGTGGTGCGGCGGCGGTGAGATCAGGCCCACGCCGGGCGTCGAGTGCCGGACCTCTGCCACCCACGGGTACACCTTGTGCCCCGGAAGTTGGCCGCCCTCACCAGGTTTGGCGCCCTGAGCCATCTTGATCTGGATGTCGGTGCAGTTGGTCAGGTAGTGCGACGTGACGCCGAACCTCGCCGAAGCGACCTGCTTGATCGCGCTGCGGCGCCAGTCCCCGTTGGGATCGCGGTCGAAACGCTTGACGTCCTCGCCGCCCTCACCGCTGTTGGATCGCCCACCCAGGCGGTTCATCGCGATGGCGAGCGTCTCGTGCGCCTCGGCGGAGATCGAGCCGTAGCTCATCGCTCCGGTCGAGAACCGTTTGACGATCTCGCTGGCGGGTTCGACCTCGTCCAGCGGAACCGGGGATCGCACGTCGCCGCGGAACTTCAGCAGTCCGCGCAACGACGCCATCCGCTCGCTCTGGTCGTCGACCAGGCGGGTGTAGTCCTTGAAGATCTTGTACTGGCCGGTGCGGGTGGCGTGCTGCAGCTTGAATACGGTCTCCGGATTGAACAGGTGGTATTCGCCCTCGCGGCGCCACTGATAGTCCCCACCCACCTCGAGCTCGCGGTGCGCGCGCTCGTCGGGCCGGTCCAGATACGCCAGATGGTGGCGCGCCGCGACGTCGGTGGCGATGTCGTCCAGCGTGATGCCGCCGGTCGGGCACCCCAGCCCGGTGAAGTACTCGTCGAGCACGTCCTCGGAGATCCCGATTGCCTGGAACAGCTGGGCGCCGGTGTAGGAGGCCAGCGTCGAAATGCCCATCTTGGACATGACTTTCAGCACGCCCTTGCCGGCGGCCTTCACATAGTTGTTCAGCGCCTTGTCGCGGTCGATCCCGTCGATCACGCCGCGGTCGAGCATGTCCTCGATCGATTCGAACGCCAGGTACGGGTTGACCGCGGCCGCGCCGCAGCCGATCAGCATCGCCATGTGATGCACCTCGCGGGCATCACCGGATTCGACGACCAGTCCCACATGGGTGCGGGTGCGATCGCGCACCAGGTGGTGGTGCACCCCGGCGACGGCGAGCAGCGACGGTATCGGTGCCATCTGCTCATTGGAATCGCGGTCGGACAGAATAATCACCCGAGCGCCATCGGCGATCGCGGCCGACGCCTGCGCACGCACCTCTTCCAGCGCGGCTGCCAGCCCGGCGCCACCTTCGGCGACCGGGTACAGACAGCGAATCACCTTGGAGTGCATGCCATGTGGGCGCCCATTGACCGCGTCGTCGGGATTCAGGTTGATCAGCTTGGCCAGCTCGTGGTTACGCAGAATCGGCTGTCGCAGCATGATCTGGTGACACGAGTATTCGTCCGGGCTGAGCAGGTCGCGCTCCCCGCCGGTGGTGCCCTGCAAACTGGTCACCACCTCTTCGCGGATGGCGTCCAGGGGCGGGTTGGTCACCTGAGCGAACAGCTGGTGGAAGTAGTCGTAGAGCATCCGGGGACGCTGCGAGAGCACCGCGACCGGGGTATCGGTGCCCATCGACCCGATCGGCTCGGCACCGGTGCGCACCATCGGCGCCACCAGCAGGTTGAGCTCCTCATAGGTGTAACCAAAGGCCAACTGCCGCATGACAAGTCGATCGTGTGCCATCCGCACGTACTCGCCCTGCGGCAACGACTCGAGCGGCACCAGGTTCCTGTCGAGCCACTCCTGATAGGGGTGCTCGGCGGCCAGCTCGGCCTTGATCTCCTCGTCGGAGACGATGCGGCCCTGGGTGGTGTCCACCAGGAACATCCGGCCCGGCTGCAGCCGCATCCGCTGCACCACCGTCGACGGATCCAGGTCCAAGACACCCGCCTCAGAGGCCATCACCACCAAACCGTCTTCGGTGACCCAAATACGGGACGGGCGAAGGCCATTGCGGTCCAGCACGGCGCCCACGATGGTGCCGTCGGTAAAGGTCATCGACGCGGGGCCGTCCCACGGTTCCATCAGCGATGCGTGGTACTCGTAGAAGGCGCGGCGCGCCGGGTCCATCGTCTCATTGCGCTCCCAGGCCTCCGGAATCATCATCAGCACCGCGTGCGGCAGGCTGCGCCCGCCCAGGTGCAACAATTCCAGCGCCTCGTCGAAGCGTGCGGTGTCGGAGGCGCCCGGAGTGCAAATCGGGAACAACTTTTCCAGGTCGTCGACCGAACCGAAGATGTCGGTCTTGATCAGCGCCTCGCGGGCGCGCATCCAGTTCTCGTTTCCGGTGACGGTGTTGATCTCACCGTTGTGGGCGATACGCCGGAATGGATGTGCCAGCGGCCAGGACGGGAAGGTGTTGGTCGAGAAACGAGAGTGCACGATGCCCAGCGCGCTGGTCATCCGGTCGTCTTGCAGGTCAAGGTAAAACGCCTTGAGCTGCGGGGTGGTCAGCATGCCTTTGTAGACCATTGTCTGACCGGAAAGGCTTGGGAAATATACGGTTTCGCGTCCTGGTCCGTCTTGGCCCGGGCCCTTGGTACCGAGCTCGTGCTCGGCACGCTTGCGCACGACGTAGCAACGGCGTTCCAGCGTCATGTCGGAAGCGCCGGTCATGAACACCTGCCGGAAGGTGGGCATGGCGTCGCGGGACAACGCACCCAGCGAAGAGTCGTCGGTGGGCACGTTGCGCCAGCCCAGAACCGTCAGGCCCTCGGATTCGGCGATCTTCTCCACGGCGGCACACGCGGCCGCGGCGTCCTTGGACGATTGCGGCAGGAACGCGATACCGGTGGCGTAACTGCCCGCGGCGGGGAGCTCGAAGTCGACGACTTCGCGCAGGAACGCGTCCGGGACCTGAATCAGGATCCCCGCGCCGTCACCGCTGCGCGGCTCGGCGCCCTGGGCGCCACGATGTTCGAGGTTGACCAGTGCGGTGATCGCCTTGTCGACGATGTCGCGGCTCCGTCGGCCGTGCATGTCGACGACCATGGCAACCCCGCACGAATCGTGCTCGAACGCGGGGTTATACAACCCAACGCGCGTGGGCGTCATATGCACCTGCCTTCACCAGAACCTGCTACGCGACCGTTTTCAGTGGCTCCGACGGGGCTGCACCCGGAGGTTGCGAGCCGACCCCTTCGGTCTTGTCGATAGGCTGTCTCCCAGGCGGAAAATGATCCGATGGGGGAATCGTCCGTGCGGCGCTGAACGGTGGCGTGTACCCGGTCTCGACAAGTCGTAAAACGATATGACAAAAACCGCCTGACATGCCAACTTGGCCGAGTCTACCCGGCAGGTAGCGGCAACGTAAATTCGCTGCAGGCGGCGATCGATGACCCGGGGAAATACGCATCTACCCCGACAATCCGCCCGCGACAGTGCAGACCCGAAACGGGCGCCGGCCGGCCCGATCACCTCATCGGGTTTGCTGTGACCCCGGCCTGCGGACGGCGTCGGGATGGCCGTGATCACAGTCTGCCCGCGTATCCGTGCGACCGATCCCGATAAGACGTGGCAGCCATGCCGCCTATACCGCGCGCCGCATAGCCGGCAACCACCCCAACCGTCACACCGGCACCGCGTTAGGGGCTGCGCGAGTTTGCGCGATACAAAGGAGGAGCGCGTGGGGAGATACTAGGCCGATACGGGCCGGGTCGCCCCGCGGCCGGCCAGCGCGCCCTGATCGATCGCCCGGCACCGAGGAGCCCATGAACGAGCGCGACGAATTCCTGCGGGACCGTCTGCAGCCCGACCGACCCAGCACCCCCGCCGGTCCCCTTCCCACGCCACAGCGAAGCGCACCGCCCGCAGCAGTTCCCCCGCCTCCGCGGCGACCCGCCCCACCCCCGTCGTATCCGCCGCCGGCACCGCCGCCGCCTCCGCCGCGGCCCCCCGCCGGGCCGCCACCGCCCCGTCAGCCACCGCCGGGGCAGCCGCGCCAGCACGTCGCTCCCCCGCCCCCGGCGCGACCCGCCGGGCCACCCGCGCGGCCGGCTGCTCCGGCCGCGCCCGCCATCCCGGCAACCGACACCGCGCTGGTGCCCACCGGCGGGCCCGAACTGGCCGACACCGGGTGGCGGCGCATCCTGCGGCTACTCACCTTTGGCCTCGTCAGGCTGGGTCCGTCGCCCGCCCAACGCGAAGAAGCGCAATTCGAAGCCACTATCCGCACCGGCTTTCGCGGTAAGCACAAGGTCGGCGTCGTGGGTAAGGGCGGGGTTGGGAAGACCTCCGTCGCCGCCAGTGTCGGGTCGCTGTTCGCCGAGCTTCGTCGCGGGCAAGACCACGTGGTGGCGATCGACGCCGACACCGCCTTCGGCCGGTTGAGCAGCCGGATCGATCCGCAATCGACGAGTTCGTTCTGGGAATTGACCGCCGACAAGAACCTCGAGACCTTCGCCGATGTCGCCGAGCGAGTAGGCCGCAACGCCGTGGGTCTACATGTGCTCGCCGGCGAACCGGCATCCGGTCCGCGCCGGGTGCTCGATCCCGCGATCTACCGGGAGGCCGCGTCGCGCCTGGATCGCCATTTCACGATCTCGGTCATCGACTGCGGCTCGACGATGGATTCACCGGTCACCCAGGAAGTGCTGCGCGACCTGGATGCGCTGATCGTGGTGTCCTCGCCGTGGGCCGACGGGGCATCCGCGGCCGCCCGGACCATGGAATGGCTGTCCGATCAGGGCATGACGGAGTTGCTGCACAAGACGATCGTGGTGCTCAATGACTCCGACGGGCACGCCGACAAACGCACCCGGGCGCTGCTGGCCCGCGAGTTCGTCGACCACGGACAGCCGGTGGTCGAGGTTCCCTACGACCCTCACCTGCGCCCTGGCGGCGTCATCGACGTGATGCACGAGATGGGCCGCCCGACCCGGCGCAAGTTGCTACATGCCACCGCGCTGATCGCCGGGTTCTTCGGGACCAGCCCCGACCGTGCGGGCTGACCCGTCACGCCTCAGCCGGCCGCGATACGCGCCGACGGGTCGGCAATCGCCTCGATCTTGCTGACGAACGGGCCGCGAATGGTCAGCACGATAGCGGCGAAAAGCCGGCGCTCGGCGAACGCGAGCACCACCGGTTGGCCGGCGGGACCACTGACCAGGGTGACGCCCGGCCCCAGATAGCGCATCAGGTTGGTCGCCACCGCATGCGGGCCATGGTTGATCTGCGGCGGCGGCGGCGGGTCGGCAAGGACGGTGCCCACACCCCAGACCGTCGGATCCAGGACAGCGGTCAGCGCGGCGATGTCGCCGTTGGCGCAGGCGGTGATGAACTTCTCGGTGACCAGTTGATGCTCGGCGGGTGCTACTTCAGTCGCCTTAGGCTGTGCCGCAGTGAATTTCGCGCGTGCGCGCCGCGCCAGTTGACGGCAGGTGCCGACCGGGCGTCCCACTGTTTCGGCGATCGTCTCGAACGGGACACCGAACACGTCGTGCAGCACGAACGCCACTCGTTCGCCCGGGCTGAGTCGCCGCAAGACCTCCATCAACGCGGTGCGGACCTCGTCGTCGAGGGTGACCCGATCCGCCGGATCCAGGCTCCGCGACTCGGCGACGTCGGCGCCAGGATCGCTCAACCGCTCGTAGCGCGTTCGCGCCGAGCGCACCTGGTCGAGGCAGAGCCGGCTCGTGACGACGGTGAGCCAGCCGCGGATGTCGTCGACCTCGTCGGGCCCGGTCCGCGACAATCGCAGAAACGCCTCTTGCGCAACATCTTCGGCGTCTCCGACGTCACCGAGGATTTGATACCCCAGATTGACCAGATAGGGGCGGTGACGACGCCAAGCATCGGCCAGCTGGTCCGTTGGCGGTAGCGACTGGTTCATGAAACATCGACGATCTGGTACCGGAAAAAGTTACGTGTATCGACTGTAACTTTCCCGCCTCCGCGCCCGTCGTTGATGAAGATCTTCGACTTTCAGGAGGAAACACCATGACCATCGTCGTAACCGGGGCGACCGGAAATGTCGGACGCCCCCTCGTTGCCGAACTCGTCGCCGCTGGCGCACGGGTACGCGCCATCACCCGCACCCCGAATCGCGCCGGGTTTCCCTCGCCCGTCGAGGTGCTCGACACGGTGGGCGACGCGCTGCCGGGAGCATCGGCGGTTTTCTTGAACTCGCGCGCGCTCGGCGAAAGTCTCGCCGACGTCGTGGCCGAATGCCGTCGCGCCGGTGTCGCCAAACTGGTTGCGGTGTCGGCGATCAACGCCGATGACGACTTCTCACGGCAACCGTCGCGCTTTCGCGGCGACCGCAACCGCGAGGTCGAGCAGCTGGCCGTCGACTCGGGCCTGGCATGGGTGAGCCTGCGGCCCACGGTCTTCGCGACGAACTTCGCCGGGATGTGGGCCGCACAGATTCGCGCCGGCGATGTGGTGGCGGGTCCGTATGCCGCGGCATCGACCGCTCCGATTGTCGAGAGCGACATCGCGGCGGTCGCGGCGCGCGCACTGCTCAGCGAGGAGCTGGTCGGTCAACGGGTTCCGTTGACCGGTCCCCAGGCGCTGACCAATGCGGAACTGGTGGGAATCATCGGCACGGTGCTGGGGCGCCGGCTGCAGTACCGCGAAATTCCGCCGGAGGCGGTGCGGCAACGCTTCATCGATTTGGGTTTCGGAGCCGAGTTCGGCGATGCCTATACGGCGATGCTCGCCGAAACGCTGGACCGCCCGGCACTGGTCACGCACGACGTCGAGAAGATCCTCGGCCGGGCGCCACAGTCCTTCGCGCAGTGGGTGTCCGAGCACCAAGACCTGTACACGAGCTAGCTTCCAGACAAGGAGATTCCGACATGTCCGAACCACAGCCGCCGCGCTACCTCAAGCCGATGAACAAGGTGATGATGGCGGTGCAGAAATTGGGGATACCGACCGGTCCAGCCATGGTGCTCACCGTCCCGGGCCGCAAGTCCGGCCAACCGCGCAGCACCCCGATGACGCCATTTGAATTCCAGGGCGGCCTCTACGTTGTCGCGGGCTACCCGGGCGCGGACTGGGCGGCGAACGCGCGCGCCGCGGGTACCGGCACGTTGTCCCGGGGCCGCCGATCCCGGGAGGTCAGGATCGTCGAACTGACAGCCGAACAGGCGCGTCCGGTGCTGCGGGCGTTTCCGAGGAAGGTGCCGGTAGGGGTTTCGTTCGCCAAACGTTCGGGAATGGTGCGCGACGGGACATCCGACGAATTCGAGGCGCTGGCGGGGCGGCTCTGTGTCTTTCGCTTCGACCCGGCCGCTTCGTCGTAGCGCCCTGGAACGCAAGACAGCGCGAGAACCGTGGCTGGTTCTCGCGCTGTCTGTTCGCCGGTCCGGGATATCCGAGTGGGGCGCTCCAAAGTGGAGCCGCTCAAGGGTTTGCACTCCGGTCCCGGACGTTGTTCAACTGCGGACGCCTCAGGAGGCCGGGTTAGGCCGATTTGGCCGTCTCGCGCACCGGGTATCCGTTGCGCTCGGCCAGCGACCGCAATTGGTTCAGGGCAAAGGCGCGCGGGCGGCCAGACTCGGGAATTACGACACCGGCCCACAGGCCCTCGGCACCGGCCGACTCGACAGCATCGCGGGCGCACAGCCACCGGCGGGGGCACGCCCGGCACAGGGCCTTGGCCTCGGCATCGGGAGCGGTCGTCCAGCGGTCCGGGTCCTGGGTGCAGGCGCCCAACGGGATGTTGTACAGAGTTGTTGCGGTCATCGCTACGTTCCTCCAGAAAGCGTTGCAGTTCTGCGTCCTATGACTCGAAAGGGTATAGCACTAACCATCGCGATGCAACAGTTTGGTGCTTCGTTTTTCGTTCGGGCCGGTATGCAGGCGCTACGGCCATATCTCACGCGCCGCAGGCTTCACCCCGCTGAACTGGCGGAGAACTGCGGCGAAACGGTGCCCCAATGGTGGAGCCGAGCAGGTCGTACGCCAAATAGCGCCGGCCCCGCGAGCGGCGCCAGCCGGGCCAAGCTCCAAACTGTAGCGGTGATGCGGTTATCCCGCGGGTGCTCGCCGGCGCGGTGTGCAGGCTCGTTCTGTAACAACTTGACGCCGAACTGTAGCGCCGCGATAGAATTTGACGGGTGCAGCAGTTAGACTCCTGAGGGCGGACACCGCCACCAGGCAAATAGTGAGCGAGGAATCACCGACGATGTCCAGCGCCGCCTCAACCGCCCGACCAGCTCTGCTGGTGGTGCACAGCGGCGACACATCGCACGCGATCGAGCCCGACCGCGGCGTGGTAACCATCGGCCGCGAACCTCAGGCCGGCGTACAGATCGATGATCCACAGATCTCCCAGGAGCACCTGCGGGCTGAAGCCGCCGATGGGCAGTGGCGCATCGTCGATAGCAGCCCGGGCGGCATGTTCGTCGACGGACTACGACAGACCTCCGTGACGATCACCGACAAGACCATCGTCCGGTTCGGGGACCCCGCCGCGGGGAAAGTCCTGACGTTTGAAGTCGTCAGGCCGCCGAAATCCGTTGACCAACAAGGGGTTAACGATTCCGATGAGCAGGGGGACAACATCGCGTCAATCGATCTGGATCCCGGCGTGGTGCGCGCCGGAGCCGCCGCTGCCGCCCGCCGTCGCGAACTCGACATCAGCCAGCGCAGCCTCGCGTCGGACGGGATCATCAACGCCGGCGCGCTGATTGCTTTCGAAAAGGGCCGCAGTTGGCCGCGCGAACGGACCCGCGCGAAGCTCGAGGAAGTTCTGCAGTGGCCTGCCGGAACCATCGATCGGATCCGCCATGGGGAACCGGTCGCGGCGGATGCCGCCGCCTCGCAGGCCGCGCCGGTCGACGGTCCGGCGACGGCCGACAACCCCGAGGCTCACGGCGCGGCGTCGCTGATCGCTCAGGCGGTCGTCGCCGCCGTGGACGGGTGCAGCCTGGCCATCTCGGCGTTGCCACCGGCCGAGGACCCCGAGTTCACCGAGCGCTCGGCGCCCATCCTCGCCGATCTGCGGCAGCTCGAGGCGATCGCCGTCCGGGCCACCAGGATCAGCCAAATTACCCCGGAATTGATAAAGGCGCTGAGTGCGGTTCGCCGGCACCGCGACGAATTGATGACGCTCGGAGCGAACGCTCCGGATGCTCCGCTGGCGCAACGCTTGTACGCGGCCCGGCGCCGGGCTAACCTCTCGACGCTGGAAATTGCACAAGCCGCAGGGGTCGACGAAGAAATGATTGTGCGCGCCGAAGACGAGGAGCCTTTGCCCGCGCACGTAACGGCCGCGATCGAAACTTTGATAGGCCACATCAACTGATTTCCATGGGTCGCCGGCAGCGCTAATTCTAATTGTTCGCTTTTCGGCAACCTTGCCGCAATGTTTACCGTGGCGGCCGAACGCCGGGTGGTGGAAGCTGTTGCCTAGCCGAAAAATTCGTGCACTGGACCCGCTCTGAGCGCTGTTAGGCTCGTTCTACCGTGCACAGGATCGGTGCACAGGATCTGCGAGCTTGAAGGGAAACACCGACGTGGCTTGGCTTAACGGTGCAACGGATTTAGCGACGTGTGTGAAGAGTTTTGGATCTGGCGTTACTGCTGCCTCGGCTGGGGACTGGGCCAACCTTGGTGCGAGCGCCGCCACGATCCTCGGTAAAGGGCTGATCTACGCCGGCAAGCAGAACGCGGTTCTGGCAAAGGCGTTGAAAGAAAGCGGAACAAAAGTACTGCCGACGCCGACGGCCATTGTCGATGCCGCGGCGCTGGCCGTCACAATCGTGGACCTGCTCAACGGATTTGGATCCCCCAACTCGGGTTCGGCCGTATCGACCGCCGCGGACAAACTGAACCTGTTCCTCAAAGACTTGGACCCCGGCGCTATTCCGGATCCGCGGGACTGGAGCGGCCCCGGGGCGACGGCTTACATCAGCCAGGTCAACACGCTCAAGGGTTTCGTCGACACCTTCAAGACCTACGACCAGACCCTGAAGGGCTACCTGAGCAAGCAGGCCGGCGAGGTCAAGCAGGCACACCTGTGCTGCACGGTGAACGTGGCCGTCCTGACCGCCGCCGCTGGTATCGCCCTGGCTCTCTACCTGATCCCGATCGCGGGTCCGGGTATATCGCAGGCGTGGCAGATCATCGCCGCTTTCGCGTGCTGTGCGGCAGTTTTCGTCGTCGAGATGCTGACCCTGTCCAGCTCGATGAGCATCTCCAACCAGTGCGCGACCTTGGGTCAGCAATACGTCCAGCTGGGCAAGGACGTGAGCTCGCAGCTGGCGGGCACCTACGACAAGATCGACGGCAAGGTATCGGCGGAGAGCTCGTCGCAGTTGTCCGGCTTCCGCGCCGTCTCCGACGGCCTGACGGACTACACCTTCGCGTCCAGCGGGAAGTCGGTCAACAAGCTGGCCGCCGAAGCGGGCGACAAGGTTGCGCCGGAGCAGAAGGCGCTGCTGCAGTCCTCGAGCGACAAAGCCGCCGCCGCGAAGGCGTCGGACACCAAGACGGACACCCCGGCCAAGGGCGACAAGACGACTCCGGCGCCGGCGGCGTTCACCCCGCCGAGCCTGGCTCAGATCGGGCAGGCGTCGCAGGGGCTCTCCACGGTCGGCCAGACGCTCGGCCAGGGCATGCAACAAATCCAGTCGCTGGCCCAGTCCGCCAAGGGTGCCGCTCCCGCGGCAGCAGCCGCCCCGGCCGCGGCTAGCGACGTCAGCGACGTCAAGGACGACGAGGACAAGAAGAAGGAAGACGACGCCAAGAGGGACGCTGAAACAGGTGCCGCCGCCGGTAAAGACGGTGGCACCGAGCGTGCACCCGTCGACGCCGCGGCACCGGCCGCCGCACCGGCAGCAGCTGGGCGCGAACGCGTCCTTTGATAACACTCGCGCGTCAAAAACGCAGCGGGCCAACGCCATAGCGCGAACATCGAACGTCAAGGAGACCGACCAATGGTAAATCTACTCGTCACACCAGCGATCCTCGAGACGCTGGCGACCAAACAGGAAGCCGCACAAAAGGATGCCCAAGCGGCGGCCGACGCCCTGAACGGCACCGGAAGCAACTGCTGGCTGACGCACGGCGTCATCAGCGGGTGCTCCAACGGTGCCTTCGACACCATCGAGGGCATCCGCAAGACCGCGGGCAAGGCCCTGGGCGACGCCAGTCTCTTGATGGCCGCAAAGCTGCGCACGGCCAAGTCAGCATATGAGGGTGTCGACAGCGAGTTGGCCGGCAACCTCAACAAGCAACTGCTCGACAAATAATGACATCCGGTCCCCTCGCCGCCGGCCGCGCCGGGCTTGTTGACGACGTCGTCGGCGTCGAGGTGACTATCGACGGCATGCTGGTGATCGCCGACCGGTTGCACCTGATCGAATTCCCTACGGCCCTTGGGATCCGGCAGAACATCCCGCAAGACGACCTGCGCAAGCTGGTCTGGGACCAGGTGGAGAAGGACCTGACCCAGCAAGGGGTGCTGAACGAACTGGGCCAGCCCCACCCGACCGTGGCCGCCCTGATCGACACGCTCAGCAGGCCCGACCGGACCTTGGAAGGCCGGTGGTGGCGCCGCGATATGGGCGACGGAGTGATGGTGCGTTTTGCGGTGTGCCGCAAGGGCGATCGTCATGTCATCGCCGCTCGCCACGGCGAGCTGATCGCGCTGCAACTGGTGGCGGCGCAGGTCGGTCTGGCCGGCATGGTGACCGCGGTACTGGGCCCGGCGACGCCGGCCAACGTCGAACCACTGACCGGGGTGGCAAGCGAACTGGCCGAATGCACCACGGCGGCACACCTGGCCAACCTCGGCGTCGCGCCCGCCACCGCCCGCGTCTACGCCGAGATCGTCGGCAACCCCGATAGCTGGGTGGAGATCATCGCCGGCGAGCGTCACTCCGGTGGCACCTGCACCCACACCGACGTCGCTGCCGGCGTGCTCGACTCCCCGCTGGGCCGACTGGTGTCGCTGCCCCGCCGCGTCCACGGCGAGCTGTACGGAAGTTTTCTGCCCGGCTCCCAAGAAAATCTGCAACGGACACTGGACGGACTGCTGGAATTCCTCCCCGCGCGCACCTGGCTCGACCACACTTCAGATGACGAGGCCGCGCACACCGACCACCCTCACGCCTCGTACCGAGGCTGATTTCTGCCGCTACCAATGAAAGATGGATCCCATGTCCCAGCATGATGAGCACGACGATCTCTCCGCCTTGGACTTCTCCTCCTACCACTCCGGATCCGACGACGACGGCCACGATCACGGGGATGCCCTGGACTTCTCCGCCGACGACGACGGCAGTGAGGAGTCCGACGCCGACGCCTTGGACGCGTACGCGCCGACCGAGCCCGGCGAGGCCGACACCGAGCTGGAGGCCATCGCCGCGACAACCGAGCCCTCCGACGACGACGAGGACGACGAGGACGACGCCCAGCAGTTCACCGTGACCAACCCGCCCGAAACGGTGTCGGTGTCGGCACTCATCGACGGCCGCACTCAGCGGGTCACACTGTCACCGAACGCGACGAACCTGACCGAGGACGAGCTGGCCGACGAGATCGTCGTGCTGGCCGAGTTGGCCCGGCAAAAAGGGCTCGCCGGGCAGCGTACCTATGTCATGGACAGTGCCGCCGACAACGCAGGGCTGCAACAACTCGCCGACATGGGCTTGGACAGCACCCAGCTGCTGCGTGACTTCGTGGATACCGGCATGCGGTTGCCGACGGAGGAACAGGCTGAGACGGCACAGGCCGAAGTCTTCGCCGTGCGCTACACCACCGATAAATGAGCGAGCATCTGGCCGGCCTGTTCGAAAGCGCGGTCGGCATGCTTCCGGTCTCGGAGTCGCGGGCGCTTGACCTGTTCACCGAGATCACGAACTACGACGAGACCGCATGCGACGCATGGGTCGGCCGCATCCGGTGCGGGGACAGCGACCGGGTGACATTGTTCCGGGCCTGGTACTCGCGCAAGCACTTCGGACAGCTGTCGGGGTCTGCCCAGGTCTCGATGAACGCCCTGGGTGCCCGGGTTCCGATCGGCGGCCTCTACGGCGACATCACCTATCCGGTCAATTCGCCGCTGGCGATCACGATCGGTTTCGCGGTGAACGAAGCATCGGCGGGTAACTACGCCGATGCCCTCGAAGCCGTCGAAGCCAGCCCGACCGCCGGTGCCGAGCACCTGCTGTCATGGACCAAGGCGGTGGTCTACGGGGAAGGGCAGCGCTGGACCGAGGTCATCGACGAAGTCCGAGCCGCCGGTAAGTGGCCCGACACGTTTCTGGCTGCTGCCGCCGGCGTGGCCCATGGGGTCGCGGCCGCCAATCTCGGTTTGTTCACCGAGGCCGAGCGCCGCTTGACCGAGGCGAACTCCTCGCCTGCGGGCGAGGCGTGCGCGCAGGCCATCGCCTGGTATCTGGCGATGACGCGCCGCAGCCAGGGCAACGAAGAAGCCGCGGTGGCCCTGCTGGAGTGGCTGCAGACGACCCATCCCAGCCCCAAAGTTACTGCGGCACTAAAGGATCCTTCTTACCGCCTGGTGACCACCAGCGCAGAGCAGATCGCCGCCCGAACAGATCCCTGGGATGCGGGCAGCGTCGTGGCCGACACCTCGGGCCGGGAGAAGCTGCTCGCCGAAGCGGAGTCAGAGCTACGCCGGCAGATCGGGCTGACGCGCGTCAAGGATCAGGTCGAGCGCTACCGCGCCGCGACCCAGATGGCGAAAGTTCGTGCCGCGCGCGGCATGAAGGTCGCACAGGCGAGCAAGCACATGATCTTCACCGGGCCGCCCGGCACCGGCAAGACGACCATCGCCCGCGTGGTGGCCAACATCCTGGCGGGTTTGGGCGTCATCCAGGAACCCAAACTCATCGAGACGGCTCGCAAGGATTTCGTCGCCGAATACGAGGGACAGTCCGCGGTCAAGTCCGCGAAGACGATCGACCGCGCCCTGGGCGGTGTGCTGTTCATCGACGAGGCCTACACGCTGGTTCAGGAACGCGAGGGTCGATCCGACCCCTTCGGTCAAGAGGCGTTGGACACGCTGCTGGCCCGGATGGAAAACGACCGAGACCGACTTGTGGTGATTATTGCCGGTTACAGCAATGACATCGATAGACTCCTGGAGACCAACGAAGGACTGCGGTCGCGGTTCGCCACCCGTATCGAATTCGACTCCTACTCCCCCGAGGAGATTCTCGAAATCGCGAAAGTTATTGCGAAGAACAACGACTCGGAGCTCAGCGTGGAGGCGGCCGAGAAGCTGCTGGAGGCGGCGAAGCTGCTGAGCCAGCGGACGGTACGCGGCAAAGCCGCGCTGGACATCGCCGGCAACGGACGCTATGCACGACAAATGGTGGAGGCCGCGGAGCAATACCGTGACATGCGCCTGACTCAAGCGGTCGACTTCGAGGAACTCGACGCGGACTTCCTGCGTGAGATCAACGGCGAAGACATGGCGGAAGCGGTGGCATCGGTGCACGCCCGGCTTGCCATTACCGAGTAGCGCATGGCGGGGTTCCGGCTCACCACCAAGGTCCAGGTCAGTGGTTGGCGCTTCCTGCTCCGGCGGTTGGAGCACGCCATCGTCCGCCGGGACACCCGGATGTTCGACGACCCGCTGTCCTTCTACGGTCGGGCGGCGGCGCTGGGCATTGTCATCTCGGTGGTGATTCTGGTGGGCGCCTTGGCGATGGCGTACTTCAAGCCGCAGGGCAAGCTCGGCGGCGGGAACTTGTTCGTCGACCGCTCCACCAACCAGCTGTACCTGATGGTGTCCGGGCAGTTGCACCCCGTCTACAACCTGACATCGGCGCGTCTGGTGCTGGGCAATCCCGCCGAGCCCACCGTCGTGAAAGCCACTGAGCTGGGCAAGTTCCCCCGGGGCCAGACGGTCGGCATCCCCGGCGCTCCTTATGCCACGCCGGTGTCGTCGGACTCGGCGTCGGTGTGGGCCCTGTGCGACACCGTCACCAAGGCCGAGACCATCAATCCGACCGTCCAGACGTCGGTGATCGCGATGCCGTTGTCGCTGGACTCCTCGGTGGATGCCCTGCAGCCCAACGAGGCGCTGCTGGCCTACTACCAGGGCAAGGACTGGATCATCACCTCGACCGGCCGGCACGCCACCGACCTGGCCGACCGCACTCTCACCTCGGCGGTGGGCATACCCGTGAACGCCAAGCCGAGCCCGCTGTCCACTGCCGTCTTCAATGCGCTGCCCGACGGTGGATCCTGGCAACTGACCCCGATCCCGGACGACGGTGCCCCCAATACCCTTGGGCTGCCTGACTTTCTGGTAATCGGGTCGGTGTTCCAGATCCATGCGCAATCGGGGCCGCAATATTTCGTGGTGCTGCCCGACGGCGTCGCGCCCATCAACGCCAACACCGCGGTGGCGCTGCGCGCCGCCCAGTCGCACGGGCTGGTCGAGCCGCCGTCGGTGGTTTCGAGTCTGGTGGTCAGAATCCCCGAACGTGTATACAACTCACCGCTGCCCGACCAGTCGATCAAGATCGTCAACCGGCCGAACGAACCGGTGCTGTGCTGGACGTGGGAACGCAAGCCCGGCGAGCAGAATGCCCGCACAGCGGTGGTGACCGGTCGGCATCTGCCAGTGCCGACGTCGGTGATGGGCCAGGGCATCAAGCAAATCCAGGGCCCGGCAACGGTTTACATCGACGGCGGCAAGTATTTGCAGCTGCAATCCCCTGATCCCCGGTACGGCGAATCGTTGTACTACGTCGACCCGCAGGGCGTGCGGTACGGGATCTCCGACCCGAAGGCGGCTGCCTCGCTGGGCCTGCAGTCGCCAAAGCCCGCGCCATGGGAGATCATTCGTTTACTGGTCGACGGTCCGGTGCTGTCTAAAGAAGCTGCCCTGCTCGAGCACGACACGCTGCCCGCCGACCCGAGCCCGCGAAAGTTACCCGCAGCGCCCGGAGCTGGTTGATGTCAACACGGAAGTTCACCCCATCGGTAACCCGCGGTCCCCGCTTGACGCCGGGCGAGATCGCCGTCGTACCGCCTGAGGACCTCGGTGTCGATGTCCCGCCCAGCTTTGTCCAGCGGGTCATGCCCTACGTGATGGGTGTGTGCATGCTCGGCATGATCGGCATCATGGTGTTCACCGGCACCAAAGCGCTGTCTCCGTACATGATGATGACGCCGCTGATGATGATCATGATGTCGTTGAGCATGGTGGGCGCCGGCGGAGGCGGCGGTGGCAAGAAGGTGCCGGAGATCAATGCAGACCGCAAGGAGTACCTGCGGTATCTGGCGGGGCTTCGCCCCCGGGTGACGTCGTCTGCCACCGCGCAGGTCGCCTTTTTCAGCTATCACGCACCCCACCCCGACGATCTGCTGTCGATCATCGGCACACCCCGGCAGTGGTCGCGACCGGCCAGCGCCGACTTCTACGCGGCCACCCGCATCGGCATCGGTGACCAGCCGGCGGTCGACCGGCTGATGAAGCCGTCGGTCGGCGGTGAGCTGGCGGGCCCGACCGCGGCACCGCAGCCGTATTTGGAGCCGGTCGCCAACATGTGGGCGGTCAAGTTCTTGCGCACCCATGGCCTGATCCATGATTGCCCAAAATTGTTGCAGCTCAGGACATTTCCGACTATTGCCATCGGTGGCGACCCGGCCGGGGCGGCCGGATTGCTCACGGCCATGATTTGTCACCTGGCGGTGTTCCATCCGCCGGACCTGCTGGCCATCCGGGTGCTCACCGAAACGCCGGATGATCCGGAGTGGTCCTGGCTGAAATGGCTTCCACACGTGCAGCATCCGACCGATACCGATGCGGCCGGGCCGGTCCGGATGATCTCCGCTCACCCGGAAAGCCTCTCCGATCTCGCCGCCCGCGGCCCGCACTCACCGGATTCGACGCCGGGCGGACCCTACGTCGTCGTCGTGGACCTGACCGGCGGCAAGGCGGGAGTCCCGCCGGACGGCAGGGCCGGCGTCACGGTGTTCACCCTGGGCAACCATCGCGGCTCGAACTATCGGATCAGGGTGGCGGCGGACGGGACGGCCGACGACCGGCTGCCCGGCCAGCAGTTCCGCCAGGTGACGGCCAGCACCGACCACATGTCGGCGCCGCAGGCGGCGCGCATCGCCAGAAAGCTGGCCGGGTGGTCGATCACCGGCACCATCATCGACAAAAAGGCCAGCACCGGGGGCACCAAGAAGAAGGTGGCGACCGAGTTCTACCAGCTGGTGGGCGCGAAAAGCGTCGAGGACATCACCCCGGCGCGTTGGAAGATGTTCGCCGACAAGGATCTTGATCGCCTCAAGATCCCATTCGGTCACCAGCTCAAGACCGGCGAAATCATGTCACTGGACATCAAGGAGGGTGCCGAATTCGGGGGCGGGCCGCACGGCATGCTGATCGGAACCACCGGGTCCGGAAAGTCCGAGTTCCTGCGCACCCTCATCCTGTCGCTGGTATCGATAACTCACCCCGACCAGGTGAACCTGTTGCTCACCGACTTCAAGGGTGGCTCGACATTCCTGGGCATGGAAAACCTTCCGCATACGGCGGCGGTCATCACCAACATGGCCGAGGAAGCCGAGCTCGTCGGCCGGATGGGTGAGGTGCTGACCGGCGAACTGGACCGCCGGCAGAATTTGCTGCGCCAGGCCGGGATCCAGGTCGGCGCGACCGGGGCACTGTCCGGTGTGGCCGAATACGAGAAGTACCGCGAACGCGGCGCCGACCTGAAGCCGCTGCCAACGCTTTTCGTCGTCGTCGACGAGTTCGCCGAGTTGCTGCAAAGTCACCCGGACTTCGTCGGGCTGTTCGACCGGATCTGCCGCGTGGGCCGCTCACTGCGGGTGCATCTGTTGCTCGCCACCCAGTCGCTACAGACCGGTGGAGCGCGTATCGACAAATTGGAGCCCAACCTCACTTACCGGATCGCATTGCGCACCACCAGCTCTCACGAATCCAAGTCGGTGATCGGCACGCCCGAGGCGCAGTACATCACCAACAAGGAAAGCGGCGTCGGGTTCTTGCGGGTCGGCATGGAAGACCCGGTCAAGTTCAGCACGCTCTACACCGGTGCCACCTACGTTCCGCCGGCGCGCACCGAGACCAACGGCGAGGCAGAAAAAGTCGACGGCGCACGACCCGGCCCCCGGGCAATGCAAATTCGGCAGTTCACCGCGGCGCCGATTCTCGAAGACCTCGAAGACGCGGCGGCACCGCCCGCTCAGGGCGGAGTGCCGGTATGAGCACCGAGGCCAAAGGGAAACCGCTGAGCGAGGTGATCCTGGACCAACTCAGCACCGTCGAGTCGCGGGCATACAAGATGTGGCTGCCGCCGTTGACCCATCCCACTGCGGTCGACGAACTCGTCAAGCGCGCCGAACTACGACCGTTGTACTTCCCACTCGGAATCATGGACGAGCCGCGCCGGCACCTCCAAGAACCCTGGGGCGTAGACGTTTCCGGCGGTGGCGGCAACATCGGCATCGGCGGGGCGCCGCAGACCGGGAAGTCCACGCTGTTGCTGACCCTGATTCTGTCGGCCGCGGTGACCCACACACCGCGACAGGTCCAGTTCTACTGCATCGACCTCGGCGGTGGCGGGTTGATGTATCTGGACAATCTGCCGCACGTCGGTGGGGTGGCCACCCGGTCGGAACCCGATCGGGTCATGCGCGTGATCGCCGAGGTGCAAGCCGTTCTGCGGCAACGAGAAGCCACCTTCAAGGAGCACCGGGTGGGCTCCATCGCGAGCTACCGCGAATTGCGCGCTGACCCAAGCCAACCCGTGGCCGCCGATCCATTCGGCGATGTGTTTCTGGTCATCGACGGGTGGCCGGCGTTCGTCGCTGAATTCCCCGACCTGGAGGCGCACGTCCAGACCCTGGCCGCCCAAGGCCTGTCGTTCGGCATCCACACCATCATCACCACACCGCGGTGGACGGAATTGAAGTCGCGGGTGCGCGACTACCTCGGCACCAAGATCGAGTTCCGGCTCGGTGATGTCAACGACACCCAGCTGGACCGCGCCACCCGGGATATTCCGGCGAACCGCCCCGGCCGGGGCATGTCGATCGAGAAGCACCACCTGATGATGGGTGCGCCCCGACTCGACGGCGTCAACAGCATCGACGGCCTGGTCGAGGCACTCACGGTCGCGGTGAACCACATCGCGTCGCACACCACCGAGGAAGCACCGCGGGTCAGGGTGCTGCCGGAGCGCATCCATCTTTACGAACTGGATCCGGAACCACCCGGGCCGGAGTCCGACTACCGCACTCGCTGGACGATTCCGGTCGGCATCCGCGAGACGGACCTGACGCCGGCCTACGCCCACCTGTACGCGGCGAACCATATCCTGATCTTCGGTGCGGCCAAGTCGGGCAAGACAACCATTGCTCACGCCATTGCCCGCGCCATCTGTGCCCGCAACAGTCCAGACCAAGTGCGATTCATGTTGGCCGACTACCGGTCCGGACTGCTGGACGCGGTGCCCGAAAGCCACCTACTCGCCGCGGGAGCCATCAACCGCAACGCTCAGTCGCTGGACGAGTCGATCAAAGCGCTCGCGATTAACCTACAAAAGCGGTTACCGCCGGCCGACCTGACCGCATCGCAGTTGCGGTCGCGGTCGTGGTGGACAGGATTCGATCTCGTGCTTTTGGTCGACGATTGGCACATGATCGTCGGCGCGTCCGGGGGTATGCCTCCAATGATGCCGTTGGCTCCATTGTTGCCGGCTGCTTCGGATATCGGATTGCACATCATCGTTACCTGCCAAATGAGCCACGCGTATAAGTCGACGATGGACAAGTTCGTCGGCGCCGCCTATGGTGCGGGATCTCCGACGCTGCTGCTGTCCGGCGACAAGGCCGACTTCCCCTCGAGAGAGTTTCAGGTCAAGCGCAGGCCCCCTGGGCAGGGCATTCTTGTGACGCCGGACGGCAAGGATGTCATCCAGGCCGCCTACATCGACCCTCCAGAAGAAGTGCACTGACCACCTGGAGCAGGCGGTTAGGATTATCCCAACGCTCATTACGGGAGCCGGAACCGAAACGCGATAAACCGCGCCGGGGACTGCATTGTGCGATTAGGATTTTCACTGCGACAAAATGGTTTGCGTTTACTCAGAATTTGATATTCGTTCACGTGCAATTCGAGGAGGGCCGGCCAAAATGCGCCCCACCCCGCATTGTTCGAAGAAGCGAAACTTTCACGTAACAGCAGACCCCGAGAACTACCGCACTACACCTCGCACCAAGGGAGACCGAGCATGCTGTGGCACGCTATGCCACCGGAGCTGAACACCGCACGGCTGATGGCCGGCGCGGGTCCTTCGCCGATGCTCCAGGCCGCCGCGGGCTGGGAGGCGCTGGCCTCCAGCCTGGAAGCCGAGGCCGCCGAATTGGCCGCGAGCATGACCGCTCTGTCGGGAGCGTGGACCGGAACCGGCAGCGAGCGCGCGACGGCCGCGGCCGCGCGGATGGTCACGTGGTTGCAGACCGCCGCGGCGGCCGCGCAGAAGCGTGGCATGCAGGCCGCGGCGCAGGCCGCCGCCTACGTGAAGGCGTTGGGAATGACGCCTTCGCTGCCGGAGATCGCGACGAACCACATCACCCACACGGTCCTGACGGCCACCAACTTCCTGGGCATCAACACGATGCCGATCGGATTCAACGAAGCCGACTACTTCGTCCGGATGTGGAACCAGGCCGGCGGCGCCATGGATGTCTACGCCGCCGAGACCGCCGCCAACACCGTCTTCGAGCCGCTTCCCGAGATGTCACCGATCCTCGCACCCGGCATGGACGCCGCCGCCGAAGCCGAGGCTCAGGCCGGGGCGGCGGGATTGCTGAGCACGCTGTCCGACGAAGCCTCCGACCCCGGTAGCTTGGGATCCTCGACTCTGCTCCAGGCGGCCAAGGACGCCGGCGACGACGACCTGACCCCCACACCCTCTGGCGTGAACCAGGTTTCGCAGTTGATGAACGGGCTGGGGCAGCTGAGCGGGCCCATGCAGCAACTCATGCAGCCGCTGCAGCAACTGACGTCGATGGCCGGTCAGTCCGGCGGCATGGGCAGTTCAACGCTGGGCGACCTCACCGTGGGTGGCGGCAAAGTCGGCGGCGAGCTCGGTAAGGGTGGCGCACAGATGGGTCTGATCGGGGCACCGCCGCTGTCGTCGCATCCGCTGCTGGGCGGCTCGGGCCCGAGCGTCGGCATGGGGCTGATGCACGCCGAGCAGCTTCCGGGCTCCGGCCTGAGCGGTCCCCGCACGTCGATGATGAGCCAGTTGCTCGACAAGCCCGGCGCAGTCGTCGCGCCTGCCGGTGCGGGCGCCGGGTCGTCGGCGGGCGCCGGCGCCGCGCCGCTCGGTGCGGGTGCCGGCGCGCAATCCGGCGCCGGTTCCAAGGCCGGGATGGCTGCCCCGGTTGCGCTTGCGCGCGAAGAGGAAGAAGGCACCAACCTCCACTACGACGAGCTGCACGGCATCGACGACGGAGACGACTGGTGAGCAACCACCACAACAGACTTCCCGGCCGCCCGGGCCGGAAGACTTGCCATCACTTGGCGAGGACAGAGCACACAGAAAGTAGTTCAACATGGCAGAAATGAAAACTGATGCCAGTACCCTCAGCGCCGAGGCCGGGAACTTCGACCGGATCGGTGGCGAGCTTCAGGGTGTCATCAAGGGCGTAGAGCACACCGGCAGCGAACTCGCCAGCCACTGGACCGGCCAGGCCGGCTCGGCGGCCCAGGCCGCGCTGCAGCGCTTCCAGGAAGCCGGCAACGCGCAGATCAAGGCGCTCACCGACATTCACGAGAAGATCAGCCACGCCGGCGTCCAGTACCAGCGCGCCAACGAAGAGCAGGCCTCCAACCTGCACTCGACCGCCGGCAACATGGGCTTCTGAGCCCACCTAACCCCTCAGCATCAGAAAGAAACGGAGACAAATCATGTCGGAAGCTCAGTCATGGAATTTCAGCGGCATCGAGGCCGGTGCCAGCTCGATCGCGTCGTCGGTGCAGACCGTTCAGGGTCTTCTCGACGAAGGAAAGCAGTCCCTCGCCAAGCTTGCCGAGGCTTGGGGCGGTTCCGGTTCGGAGGCCTACCAGGCCGTGCAGAACGACTGGCAGACTAAGTCGGACGAACTCAACAACTCGCTGCAGTCGCTGTCGCACACGATCACCGAGGCCAGTGCGGCAATGGCCAGCACCGAGCACGGCGTCAGCGGCATGTTCGGCGGTTAGAACGGCAAACGACGTCGAAACACGGGATCAGGCGAGTTCACCGTACGGGAGAACTCGCCTCTTCTCGTGTTTTCGGCGTCTGAACTATTGAGGGGTTCTCATGGGGGCCGACTACGACCGGCTCTTTCAGCCGCCCGAGGGGGGCGAAATCCCGGATGACACAGCGGATTCGGGGTTCGATATCGACGCCGGCTTCGACGTCGACTCCCCTGCTGCCGCGGCGCCCAAACCGGCGGACACCAAGCCAGATGCCCCGGCTCCGCCGCCGATGCCGGTCGATTGGGACCACCCGGCACCGTCGACCCGACCCGATCCGCAGCGGCCGCCCATGCCGGTGGACTTCAACGAGCAGCCCGCAGCAGCCGAGCCCGAAACCCGCCGCCCGCCAATGCCGGTCGACGAGATCCAGCCACCCCCGGCGGCGCGACCCGGCGCGCAGCGCCCCCCGATGCCGGTCAGCTACGACGAACTCTTCGCCCACCCCGAGGGAACTGAAAACGCAGAGTCGGGAACCGACTTCGAGGTGAATTCGGGCTTCGACATGAGCGCTGCGCCGGTGCCGGCCGGCCCGCCACCACCCAATGGCCACGCGCCGCCGCCGATGCCGGTCGACTGGGAAGACCAACCAGCACCCGCACGGCCCGAATGCCCCCGTCCCCCTGTCGACTGGGCGGACCGACCACCGCCGGCGCGGCCCGAAAGCCCTCGTCCCCCAATGCCGGTCGACCGCAACGACCAGCGCGCGCCGGCCCGGCCCAAGCCGGGCCCGACCCATTCGCCGGGAGGGGCTCCCCCGCCGCCCCGGCGCGCGCGCCCGGCTCCTCGCGATCCCAACGAGACCCAGCGCGGCCCCACGGCCGGCCCTGTCCACCGGCAAGCACCGGATGCCGAGCAGCGCCGCGGCAAGTCTGCTCCACCGCCACGCAAGCGCCCCAACCCGGCCGCACCCACACCTCATCGCGCCCCGCCGCAGATCCCGCCGACGCAACGCGTTGCGGTGCAACCGGATTCGGCCTCAGCGCATCCGGTCGCAGATCAGCCAGGAGCGACTTCGAAGATCGGCGTCAAACCCGCGAAGAAGTCGAAGACCCGGATGGTGTCACGTCGAGGTTGGCGCCGATGGGTCCACAAGCTGACGCGTATCAACGTGGGCCTGTCGCGCGACGAGAAATACGACCTGGACCTACGCGATCGCATTCGCCGCAGTCCCCGGGGGTCGTATCAGATCGCGATATTGGGCCTGAAGGGCGGGGTCGGCAAGACGACCGTGACGGTCGCTCTCGGTTCGGTTTTCGCCCAGGTCCGCCGTGACCGCATCCTGGCTTTCGACGCCGATGCCAGTTGCGGAAACCTCGCCGACCGCGCCGGGCGTCAGTCCGACGCCACGATTGCAGACTTGTTGGCCGACAAAGAGTTAACTCACTACAACGATATCCGCGCACATACCAGTGCCAATGCGGTGAATCTGGAAGTACTTCCGGGCGAGGACTACAGCACGGCACGGCGCGCCTTCAGCGAGGCGGATTGGCACTACGCGGCCGACGCGGTGTCGCGGTTCTACAACCTGGTGCTCGCCGACTGCGGGGCCGGCTTGTTCGATCCGGTCACCCGCGGTGTGCTCTCGACGGCGTCGGCCGCGGTGATCGTGACCAGCGCGTCGATCGACGCTGCCCGGCAAGCCGCGGTCGCGATCGACTGGCTGCGAAATCACGGCCACCGGGATCTGTTGGCCCGCGCGTGTGTGGTGATCAACCATGTGTCGCCGGGAGATACCAATATCGCCGTCACCGAGCTGGCGCGGCAATTCGAGCAGTACGTCCAGCCGGGTCGGGTCGTCGTCTTGCCGTGGGACAAGCACATCGCGGCCGGCACCGAGATCCAGTTAGGCCTTCTCGACCCCACCTACAAGCGTAGGATCCTGGAACTAGCCGCCGCACTGTCCGATGATTTCGACAGGAGTGAACGTCGTTGAGCGCGCCCACCGCTACTGATTCTGCTGCCGGTGCGGGAGCCGCAGCCGCTCCGGCTACCGGAGGCGCGGCCCCGGCCAAACCCTCGACAACGCGGGTCACGATCCTGACCGGGCGACGGCTGACTGATGTGGTGCTGCCCTCTTCGGCGGCGATAGAGACCTATATCGACGACACCGTGGCGGTGTTGGCGGAAATCCTCGGCGAGACGCCCGCGGATGTGCTCGCCGGTTTCGACTTCGCCGCGCAGGGCGCGTGGACGTTCGCCCGCCCGGGCGCCCCGCCGCTGCCGGCCGATCAATCGCTGGATGACGCGGTCGTCGTCGATGGGTCGTTGCTGACGCTGGTGTCGGTCAGTCGCACCGAGCGGTACCGCCCCCTCGTCGAGGACGTCATCGATGCGATCGCGGTACTCGACGAGTCGCCGGAGTTCGACCGTAAGGCATTGAATCGCTTTGTCGGGGTGGCAATTCCGGTCGTAACGATGGCGATGACCGGAATCGGCGCCGTGGCGTGGGTGGCCAACGGACACCATCTATGGTGGCCGGTCGGGATGGGCGCTGCGGGGCTGATTGTGCTGATGGGCAGCTGGGCGGCCAACAAGTTCTACAAGAATCCGAACTTGTCGGAGAGCCTGCTGGCGACCGCGTTCCCGCTGATCGTGGTGGCCGTAGCGATGGCCATTCCGCGCCCGCGCGGCATGACCAGTTCGTTCGGGCCGCCACAGCTCGCCGCCGGCGCCGCGGCGGTGCTGTTCTTGACGCTGATCACCCGTGGTGGGCCCCGCCACCGTACCGAGCTCGCGTCGTTCGCCGCGGTCACCTCGATCACGCTGACCGCGGCCGCCTTCGCCTACGGGTACGGCTGGCAGCAGTGGGTCCCGGCCCTGGCGATCGCGTTCGGATTGTTCACCGTAACGAACGCGGCCAAGTTGACCGTCGTCTTCGCACGGATCGCACTGCCGCCCATCCCGGCACCCGGCGAGACGGTGGACCACGAGGAATTGCTCGATCCCATTGCGGGCGAAGAAGTACCCGAAGACAAAGAAACCCGGACCTGGCAGGCCATCATCGCGTCCGTACCCCATTCGGCCGCCCGGCTGACCGAACGCAGCCAGGTCGCAAAGCAGCTGCTGACCGGTTTCATCACGGCCGGCACCCTGGTTCTCGTTGCCGGTGTCATCGGGGTCCTGGTGCGGGGACACTTCTTCGTGCACAGCTTGGTGGTGGCCGGACTGGTCACGATCATGTGCGCGTTCAGGTCTCGTCTCTACGCCGAGCCTTGGTGCGCATGGTCACTGCTGGCAGCCACGGTCGCCATTCCCATCGGGGTGACCATTCGGTTGAGCATCTGGTATCCGACGAGCGCCCGCTGGTTCGTGCTCATCCTGTTGGTGACGGCCCTGGTCGCGCTGACGGTGGTCGGCGCGGCGACCGGGATTCGCCGAATCACGCCGGTGATGAAGCGGATGCTGGAATTGTTCGACGGCGCCGTAGTCGCGGCGATTCTTCCGTTGCTCCTGTGGATAACCGGCGTCTACGACACCGTCCGCAATATCCAGTTCTGAGCAGGATGCGGCCGCCGTGTGCCGGGCAATATTGCTGCAGTTGGCCTGCGGCTCCTTCGGTAAAATTTGTCTGACAGCCGGCACATAAAGGGAGCCGAACGATGACTGAACCACTGGTGGTTGATCCCGCCCGTCTCAAGGCTGCGGGCGCAGCCGTTCGCGACCAACAGCTACCCGCGGCCCCGCCCCCGATGACCGCGCCCGGGAGCGATTCGGTGTCGGCCGCGATCAACCAGACGTTGCCAATCATCGAATCACCCGTGCTGAAGGGATTGCCGGAAGCCCAAGCGGCCCTTACCAATACGGGCTCGAAGATCGTCACGGCAGCCGACATGTACGCCCAGACCGACCAACGGCTCGGCGAGAACGTCAGCAAGGTGCAGTTTTTTGCTGCTTCCGAACCCGGTGGGACGGACCAACCGCCAAGTGCGTCCAAGCTGCTGGGCGCCCAGACAAACGACAAGAAGACCGACGACAAAGACGGCAAGAAAGACGACAAGAAGCCGCGCCCGACGACGCCGACCGACCTCAGTCAGTTCGCCGCGATGGGTCAGGCGGTGCAACCTCTCTCCCAGGGCCTGCAGACGGTCATGTCGACCGCGCAACAGGCAGGCAGTGGCATGGGAAGCGCGACGCCGGCGAAGCTGGCCGACGACACCAAGAAAGACGAGACCACCAAGCCCGACGACGCACCGGCCGGCGAATCGCGACTGGTCGACGCAACAACGAAGGACACCGACGGCGCCGCGTCGGGCACGGCGGGCTCCGGTAGCGCTCCCGTCGACGCACCGGCGGCCGGCAGCCCAGGGACGACGCAGTCCGAGATCGGGATCTAAGCGACTGTCGCCGTTGACCTTTCGGGCCCGGGCTCTTTCGCCCGGGCCCGGTTCTTTTGGCTGATAGTCCGGCTACGCCGGTGCGAGCACGGGCGCCTCAGCCAAAGCGGCATTGACCAGCTCGCCGATGTACTTCCAGTACATCCAGTCGGCGACCGCGGTGCGTTGTTCGTCCGGGTCGATCGTAGTGTGCGCTTCCTTCAGGAGAACCTCTTCGGCGTGCGCGGCGTAGGCCTGGAACGCCTGCAGGTGCGCAGCCTGGCGGCCGCTCGCATCGCTGGCCATGGGCTTCATCACCTCGAACCACAGCATGAAACGATCGTCCGACGGTACGCCGGCGGCTGGTGCGCCGGCGTCGGCCGACGGGAGCGGCATCTGGGCGAGCAAGTCACCCATTCGCACCCGCCCCGGGCCCGGGGTGACGAGCACGTCCGCGGCCTCGGGCTTGACCACTTCGGCGGATTCGGGCTGCGGTTCCGGCAACGGTTCGGGCTGCGGCTCCGCCGCCGGCTCGGCACCCTCCGGAGGCGGCGGCAGCAGGTCGGCCAAGCGCGTGTCGGGTGTGGCGGCCAGCCGTTCTGCCGCTTCGGAATCCACGACCGCCAACCGGGGCCGGCCGATCATGTCGCCGGTGTCCGGGATGTCGTCGGGTTGCAGGACAATGGTCGCCACCCCGGCATCGGAGTTGGCTAACTGCTCTTGGGTGCCGATGACCGCCCGCAACTCCATCTCGTGGTGAGCCGCCCAGCCCTGCACGGCCATCACCGGATAGGTCGCCCAGCGCGCCCGCTCGCCGGCGGGAATCGTCTCGTCGGCGCTGGCTAGGTAAACCTTCTCCGGCAACTCCACCCCGTCGGGGATGTAGGCCAGGCCGTAGCTGTTGGCTACGACAATCGCTCCTTCGGCGGTCACCCCGGTCACCCAGAAGAACCCGAGGTCGGTACCGCCCATGTCCGGCGCGTTGAGCGCGGCGCCGATACGGCGGGCCAACTGCAGCGGATCGGGCCCGGCGCGACGGGCCGCGTCGGCGGTCGCGGCCGCGGCCAGTGCGTCGCGTTCGATGCGTGCTGCCGAAACCGGAATGGCCGCGGCCGTCGTCACGATGGCTTCGCCGACCTCGGCGCGGTCGGGATGCATCGGTTGCGCTCGGGGCTTGCTCTTGCCCGAACCCCGGGCGGTAGCTGCCGGTCGCGAACTGGCCGATTTGTCGGCGGCCGCTTTCTCCGCGGCTGGGGCGCCCGACCTCCCGCCAGGCCCACCGCTGCCACCAGACCCGCCCGCTCCACCGGCACCGCCGGCGCCCATCGGGCCGGCCGGCACACCACCTGCGCCGGCATGCGCGCCTGCCGCTTCCTCGCCGGGCGTGACCGATGCCGGCATCACGCCGGGCCCCGACGCCGCAGCAGGCGTCACGCCCTTGGGTCCGCCGGCCGCCGGACCCGCACCGGGCTGTGGCAAGCCGGCCGCCGGACTCAACGGCACCGCGGGAGCGGCCGGGCCCAGCGGAGCCGCCGGGGTGACGGGCCCGGACGGGGCAGGCGTCGGCACGGGTCCAACCGGAGACGGCCCCGGGGTCGGCTGCAGACCGCCGCCGCCATCCAACGGGGGCGTCAGCGGTCCCAGCCCGCCACCACCCGGAGTCCCAGGCGTAGGTCCGCCGCCACCCGGGGTCTGCGGATTTAGCCCCCCGCCCCCCGGAGTGACAGGCGCCGGCGGTGGCATCGGCCGCGGGAACGGCGACGGTGACGGGGTGGGACCATCCGGGATGTTGACCGGCGGTGGTGTCTTCTGGTCGAGCAGATCCTGCAGCGCGTTGGCCGGCGGCTTCCACGACTTGCTCACCATGATCTGCGCGGCGGTGCCGTCGACGATGCTGACGTTGGCTCCGAGCGTGGTGGTGACCACCGCGTTGATCTGCTGGGTGCGCTCGGCTTCGTCCAGGCTGGAATCCTTCTCCAGGCTCTCGATCGTCCGATGCGCCTCGACCACGTTATCGATGACGTCCGACTTGGCCTGCACGACTGTCTGGGCAACGTATTTGTGCCAGGTAATCACGGTGGCGAGACCGTTCTGCAGCGTCACCAATCCATCGATCAGCGTGCCGAGTTGGCTGTTGGCGGCAGCGGCCGCGCTACCCGACCAGGATTCGGCGTCGAAGAGTTCGGCCCGCTGCGACTGGCAGGCCTCCAACACGTCGGTGACCTGCCGCAGCACCTGGAGGTACTCCTGGGCGCGGTCGTAGTAGGCCTGCTCATCGACGTCGGGCCACCCGCCCGGGACGAGCATCTGCTCGGCATATCCCCCGGTTGGCTTCGCGAGGCCCATCAGCTACTCCTCCGCAAGGCGGGGCGCACTGCATCGATGCCGCCAATCGCGTGGGCGATAGCGGCTAGCAGGTTGCCGGACATCATGAGTAATAAGCGTAATCGAGGTTGCGACAGGCTAACTGCGCCAAAATTCCGGCTCGTCGACGACCAAATAAGGTGCGTCAATCGAGGTCGGACCGTCGCTTCGAGTCATTGCTTTTCCGACGGGCCCTTGCGCGGACGATTGCCGATCACGCCCTCGGTCCATGACCGCTCCTCGGTGTAGAGGGCGTCCTCGTCGGCTCCGGGTATGCGCTTGCCCTTGCCGCCGCCCTTATCACCGTGCCCGCCCATCGGCATGCCACCCATCCCGCCGCCCGCACCGCCGGCGCCCGGGAGCCCCTTGCCCAGGCCCGCGGTAGCCGGCCCCGGGGCTGCCGCCGCAGCCGGGCGCGACGACGCTTCTCCCGCGCCGGCGGCATCTTGCAGCGGCATCTTCGGCATGCCGCCCATGCCGCCGACGGACGCCGGTTTGATGCCTCCCGCGCCGCCCTTCGGGGCACCTTGCTTCTGCATCGCCTTGTCCACCAGCGCCTGCGCGTCCGGGGTCGGCGGTGTTTGCGGAGTGCCGCCGCCCAGCCCCGTCGGCAACGTCGGCATGGCCGGCATCATCGGCATGTTGGCCGACGGATCCGTGGGAAGGTTGACATCAGGGACATCCGGAACGTCGGGAAGGTCGGCCGGGTCGGGTATGACAAACGCGCCGAACGGTGCGGTCGGGTTCGCCGGAGCCAGCGGAATTCCGCCGGTCGACATATAGGTCTGTATGGCGGTCTCGGACCTTTTCTGCAGGTTCTTGTACCAGTCCATGGCCATGTACAGGTATGGACTTTTGTTCTGGACGTAGTTCCGGTACCAGTAGTCGCACTGTGACACTTCGTAGGACGCGGGGTGCTCACCGTCTTGACCCCATTGCACGGGGTTACCGGGATAACTGCCCGTTGGTTTGACCTTGTTGTGCGCGTCGGCGACCATCTGCGCCTGCTTGGCCAGCGTCGTGAACTGCGTAACCATGCCGAAGATCCACTGCTTCTGTTGCGTGAAATTCGACTCGACGGACGCCCTCGCGTCGCCCTCCCAGTTGACGAACGGGCGGAAGCGGTAGGCGAGCTGCTGAAATTTCAGCTGGTAGCTGTTCCACTCCGTGGCGAACGCCCGGAACGCCGCCCCCTGGTCGGGAGATTCGATATCCGTTGCCGCCTGTCTCACCTCGTAATAGGGGTATTGGAACGGCGGTGGTGGCGGGGGCGGGGGCGGCGGTGCCGGGATGTAGTCCGGGTCGCACATCAGCGATACCTTGTCGTTCGCCGACACCTTGGCCGACGATCCGCCGGACGTCCCGTCCATATTGATCGCGTTGATGCTGTCGGCTGCTCCCTCGTCGGCCTCCTCGTACGCCTTGGCCGCGTTCCGTAGCGACTTCGCCAGCGAACTCCATTCCCGCTGGCACGCTTGGACGTACAACCGCAACGAGTCGGCGTTGATCGCGATTTGCACGGCAGCATCGCGGACAAATGGAAGAGCGCACGGCGCCTGCGGGTTGCCCACGGGCATCTTCGGCAGCGGCGCCTCGATTTCGTCGGCCCGTGCCATGAGTTCTTGGTATTCGACGTTGACCGTCTGCGTCATATCGACTCATTCTCCTCGTGCCCGAGCCACTGTGCTGGGTAGCCCACTTCCCTGGCAGCACCGGCCCGATCAACGAGCTGCGAGGCCAAAGGATGCCAATTCTGTTGTGCCGCTATTTTGTTCGTTCGGCGCACGTCGCGCGGCGACGCTGTCGCCTGAAGCGGGCGACCCGCATCGCCGTCGCGCCCAGCAGCACGATGCGATGCAATCACCGGCCACCTCTTTCGTCTTGCGAGGACATGCGGCGGTGCGGCGGTGCTCCGACCACGACCGAATGCAATCGTAATGCACCAAACAGGGCCCTCGTGCACCGATTTCGCACCCGATCATTTGCGGCTCTTGCGGTTTCGCTGGGCTGTTTTTCGAGACAGCAACCGGCGTGGGCTCGACGGCGTTCGGATTCAGGGCGCCGACACCGCCCGTTAAGCTCGAGTCGCCTGTCATTTACCCGCAGTCCATTTCCGCGGGCCGGTCGGCCGTCAATCGTCGCCGCGGAAAAACACGCCATCGGCTTGCAGCACTTGGCCTGTGCGGATGTCGGTGAAACCGGGCACCAATCCCTTCAGCATGAAACCCAACGAGTCCATCAGGTCGAACGCCTCTTCGGTCAGCATTCCCCCGTCATAAAGGGGTTCGAACGACAGCTCTAATTCGATGCCGACACAACGGTCGTTGACGGTTGCGATGCCGCCGGCGATCACCTGTTTCTCGAACCCCTGGACGTCGATTTTCAGGAACGCCACCTCGTTTGGCGTCAGGACTTCCGAAGCGACCGAGTCGAGCCTGCACACGGTCACTTCCTCGGTGCCGATGTAATTTGCCCTGGGGAACACGTCACGATGTCGTTGCAGCATCGGCAGGATAGAGCTGCTTTCGCCCGCGTTGCCCGCGACATTCATCGAAATCGCGCCGTCGAAATCACCCAGCGCACAGCGCCGGCAATCCCACCGCGGGAGCTTCGAGGCGCCGCGCTGCAAGCGGGCAAACGGCCCGGAGAGGGGTTCGAACGAAACGATGCGGCCGCCGAAATCCGCCTCACGCAGCCGGCCGGCGTACTGGCCGGAATTGGCACCGACATCGAGAACGACGTCGACGCCCCGAAATTTGAGTTCACCCACGAATCTGCGCCGCCAGTCCAATTCGGAATGGTAATTCATCACCTCCTTCTCGGCCCGATTCGCGATCCAATACAAACCCATTGCGCAACACTAACATTGGTCAATTCGGGTCACTGTGTGCTCGCGACGAGCGGTACCCGCGGTCGGCGTCGTTATCCTCGAATCGCGATATGCCCCGGGAGGGGGCATCGATAGGTATATTTCGCATCGCCACGCCCATCCGCAATCAGGAAGGACCGCCGCGATGGTAAGGCCGGCAGAAATCGCGCTGACCGTCACCAAATTGGGCACCCACATTGGCGCGCGCATCGATGGGGTGCGGCTCGGCGGTGATCTCGATGCGGGCGTGGTAGCTCAACTGCACGCGGCGCTGCTGCGTCACAGGGTGATCTTCTTCCGGGATCAGCACCACCTCGACGACGAGCTGCATTTCGCCTTCGCCAAGCGGCTCGGCGCGCCCATCCGGGTGTTCGGCGCCAATGCGATTCCCAATGGCCCACCCGGGGTGTCCCTGGTCGACTCGCAACGGGGCAAGGCCACGCGCTGGCATACCGACCACACGTTTACCCTCAATATCCCGAGGGCCTCGATACTGCGTGCGGTGACCCTGCCCAGCTACGGCGGATCGACGTTGTGGGCGTCGACCGCGGCGGCCTATGCGTCGCTGCCGACGCCGCTGAAACACCTCACCGAAAACCTCTGGGCGCTGCACAGCAGCAACCGCTACGACCAGCTCGGCTACGTCGAGGGGGTGGGTGCCGTGTTGACTCCGGGTGGAACCCCCACCCCGTACCACGCGCTGGCAGACACCAACATGCTGAGCAACCAGCTGCAGGCCGCGCGCGACGAGGAAGCCACCTTCCGGGTCGAACATCCGGTAGTGCGGGTGCACCCCGGGACCGGCGAGCGCACGCTGCTGCTCGGGCAGTGGGCGCGCGGATTCATCGGCCTCGAGCATTACGAGTCGCAGACGCTGTTCGAGCTGCTGCAACGGCGTATCACGTTGCCGGAGAACACTATCCGGTGGGATTGGCAGCCGGGCGACGTCGCGATATGGGACAACTACGCCACCCAACACCGCGCGGTCGACGACTACGACAACGAGTATCGCCTCATGCACCGGGTCGCGTTGATCGGCGAGGTCCCGGTCGATATTCACGGACGACGCAGCCGGCAACTCAGCGGTGGGACACCCGAATCGATTACGGATTAGGAAGCAAAATCTCATGTCAGCGCAGGCGTCCGGCGGTACCGAGCTCACCGGGAGCGATCGCGAACTCATCGCCTACGAGCTGCACAGCGGGCACGGAATCGAGTTGATTCCCGCTCGGCGCGATCGCGGCTGGATGGACTCCACGCACGAGCGATTCGCCAATCGTTGCCTGCCGCTGCTGATGGCCAACCAGGCCGGTTGGCTGGTGATGAATACTGCGCGCGTGCGGGCGCGGTGGAATGGCGGGGCGGGCCGGGACTGCGTCGAGTTCGACTACGGTGACAGTGCGCCGACATTTCGGCCGGCCAGTCACTTCGGGCACGGGATCATCACCTGGAGCCTGCCGTTCCTGTTCCACACCCCACCCGGTTTCAATCTGCTGGTCCGGGGCCCGGCCAATCGCCCGAAGCACGGTATTGCAGCTCTGGAAGGACTCGTCGAAACCGACTGGTCGCCGGCGACTTTCACACTCAACTGGAAGTTCACCCGGCCCCGGGTCTGGGCGACCTTCGACGAGGACGAGCCGGTCGGCATGCTGGTACCGCAACGGCGCGGCGAGCTCGACGAATTCGAGCCGAAGATGGTGTCGATCGCGGCGGCGCCCGACGCGTTGCGCACCGCGTATCACACCTGGTGGCAGAATCGCCGCGCGTTCAATACGGATCTGCAGTATCCGGGGTCATTCGCTCGCCAGGCGGGTTGGCAGAAGGACTACTTTCGCGGCAAGCTCCCCGACGGTTCGGCGGCACCCGATCATGAAACCCGAATGCGTTTACGGCCTTTCACGCGCGTCGAGGCGGAGATCTGCGGATGGCCGATTTCGACCCTGGTCACGTGCCCTGACCGTACCCGTTGACGTTCCGATAATTCATGGGCCACCGCGAACTCGACGACTGGACGCCGATCCGGCTGGATTTCTCCGGTCCGGCCCCGGCGCTCTGGTGGGCCGATCTGTCGGCCGAGCGGTTCACCGATCCCTTCTTCGACCAAACCGTCGCCCGCTGGGAATCCGGCCCGAGCGCGCGGCCGTTGATACGCACCGGGCTCGACGAGCTCGAGAGTCTCGACGGGACAGCGTCGCTCGATCCGGCGGGCATGATCTTTCATCTCTCACGGTGCGGATCAACCCTGGTGTCACGGCTGCTCGGCACCCACCCCGGCCTCGTCGTGGTGGCCGAGCCGGCACCGCTGAACTCGCTGCTCGGCCTCAATCCCGCCCACGTCGACCCGGCCGTCCTGGTGAAGACGGTGCGGCTGCTGGTGCGGGCGCTCGGCCGCCGCCACGGCGACGATCGCCAACTCGTGCTCAAATGCACCAGCTGGAACATCGTCCGCCGGGAGGTCCTTGCCGAGGCGTTCCCCGACACTCCGTGGATCTGGGTGCAGCGAGATCCGGCGAGCGTCCTGGCCTCGCTTCTGGCCGAACCGCCGGGTTGGTTGCGACCACAGGCCGATCTCGTTAAAGCCGCGCAGCTCTTCGGGATTGATCCGACTTTGGTGCCGACGATGGAACGTGCCGAGTTCGCGTCCCGCGCCCTGGCGGCAATGCTCGAGGCGGCGGCGGCGCAACCGGCCGGACGGCTTGTCCTCGATTATGCCTATCTGCCCGAGGCCGTATGGGCGTGCGCGGCACCGCATTTCGGGATCGAAACCAGTGCGGGTGTGATCGCTCGGATGGCCGAACAATCCCGGCTCTACTCGAAGGACCCCACACCTCGGCCTTTTGCCGGCGCCGGCGCCGAAGACCGGCCGGTGTCTGGCACGACGCGAGAAATTGCCGAGCGATTTGCCGGACCAGGGTATCGCGGGCTCAACAGCGTGGCCTTGACCCGAGACGGGGGCTGACGAAATGGCGTTGTTGAGTGCCGACGTCGCTCTGGTGAGCCTCGGCATGTCGTGCCAGGGAGCAATCCAACTGCAGGTGCACCGCGCGCTGGTGGCCCACATCGTCGGATCCGCGGCCGTCATCAAACGCACACCATTCGACTGGCTGATCTGCCCGCCGGCGACCGCGGCGACCATGATTGCCAGCGATCGGTACTACCCCCAGCACGCCGCCGAGTTGGATTGCTGCCCCGAAGCGCCGCCGCGCTGGCCTGCCGTGGGTGACTGTTATTTCTGGCACGAGCCGAAAAGCCTTGCCTCCTGCCCTGACTCATTCTCGGCCAAGTTTGCGCACACATCGCAGACGCTCAGAAGCGTCCGCGAATTCACCCGCCGGATATTCTTCGTCGCCAACACCCAGGACAACCTCGCCGATGAAGTTCAGGCCGTCGCCGCCATCCCTTACATCTTCACCGACGAGGCGATCGACCGCCTCGCCGCGGCTGTTTCACAACGCTTTGATGCGGCGCTCTATGTGGTGTCAACTCCGACGCGCCACGAACTTACGACGCCCGCCAACCTGGACCGGCTGCTGCTGATGGATATCACCCCGGGGATACGCGGCTCGGATTCGGATTGGGCCGAGGTCTTTCGCACCATGCTGCGGCGGTCGATGGCATGAAACTCGACATTCACCTGCAGACCCACTCCGACATCAGCGTGCACGGTGCGCACCGCTACGTCGATGCACCCAAAAATGAGATCCTGCTCCGCTGTACGCAATCACTGGTCACGTCGATCAATCACGCCGAGGGCGACATCATCTTGCGGGTCTTCGACGACCACTCGTCGCGCGAAGTACTGGCGACGCTGCACCGGATACTCGAAACATGCAGCCATCCGGTCGAATTCATCGCACTCGACGATCGCGGATACAACGCATCCTGTCTCTCTTCGTTCTCCAGAGCGCGCGACGACGGCCGCGAACTCGTGTATCTCGTGGAAGACGACTACCTGCACACCCCCTCCGCGATCCAGGAGATGCTCGACGTCCACGTGCTGCTGCGGGACAAGCTCGGCAGCGGTGAGGTCGCGCTGCATCCGTATGACGATCCGAAGAATTACTGGAGCCCGATATTCAGCCGGGAGGACTGTCGCGTCGTATACGGCACCAAGAGGCACTGGCGCACCAACACGCACACCACGAATACCTGCTGGGTAGAGATCGAGACGCTGCGCCGAAACTGGGAGTTGTTCGAGCTGCTCGCCCGCTATTCGAGCACGCCGTATGGCCAGCGGCACCACATCTTCGAAGCGTCGACGATCAACAAGATCTGGCGCGAGCAGGTCACCCTGTATACCCCGATCCCCTCACTGGCACTTCATCTTCAGTACGAGGAACACAAGGACCCCTACCTCGACTGGCGCCAATGGTGGGCGGCCGCGGCCTATTGAAGCCTCAGGCGTCGTGGTTGTCGAACAGGTCGCAATAGCTGCGTTGAGCCGCCGCCTTGAATTGCCGGTACACCTTGAAGCGCAGCTGTCCGGCCTGCATGCGCGCGAGAACCTGCTCAAGCCCGGCGAACAGGTCGTCGTACTGCTCGTCGAGCACGGCCCGACGTGCACCCGACTGGTCGTCACGATCCGTGTGCACGATCCGCAGGGTAAGGACGGACAGCCGGTCGACGATGGTGCCGGGAGTTTCGGTGTGCAGCGCAGCGTTTGGGTTCAGGTCGATGAGATCAAGCACGTCCGTGTCGATGTCTTCGATCGCCCCATTACGCCGCGCGTTGACGTCATCGATACACCGTTTCCGGCGCGCCACCTCCTGGTCGTCGGCACCGGGGCGGCGAACGGCGTCCTCGTGGTGCCACAGCGCGAAATTCAGGGCGTGCAGGTGCAATGCCTTCGCCGCGATGCCGTCGCCAACGGGAGCCTCGGTGGACTCTTCGGTGTGCCACAGCATCGCGATATCGTTGAATCGGCGCACAGCGGCGAGCAAGTCCGCCCCCGCCGAATCGCGCAGTACGCCTTCACCTCGCTCAGACATGCTCTGCCACAATCTCTTCCAGTGCCTCCAGCACTTCCCCCACCGTGATTTCCGTCATGGCGCTCCGGTCGATGTGACGGTGCGGCCCGAATCGGAAACCCCATAGCTCGGGGCGGGTCGGCCCGAAAAGACCCACGCCGGGCACCCGTGCCAGATCGGCGGCGTGCAGCATCGCGGAGTCGACACCGAGGAAAAGGTCCGCGTTGGCGACCATGCCCATGGCGAGGTCGAGGGGTAGTCCGAGATAGGGAAAGACGCGATCGCGCTCGCGCCCGACATTGAGTTCCTCGTCGCCCATCCCGACCACCCACACCACGAAATCGCGGTGCCGTGCCAGGAAACGGTCCAGCACATCGATGAACCGGGTTGCAGGCCAACGTTTTTCTGTCCAACCGGCGTCAGCGTGCACCACCATGACCTTGGTACCGGCCGGTACGGCGGCGCGAATGGACCGGGCTTCGTCCTGCACGGATTGCGCGAGAGGGACCGGCTGGGCGTAGCTTTCGACGCGCAGCGACGGATCGAACAGCCGGGCCAGCTTGAATGTCACGTCGACCGAGTGCGGCAGATCTCGCGGGACGATGATGTCGTAGTCGTCGTCGGTAGGGAAGCCGATGCTCATGGTAGGAGCAAGCCGTCGCCACAGGGAGCGGACGAAGATGTTCGACGGGATGTCCCACGGGATGGCGTTGATAAAGACGTCGACGGCGCCGATATCGGACACCAGTTTGTCGTAGTCGAGGGTCCGACTTGCCTGCCGCCCTATCGGGGGTCCTCCCGGAGCCGTGCCGGTGATGTCGATCAGACGCGGGCTGACCGCATGGAAGCACAGGTCGAAGGCGTCCTTGGGGCAGATCAATGTGAGTGGCGCGGTGAACATTTCGGCCAGCGCGCGCAACGTTGGCAGCGTCAGGATGGAGTCCCCGAGCAGGGTGGAGAAATACACCACCGGGGTGCGTGCCCGCAGCAAGTTGGCGAGCAGGTCGGGCTCAACCCTTGACGCGCGGCCGCCTCGCAGAACTGTAATCTCGTTCAACCCGACCAACCTCCAGCGAGAGCTTAAACGGCCGGGCCATCGCGTCGCACCACAATGTCATGGTCGACGAGGTCTTCCAGCGCGTCCAGCACCGATTCGACGGTGATGTCGGCCATCGTGGGCATATCGATGTGCCGGTGTGGCGCGAACCTGAACCCCCATTCCGCGGCATGCGTTGCGCCGAAGAGCCCGACGCCGGGCACTCGCGCCAGATCGGCGGCATGCAGCATGCTGGAATCTATCCCGACGAAAAGGTCCGCGGTGGCGACCAAGCCCATCGTGAGATCAAGTGGGAGTCCCAGGTGTGAAACCACGCGATCGCCGTGCCGGCCGACATTGAGATCCTCGTATCCCATCCCGACCACCCAGGCCACGAAGTCGCGATGGCGCGCCAAGAACTGATCCAGCAGATCGATGAATCTGGTGACGGGCCAGCGCTTCTCCATCCAGTTGCTGTCCGCATGCACGACGAGAACTCTGGTGCCGGCGGGAACCGCGGCCCGCACCGATCGGGCCCGCTCCGCCACGGCCGCGGGGATGGGCAACGGCTGGGCATAGCTTTCGATGCGCAGCGACGGATCGAACAGCTGGGCCAACCTGAATGTCGAGTCCGCAGCGTGACAATCCCCTTTGGGGATCACAATGTCGTGGCCGGCGTCGGTGAAGCCGATGCTTGTCGTCGGTGCCAGGCGTTGCAGGAGCGGGTGAATGATGACGCTGGACAGCGAACTCCACGGCAGCGTGTCGATGAAGACATCGACCGGTCCGATCTCGGCCGCCAGCGCGTCGTAATCGGGGGGCCGCTGCGGACCTCCCGGCAATGGCGGCGGGCCCACCAGGGGCAGTCCCGTGACGTCGACCAGCCGCGGGCTTACCTCTCGAAAACACAGGTCGAATGCGGCCTTGGGGCAAACCAATGTGATTGGTGCACTGAACATTTCGCCCAATGCGCGCAGGGTCGGCAACGTCAGCACGGCATCGCCGACATTGGTGACGAAACAAAACGTGGGGTTTTGCGCCTGCAGCAATTCACTAAACGTCATTAACCAGCCTGCTCAGTTGTAGCCGAAGCGCTGCGCCAGGGCATCGACCTGGAACCAGATCGGGTCGCCGGCGTCGATGCGGGCCCGAGCCGATGGCGCCTGGCGAAGTGGCGCAAGGTTGCCGGTCTTCCACGGCAGCGGGGCCCCACCACGGTAGAACTGGTTGTCGCCGACCGTCTCCGGGGCCTGATGAGCCAGTGCGACCGCGGTGTCGGAAAACCTCAGACCGAACCGCTGCAGGGCGGTGTCGAGTGTCTGCCTGGGTCGAGCCGCAAAGGCTTCGTAGCGCAGCAACACCAATTCCGCGTCGTGCGCCGTCAGCGGATCCAGGGAACCTTCCACCAGTGCGAAAGCTTCGGCAACCGTGTCCTTGATCCAGAAGTCCAAATCAGTGCGCTGATCCGAATCCCGGTGCAGCAGATACGAGTTCACCACCTCACGCGGATCGCGCAGCACGAACAGGACGACGGCCTCGGGAAAGCATCGCCGCAGGCTCTGCAGCCGCATCGCATACCTCGGGTTCTTCTCGCCCCAGACCGGGCAGGGCTGGGCGATTTCGCTCATGATCGCCCGCAGAGCCTGGGCCGGGTCCGCCGTTTCCTGCAAGAGGCGACGGTAAGTCTGGTAACGGCCGCGCTCGAGCAGGAATGCCGCCAGCGTACCCACGACCGGTCCCCCGGACCGGTCGACGTCGATCAGATCGATCTCGTCGAAGATCTTGATGTCTTCGTGGTCGTTGAGGAACTGGGTGACGATGGTCAACCCGGACCTCGGCGGCCCAACGACAAACAGCTGCACCGCCTGACCGTATCCCCTGAACGGTCCTCCGCTGCGGCAGAATGTCGGTTTGCCTAGTCCTCCCCGGCGATCTTCTGCAGCGAATCGACGATCTGGGACAGCTTTTCGAAGGTCTCCGCCTGGCCCGCCTCGATGCTCGCCGCCGCTTCGGCGGTGGCCTTCGCGAGTGCCTCGTTGATGCGCTCCTGCACCGTTTCGGCGCCCAGCCGCAGCAGCCCATCCTCGAGGTGAACCTGGGTCACACACATGTCACCGTTGATGACCACCTCGACCGTCTCGGATTCGTCCTTGGCGCTGAAGGAGCCGGTGCCCCGCTGCTTCAAGGCGCCCTCGAGGACGTCGCTGAACTTCTTGAACTCGTCCATGACCGCAGTGGCCTGCGGGTGCTCGTGTGGTTGCACGTCATCTTCCTTTGCGTCGGGGATAGCCAGCCTGCCTGGGCGAGTGCCTCGGCCACGCAGACTCTTAGTGTAAAGCGGCGCGCAGTACCCCGAAGACAGTTAAATACCTGTTCATCTGGGCCAAACAAGTGCTCTGAGCGAAGGTGTCAGGAGGCTTCCCGCCTGCCGGGCAGCGCGGTCAGATAGCGACTTTCGTCGGGCTGGGAAACGGGCTGGATCGGCAGTTGGCGGTGCCGCGGGGTGCTGATCAAGTTGTTGCGCAGGATCACCCGGTCCACCCCGGAATGCCGGCCCAGATACGTTGTCGCGTGCGGCCACGACACCTTCGACTCCGGCCCGACTTCAGCGCCGATCAGGTCGGCGAATTCCTGGAAATGTGCTGCGAGCGTGACGGTTCCGCCGGCAGCCGCCGCACGGACGGCGAATTGCATGAATGCCCGGGCGTCACCCAGGTTGATGCTCGCGTCGACATCGTCGAACGGCATGTAGACCGGATACTTGCTCGCCGTCTCGCCGACCAGCACTCCCGCTGACCCGATCGGCAATTGCCAGTGGCGGCCGGAAACGACGGTCTGTCCTTGCAGTGCGGCACGCTGCCCACCCGATACGCGCGAAAAGCCGCGCGGCCTTTTGGCTTTCTTCGGTGTGGTCAGTAGCACGGTGGAACGGGGCGCCATCCCGGCAGCGATGCGGACCCGGGTGATGGTGTGATCGGCCGGCACCGACCACCACACATCCGGGCCCCCGGGTGCGATGTAGGCGGCGGTGACGTTGTCCTGCCCCTTGATCGTCGACCACTTCTCCCGTACGAAGCTGATCTCGGTCGCATGGTCGAAATCGTCGAAACTGCGCGCACATTCGGCATCGACGCCATGGCTGGCCAACCGGTCGGCAATCCGCGTGGTCGACGCCACCAAGTAGCGGGCGATACCCGCGACGCCCTCGTCGCGCCGACGCGCCGACGCCTGAGCGCGCCGCGGTTCGGCGCGCATCACGATCCAGGTTCGCCGGTACGCCGGCGCCGGGTCCTGACCGATCACTTCCCGGTACAAATTCAGCACATCCGGGGACGCCGTCTTGCCCATCCGGAATCCGGCCGACACCACCTCGGCCTCCAAGTCGGGACAATGCACCGCAAGCAGTTGCTCCAGCAGCCGCGTGTCGACCACGTCGTCGGTGTTCGCCTTCCCGTCGACGACCACCGTCGGCGTGAACGGCCGCGGAATGAGCTCGATGACCGCGACCAGCTCCTCGCCTTGCCAGCGCACGGCCACGTGGTCGCCGGGCATCACGGTGGTGCCGACCTCCGCCTCGGAGGGAAGTTCGGGTGACCGGCGATGACGCAGCAACCAAGCGCACATCGCCACCACCCAGCCGGTGAGCCGCCGGCCGCGGAAGGTGACCGTGGCGATCACGGCGCCGACCGCCACCAGGGTCGGGCCGGCCCACTCGTAGCGCGTCCCCATGAACAGCAGGATGCACAGCGGAGCCAGCACGGCCGCCCACATCGCGTGACCGCTGCTGAACCGGAGTCGTATTGATCGCATGGGCTTCGTCAGTGCCGTTTCAGGGCTCGCCCGACGAGTGCGGCGAGTCCCAGCGCGACGATCAAACCCATAACCCCCATCGTGACAGCCTCGATCGGCCCGTGATCCGGGCCCGGCACCGGCACCGGGGCTTGAATCGCTTTGACCGGATCCACCGGCATCGGCGGGCCGGCGGGGACGTCCCAGGTAAGCGCGGCGACCGCATCGATGATGCCCGCACCGACCGCATCGTCGACACCGCCCCCGGGATGGCGTGCGGTCGCGGTGATGCGGTGCATGACCTGGGCCGGCGTCAGATCGGGGAACTTCTGCCGCACCATCGCCGCCAGACCTGACACGTACGCCGCCGCGAACGAGGTTCCCGCGATCGGCACCGGACCCTCTTTGCCCGACAACGCGTCCACCGGGTCGCCGCCGGGTCCGAGCGCGATGACGTTGTCGGCGGCCGCGGCCACACTGACCCACGGCCCGTGCATCGAGAACTCGCTCGGTGCGCCGTTTTGCCCGACACCCCCGACGGTCAGCACCAGCGGCGCGTACCAGGCCGGCGTGACGATCGTCTGAACCCCTTGCCAGCCGCGGGGATCGGAGGGAATGGCCGGGTCGGGTGGCGGATTCTGCTGACAATCACCGCCGACGTTGCCGGCCGCGACGACCACCACGGCGCCCTTGACGTTGACCGCGTAATTGAGCGCGCCACCCAACGTGGTCTCGTCGACCTGCTTCTTGGCCTTGAAGCAGGCCGCCTCGCTGATGTTGATCACACCGGCGCCCAGATTGGCGGCGTGTACCACCGCGCGGGCCAAGCTGCGGACAGAGCCGGCGGCCGGCGTCGCGTTCGGGTCGCCCTGGTCGGGTTGGGAATCCTTCGGCTCGAACGCCTCCGATGTCTGGCGCACCGAGACCAACCGCGCGTCGGGGGCGACACCGACGAATCCGTCGTTCAGCGAGGGCCGCCCCGCGATGATCGACGCGGTCAGCGTCCCGTGCGAGTCACAGTCGGAGAGCCCGTTGCCGTCCTTGACGACGAAGTCGCCGCCCGGATCGGCCGGAACGCGGGGCGAGGCGTCCACCCCGGTATCGATCACGGCCACCGTGACGCCGGCGCCGGTGGCGAACTTCTGGGCCTGGGTGATTCCCAGGTAGGTGTTGGGCCACGGTGCATCGTGGAAATTGGTGCCCGGCAGTGACAACGGCGCCTTGCAGACACGCTTCTGTTCGAGGGGCTGATCGGGACCCGTCACATCGGGTGGAACCGCCGTCGAGTCGATCAACGGTGGCGATACCGCCACGGCGGGAGGTGCACTGACCATGGCTAGCAGCAACGCCACCGTGATCAGCAAGATACGGTGCACCGCCGGACGCTCCATTCGTCAGCCTTGTTTCGCCACCGCACTATCCGGTCGCGGGCCTGCGTGCATCTTAAGCTTTCCGGCAGCGCCGACAACGGGTTTCCCGCAACGCTGGCCACCCGCGCGCCCGCGCGCAACGACTCAGGAATCGGGCCTGATCAAAGCACTATCGGCACATGCTTTTCCGCGCACGCGTCCTTCACCGCCGCAACGATGTCCTGGGTACGCAGCGTTTGCAGATCCTCTACCGTCACCGAGCCTTTGTCGACACGGTGCTGGGCGGCCACCCGCGAGTCGCGCAATCGTTCCGCACGCTCAACGACATTGCGCGCGAACCGGCCGTTGTGCATGACGTCGATGCCGTGCTGCCCATCGGGGGCACGATAGGCGCGCAATGTCGCGCAGGCGGCGGTCAGCGCCTCGCGGGTGGCGGGGTCGAGAACCGTGGCGCGGGGCTTGCCGTAGCGGACCGCGATTTCCACCAACTCGTCGGGTGTGTAGGACTCGAACCGCAGTTTGCGGTTGAATCGGCCCGCCAGACCCGGGTTCACGGTGAGGAATTCGTCGACTTCCTTTTCGTATCCGGCGCCGATGAAGCAGAAGTCGAACCGGTGTACCTCGAGTGCCACCAACAGCTGGTTGACCGCCTCCATGCCGATCATGTCCGGCCGACCGTCCTGGTGGCGTTCCACCAGCGAATAGAACTCGTCCATGAACAGGATGCGGCCCAGCGACCGGTTGATCAGCTCGTTCGTCTTCGGCCCGGATGCACCGATGTGCTCCCCGCAGAAATCCGCCCGCTTGACCTCGACGATCTCCGGGTGGCGCACGATGCCCAGGCCGGCGTAGATCTTGCCGAGCGCCTCGGCGGTGGTGGTTTTACCGGTGCCGGGCGGTCCGACCAGCAGCATGTGGTTGGTCTGATTGGCCACCGGCAAGCCCGCCGCCAGACGCAGTGCGCGAACCTCGATCTGGTCTTCCAGTTCGGCGACCGCGCGTTTGACGTCGGCCAATCCGACTTGGTTGTCGAGCAGCGCGCGACCCTCCTGCAGCAGTTCGGTGCGCCGCCCCTGGTTCTCCTCTTCCTGTCGCTGCTGCTCCGACAGCTCGGTGGTCACGTCCCATTTGTTGGTGCGAGAACTGATCGCATCCTCGTCGGTGACGACCAGCTGCAGCGCGGGGTCGGCCAGCGCTTGCTTGGCCGGCTCGATCAATGCGCCGTTGATCGTCGCTTTGGACAGCCAGATCTGCGCCTTGGGCTCCTCGCCGAGCTGGCGATGTGCCATCCCGCGCACATAGGCGAGGTCGGCGGCGATCAACGGGAAGTCGGTGGGATCGACTGCGGTGACCGCGGTTTCGAGGTGCTGACGGCGCGTCTCGGTCGGGCCGCCGAACCCGGCGCGCAGCTCGACCCGGTCGGTCCAGTCCAGCGCGACGCGTGCCTGCCCGAGATGGGCCGCGGCATGGGCGGCCAGCGTGCAAGTGGCCGCGGTCACCGCGGACATGATGATCGCCTGCGGTGGCAGGATGGCCGCGGCGACCGAGATGACGTCCGGCCACCGTTGGGTGGCGAACATCAGATACGACTCGATGTACTGCTTCCACTGGTGGTTCTCCCAGGTGTCCAGCAGCGTCGAATCGCCCAGCAGCGCTTCAGCTTTCTCGTATTGGCGATCGTCGATGAGTGCACTCGCCAGTGCCAGGCCCGCATGCGATGCCTCGGTGACCGAAATCGACAGATACGGCCCGGCTTTGATCGGGGCGGACAATCGCGCCCCGATCCGGTTGGTCTCCCGGTGCAGCCGGCCGCCGTAGTTGTAGAGCTGTTCGATGGTCGACAACGCCTCGTCACCGGCGGCGATCCGGCCCAGCCACGCGTCGGCCATCGACGGGTCGACTTCCGTCGCCTCCCGAAACCGGGCCGCGGCCGCGGCGGGATCGCTGTCGAGCAACGCCATCGCCGCGTCGAAGTACTTTCGCGCGGCGGCCGGCGTCGTGCTGCTGGTCATGGGGTGTCCACCGCTTCGAGATCAGGGGTTCGCAATGCCATCGGTTCCGACGATACGTATCTATTCTCGGCGCGGAACAGCTCCACTTCCACCGCATGCAGGCGACCATCGGCCGCGATCACATCGACCGTGGCCGGACCCGTCTGGGTGATCAACACGTTTGCGGTTCCCCGGTACGGCTCGCCCGGACCGCCGATCGAGATGAGGGTGTTCGGTCGCGGCGCGGGCGACATGCTGCCGTCGACGACGCTGACCGTGGTGCCCGACACCGGCTTCGGCTGATCGGTCACCGCGACGTCCGGCATCCGAACACTGGCCCACCGCTGCATGTTTCGAGTGTGCACCGTGATCCGCTCGCCGGCACCGGCCAGGCGAATGATGAACCGCTTGGCCAGCGCGTCCTCCGCGGCGATGTGCACCCGGCTGAACTCCCCGGCGTCGTCGAGCGGCAGCAGCATCCGATTCCCGCCGGCGACCTTGCCGAGCAACACACCCGACGGTCCGATCGGCACGACGAGCGGACCGTGCAGCACACCACGACGGATGCCACGCAACGACGGCAGCGGACCGCACAGACTGGCCGCGACGGCCTGCGCCTGCTCGCCCCGCAGAGTCTTCAGTCGCATGCTCAACGATGCCGACGGTGGCTGGGCGCTGCGTACGGTGACGGTCGCCGTCGCGGTGGCCACCCCGTCTTGGGAGCTGAAAAGCGTGACGTTCTGCACAATCCCGTCGACGCGTGCCGACCACGCTTCGGCCAGCGCTTCCGAAGTGATGTCGCCGGGGCGGTACCAGTAGGTGGTCAACCACCCGCTGTCACCGCGCACCGATCGCCACCGCCGATTCGTGACGTCCAGCGCGGAGCGGCCCAACCGCCGCTCCATCTCGACGATGTCGGTGGCGGTGGCGACCTTGGCGCGGATGCCGTGCTGGCGCAGCGCCGCGCTGATCCGCTGGGCGGCCGCGAGGGTGGCGGTACCGACCGAGGTGCGACCGCGTAGCGCCTCGACATTGTCCAGGGCCGCGATGCGCACGATGAGCCAGGTCTCGCGCTGGCCCGCGTAGGGCGGCGTACCGATCAACGTGTCATACACCCGCGGATAGTCACCCGTGCTGCGGCGGCGGGCGCCCGCGGTGACGACGCTCAGCGAATGAAGGGTGAGCCCCAGACTCTGGTGTAGCAGCGGCGTCAGCTCGGTGATGTCGAAGGAGTTCTCGGTATAGGTCGCGGTCGAACCGGTGAACAGCGTTGGCGTGTGCGCCTTTCCGAGCAGCTGGACTGCGGCGACCGCGACGCCGTCCTGATAGCGGATGCCGCCGCCGGCACGGTCATTGGCCACCGTGAGCGGCTCGGTCCACGCGATCGGGCGACGGCGCCGCAGCCACAGAATCAGCCAGGACCACATTGGCTGGCCGCGCCATGGGATCACGCCGACCGCGATACCGATCACCAAACCCGCTGCCGCACCGGGGTATCCGCCGACCGCCCAGCCGATCGTGGCGGCGATGAAAATGGCGACGATGATCGTCAGCTTCGTGGCGGCGGTCATCGCTCGCGCCTGGCCCGAACGATCAGCGCGACGACCGCGATCGCCGCCGCCACGACCCCGGCGAAGATCATCGCGACGTTGCGGGCGCGGTGATCCGGTAGTGGTGGCGGCGGTGCCGGATGGACGATACGACTGGCGGCCGCGGGGGAAAGCCGTTCTCCGGCAGGCACATCGAAGGTCAGCGCGGCCACCGGATCCACGACGCCGTAGCCCACCTGGTTGTCAACCCCGCGGGGTGGATTGTGCGCGGTCTGCAGAATCCTGTTGATGATCTGGTGCGCGGACAGGCTTGGATATTTGGCCCGCACCAACGCGGCCACCCCGCTGACGTACGCCGCGGAAAAGCTGGTGCCCCAGAATGGCATGTTTTTCTCGCCGGGCCGGATCGGCGGATAGGCATTGACCGGTCCCCCGGTTTCCGGCGACAGCCCCATGATCCCGACGCCGGGTGCCGCCGCGGCGACCCAGGGTCCGGCCAGACTCTTGTTGATCGGCGCACCGGCGTTGTCGACCGCGCCCACCGACAACACATAGTCGGAGAACCAGGACGGCGACGATACGGTCTTGACTTGGTGCCAGTCGCGCGGATCGGAGGCGTTGAGTGGGTCGAAGGTTGGGTTTTGGGCGCAGCCTTCTTCGTTGTCATTGCCGGCCGCGGCGACGATGACCGCGTCCTTGACCGTGGCCGCATACCACACGGCGGCGCCGATGGCGGTCTGATCCAGCGGGTCGGCGGCCGAAACACAGGCTGTCACACTGATATTGATCACCTTCGCGCCCATGTTCGCCGCGTGCACGATGGCGCTGGCCAGCGTCGCGATGGTGCCGGCCTTCTTACGTCCCTCGAAGTCGCCGCCGCCGGGGTTCACCGGCTCGAAGGCACGCGAGGACTGGCGGATGGAGATGACGGTCGCGTGCGGCGCGACGCCGGCGACTCCGTCGGGTGCACCCGGCGGCGGCGGCGGCACCTCGGGATCGTCGGGCTGTCCGGGCGCGGGATCCCCCGGCCCGTTCGACGGCGCGTCAGGTGGCGGCGGCGGTGGGGGTGGTGGTGCCACCGTTTGGGTGATCGTCACCGGTGAGGGCGGTGGCGGAGGTGCGGGCGGGGGCGGCGGTCCGCCGGGCGGCGGCGCTCCCGCATCGGTGGGCGGCGGGCCCGCCGGTGGCGGGAAGGCCGGAGCGCTCGGCATCGGAGCCGGCATCGGAGTGCCTTGCGGCGCAGCGGCAATCAGGGACGCCACGACGGTGCCGTGCGCGTCGCAGTCGCTCAGACCGTCGCCGCCCATGATGTAGTCACCACCCGCCACCACTGGCAACCGGCGACTCGGGTTGATGCCGGTGTCGATGACCGCGACGGGCACGCCGTTGCCGGTCGAGTACTGCCAGGCCTTGCTGACGTTGAGCATCGTGAAACCGGGCGCCGGCAGGGCCACGTTCGGATCGGCGACGGTCATCGTCCGGGCACAGGTGAACGACTGCCGCATCGGCTGATCGGACGCGGGCTTACCGTCGGCGGGTACCCGGCCGGGATCAACGACCGGTGGTGGAATCGCCTGGGCCGCAGGTAATCCCGCTATCAGGGCGACCAGCAGGCTCGTCAGCGCCGAGGCGGCGACCCGCTGGGTCATTGCGCGACCGGTGAGCGCCATCGGGGTCATCGCATGCGCACCCAGGTGAACAATCCGCCGATCCATGCGGCCAGCGGCAGGGCCGCGATGATCGCTGCTATCTCCACCCATTCGGCGGTCATCCGCACCAGCGGGGTGAACCGCGTGATCGGCACGAGTAGGGCGGCCAGCAGCCCGGCACCGCCGAAGGCGGCCAGCACCAGCGTGCCCCACAACAGCCCGTACCCCGATGAAGTGGGCTCGTGCAGAACGTATTTCGCGACGCCGACGCACAATGCTGCAGCCGCGCCGCAGACCAGCGCGATCGCTTGTCGTTTGTCGGCGAACGCCCGCCCCCGGCTGATGAAGATCACCACGAACAGGCCGGCCAGCACGGCGGCCGGCAGGCCGCGGTCGTGGCCCGGCATCAGGGTGGCCCACACCGCGACAGGGAGGGTCAGCCCCGCTCCCACGCAGATTCCGGTCAGTACGTTGTTGGCGTGGATCGCCGCGAGCGCGATCTGGGCACCGCGCGGCGTGGTGTCGGAATTCGCGTCGTCGTCGCTGCCTTCCTCCACCGGCGACACCGCGTCGGCGGGCAGGCCCGCGCTGCGCCGGAACAGATCGCGCCCGGTGATCGAGCCGAAATAGGGCGGCCGGATCCGCGCGACCCACAGCGCGATCGTCGGGGCCATGGTCAGCAACAGCAACAGGGCGACAAGCCCGCACATGCCCAGCCATTGCGCGGGCACGGGCCACCACATCCGGGCCGCGGCGGCCGCGCCACCGAGCCCCAGTACGGTCACCACGGTCGCGGCCACATTCGCGTGCCGCCCCGTCGCCGACGTGATTCCACAGGTCAGCACCGCGCCCGCCAGAGCGGCGATAAAGCCGTGGGCGGCCCCGACCGGACCCGGCGCGCCGGACGCCACGCCGGCGGTGAGCAATGGCAACGAGATCCAGCCGAGCCCGTCGACCATGTCGCTGCGGTGCGGCCACCACCGCCATACCGTGGTCGCACCACCGGCGATCAGCAGACCGGCCGTCCCGGTCACGATCGTGGGCATCAGTGAGTCTGTCGAGAAGCGTTGGCGCACAGCCAGTCCCAACAGGGTCAGCGAGACCAACGCCAAGATCACCAACGCGGTGTGCGCGGCGGTCTGCAGCGTTACCGGCTCGAACAGGGCCTTGCCGACCCGGGCCAAACCGGTCGACAGGGACTCGTACTGCGGCTCGAACGATTCACCCGCGACCGCGGGGACCAGCGTGAGTGTGGCGCCGTCTTCGACGCCCAGTTCGTCGAGCGTCTTCGTAACGTCCAGCCGAACTCCGTTGGCCTTGTGGAGTTCGTATCCGATGCCAGACTCGAGTCCGATGAACCCCCGGCGTTTGAGTTCCTCGTTGAGTAGCTCGACGACGTTGTCGATGAAGGCCTCGATCGGGACCGAGGCCGGATAGACCTGTGAAACCAGATGTTCTCCACATACGACCGCGACCGCACAGCGGGCTGGAAACGAGACCTTACCCACGTATGGGGTCATTAACGCGGCCTGTCGGCATCTGGAATGTATTTGTCGGCCAATGCCGCGGTGATTTCGAATATCCGCAGGCGGGTTTTCTTCTTCAGCTCATGCCGGGTATCAATTATGCCGCCTTTTGCAAGGAATGGATCGTACGGCATGAATTCGACCGTTGCGCCCGATTGAGCGAAACGCTCGGTGAGATAGGTGCGCGCCTCCGCGTCGTATTTGTCGCGACTGTCGTTCAGGATCACCATGCTGCGCGACACCAGCTCGTGGTAGCCCATCGAGCGCAGCAGGTCGATGGCTCGGGTTACCGGTAAGGAGGTGTCGGCGGTGAGACCGGACACGAAAACCAGGGTGTCGCACGCGTCGAGCACCGCCTTCATCACGGGGTGCTCGAGGTCGTCGGAGGTGTCCACCACGATCACGGTGTGGGTGCGACGCAGCCGCGACAGCACGCCGGAGAACATCGAGGCGACCAACGGCCGCGGTTGGTCGGACGCACGGTTGCCGGCCAGCACGTCGAGTCCAAGACTGTTCTGCCCCAAGTGTTCTCGGATATCAGCGTAGCCCTGCACGTCGGTGTCGTTGAGGACCGCCGCGTAGTCGCCGGGTGGAGATTCGTCGATCCGCCCGGCCAGCGTGCCGAAGCCGGGGGCCGCGTCGATCGCGACGACGTTTTCGGGCCGGCATTCCCGGAACACCGCGCCGATGCAAGCGGTCATCGTGGTCTTACCGACGCCGCCTTTTCCCGAGACGACCCCGACCACGTACTGCTTGCGGATGTGGCGGCGGATGCGCTCCTGCAGCTCGCGGTAGTGCCTTTCGGCTGGCGATTCGCCGAAGTTGATGACATGGCCCGATATCTGGTAAAGGAATTTACGCCAGCCTCCGCCGGGCGGAATTTTGCGCGGGGCGACCATATCGGAAATGCGTAATGTGCCGGATACTGAGTCTTGATTTTGATACTGCGCGGCGGGCGCTTCTCGCCGCGTCGGTCCGCCCTGTTCCGGAGAATTGGATGAGCCCGTCCACGGATTCGTCACGATGCCGATGCTATCATTTTCGGACTGCCTTTCGACTACACGACTTTTCGGTACGAATGCCATTCCTCGCTGGCCGGTAGCCGCCGCACCATCTGGTAGATCGCGGTACCGATGTTGTTCTTGGTCCCCGGCGCGATGATCATCCAGTTCTTGCCCCCGGACGAAACCTGTTCGGCGACAACACGTCCCTCTGTCGTATCGATGATCGTCACCGCCCCCGGTTCGAAATGGGTCCGGGTCGGCAGGCCGGTTTCCACCCCGGACTGCAGGGCGACGAACGAGGCCTGAGCCGAGCGGCTGGGATCGGTGGCCAGTTTCAGCATGTGCACCTGATCGGCATCGAGCCCTTGACTGTCCAGGAACTCGTGCAGTGATCGCTCGTCGGTCGCGGTGGCGCGCATCGCATCCGCATCCAGCGTGACCGGACGCAGCGGCGCGGGATCACTTGCGCCGCATAGTCTTTCGATCTGTGCATTGAGCGCCGCGCTGGCCGTGCCCTCGTTGTTCGCGATGCCCGCCCCACTGATGCGGACCAGATCTCCCGATCGTTCGATGGCGACCCACCACTGCGCGAACCTGGCGAGCAGCGCGCGCGCCGGCTCGCCGTCGTCGGCCAGCCGGAAGTGCACCAGCAGTCCGATGTCGCGGCGCGACAGCACGGTCAGCCATTCGACGATCGCGCCGTCGACGGAGCCGGTTTCGTCGATCGCGCCGGCGGCGCGCAATTCCGCGGTCACCGGGTGGGCCAGCGCCTGATGCTTGGGCTCGACGCGGGGCAGATGGGGTCGCAGCCCCATCTCGGGAGCCAGGACCTCGATGCCGGTGAGTACTTGTAGGACCCAGAGGCCGTCTAGAGAGGTGGTCAGCACGGTCTTCCCTTGAAGCCAAGTGCGGGGCGCACGCTAGGTGCGCCCCGCCAAGCCCGGACTACGCCTGGTGAAAGAGGTTGCCCATCGCGTTGTCTGCGATGATGGCGGCATCGTGCACATTGCCCACGGTGTGCCCGTGCAGGCTGACCGTCTGAATCATGTCCTGCAGCCCGTGCAGCATCTGCTGCTGCGCGTCGAAGAACGACGTGGCGCCGTGGCCCTGGAAGAACTCCGCCAGCGACTGGGTGATGTGCAGAACGTCGTCGTGAATTTCCATCAGCTGCGCGGCTTGAGTCGCGATGTCACCGGTGAGGCCGCTGACGACGGCATGGTTGTACGTGATCTGGTCTGACATTTTGGTTATTCCTTACGGTAAATAAGCTTTTAGGATTGCCGACTAGGCGGACTGAACTCCGCCGAACACACCGTTGAGGTTGTGGGCGGAATCGGCTTCGTGGTGTTCCATCAGCGTGGCCGCCTGACCCAGCCCGTGTGCCAACCGGTTACCGCCCGTCATGATCTGCTGCAGGTCGTGCTGAATCTGGCCGGCGGTGTTCAGCGACGTCGACCCGGCCTGACCGGTCCACCCGGCGGCGCTGACCACGTTTTCGTGTCCGCTCAAATATTGGTTGGCGATGGCCGCCGCCTCTTGCAGTCGCGATTCGATCTTCTGCTTCGAAGCGCGCAGCAGATCGGGTGTAACAACGGTTGAACTTGCCATGTTTTTCTCCCTCGATTTCCTAGGCCTCCCCGACCGGATATGGATAAGAGTGTAGACAGGGATCGGGGTCTGTCACTTCAGTTGTTCTGCCTGCTGCACAGGCGTTGATTTACCCATTCGGCAAAGCCACAAAACACCATGTCAAAGGCGGGTCGCGCCATCTGCCGACCCGTCACCGTCGGTATCGGATAACCGGACATCCCAGCGCCCGTCGCCGTCGGTATCCACATAACCGGTCGTGGCGGTCTCGTCGGTGCACAGCACCCGGTCGGCCACCCCATTGCCGTCGACGTCCACCAGCCGATCGTCCGGCTGCCCGCGTCCGTCGAAGTCAACCAGCGGTCCACCCGTGTGCTCGATCCCGTCGAGCCCATACCAGCGCAATCCCCCGGCCCGGTCCGCCGCTAGCGCCCAGGTTCCCGACCCGTCGTCGGTGAAGTACGCCTCGGGCGTCCCGTCATTGTCGAGGTCGAGCACGGCGTGGTCGACGACGCCGTCGCCGTCGAAATCCGCCAACGCATCGTCGCGCATGCCGTCGTGGTCGAAGTCCAGCCCGATCGATTCGAGACGGCCGTCGTGATCGAGGTCGAGGTCGGGTTGGCCGTGCCACATTGCCGCGCCGTTATCGCCTGCCAGGCAGTAATCCATGACCTTTCCGACGCGTGTCGGCTGTCGGTGGTTCCAAGGCCGGTCAGCTCCCCGGCTTGCGAAACCAGACCGGCGGGTCTTTGGTCAGGTCGACATGGCTGTCCTGCACGGTGACGGCGTCCCGGAAGATCGCCGGTTTGGCGTACTGAATCACCTGCGCCCGGTAGTTGAAGACACCCGAGACATGAACCGTCATCGTGTTGGGGTCCAGGTCGTAAGTCATGCCCTGGGTGTTCTCAAGGTCCTCGAGTGTCTCGCTGTCCGGCTCGACTCCCGGAGGCGGGGCAGGCTGGGGCTTGCAGCCATCTTTGGGACAGCACTCCGGCGGCTTGGGACCGCTTTTGAAACAGATGCGGAGCTGGGCATCCACGGCGGCCAGGGCCGCCTGGCGACCCGCATCGTTGAGTGCGACAGTCGGGTGGATGACCGGTCGGCTGGCCGCCGGTGCGGTAAGCGCCTCGAGCAGCACTCGTTCCGGCGGCGCGGTGATATCGATGAAGCGATTGGTTGATCCGATCTGAACAATGCCGGGAAAGACCGAGATGGGATTGGCGCCGTTCGTCCCTACGCCATAGATCGCAACGGTTTTCATCGCTTCGACCGCGTCAGGCGGATTGTCCACTGCTAGCGCGGCGGTGGTGGTGTCGAGCTTCCACTGGCCGTCTTTCTTGTGCGCCCAGATCACGACCTGGGTGGGCGTGACGCCGAATTTCGCGGCCAAGACCAGCCGCTGGGCATCGGATGGGGTGCCCGGGTCCGGAGCTGGATCGGTGGTGACCTTGATTTCGGTGATTGGTGTGGTAGCCAGCTGGGCGCGCAGTACTTTGTCGGTCAGCAGCTGCGGCGTAGCTGGCTGATCTGCCGCCACCGACAGCGCGGTGCGGGCGTCGCCGACCGCCAGCGCCTCCAGGTAGTGTTGCCCGGCCAACCGGGCGGCTTCGCGGTCCTGCTCGGCACGTTTCGTGTCGTCGCCGCCGATGATCTCGCTTGCCGCGAAAATACCCGCCCCTGCGAGCAGGGCCAGCACAGCCAGCACCGAAAGAACCAGTGCCACAGGCCGTTTGCGGCGGCGCGGTTGTTGGGGGCGGACGTTGAACGGGGGCGGCGCGCCCCACGAAGGCGGAGGCGGCATGTGTGGACTGGGGTAACCGGCCGGGCTTGGCGGCGGGTATTGCGGGCGGGGCGGTGTGATCGGGCGAGTGGCTTCAGTCGCTACCGCGGGCCCGGGCAGGGTTTGTTCGGATGCCGGCGCCGGGGTCGGCGAGAGGGGCGCGTGGCCCATAGCGACGCGCGGCATGTGGGTGGCCAATGCGGCGGCGAAATCGCCACAACGCTCGAACCGTTCGGCGGGTTTCTTCGCCAAGGCGCGTGCGAAAACCCCGTTGGCGCTGGCCAAATCGGGGCGCAACCCACCGAGCAGCGGTGCGGGCAATGTCAGGTGCGCGTTGATCACCGCGACCGGGTTGACATGGGGAAACAGCTTGGCCCCGGTCAGCAAGTAGTAGGCGGTAGCGGCTAACGCATACTGGTCGGCGCGACCATCGAGCGGGCCACCCGAAAGTTGCTCGGGAGCGCAGTACGGCACGGTGCCGACCGTCATATTGGTCACCGTCAGACCGGTGGTGTCATCGACGGGACGCGCGATACCGAAGTCACACAACAGGATTCGCGGCGGACTGCCGTCGTCGGGCCGGCTGATCATGATGTTGGCCGGCTTGATGTCGCGATGCAGCAAACCGCGGTGATGCGCATGGTCCAAGGCCGCGCCGACCGCGGTCACGATCGCCAGCACTTCCTCGGCCGGCATCCCGCTCGGGTATTGCTCGTCCATCAGCGCGTCGAGGTCGGTCCCGTCCACGTAATCCATCGCGATCCACAGCCGGCCCTCGAACTCGCCACGGTCCTGCACGCCCACAATATGGGGGTGCCACAGCCCGGCCGCGAGTTCGGCCTCACGGTTAAACCGTTGCTGGTAGCCAGGATCCGCCGATACCTCGGGGGCCAACACTTTCAACGCTTCGAATCGCGGCAGTCGCGGGTGGCGCACCAAATACACCTCACCCATACCGCCGGCCCCCAGCAGCCGCACCACGGTATAGCCCGCGAACTGTGCCCCCTCACTCAACGGCATGCGCGCATCTTAGGCTCGTCGAGCGACGGACGACCGGTGTTTATCCATGCTTTTCGGTGCGCACATATACCGGGGGTTCCTTAGTGAGGTCGACGATGCCGATGGGTTTCTCCGTCACGGTGTAGTCGGGTACGCCGGCCGCGTGTCCCTGATACACGATGGTGCCGCCGATCGCGACCACCATCCTGGCGGCGTCGAAGTTGAAGGTGGCCTTGCTGAAATCGCCGGAGCCCTCCGTAGCGATCGTAGGGTTGTCGGGGCTCAGGCGCGCGCAATCGTCGGTCGGTTCGACGCCGTGGTAGCAGTTGTGGGTCCACGTGTCGAAAGCCGCCTTGGCGGCCTGGCTCCCCGCATCGTTGAGCGTGGCCACCGGCTTGATGGTCGGCCGGTCGGTGGCGCCGCCGAGCGCGTCGAGAAACACCGGCGGAGTCGGCGCGGTGATGTCGACGTAGCGGTTACTGGACGACACCGACATTGCACCGGGAAACACTGCGACCGGCGATGCGCCGTCGGTCGGAACACCCCACAGCGCAACCGCTTTCAGCGATGCGTCCTTGCTGCCGGATGGTCCGATATCGACGGCGACGGTGGCGGTGTCGAGTTTCCATTCGTCGCCCTTGCGGTGCACGGCGATGCGGGCCTGTGACAACGTCGGGCCGAATCTGGCGGACAGCATCAGGTACTGCACCTGCTGCGGGTCGTCGCCGGCAGCCACCGGGGCCGCCGTGGCGGTGATGTCGGTGATGGGCGCGGCCGCGAGCTGGGCACGCAGTACCTCGCTGGTCGCGAATTGTGGTGTCGCCGTCGGGTTTACACTCAACGCAAGTGCGGCCGCGGCATCACCGCGGGCGAGCGCCTCCAGGTAGTGCTGTCCGGCCAGCCGGGCGGCTTCCTGTAGCTGCGGTTCCGATTGCGCGGGGTGCGCGTGATCGACCAGTCGTGGGATCGCAATGGCGGCAACGACGCCGACGACCGCAATCCCGGCCGTGACCAACGCGGCGGCTCGCCATCGACGCGGACGCGGACGTTGTTCCGGGCCCGGCCAGGCCGGCGGCGCGAACTGCGGGGCCGGCATCGCCGGGGCGTGCGTCGGCGGGGCTACGGGGGCCGGTCGAGGGGGCTCGGCGGGTGGGGCGTGATGCAGCTGGCGAGCCAGCGCCGTGGCGAAATCGCCGCAACGAGCGAACCGCTCGGCGGGGTTTTTCGCCAGCGCCCGCGCGAAAACCGGGTCGGCACTGCCCAATTCGGGGCGGCGCGCACCCAGCAGCGGCGGCGGCGCGGTCAGGTGCGCGCTGATCACCGCGACCGGGCTGGTACCGGTAAACAGCTTCGCGCCGGTCAGCAAGTAGTAGGCAGTGGCGGCCAGCGCGTACTGGTCGGCCCGGCCGTCGATCGGATGTCCCAGCAGCTGCTCGGGCGCGGAGTAATCCACCGTCCCGACGGTCGCATTAGTCACCGTCAGCCCCGTGTTGTCGTCGACCGGGCGTGCGATGCCGAAGTCGCTCAACAGAATTCGGGGTGGACTGCCGTCCTCGGGCCGGCTGATCATGATGTTGCCCGGTTTGACGTCACGGTGCAGCAGCCCGCGGTGATGGGCATGGTCCAGCGCCGCGGCGACAGCGGTCACCACCGCCACGACTTGGTCCACCGGCATACCGCCCGGGTGCTGATCCATCAGCGCGCGCATATCAGGCCCATTGACATAATCCATCGCGATCCACAACTGACCGTCGAATTCACCGCGGTCGTGCACGCCAACGATATGGGGATGCCACAGGCTGCCCGCCAATTCGGCCTCCCGGTTGAACCGCTGCTGAAAGTCGGGATCCGCCGAGACGTCGGCGCGCAGTATCTTCAGAGCTTCAAAGCGCGGCAGCCGCGGATGGCGCACCAGATACACCTCACCCATACCGCCGATCCCCAACGGCCGGATCACGGTATAGCCCGCGAATTGCGCCCCCTCCCCCAACGGCATGGGCAAATCCTAGAACTCGCGGCCGCCCCGGCTATGCGTTCCCGCGCGAATGCCACCAGGCCAGCAGCTCCGCGGTGGCTTCCTCGTCGGTCAGCGGCCCGCGGTCCAGGCGCAGCTCTTTCAAGAACCGCCAGGCCTCGCCGACCTGCGGCCCGGCCGGGATGTCCAGCAGCTCCATGATCCGGTTGCCGTCCAGATCGGGACGGACCCGCGCCAGATCCTCCTGGGCGGCCAGCTCGGCGATGCGCGCCTCCAGCCGGTCGTAGTTGGCCTGCAGCCGCGCGGCGCGGCGCTTGTTGCGGGTGGTGCAGTCGGCGCGGACCAGCTTGTGCAGCCGCGGCAATAGCGGTCCGGCGTCGGTGACGTAGCGGCGTACCGCGGAGTCGGTCCACTTCCCGTCGCCGTAGCCGTGGAACCGCAGATGTAGATACACCAACTGAGAGACGTCGTCGACCATCTGCTTGGAGTATTTGAGCGCCCGCATCCGCTTGCGGGTCATCTTGGCGCCGACTACCTCATGGTGGTGAAAGCTCACGCCGCCGTTGTCTTCGTGGCGCCTGGTGGCGGGCTTGCCGATGTCATGCAGCAGCGCCGCCCACCGCAGCACCAGATCGGGGCCGTCATCTTCGAGCTCGACGGCTTGGCGCAGCACGGTCAGCGAGTGCTGATAGACGTCCTTGTGCTGGTGGTGTTCGTCGATGGCCATCTGCATGGCGCCGACTTCGGGCAGCACAACTTCGCCCATCCCGGTCTGAACCAGCAAGTCGATGCCGGCCACCGGGTCGGCGCCGAGCAGCAGCTTATCCAGCTCGGCGGCCACGCGTTCCGCGCTGATCCGGGCCAGCTGCGGGGCCATCTCCTCGATCGCCGTGCGCACCCGAGGGGCGACAGTGAACCCGAGCTGCGAGACGAACCGCGCGGCGCGCAGCATCCGCAGCGGATCGTCGCCGAACGACACCGACGGCGCCGCGGGGGTGTCCAGTACGCGGGCCTTGAGCGCCGCCAAACCGCCGAGGGGATCGAGGAATTCTCCCGGGCCGGCCGACGTGATGCGCACGGCCATCGCGTTCGCGGTGAAATCGCGGCGCAGCAGGTCATCTTCGAGGCGGTCACCGAAGCGCACCTCGGGACTGCGTGACACCTGGTCGTAGCTATCCGCGCGGAACGTGGTGATCTCCAGGCGGTGCTCGTCCTTGCCGACGCCCACGGTGCCGAATTGGATGCCGGTATCCCAGACCGCGTCGGCCCAGCCTCGCACCATCTGCTGCACCTGCTCGGGCCGCGCGTCGGTGGTGAAGTCCAGATCGGGGCTCAACCGGCGCAGCAGCGCGTCGCGCACCGATCCGCCGACCAGATACAAGTCGTGGCCCGCGGCCTCGAACAAGGCGCCCAATCCACCCAGCACGTCGGCATGCTGATTGAGGGCAATCCAAGCCGACGTCAGCAGCTCTACATCGTCGGCGGCTTCAGACACGTTCGATCAGCCTAGTCGTGTGACGATGCGGGCAGGCACGGCCCGCTGAGGAGCCCGACAATTCAGCCTAGTCGTCGGCGGGCCGTCGTCGCGCCCGCACCAGCGGCGAGTGTGTCCAGAAGAACAGCTCGTGCCAGCTACTATCGCTTGGGTGTCGGATGGCGAACAAGCCAAACCACGTCGGCGTCGGGGGCGCCGTCGCGGTCGTGGCGGTGTAGGCGCGTCCGAAAACGACGCCGACGCCAAAGTGACCGCCGACTCGGCGACAACCAACAGGCGTCGACCGCGCCCAACCCGCCGGGTGCCGGAGCGGCTGCGGACCGTGCATGAAACGTCCGCGGGCGGCCTGGTCATCGACGGCATCGACGGCCCGATGGACGCGCAGGTCGCGGCGCTGATCGGGCGCATCGACCGGCGGGGACGAATGCTCTGGTCGCTGCCCAAGGGGCACATCGAGCTCGGCGAGACCGCCGAGCAGACCGCCATTCGGGAGGTCGCCGAGGAGACCGGGATCCGCGGCAGCGTGTTGGCCGCACTCGGACGCATCGACTACTGGTTCGTCACCGACGGCCGCCGTGTGCACAAGACCGTGCACCACTATTTGATGCGTTTCTCCGGCGGCGAGCTGTGCGACGAGGACCTGGAAGTCGCCGAGGTGGCGTGGGTTCCGATCCAGGAGCTGCCGTCGCGTTTGGCCTACGCCGACGAACGTCGACTCGCCGAGGTCGCCAATGAGCTGATCGGAAAGCTGCAGACCGACGGTCCCGCCGCGCTTCCACCGCTGCCGCCCAGCACGCCCCGGCGCAACCCGCAGACCCATTCCCGAACCCGGCATGCCGACAAGCCCCGCGGTCGTAAGAACGGTCACGGGCCGGGCCCGTGACCGCGCCACGACTCTGCTGGGCCGCCACGTTGCGCCTTGCCGTCGTGATCGGCATCGTGGCCGGTTTCGCGGTGGTGCTCACCGGCCCGATCGGCATGCCCCGCGCCGCGGCCAACGAACCCGGTTCGACGCCGTTCGTCCGGGTCCGCATCGACCAGGTGACCCCGGACGTCGTCACCACGACCAGCCCGCCGGTCGTCACGGTCAGCGGAATGGTGACCAACATCGGTGACCGCCCGGTGCGCGACGTGATGGTCCGGCTCGAACATGCCGCCGCGGTCACCGCATCGGCGGGCTTGCGGACCTCGTTGGACGGCAGCACCGATCAATACCAGCCGGCCGCCGACTTTCTCACGGTGGCGCCCGAACTCCAGCGCGGCCAAGAGGTCGGCTTCACGTTGTCCGCGCCGCTGCGCTCGCTGGCCAAACCGTCGCTGGGAATCGACCAGCCGGGCATCTATCCACTGCTTGTCAACGCCAACGGCACACCCGACTACGGCGCCCCCGCCCGGCTGGACAATGCGCGGTTCCTGCTGCCGGTGATCGGCGTGCCACCCGACCACGCCGACGCGTTGGAGTCCGCGGTCGCGCCGGACACCTCGAAACCCGTGTGGGTCACCATGCTGTGGCCGCTGGCCGACCGCCCCCGGTTGTCCCCGGGCCAACCGGGCGGCACCATCGGCGTCCGGCTGGTCGACGACGACCTGGCCTCCTCGCTGGCTACCGGCGGCCGGCTGGACATCCTGCTGTCCGCGGCCGAGGTCGCGACCAGCCACGACGTCGACCCCGATGGCGCCGTCGGCCGCGCGCTATGCCTGGCCATCGACCCGGACCTGCTGGTGACCGTTAACGCGATGACCGCCGGCTATGTCGTGTCAAACTCCCCCGACGGGCCGGCGCAACAGCCGGGCACCCCGACACACCCCGGCACCGGGCAGACCGCGGCGACCGGCTGGCTGAACCGGTTGCGCGCGCTGGGCAGGCGCACCTGCGTCGCACCGCTGCCCTACGCGCAGGCCGATCTCGACGCGTTGCAGCGCGTCAACGATCCGGGCCTCAGCGCGATTGCCACCACCAGCGTCGGTGACATCGTCGACCACATCCTCGACATCTCCTCGACCCGCGGCGCCACGCTGCTGCCCGACGGCCCGCTGACCGGCGACACGGTGAAGTTGCTCAGCGCCAACAACAGCACGGTCGCGGTGGCCGCCGGCGAGCTCGTCGCCGCGGATCCGCAGACATCCGGGCCCGACGGCGTCGACACCGCGCCGCGGCGGCTGTCCCCGCAGGTGGTGGTCGCGCCGTTCGACCCCGCGGTCGGTGCGGCGCTGGCCGGGGCGGGCAACAACCCCGGCGCGCCGACCTATCTGGACCCGTCGCTGACGGTTCGGCTCGCGCACGATTCCAACACCGCGCGCCGCCAAGACGCCCTGGGCTCGATGTTCTGGCATGCGCTGGATCGAGACGCCCCGCCGCGCACCCAACTCCTGGTTCCGCCGGCGACGTGGAACCTCGGCGCGGACGACGCACAGGTGATCCTCACGGCGCTGGCAACGACGATCCGTTCCGGCCTGGGGGTGCCGCGGCCGCTGCCGGCGGTGATCGCCGAGGCCCAGGCCGTTGAGGGGGCCCGCACCGAGCCGGCGCAGCCGCTGGACGTCGCCAGCCCCGAGCGCGGCAGGTTCGGCGAGAACGTCATCGCCGACATCAACGGTCAGACCGCCAGGCTGTGGAAACTGACCTCCGCGCTGAGCACCGACGAGCGCACCGGCCTGACCGGCGTCCAGTACACCGCTCCACTGCGTGAAGACATGCTGCGCGCGCTGAGCCAGTCCAATCCTCCCGACACCCGCAACGGGCTGGCCCAGCAGCGGCTGGCGGTCGTCGGCAACACGATCAACGACCTGTTCGGTGCGGTGACGATCGTCAACCCCGGCGGCTCCTACACCCTGGCCACCGAGCACAGTCCGCTGCCGTTGGCGCTGCACAACGGTCTGGCCGTGCCGATCAAGGTCCGCCTGCAGGTCGACGCCCCACCCGGGATGACCGTGACCGACGTCGGGCAGATCGAATTGCCGCCCGGCTACCTGCCACTGCGGGTGCCGATCGAAGTGAACTTCACCCAGCGCGTCGCGATCGACGTCACGCTGCGCACCCCGGACGGCACCCGGCTGGGCGACCCGGTGCGCATGTCGGTGCACTCCAACGCCTACGGCAAGGTGCTGTTCGCGATCACCATGACCGCGGCAGCGGTGCTGGTGCTGCTCGCCGGCCGCCGCCTGTGGCACCGATTCCGCGGCCAGCCCGACCGCGCCGACCTGGACCGCCCCGACCCGCCCCACCACCATCCTGCCGAAACGCGGCGTGAGGTCGGCGGACGCGTCGACGAAGAGCACCGCGTATGAAACCCGCCTACCGGCGGTCCCATCCTCAGCAACCGCCGCAGCGGCAGCAGCCGCCACCACGTCCGTCCGGGCCGCCGGGCCGGATTCCGGCGCCGACGGGGCCCCTGCCGCCGGTGACCGACCTGCCCACGCGGCGCGTGGAACTGTCCGACGCCGCGTTGGTATCGCGGTCGTGGGCGATGGCGCTCGCGACACTGGTCAGCCGGATCACCGGGTTCGGCCGGATCGTGCTGCTGGCCGCGATCCTGGGTGCGGCGCTGTCCAGCGCTTTCTCGGTGGCCAATCAGCTGCCGAACCTGGTCGCCGCGCTGGTGCTGGAAGCGACGTTCACGGCGATCTTCGTGCCGGTGCTGGCGCGGGCCGAGCAGAGCGACGCCGACGGCGGCGCCGCGTTCGTCCGGCGCCTGGTCACGGTGACTACCACGCTGCTGCTGTTCGCCACGCTGGTGTCGGTGGCGGCCGCGCCGCTGCTGGTCCGGCTGATGCTGGGCCGCACCCCGCAGGTCAACGAGCCGCTGACCACCGCATTCGCCTACCTGCTGCTGCCGCAGGTACTGGCCTACGGCCTGACGTCGGTGTTCATGGCAATCCTGAACACCCGCAACGTGTTCGGGCCGACGGCGTGGGCGCCGGTCGTCAACAACGTCGTCGCGCTGGTGACGCTGGCGGTGTATCTGGTCGTCCCCGGCGAGCTGTCGGTCGATCCCGTCCGGATGGGCAACACCAAGCTGCTGGTACTGGCTATCGGCACCACTCTGGGCGTGTACGCGCAGACCGCGGTACTGCTGGTCGCGCTGCGCCGCGAGCGCGTCAGCCTGCGCCCGCTGTGGGGAATCGACGAGCGGCTCAAGCGGTTCGGCACGATGGCTGCCGCGATGGTGCTCTATGTGCTGATCAGCCAGCTCGGCCTGGTCGTGGGAAACCAAATCGCCAGCACCGCGGCGGCGTCCGGCCCGGCGATCTACAACTACACCTGGCTGGTGCTGATGCTGCCGTTCGGCATGATCGGCGTAACGGTGCTGACCGTCGTAATGCCGCGCCTGAGCCGCAACGCGGCCGCCGACGACACCAAAGCCGTGCTCGCCGATCTGTCACTGGCCACCCGGCTGACGTTGATCACGCTGATTCCGATCGTGGCGTTCATGACCGTCGGCGGACCCGCGATCGGCAGCGCGCTGTTCGCCTACGGTCACTTCGGCGGGGTCGACGCCGGTTACCTGGGCGCCGCGATCGCCTTGTCGGCGTTCACGCTGATCCCGTACGGCCTGGTCCTCCTGCAGCTGCGGGTGTTCTACGCGCGCGAGCAGCCCTGGACGCCGATCGTGATCATCCTCGTCATCACGGCCGTCAAGATCGCCGGTTCGGTGCTCGCGCCGCACCTGACCAGCGATCCTCAACTGGTGGCCGGCTACCTCGGGCTGGCCAACGGACTCGGGTTCTTCGCCGGTGCGCTCGTCGGCTACTACCTGCTGCGGCGCACGCTGCTGCCGGCCGGCGGTCAGCTGGTCGGGTCTGCGGAGGTACGGACGATCCTGGTGACGATCGTCGCGTCGATGCTGGCCGGCCTGATCGCCCACATCGCCGACCGGCTGCTCGGGCTGGCCGCCTTGACCACACAGGGCGGCGCCGCCGGTTCCCTGCTGCGGCTGTTGGTGCTGGGCTGCATCATGGCGCCGATCATGGTGGCGGTCATGGTTCGCGCGCAGGTCCCGGAGGCGGTGGCGGCGATGGCGGCCGTCCGTCGCCGGGTCGGCGGTCGCGGCGCCAGGCCGGCCGCCGCCCTGGAATCCCGGCCGCCCGCCGGCCCACGGGGATCGTCTCAGCCGGGCCCGGTCACGTACCCTGAGCAGAGGAATTCGTCCCCGCCGGGGGTAGCTGCGGTCCAGGAGCCGATCCGGCGCCGGCCTCCGGATCGAGCAGGCGACGCCCGGCTAGCGAAAGGACCGGAGGTGACCGACCGCCCCTTGGAGAGCGCTGCCGCGGGCCCTGGGTCCGGTTTGGGTTCGGGTGGCGACCGACCCCCTCAAACACCAAGGCCGGCAGCCGACGACTTCCAGCCCGACATTGCGGCCGGGCGCAAGCCCGAACCATCGCCGCCGCGCAACGGAGATCTCGCGCGCGAGCGGGCAGCGGAATCGTCGGGCGATGACGCCCACCTGGTTCCCGGCGCCCGGATCGCCGGGGGACGGTACCGGCTGCTGGTCTTCCACGGCGGCGCGCCGCCGTTGCAGTTCTGGCAGGCACTCGATACCGCGCTGGACCGGCAGGTGGCGCTGACGTTCGTCGATCCGGAGGGCGCCCTGCCCGAGGACGTGCTGCAGGAGATCCTGTCCCGCACGCTGCGGCTGAGCCGTATCGACAAGCCCGGCATCGCCCGTGTGCTCGACGTCGTCCACACCGGTCATGGTGGCCTGGTCGTCGCGGAGTGGATCCGCGGCGGCTCGCTGCAAGAGGTGGCCGATACCGCGCCCTCGGCCGTCGGCGCCGTGCGGGCGATGCAGTCGCTGGCCGCGGCCGCCGACACCGCTCACCGCGCGGGCGTCGCCCTGTCGATCGATCACCCCAGCCGGGTTCGGGTCAGCATCGACGGCGATGTGGTGCTGGCCTACCCGGCGACGATGCCCGACGCCAACCCGGAGGACGACATCCGCGGCATCGGCGCCTCGCTGTACGCCCTACTGGTCAACCGATGGCCGCTGCCGGAGTTCGGGGTGCGCAGCGGGCTGGCACCGGCCGAGCGGGACGCATCGGGCCTACCCGTCGAACCCAACTCCATCGATCGCGACATTCCCTTCCAGATCTCGGCGGTCGCCGTCCGTTCGGTCCAGGAAGATGGCGGAATCCGCAGTGCGTCAACCCTTTTGAACCTTTTACAGCAGGCCACCGCGGTCGCCGACCGCACCGAGGTGCTCGGCCCCATCGACGACTCCCCGCCACCCGAAGCGCCGCGGCCGACCGGGCAGGAATACGCGACGTTGGCCCGCCGACGCCGCAACCTGATCATCGGCGGCGCCGCGGCACTCGCGGTCATCGTGGTCGCGTTGTTGGTGCTGGCGTCGATCGTGAGCAAGATCTTCGGCAATGTCGGCGGCGGCCTCAACAAGGACGAGCTCGGGCTCAACGGGCCGAGTTCGTCGAGCGCCTCAGCGTCGCCGAACCCCGCCCCGGCCGGCAGCATCGTCAAACCCACTCGGGCCACGGTCTTTTCGCCCGACGGCGATGCCGACAATCCGGGTACGGCCGGGCAGGCGATCGACGGCGACCCCACCACCGCGTGGGCGACCGAGGTCTATACCGATGCCGTGCCGTTTCCCAGCTTCAAGCAGGGCGAGGGGCTGATCCTGCAGCTGCCGAAACCCACGGTGATCGGTCAGGTCAGCATCGACACGCCGAGCAGCGGCACCAAGGTCGAGATTCGCGCCGCATCCACAGCGTCGCCCTCGAAGCTGGACGACACCACCGTGCTGGCCCCGGCGTTCACCCTCAAGCCCGGTCATAACGTCATCCCGGTCAAGGCCGGCGCCCCGACGTCGAACCTGCTGGTGTGGATCTCCACCTTGGGAACCACCAGCGGCAAGAGCCAGGCCGGCTTCTCGGAGATCACCGTTCAAGCCGCCTCCTAAGACTCACAACCACGCCCTCGGGTGAAGTGCCGCAGGGCAACCGATTGGATACTGTCCGGCCGTGGGCGTCGGGGGGTATATCCAGCAGGAACGCAGTGATGCCGAGCTGCTGGCCGCCCATGTCGCCGGGGACCGCTACGCCTTCGGCGAGCTGTTCGGACGCCACCGGCGCCAGCTGCACCGCCTTGCCCGGCTGACCACTCGCACGCCCGAGGACGCCGAAGACGCACTGCAGGACGCCATGCTGTCGGCACACCGCGGCGCCGGCTCGTTTCGGAATGACGCCGCGGTCGGCAGCTGGCTGCACCGGATCGTGGTCAACGCCTGCCTGGATCGGCTGCGGCGCACCAAATCTCACCGGACCACACCGCTCGAGGACATCTATCCGGTGCCCGATCGTACGGCTCAGGTCGAAACCGCGATGGTGGTACAACGCGCGCTGATGCGGCTTCCGCTCGAGCAACGCGCCACGATCGTGGCGGTCGACATGCAGGGCTATTCGATCGCCGACACCGCGGCGCTGCTGGGCGTCGCCGAGGGCACGGTCAAAAGCAGATGCGCGCGCGCCCGGGTCCGGCTGGCCCACCTGCTCGGCTATCTGGACGCCGGCGCCAACACCATCCCCGACCGCCCCGGCGGCCAGCATTAACGGGCCGGGCGCGACCACCGGTCCGGGCATGACGGACACTGGGGCGGATGGGCGAGGCGGAGAACGAACCGGCGGATCATGATCCGCGGAATGCGGGAGCGGACCCGCCGCTGACGGCCGAGTCGCTCGCCGACCTGCAGGCTGGTCTGCTGGACGACGAGGCCGCCGCCCGGCTGCGCCGGCAAGTACGCCAAGACCCGGACGCCCAACGGGTCCTGAGGGCGTTGAATCGGGTGCGCCGCGATGTCGCGGCCCTCGGCGCGGATCCGGAATCGGCGCCTGAACCACCGGCCGAGACATCGGACCGGATCTCCGCTGCGCTGCGGGCGGTCTCCCCCGCTGCCCCGGCGACGGTGGCGACTCACGCCGCTCGCCCACGCATCCGGCCTGCGCGGGTCGCCGCCGGGGTGGCCGGTGTCGGCGCGGCACTCGCGGCGGTCGGCTTCGGCACGACGGCGCTGCTCAACGAGCCCGAACCCGCCCCGAGCACCCCGACCACCGCGATGCACATCACGGTGTCGACCCCACCGATGGCGATCCCGCTGTCCGCGTCCGAAATCGGGGCCCTGCTGGGCCGTGCCCCCGATTACGGTCCGCTCGGCGACCCCAGCCGGCGCGCATCCTGCCTGGGCGGTCTCGGCTACCCGGCTTCCACGCAGGTGCTCGCCGCGCGGCCGATCGAGATCAACGCTCGCCCCGGCGTGCTGCTGGTGCTGCCCGCCGACAGTCCGGGCGAGCTCGCGGTCTTTGCGGTGGCCTTGAACTGCAGCGCGGCCGATACGGGGCTATTAGCCAGCACCCAGGTCCCCCGCCCTTAAGGTGGTGGCACGTGTTGCGCGACACGGCCGGGAACACCCGCGCCTAGGCTGGCGTTCGACACGATTGAGAAATCTGTATCTCTGAAAGGCTCGCATGACCGATACCGCTCATGACAAAGTCCACGACGTCATCATCATCGGTTCCGGTCCGGCCGGGTACACGGCAGCCCTCTACGCGGCGCGCGCACAACTGGCCCCGGTGGTCTTCGAAGGCACGTCGTTCGGCGGCGCGCTGATGACCACGACCGAAGTGGAGAACTACCCCGGCTTCCGCGACGGCATCACCGGCCCGGAGTTGATGGACCAGATGCGCGAGCAGGCGTTGCGCTTCGGGGCCGATCTGCGGATGGAAGACGTCGAATCTGTTTCGCTGGAGGGGCCGGTCAAGTCCGTTGTGACCGCCGAAGGTGAAACCTTCAAGGCGCGCGCCGTCATCTTGGCGATGGGCGCCGCGGCGCGTTACCTGCAGGTGCCCGGCGAGCAGGAGTTGCTGGGCCGCGGGGTCAGCGCATGTGCCACCTGTGATGGGTTCTTCTTCCGCGACCAGGACATCGCCGTGATCGGCGGCGGTGACTCGGCGATGGAAGAGGCGACGTTCCTGACCCGGTTCGCGCGCAGCGTGACGCTGGTGCACCGTCGTGACGAATTCCGGGCGTCCAAGATCATGCTCGAGCGCGCGCGCACCAACGACAAGATCAAATTCATCACCAACCAGACCGTGCTCGCGGTGGACGGCGAGACAACCGTCACGGGATTGCAGTTGCGCGACAACATAACTGGCGAAGAGACCACACTCCCGGTCACGGGTGTGTTCGTCGCGATCGGCCATGAACCACGGTCGGTTCTGGTGCGCGACGTGATCGATGTCGACCCGGACGGCTACGTACTTGTCAAGGGGCGCACCACGAATACCACGATCGAAGGTGTCTTCGCGGCCGGCGACCTGGTGGACCGCACCTACCGGCAAGCCGTCACCGCGGCGGGCAGTGGCTGCGCGGCGGCCATTGACGCCGAGCGCTGGTTGGCCGAGCACGAAGAGACCGAAGCCGCCGGCGAAAAGTCGGCGGCCGGAAATGCGGACGACACTGATTTGATTGGAGCACCACGATGAGCGACGCCGAAAAAGCCGGGGCCACAAAGGAAGTCTCTGACGCCTCTTTCTCCGCAGACGTGTTATCCAGCAATAAGCCTGTGCTGGTTGACTTTTGGGCGACGTGGTGCGGACCATGCAAGATGGTCGCACCGGTCCTCGAAGAGATCGCGGCCGAGCGATCGGATCAGCTCACCGTCGCCAAGCTCGACGTCGATGCGAATCCCGAGACGGCGCGTGACTTCCAGGTGGTATCGATCCCCACGATGATCCTATTCAAGGACGGCCAGCCGGTGAAGCGAATCGTCGGCGCGAAGGGCAAGGCGGCGCTGCTGCGCGAGCTTTCCGACGCGGTGCCCAACCTGACCTGATCGCGATCCGGTTTGCGCCGACGCATCGCCGTTCAGCCTGGGGTTTTCCGGAAATTGAGAAGAATCTGCGACAATACCGGTTAGCTGTAGTGCGTTTGTCAGCCTGTCAGTTTGTCCCGGAGGGCCCTTGGTATGTCGAGTCCGCGCCGCGAAAACGGCGACGCTCTGCGCTGTGGTGACCGCAGCGCAGCTGTGACCGAAATCCGGGCCTCACTGGCTGCATTAGGACTACTGGACAGCGCTGGCGAAGATCTGACGACGGGTCGGCACGTGGCCCTCGAGGTGTTCGACGCCGAGCTTGACCAGGCTGTCCGCGCCTTCCAGCAGCATCGTGGGCTGCTCGTCGACGGCATCGTCGGCGAGGCGACGTACCGGGCACTCAAAGAGGCGTCCTACCGGCTCGGCGCGCGCACGCTGTACCACCAATTCGGCGCTCCGCTCTACGGCGACGACGTCGCGACATTGCAGGCCCGGCTGCAAGATCTCGGTTTCTACACCGGCCTGGTCGACGGACATTTCGGCCTGCAAACCCACAACGCGTTGATGTCCTACCAACGCGAGTACGGAATGTCGGCGGACGGCATTTGCGGACCGGAAACCCTGCGTTCCTTGTACTTTCTGAGTTCGCGGGTCAGCGGCGGTTCGCCCCACGCCATTCGCGAAGAAGAACTCGTCCGCCGCTCCGGTCCCCGACTTTCGGGCAAGCGGATCATCATCGATCCGGGTCGCGGCGGTGACGACCATGGTCTGATCGCACACGGCCCGGCCGGCCCGGTCAGCGAAGCAGATATCTTGTGGGACTTGGCCAGTCGGCTGGAAGGCCGGATGACCGCGATCGGCATGGAGACCTTCCTGTCCCGCCCGACCAACCGCAGCCCGTCGGACGCCGAACGGGCCGCTACCGCCAACAACGTCGGTGCCGACCTGATGATCAGCCTGCGCTGCGAAGCTCAGGTCAGCACGTCTGCCAACGGCGTGGCGTCGTTTCACTTCGGCAACTCGCACGGATCGGTGTCGACCATCGGCCGCAATCTCGCCGACTTCATCCAGCGAGAAGTGGTGGCCCGCACCGGCTTACGCGATTGCCGGACGCATGGGCGCACCTGGGATCTGCTGCGACTGACCCGGATGCCCACCGTCCAGGTCGACGTCGGCTACATCACCAACCCCGGTGACCGGGACAGGCTGCTCTCGACGCAAACGCGCGACGCGGTGGCCGAAGGCATCCTCGCCGCCGTCAAGCGGCTCTACCTGCTCGGCAAGAACGACCGGCCCACCGGCACCTTCACTTTCGCCGAGCTCCTTGCTCACGAATTGTCGGTCGAACGGACGACCCGCCTCGGCGGTACCTAACCGTTCTGCTTGTGCTGCAACGTATTTGCCGTCTTCAATACGTTGCACGACCCGGCGCCGACCGGCTGCTGAAGCTCAGCATTTGTCAGTAGACGCTCCAGGGCCGCTTCCACCTCGGCCTTCCACCCCAGGCCCTTGTCGAGCTCGAGACGTAACCGCGGGAAATACGGATGTGGCGCTACCACAACGAAACCCACGTCTTGCAAGAACTCTGCATCGATGATGCAACGGTCGACCGAACAATCCCCGAGGGACTCCAGCACCGGCCGGACGTCAGGGTCGGCGAGCGTGGGGTCCAACAACTCCGACGCCGCCGGGGTGCGACCGAAGGCTTCCAGCGCGCGGACCCCGCGGCGCATCAACTCGTCGATCACCCGAGCCAGCAGATCATGCGGCAAGTCGTCGGCGGCGTGCCCTAGCTCGACACCCATCGAGGTCAGCAGGACCGCGTCCGGAGACACCGGAGCGGTCGGGAACCGATGCGCTCGCGGCACCGCACCCGGCGGCGCGTACAGCACGTAGCCCAGACACGGCGGATCGGTGACGCTTTGTTCGTCGGGAATCGCGGTCGCGACCTGACCGCACGACCCCCACTCCAGCATCACCATCGACAGCCATGCCTCTTTTTCGAATTCCGGGTCGGCGAGGTGGTCCTGATCGCCGAGGGTCGCGGGATCGACCTCCCAGAACACACAGCGGCGCGCATGCTTGGGCAGCTGCTCGAAGCCTTCGAGCCGCAGGGGCGTGATTCGAGCAGACACTAGCCTCCTGGCTTCCGTGCGTACCGCAGCCCATTGCCGCAAGCCCGGCTGTACCCAGGCTGACGTGCACCACCAACCGCTCCAGGATAGGAGAGTTTGTTGTTCTCGGGCCAGTGTTGACCCGGCCACTCCGGCGTCGCGACCCAAACGCTCCGAAACGCACGGCCGGCAGCAACCGCGCCTCGAAAAGGCTTGCTGTACAACGGATCTCCGCACTCGAGGGCTTCGGGTACGCGTTCGGAACGTACCCGGTGTCACAGTGACGTAATTACACGGTGTAACGGGTCATGCCTTGGGCGGGGTCATGGTGTCGATAATCCGCTGTAGATCCTCGACCGAGGCGAACTCCACCACGATCCTGCCCTTGCGCTTGCCCAGGCTGACGGTCACCCGGGTGTCGAAGGCGTTCGACAGCCGTTCGGCGACGTCTTGCAGACCGGGCATCTGAATCGGCTTGCGGCGCGGCGCCGCCGGGGCCGCCGCATCACCACGGTTGGCCAATGTCACGGCCTCCTCAGTGGCGCGCACCGACAAACCCTCGGCGACGATCCGGCTCGCCAACTCCTCCTGCGCCTCCGGCCCGGATTCCAGCGCCAGCAGCGCGCGGGCGTGGCCGGCCGACAGCACTCCGGCGGCCACTCGCCGCTGCACGGCGATCGGCAATTTGAGCAACCGGATCATGTTGGTGATCAACGGCCGTGATCGTCCGATTCGCGAGGCCAGTTCGTCGTGGGTGACGCCGAACTCATCGAGCAGCTGTTGGTATGCCGCGGCTTCTTCCAACGGGTTCAGCTGAGCCCGGTGGATGTTCTCGAGAAGAGCGTCGCGCAACAGGTTGTCATCGGTCGTCTGTCGCACGATGGCGGGAAGGGTGGCCAGCTGCGCCTCCTGGGCCGCCCTCCAACGCCGCTCCCCCATCACGATCTGGTACCGCGCACCGCCCGGTGCTGGGGTGACCGCGCGCACCACGATCGGCTGCAAAAGACCGAACTCGCGGATCGAGTGCACCAGTTCGGCCAGTGCCTCGTCGTCGAACACCTGCCTGGGCTGCTTGGGATTGGGCTCGATATCGGCCGGCGAGATCTCGCGATACACCGCGCCCATCTCGTTGGCGATTGGCGCCGACCCGCCGATCAGCACGTTGGCGGCGGCGTCTCCCATCCTCGGACCCAGGGTCACAGGTCCCCCATCGCCCTCGGCGGGTCCGGTGGGAATCAGGGCAGCAAGACCTCGGCCGAGCCCGCCCTTCTTTTTGCCCGCACTCGTCATTGTCGTCCCTTCACGAATGGTGGTTAGTCGCGCTGCGCGAGTTCGCGGCTCGCGTCGAGATAGCTCATCGCCCCGCGGGATCCGGGGTCGTAGTCAATGATCGTCATGCTGTAGCCGGGCGCCTCCGAAACCTTGACGCTGCGCGGGATGACGGTGCGCAGCACCTTGTCGCCGAAGTAGCGGCGCACTTCCTCCGCAACCTGATCGGCGAGCTTGGTCCGGCCGTCGTACATCGTCAGAATCACGGTCGTCACATCCAGCTGCGGGTTGAGGTGCGCCTTCACCATCTCGATGTTCCGCATCAGCTGTGACACCCCTTCAAGGGCGTAGTACTCGCATTGAATCGGGATCATCACCTCGGGTGCCGCGACGAGTGCGTTGATCGTGAGCAGGCCGAGCGAGGGCGGGCAGTCCACGAAGACGTAGTCGAAGTCGAAGTGGTCCAGCTCCGCCAAAGCGTTACGCAATCGATTCTCGCGCGCGACCATGCTCACCAATTCGATCTCGGCACCCGCCAGATCGATGGTCGACGGAACGCAGAACAGTCGGTCGCTGTGCGGACTGCGGCGCAGTGCGGTCTCGATCGTCTCCTCACCGAGAAGCACTTCGTAAGACGACGGTGTGCCTGATTGCCGGTCCGTGATGCCCAGTGCCGTGCTCGCATTGCCCTGCGGATCGAGATCGATGACGAGCGTCTTGAGTCCTTGCAGCGCCAGTGCGGCGGCGAGATTGACGGCGGTCGTCGTCTTGCCGACGCCGCCCTTCTGGTTAGCGATGGTGAAAACCCGGCGATGTGCCGGCCGTGGCAGCGGCGGGTAGGTCGTGTGCAGCACCCGCATCGCGCGTTCCGCCGCGGCACCGATCGGGGTGTCGAATTCGTTCGATGTTTCACGTGAAACATCCGCCGTGGTGCCACTGCGCGGTTCGTCCGCCAGTGGGGCCGTGTCTTCCGGCGCGAGTGGCGGTGCCAACGGTGCCGGCGCCAACTGCGGGTGCTCCGCGCTCGGACCCGAGCCTGCGGACCGATCCTCGGGCGAGCTCATCGCATTCTCCTGTCCGCCCTTGGTGCCGACCCGCGTCGCGACCGTGTTGCGCGCTGCGCTACCACCACGGTTGCGGGCGGACGCAAATAGCTCGCGCCACATGTCACCACCCTGACATCAACTGCCTCCAGCGCGGCCATCCCACGCCGGTGTTCTTCGACCTCGGCGGGAGCGCGCTCCCCCTTGATCGCAATCATGCGTCCGCCCGGCCGTAGCAACGGCATGCTCCACTTCGTCAACTTATCCAACGCCGCGACTGCTCGCGAGACCGCGACATCGCGCTCGCCGAAGTGCCTACGTACCGCTGGCTCTTCGGCCCGACCGCGGACCACCTCGACCGCTAACCCTAGTTCGGCGACGACCTCTTTGAGAAACTCGCTGCGGCGCAGGAGTGGTTCCAGCAGCGCGATATTCAAATCGGGCCGCGCGATCGCCAACGGTATGCCCGGTAGTCCCGCCCCGCTGCCGATGTCGACGAGCCGCTCGCCGTCCTCCAGCAATTCGGCGACGGCGGCACTATTTAATAGGTGGCGGTCCCAGACTCGGTCTACTTCGCGGGGGCCCAGCAATCCGCGTTCAACGCCGGTAGTCCCGAGGATGTCGGCGTAGGCCTGAGCGATGTCGAGACGCGGTCCGAAGATTTCAGCCGCCGCAGCACTCGCGCCCGCGGCGACGACAGAGCCGAGCGACGCGGCGGATGCCGAGTCCTGTTCCACCGACTCCCGCGCTTCAGCCCCTGCCTCCGCCCGATCGGATCCGCCGCCATGTTTCACGTGAAACATTCCTCCGGTCTCCGGACCTACAGCATCGTCTGCGCGGGGTGAACTACACCGCTGTAATCCAGTGCCGACTAGTCGTGCAGGACAACGACGCGGCGGCTCGGCTCTACGCCTTCGCTCTCGCTGTGGACGCCGGCCACCGCCGCGACGGCGTCATGGACGATCTTTCGCTCGAACGGGGTCATCGGCTTGAGTTCTTCGCGCTCGCCGCTCTCCAGCACGCGGCGTGCGACCTTGTCGCCCAGCGCGGCCAACTCCTCGCGGCGACGCCGGCGCCAACTCGCGATGTCGAGCATCAGCCGACTGCGCACCCCGGTCTTCTGGTGGACTGCGAGTCGGGTGAGTTCCTGGAGTGCATCGAGCACCTCTCCGCCGCGGCCCACCAACTTGTTCAAGTCGTCGCTGCCGTCGATGCTGACGACCGCGCGGTTGCCCTCGACGTCTAGGTCGATGTCACCGTCGAAGTCCAGCAGATCCAACAACTCTTCCAGGTAGTCGCCGGCGATCTCGCCTTCGGCGACCAACCGCTCCTCCAGGTCGTCACCCTCCTCGGCACTGGCCTCCGCCGCCGTCGATTCCTCGTCCTCGACCGCCGCTTCGGTGTCCAACTCGCGTTCGGTGGTGTCAGCGTCCGTCATTTTCTCTCCCTCATCCATGGGTCCGTCCCTGTCTCATTCGGATCACTCTCCGGAGACGGCCCGGTAAAGCTGTGGCGCTTTTCGTCAGCGCTTCCGGCGTTTGGGTCGAGCCCCAGGCCGGGGCGTGCGGTTGGCCGGACCGTCCGTGCTGCCGGTCGTATCCGGTTTGTCGGGTGCCGTGGCTGTTGTCTTTCCTTCGGGCGCGTCGCCCGACGCATCTGTCTCCGTCGGGCCGCCGTCGTCAACGGTCGACGAGCCGTTGCCGCTCGCCGACGCCTTGCGCTTCGGCTTGGCTCCGGGCAGCGGTGCATTGGCCGCCCGGCGCTGCAGCACCTCTTGCTTCTTGGCCTCGTCCTCTTTCTCAATCATGTTGAAGACGTAGTGCTGCTGCCCGAACGTCCAGATGTTGTTCGAGAACCAGTACAGAATGATCGCCAGCGGAAGGAACGGGCCACCGACGACGACACCGAGCGGGAAGACGTACAGCGCGAGTTTGTTCATCATCGCGGTCTGCGGATTGGCAGCGGCTTCCGCGCTTTGGCGGGCAATCGATGCGCGGCTGTTGAAATACGTGGCGACGCCGGCAAGCAACATCACCGGCGCACCGACCAAGATGACGGAGGGGCGGCTGAAGTCGATGAAGGCGTCCAACCCGGTGCGCTGTGTCATGGACGCACCGATCGGCGCACCGAACAGATTCGCGTCCAGGAAGTGCCCGACGTCGGTCGGGCTGAACACGTAGTTGCCCGTCAACCGGTTCTGGATGACCGACATCTGCGGCTGGCCGAAGCCGCCCGTTGTGCGGTTGAAGGAACGCAACACGTGATACAGCCCGAGGAACACCGGGATCTGGGCGAGCATCGGCAAACAGCCGAGAATCGGGTTGAACCCGTGCTCGCGTTGCAGCTTCTGCATCTCGAGCGCCATGCGCTGACGATCCTTGCCGTACTTCTTCTGCAGTGCCTTGATCTGTGGCTGCAGTTCCTGCATCTGGCGGGTGGTGCGGATCTGGCGCACGAACGGCTTGTAGAGCAGCGCCCGCAACGTGAAGACCAGGAACATCACCGACAGCGCCCAGGCGAAAAAGTTCGACGGCCCCAGCAATGCGGCGAACAGCTTGTACCAAACCCACATGATCCACGACACGGGGTAGTAGACGAAGTCGAGGCTAAACAGATCAAACGACAAAAGATTCACTCTCCCCTCGCGGCGCCGGGAGGTCCCCGACGGCGCTGGTGTGTGCAAAGTCCACCCGGCAGTCCCGGTGTGCACAGGCGCGTTCCGGTATCGGGTCCCATCCTCCCCGATGCCACGGTCCGCACTTGGCGAGCCTGGCTGCCGCCAGCCAGCTCCCGCGAATCAACCCGTATTCGCTCAGCGCATCCACGGCGTATTGACTACAGGTCGGGATGAAGCGACATGTCGCCGGTCGCAGCGGCGAAACCATATGCCGGTACAGCTGGATCAGGAAAATCAGCCCGCGCACCACGGTCCGGCTCGCGCTGCCCACTCCCGAGCGGACCGGTGCCGTGACGGTCACCGGTCAGTCTCCGGACGTTCGAACGCGCGCCGCAGACCCTTACGCAATTCCTGCTCCAAGCGAGCCGACGACACCTGCCGACTACTCGGCAGCGCCCGGATGACCACCTGGTCGTGTCGATGAAGATCGGGCAACATCCCCCGCACGGCGTGGCGGAGCCGACGCGAAACCCGATGGCGGTCGACGGCCGACCCGACTGATTTGGCGACGATCAACCCCACCCGTGGACCCGGTTCGTCATCGTCTTCCCGGCGCACGTGGACGACGAGATCGGGCTGCGCGGTGCGCATCCCCTTCTTCACTGTCGCGTCGAATTCCCGTGACCGCCTCATGCGGTTGCGCGCGGGAAGCACCGCCACCACGCCTGTCGGTCAGATCAGGCAGATAGCGCGCGGCGACCCTTGCGGCGCCGGCCAGACACGATGGCGCGCCCGGCCCGAGTGCGCATCCGCAAGCGGAAGCCGTGCACACGAGCACGGCGCCGGTTGTTCGGCTGGAAAGTCCGCTTGCCCTTGGCCACGGCGTTCTCCTCGTTCTGTCTCGCTAGAAGCTTGTCCCCGCCATCCGGCCGTCCACATTCAGCTCAGCGAGATGCGTCGTGACTCGGTCGAAAGGTGGTTCTTGCTGCTGGCCGGCGCGGTCCCCGGGCGAATTACTCCCGGGTCGCAGCCGTATCGCCGACTTTCGGGCGACTGTATGAGGGTACTGACGAGCGTTGCCTGGGTCAAACTTGGTCTGCCCCAACGACCCGACTACTACCCGAGTTGCAATCTCGGCTGTCTGCGCAGGCGATCGGCACGACGTCATCGACAAGCCGCAGCACGCCCCGGTGAACTCTAAAGAACGCGACTGGAATGCAACAGAACTGTTGGCAGCCGCACGGAAAACTGTTAGCTTCGGGCAATGCTGTTCCAGAGTTGGAACGGCGCTCGACAACGAAGCATGATGGCGGATCTACTCGCTGTGCAGACGGCCTGACCTGGGTTGTCTCCAGCCCGCGGATCGCGAGCCGTCGCCGGTAGGTTGCGGCCCGTGTACGCCTATCCTGTCCACACCTGTGTATAACTATGTGGACAGTTGCTTTGTCGCCAAGCGTGGTTGTAGCTCGACCCGGGACGTTCTAGAACCAGGGAGATGCGTCGTTGACCGATGACTCCGGTTCTGGTTTCACGACAGTGTGGAATGCGGTCGTCTCTGAACTCAACGGCGATTCCGACACAGACGGTGTCGGCAATCGCGCGACCCTTGTCACCCCGCTGACTCCGCAGCAACGCGCGTGGCTGAATCTTGTTCAGCCGCTGACCATCGTCGAGGGATTCGCCCTGCTGTCGGTGCCGAGCAGTTTCGTGCAAAACGAAATCGAACGGCATCTGCGCACCCCGATCACCGATGCACTCAGCCGCCGGCTCGGCCAGCAAATCCAACTCGGGGTACGTATCGCGCCGCCTTCCGACGACGCCGACGACGCAGCCTTTCCGCCGGGTGACACGTTCGCCGACGACATCGGTCTAGAAACGTCAAGTGACGCCGACGAGGCCGACGAAAACGGCGAGGCGATCGGCGTCGAACAGAGCTGGCCCAACTACTTCGCCGAACGTCCACACAGCACCGACTCGGCCGCGGCCGCCGGCGGGACCAGTCTCAACCGGCGCTACACCTTCGAGACTTTCGTCATCGGGGCCTCCAATCGCTTCGCCCATGCCGCGGCACTGGCCATCGCCGAAGCGCCGGCGCGTGCCTACAACCCGTTGTTCATCTGGGGCGAGTCCGGCCTCGGCAAGACCCACTTGTTGCATGCCGCAGGCAATTACGCGCAGCGACTGTTCCCCGGCATGCGCGTGAAGTACGTGTCGACCGAGGAGTTCACCAACGACTTCATCAACTCGCTGCGCGACGATCGCAAGGTCGCGTTCAAGCGCAGTTACCGCGACGTCGACGTCTTGCTGGTCGATGACATTCAGTTCATCGAGGGCAAAGAAGGCATCCAGGAGGAGTTCTTCCACACCTTCAACACGTTGCACAACGCCAACAAGCAGATCGTCATCTCGTCGGACCGGCCGCCCAAACAACTCGCCACACTGGAAGACCGGCTGCGGACACGCTTCGAGTGGGGACTGATCACCGACGTCCAGCCCCCCGAACTGGAAACCCGCATCGCGATTCTGCGCAAGAAGGCCCAGATGGAGCGGCTTGCGGTCCCCGACGATGTCCTCGAGCTCATCGCCAGCAGCATCGAGCGCAACATTCGCGAACTCGAGGGAGCCCTGATCCGGGTCACCGCGTTCGCCTCGCTGAACAAGACGCCAATCGACAAGTCATTGGCCGAGATCGTGCTGCGCGACCTGATCGCCGATGCGAGCACGATGCAAATCAGTGCGGCGACCATCATGGCCGCCACCGCCGAATACTTCGACACCACCGTCGAGGAGTTGCGCGGTCCCGGCAAAACCCGTGCCCTGGCTCAGTCGCGCCAGATCGCGATGTATCTGTGCCGCGAGCTCACCGATCTGTCATTGCCCAAGATCGGCCAGGCGTTCGGCCGCGACCACACCACGGTCATGTACGCCCAGCGAAAAATCTTGTCCGAAATGGCCGAGCGGCGTGAGGTGTTCGATCACGTCAAAGAACTCACTACTCGGATCCGACAGCGCTCCAAGCGCTGATTTCCGCGGTTTCGGCCAGCGCGCGCCAAACTTTTTTCAAAAAACTTCCCGCACGTCCGTAACTCCAGTCACAGCGCGACGATGTGCGCAGCGTTGTGTACAAGCGTCCCAAACAACAGTGCAGCAATCGACCGTGACGTGCACACCAGCGACCCATCCCCAGTGGCCCAACATCGACTACACAGTTACCCACGCCGTCATCCACAAGCCGATCGCCGCGCTAGCTGCGCGGAACCGGGCCTGTCCCCAGATTGCACAGGCCTTAATACTGGTACTGAGATCTATCCGTTGTTTCTTCTTTGAAGAACAGCTTTGGGGACGCGTCGCTGCACAGCGCCCGCGGATCTCTCGTCGACTCGGCTTGTCGGCCTTAACGATTAGCTTTCAAGATGGGCGCAGAAGCTCTACGGTTGTGATTCGACTCCCGTTGTGGACGTCGTGGCATGTAACTCGCCTCGGTGTTCGTCGCGGGCCCCACGCTAGCGGGGCAGGAAGCTAGCGACCGGATTTCGAACTTTGGTTGGGTGAAGGGACGCTATGGACGTGGCGACGACAAGTGCTGGTCTCACCGATCTGAAGTTTCGCCTGGTCCGAGAATCTTTTGCCGACGCGGTGTCGTGGGTTGCGAAGAATCTACCGAGCCGGCCGGCCGTCCCCGTTCTTTCCGGTGTACTGCTCACCGGTTCCGATGAGGGTTTGACGATCTCGGGATTCGACTACGAAGTTTCCGCCGAAGCGCAGATCGCAGCCGAAATCGCTTCTCCGGGAAGCGTTTTGGTGTCAGGGCGGCTGTTATCCGATATCACCAGGGCGTTGCCGGACAAGCCGATCGACTTTTACGTCGACGGCAATCGTGTCGCGTTGACGTGCGGCAGCGCCAAGTTCTCGTTGCCGACGATGGCGGTCGAGGATTACCCGACGCTGCCGACGCTGCCCGAAGAGACCGGAAGCTTGCCGTCGGATTTGTTCGCCGAGGCGATCAGCCAGGTCGCGATCGCCGCCGGCCGGGACGACACGTTGCCGATGTTGACCGGCATCCGGGTCGAGATCTCGGGTGAGACGGTGGTTTTGGCCGCGACCGACCGGTTCCGCTTGGCGGTTCGTGAGCTGACGTGGTCAGCGTTGTCGCCCGACATCGAGGCGGCCGTGCTGGTGCCGGCGAAGACGCTGGCCGAAGCCGCGAAAACAGGTACGGACGGTTCCGAGGTTCGATTGTCATTGGGTGCGGGCAGCGGAGTTGGCAAAGAAGGGTTGCTCGGAATCAGCGGCAACGGCAAGCGCAGCACCACGCGACTGCTGGATGCGGAGTTCCCGAAGTTTCGCCAGTTGCTACCGGCCGAGCACACCGCGGTCGCGACGATCAACGTTGCCGAGCTGACCGAGGCCATCAAGCTGGTTGCGTTGGTGGCAGACCGGGGTGCACAGGTGCGGATGGAATTCGCCGAGGGGCTGTTGCGGCTCTCGGCCGGCGCCGACGATGTCGGTCGCGCCGAGGAAGAACTCGCGGTCGATTTCTCCGGCGAACCGTTGACGATCGCCTTCAACCCGACCTACCTGACCGACGGACTCAGCTCGGTGAAGGCCGACCGGGTGTCGTTTGGTTTCACCACCCCGGGTAAGCCGGCGTTGCTGCGTCCGGCGTTCGACGACGACAGCCATCCCACGGGCACCGGTCCATTCTCGGCGTTGCCGACGGATTACGTGTATCTGCTGATGCCAGTTCGGTTGCCCGGATAGGTGTACGTCCGGCATTTGGGGCTGCGTAATTTTCGGTCCTGGGCACAAGCCGACCTCGAGCTCGAACCGGGCCGGACGGTGTTCGTCGGTCCTAATGGTTTCGGGAAGACGAATTTGGTTGAGGCACTGTGGTATTCGACCACTTTGGGATCACACCGCGTTGGAACCGATGCGCCGTTGATCCGGGCGGGCGCCGCCCGCGCGGTGGTTTCGACGATTGTGGTCAACGAGGGCCGGGAATGCGCGATCGATTTGGAGATTGCCGCGGGACGAGCGAACAAGGCTCGGTTGAACCGCTCGCCGGTGCGCAGTACCCGCGAAGTGGTCGGGGTATTACGTGCGGTGTTGTTTGCTCCCGAAGACTTGTCGCTGGTTCGGGGTGATCCCGCGGACCGGCGTCGCTACCTCGACGATTTGGCGACCGTGCGGCGCCCGGCGGTCGCCGCGCTGCGCGCGGATTACGACAAGGTGCTGCGGCAGCGCACCGCACTGTTGAAGTCACTGGCCGGGTCCCGGCACCGTGGCGATATCGGTGCGCTGGAAACCCTTGACGTGTGGGACAGCCGATTGGCCGAGCACGGAGCCGAATTAATGGCCACGCGTATCGATCTGGTGAATCAACTGGCACCGGAGGTGGAGAAGGCCTACCAGCTGCTGGCACCGGGATCGCGGCCGGCGGGCATCAATTACCGAACAAGCCTGGACGGTTTGGGTCTGGACGGCGCGCAGGAAAAAGCGGGGCCCGACCGCGAATTTCTGGAAGCCGCCCTGCTGGCCGCATTGGCGGGCCGGCGCAACGCCGAACTGGAACGCGGTGTGTGTCTGGTGGGCCCGCATCGTGACGACCTGGAGCTTCGTCTCGGCGATCAACCGGCGAAAGGCTTTGCCAGCCATGGTGAATCGTGGTCTTTTGCGATCGCGCTGCGGTTGGCCGCGTATGAGTTACTTCGCGACGACGGCAGCGAGCCGGTGCTGTTGCTCGACGACGTTTTCGCCGAGCTCGACGCCGCCCGACGCCGCGCCCTGGCCGCGGTAGCGGAATCAGCCGAACAAGTATTGGTCACCGCGGCGGTACTGGAAGATATCCCGGCAGGCTGGGACGCTAGGCGGGTGCACATCGACTTGCAAGACGATGACAGCGGCCGGGTTTCGGTGATGCGACCATGATCGACGGCGAATCGGACGCGGCGCCGGCCGAAGTGCCGGGATCAGCAAGCGGGCTCAGCGGGATCGACTTGGTGCGGCGCACTCTCGAAGAAGCTCGCGCCGCGGCGCGGGCGCAGGGCAAGGACGCGGGGCGCGGCCGCACAAGCAATCCGGTTCCACGCCGGGTTGCCGGGCAGCGGCGGAGCTGGTCGGGTCCGGGACCCGATGTTCGCGATCCGCAACCGATGGGCAGGGTTGTCCGAGAAATCGCGAAAAAGCGCGGCTGGTCGGGACGCGTCGCCGAAGGCACGGTGCTCGGTCACTGGGCGTCGGTCGTGGGCCATCAGATCGCCGATCACGCGACCCCCACCGCGCTGAGCGAGGGCGTGCTGAGCGTGACAGCCGAATCCACCGCCTGGGCCACCCAATTGCGGATGATCCAGGCGCAGTTGTTGGCCAAGATCGCCGCGGCGGTGGGCAATGGTGTGGTGACCGCACTGAAGATCACCGGGCCTGCGGCTCCGTCCTGGCGCAAGGGGCCCCGACACATCTCCGGGCGAGGCCCGCGCGACACCTACGGCTGACACAATCAGGTGGCTGCGCCGATGTCGGCGACATGCGTCAACAAGGCGTAAAGGTTAGCCCTCTCAGATCCGCGAGAACGAAACGGACCCCCGCCGCGCACGTCCGGACGCGGCGTCAATAGAGAAATTGAGCGCACGGCGCGTCCAGATAGGTAGAAACGCGCCCAGAAAATCGGTCCAGACCCCCGATCACGGTAGAGTGGGCTGATGCGACTGATGCGGTGACTGGAACCGCCCGCATGAAACCCCGAGGAGAGCATTCCGACCGTGGCTGCCCAGAAGAAGAAGGCGCAAGACGAATACGGCGCGTCAGCGATCACCGTGCTCGAAGGGCTGGAGGCGGTCCGTAAACGCCCCGGCATGTACATCGGGTCCACCGGGGAGCGAGGTCTGCACCACCTCATTTGGGAGGTGGTCGACAACTCCGTCGACGAGGCGATGGCCGGCTACGCCAACCAGGTCGACGTGCGCATCCTCGATGACGGCAGCGTCGAGGTCGCCGACAACGGGCGCGGCATCCCCGTGGCCATGCACGCCACCGGCGCGCCGACCGTCGACGTCGTCATGACGCAACTGCACGCCGGCGGCAAGTTCGGTGGCGAGAACAGCGGTTACAACGTCAGTGGTGGTTTGCACGGCGTCGGTGTGTCGGTGGTCAACGCACTGTCGACGCGGCTCGAGGTCGAGATCTCCCGCGACGGCCATGAGTGGTCGCAGTACTACGAGCGGGCGGTGCCCGGAACCCTCAAACAGGGCGAGGCCACCAAGAAGACCGGCACCACGATCAGATTCTGGGCCGACCCCGACATCTTCGAAACCACCGACTACGACTTCGAGACGGTGGCCCGCCGACTGCAGGAAATGGCATTCCTCAACAAGGGTTTGACGATCAACCTCACCGACGAGCGCGTGACCCGCGAAGAGGTTGTCGACGACGTCGTCAGCGACACCGCGGACGCACCCAAGTCCGCCGAGGAAAAAGCCGCCGAGTCCAGTGCCCCGCACAAGGTCAAGCACCGGACGTTTCACTACCCGGGCGGTCTGGTCGATTTCGTCAAGCACATCAATCGCACCAAGAGCCCGATCCAGCAGAGCGTCATCGATTTCGACGGCAAGGGGCCCGGTCACGAGGTCGAGATCGCCATGCAGTGGAACGGCGGTTACTCCGAGTCGGTGCACACCTTCGCCAATACGATCAACACCCATGAGGGTGGCACGCATGAGGAGGGTTTCCGCAGTGCGTTGACGTCGGTGGTGAACAAGTACGCCAAAGACAAGAAGCTGCTGAAGGAAAAAGACGCCAACCTCACCGGGGATGACATCCGTGAGGGCCTGGCCGCGGTGATCTCGGTGAAGGTCAGCGAGCCGGAGTTCGAGGGCCAGACCAAAACCAAACTCGGCAACACCGAGGTGAAGTCTTTCGTGCAGCGGGTCTGCAACGAACAACTCACGCACTGGTTCGAAGCCAACCCCTCTGAGGCGAAAACCGTTGTGAATAAGGCGGTTTCGTCGGCGCAAGCCCGTATTGCGGCGCGTAAGGCGCGTGAGTTGGTGCGTCGTAAGAGTGCTACTGATCTGGGTGGGTTGCCGGGTAAGTTGGCCGATTGCCGTTCGACGGATCCGCGTAAGTCGGAACTGTATGTGGTGGAGGGTGATTCGGCCGGCGGTTCGGCGAAGTCTGGCCGTGACTCGATGTTTCAGGCGATCCTGCCGTTGCGCGGCAAGATCATCAACGTCGAAAAGGCGCGCATCGACCGGGTGTTGAAGAACACCGAAGTCCAGGCGATCATCACCGCGCTGGGCACCGGTATCCACGA
>NZ_JBGGKR010000009.1:0-257340 GCF_041287235.1 Mycobacterium sp. pR1184 | reverse complement strand
AGCACGGGCAGAAGGTGCAGACCGCGGGCAACAACATGGCCAGCACCGACAGCGCCGTCGGGTCCAGCTGGGCCTGACACCCGAAACTTCAGGCGCGGCAGCACACCATCGGTTCGGTGTGCTGCCGCGTCCTGCGGTTACCGTGCACGACGACCATCCGGGGTACTAATGGACCAACAGAGCACTCGCACCGACATCACCGTCAACGTGGACGGCTTCTGGATGCTTCAGGCGTTATTGGACATCCGCCACGTCGCTCCGGAGCTGCGGTGCCGGCCCTATGTATCCACCGACAGCAGTGACTGGCTCAACGATCACCCCGGCATGAAGGTGATGCGGGAGCAGGGCATTGTCGTCGGCGACGAGGTCAACGAAGAAGTCGCGGCGCGGATGCGGGTACTCGCCGCGCCAGATCTCGAGGTCATCGCACTGCTGTCGCGGGGCAAGCTGCTCTACGGCGTCGTCGATGACGAAAACCAGCCCCCGGGCTCACGCGACATCCCGGACAACGAGTTCCGGGTGGTCCTCGCCCGGCGCGGCCAGCATTGGGTTTCGGCGGTTCGCGTCGGCGCCGATATCACCGTCGACGACGTCGCCGTCGCGGACAGTGCGTCGATCGCCGCCCTCGTACTGGACGGCCTGGAGTCGATCCACCACGCCGAGCCCGCCGCGATCAACGCGGTCAACGTGCCGCTAGACGACATGCTGGAAGCCACCAAGTCGTGGCAAGAATCCGGCTTCAACGTGTTCTCGGGCGGCGACCTGCGCCGGATGGGCATCAGCGCCGCCACCGTCGCCGCGCTGGGCCAGGCGCTTTCAGACCCGGCAGCCGAGGTTGCTGTGTATGCGCGCCAATACCGTGACGACGCCAAGGGGCCCAGCGCCTCGGTGCTTTCACTAAAAGACGGCTCGGGCGGCCGTATCGCGCTTTACCAACAGGCCCGGACCGCGGGTTCGGGGGAGGCCTGGCTGGCCATCTGTCCGGCGACCCCGCAACTGGTGCAAGTCGGGGTCAAGACCGTGCTGGACACACTTCCGTACGGCGAGTGGAAGACCCACAGCCGGGTGTAACAAGAAGTATCAAATGTTAAGGCTTGTAACGCTTTTGAACTCAGGGTGCGGCCAGGCCACGAACACGTCATACTGCTCTATGAATAAGCAGCAAATAGCTAATGTCAGTGTCAGCGGATTCACGAATCGCGAGGCGGGGTAAATGGAATTGGAAAAGGTCGAACTACTACTTTCCGAAACCTCGGTCAGTAGGTCGACAGAAACCTGCCCGCGACTGGCGATCCCAAGCCACACGTTCACCACGACAGGGGGTGCAGCCCGATGACTGCGGTAGCTGATGCGCCACAGGCTGATATTGAGGGAATCTCACAGCCACGGGCAGTCGTAGTCGGCATCATGGCCGGCGAGGGCGTCCAGATTGGCGTCCTGTTGGACGCCAACGCCCCGGTGTCGGTGATGACCGACCCGCTGTTGAAGGTGGTCAACAGCCGCCTGCGCGAGCTCGGCGAGACTCCGCTGGAGGCGACGGGTCGCGGCAAGTGGGCGCTGTGCCTGGTTGACGGCTCGCCGTTGCGCGCCACCCAGTCGCTGTCCGAGCAGGACGTGCTCGACGGCGACCGGTTGTGGATCCGGTTCGTGCCCGACACCGAAAAGCGCTCGCAGGTCATCGAGCACATCTCGACTGCCGTCTCGCAGAACCTGAGCAAGCGGTTCGCCGCGATCGACCCGGTCGTCGCCGTGCAGGTCGGCGCCGCGATGGTGTCCGGCGGCGTTTTGCTCGCCGCGACCCTGCTGGGCTGGTGGCGCTGGCACCACAACTCGTGGCTGACCACGATTTACGCCGCGGTCATCGCTGCGGTCGTCCTGGGCGTTTCGATGATGCTGCTGATGCGCGCCCAGACGCAGGCCGATCGGCGCATTGCCGACATCATGTTGGTAAGCAGCCTGGCGCCGCTGGCGATCGCCGCGGCCGGGGCACCACCGGGCGGTGTCGGATCTCCGCACGCGGTGCTGGGCTTCGGCGTCCTCACCATTGCCTCGATACTGGCTCTCCGGTTCACCGGACGCAGGCTGGGGTTGTACACCGCGATCATCACCGTCAGCTCGCTGACGACCATCGCCGCCCTGGCTCGAATGGTCGCCATGACCAGCGCCGTGACGATGCTGACGACCATCGTGCTGGTCTCCGTGATCGGCTACCAGTGCGCGCCGGCCATGGCGCGACGGCTCTCCGGTATCCGGTTGCCGGTGTTCCCCTCGGCCACCAGCCGCTGGGTCTTCGAAGCCAGGCCCGATCTGCCCACCACCGTGACCCGCACCGGCGGCGGCCCGCCGGTCCTCGAGGGACCCGCGTCGGTGCGCGACGTGCTGCTGCAGGCCGAACGTGCCCGATCGTTCCTGTCCGGACTGCTGCTCGGCTTCGGCGTCCTGATGGTGGTCTCGCTGGCGGGGCTGGCGGACCCGCACACCGGGGAGCGGTGGCTGCCGCTGCTGCTGGCCGGCTTCAGTGCTGGCTTCCTGATGCTGCGCGGCCGCTCCTACGTGGATCGCCTGCAGGCGATCACCCTGGCCGGCACGTCGGTGATGATCGTCGCGACGGTCGTGGTGCGGTACGCCCTGGAACTGCAGTCACCGCTGTCGGTCTCTGTCTGCGTGGGGATCCTGGTGCTGCTGCCCGCGGCGGGACTGGTGTCCGCGGCGGTCGTGCCGAACAGCATCTACAGCCCCCTGTTCCGCAAGTTCGTGGAATGGATCGAATACGTCTGCCTGATGCCGATCTTCCCGCTGGCGTTGTGGTTGATGAATGTCTATGCAGCAATCCGGTACCGGTAACGGCAAGGTGTGGCGTAGGCGCGCATCCCGTGCGGCGATCGCCGCACTCCTGCTCACATCGGGTTCACTAGCCGGGTTACCGCCCGCGTATGCGATAAACCCGCCGACGATCGACCCGGCGGCGGTGCCGCCGGACGGTCCGCCGGGCCCGCCGGCGCCGATGAAGCAGAACTCGTACTGCACCGAGGTCGGGGTACTGCCCGGCACCGATTTCAAGCTGCAGCCCAAGTACATGGACATGCTGAACATGCAGGAGGCATGGCAGTTCGGCCGCGGCGCCGGCATCAAGGTCGCCGTCATCGACACCGGCGTGACCCCGCACCCCAGGTTCCCGCACCTGATCCCCGGCGGGGACTACATCATGGGCGGTGACGGGCTGTCCGACTGCGACGCCCACGGCACCATCGTGGCGTCGATGATCGGCGCGGCACAGGCAAACGGCGCGGCACCGCCGCCGGTGGCGGGACCGCGCAAGCCGGTGACGATTCCGACCACCGAGGCGCCGCCGAAAGCGCCACCGCCACAGACGGTGACCCTGTCTCCGTTACCGCAGACCGTGACCATGGTTCCGGCCACGCCGCCCTCCGAGGGCCCGCCGCCGCCACCGTGGATGCCGCAGCCACCGCCGTCGGAGCCCCCGCCCGCCGCGCCGGCGCCGGCACCGGCACAGGCGCCGGCCTCACCGTCGCAGGCTCCGCAGGGAGCACCGCCGGGGCCGCCACCCGCGCCGGCGGCTCCGGGTGCCGCCAACCACGGCGGCGGCACGGTGACGATCCCGGCATACACCGGTGGCGGGCAGACGATTCATGTCGGCAATCCGCACCCGCTGGCGCCCACGCCGACGCCCGCACCGCCGCCGCCGCCGCCACCACCGCCCGGGTCCGCGGGTCCCGATGCCTATAGCGGCATCGCCCCCGATGTCGACATCATCGCGATCCGCCAGTCCAGCCAGGCTTTCGGCCTCAAGGACGCCTACACCGGCGACGAGGACCCGCAGACCTCGGCGAAGATCTCCGGCGTCGAGACAATGGCACGGGCCATCGTGCACGCCGCCAACATGGGGGCCTCGGTGATCAACATCTCCGACGTGACCTGCATGAGTGCGCGCAACATCATCGACCAGCGGGCGCTGGGAGCGGCTGTTCGCTACGCCGCGGTCGACCGCAACGCCGTCATCGTCGCCGCCGCCGGCGACACCAGCAAGAAGGACTGCAAACAGAACCCGATCTTCGATCCGCTGAAGCCCAAAGACCCCCGCGACTGGAACGCCGTCACCACCGTGGTGACACCCTCCTGGTTCAGCGACTACGTCTTGACCGTCGGCGCGGTGGATTCCGAGGGCCACCCACAGACCCAGGGCAGCAATGGGCAGGGCCCGTCGAGCGTGGCTGGACCGTGGGTGGGGATCGCGGCGCCCGGAAGCGACGTCATCGGGCTCTCACCGCGCGACGACGGCCTGATCAACGCGATCGACGGACCGGACAACTCGCTGCTGGTCCCCAGCGGCACCAGCTTCTCGGCCGCGATCGTCTCCGGCGTGGCCGCACTCGTGCGCGCCAAGTACCCGCAGTTGTCGGCGTATCAGGTGATCAACCGGTTGGAGCGCTCCGCGCGTGCACCGGCCCGCGGCGTCGACAACCAGCTCGGTTACGGTGTCGTCGACCCGGTGGCGGCACTGACCTGGGACATTCCCGATGGCCCGCTCAAGCCGCCGCAGCAACTGTCGATACCGTTGAACGTGCCGAAGGCGCCTCCGCATCGCGACATGCTGCCGGTGTGGGTGGCGGCCGGGGGATTGACCGGCGCACTGCTGATCGGCGGCGCCGTATTCGGTATCGCGACGTTGATGAAGCGTCGTAGGCAGCAACAATAAGGGCGGAGCAGTAACAGCAATGAAGGCTCAGCGCAGGTTTGGGTTGTCTTTGTCGTGGGCGCGGGTCACGGTCGTGTTCTTGGTCGTCGTCGGAATCCTGTTGATCGCCAGCCACTGCCCCGAGTCGTGGCAGGGCAAGTACCACATCGCCTGGTGGGTGGGTGTCGGCCTGTCGGTGATCATCGCGTTGCTGTCGCTGGTCACCCATCACGGCCTGACGGTGACCTCCGGCCTGGCCGGTTGGCTCTGGGACTGGTCCGCCGATCCGGGCACCACGCTGGCCGCCGGTTGCACGCCGGCGCTTGACTACCAACGCCGGTACGGGCGCGACAAGGTCGGGGTGCGCGAGTACGACGGCCGACTGGTCACGGTGATCGCGCTGGACGGCGACGACGACGCGACATCGCGCCACCACCGCCAGAAGAGCGCACCGCCGGCCAGCCTGCTGGTGCGATCGGTTGCCGCGGGGCTGCGCCAGTTCGACGTCATCCTGGACGGCATCGACATCGTGTCGGTGCAGATGCGCCGCGGCGGTAACGCCGCCGAGTTGTCCAAGCTCGACAAGTTGGGCCCCGAGGAGTGGGGACTGGTCAGCGATCAGCCCGCCTCGTACGTGCGCCGTACCTGGCTGGTGCTGCGGATGAATCCGCAGTCCAACGTCGCTGCGGTCGCGGCCCGCGATTCGCTGGCTTCCACACTGGTCGCGGCCACCGAGCGGCTGGTCCAGGATCTGGACGCGCCTGGTTGCACGCCCCGGCCGCTGACCTCCGAGGAGATCGCCGAGGTCGACAGCGCCGTGCTGGCGGACCTGGAGCCGACCTGGAGCCGCCCCGGCTGGCGTTACCTGAAGCACTTCAACGGGTTCGCGACCAGCTTCTGGTTGACGCCGTCGGACATCACCACCGAGACGCTGGAGGAGCTGTGGCTGCCCGACGCCGAGGCGACCGTGGTGACCATTCAGCTCACCGCCGACGACGGCCACCCCGAGGTCTCCGGTTGGGTGCGCTACCACAGCGACAGCCGATTGCCCAGGGGAGTGTCGTCAGGACTCAACCGGCTCACCGGTCGCCAGCTGGCCGCAGTGCGCGCTAGCCTGCCTGCTCCGACGACTCGCCCACTGCTGGTCGTGCCCACCCGGGGACTGCTCCCCGACGACGACTTAGTGCTTCAGGTGGGCCAGGTGCGGGAGGACGCTGAGCGCTTGCTCGCAGGTCAATGAGCCGCCCGCAAGCGACGGCGGAGGACGCCCGCAACGCAATGGTTGCCGGCCTGTTGGCGTCGGGAATCTCCGTCAACGGTCTCCAGCCCAGCCACAACCCGCAAGTGGCGCTGCGGATGTTCACCACGGCCACCACGCTCGACCCGGCGATGTGCGACGCCTGGCTGGCACGGCTGTTGGCCGGTGACCAGAGCATCGAAGTGATCGCCGGAGCCTGGGCGGCGGTAGGCACGTTCGGCTGGGAGACCCGTCGGCTCGGCGTCTCGGAAATGCAGTTTCATCCGGACGTCTCCGACGGGCTGTTTCTGCGGCTGGCGGTGCTCAGCGTCGAGTCGCTCGCGTGCGCGTACGCCGCGGTGCTCGCGGAGGCAAAGCGCTACGAGGAAGCCGCCGAACTGCTCGACCGCGTCGAGCCCCGCCAACCCATCGACGAAGAGCTGATCGCCTACGTGCGGGGAATCCTTTACTTCCGTGCCGGCCGATGGCCGGATGTCCTCGCGCAGTTCCCCGAGGGAAAGATCTGGCGTAACCCCGAATTGAAGGCGGCCGGCGCGGCGATGGCCACCACGGCGCTGGCGTCGCTCGGCGTCTTCGAGGAGGCGGTGCGGCGCAGCCAAGACGCCATCGAGGCGGATCGGGTACCCGGAGCGGCCAACGTCGCGCTGTACACCCAGGGCATGTGCCTGCGGCACCTCGGACGCGAAGAAGAAGCCGTCGAGGTGCTGCGCCGGGTGTACTCCCGCGACCCCAAGTTCGGCCCCGCCCGCGAAGCCCTCGACAACCCCAACTACCAGTTGGTGCTGACCGATCCGGAAACGATCGAGGCACGCACCGACCCGTGGGATCCGGACAGCGCACCGACGCGCGCGCAGACCGAGGCGGCCAAGCAAGCCGAGACGGCGGCCAAGTACCTGGAAGAGGGCGACGAGGAGCTCAACGCCATGCTGGGCATGGAGCGAGCCAAGCGCGAAATCAAACTCATCAAGTCCACGACCAAGGTGAACCTGGCCCGCGCGAAGATGGGTCTTCCGGTGCCGGTCACCTCGCGCCACACCTTGTTGCTGGGCCCGCCCGGAACGGGAAAGACCTCGGTCGCTCGTGCCTTCAGCAAGCAACTGTGCGGGTTGACGGTGCTGCGCAAGCCCGTGGTGGTGGAAACCAGCCGCACCAAGCTGCTGGGCCGCTACATGGCCGACGCGGAGAAGAACACCGAGGAGATGCTCGAGGAGGCCCTGGGCGGAGCGGTCTTCTTCGACGAGATGCACACTCTGCACGAGAAGGGCTACCAACAGGGCGACCCGTACGGCAACGCGATCATCAACACCCTGCTGCTGTACATGGAGAACCATCGCGACGATCTGGTGGTCTTCGGCGCCGGCTACGCCAAGGCAATGGACAAGATGCTCGACGTGAACCAGGGTCTGCGGCGGCGCTTTTCGACCGTAATCGAGTTCTTCAGTTACACGCCGGACGAGCTGGTCGCGTTGACCCGCCTGATGGGCCAGGAGAACGAAGACGTCATCACCGAGGAAGCAGCCGAGGCCCTGCGGCCGTCGTACGCCAAGTTCTACGCCGACGAGAGCTACTCCGAAGACGGGGACCTGATCCGCGGTATCGACACACTCGGTAATGCCGGCTTCGTGCGAAACGTGGTGGAAAAGGCCCGCGACCACCGGAGCTTTCGCCTCGACGACGAAGACCTCGACGCGGTACTGGCCAGCGACACCACCGAATTCAGCGAGCTTCAGCTGCTGCGGTTCAAGGAACTCACCGGTGATGATCTGCTCGAGGGCCTCAGCGCGGCAGTCGCCGAGAAGAAGTCGAGCTGAAAATCACCTTTCACTACCTGCCGTAACACGTCGGCGGGGCCGCCGAATGGATTCGGCATGGCGATGCAGTGAATTGTTGCGAACGCCTCGCAGCAAGCTTGACTCACTCTGTCTCGAATGCCACGATGGCCTGTGCAAGCACCTCGTTAGGTGAGGCTTCCATTACGGATATAGGCCACTGACCTCAAACGTCGAAAGACGCCCAGGGTCAGGACAGCTCTTCCCGGCTTAAGGGTTGAGCCCAAGTGGCTTCTGGCTTTGGCCGGATACGCAGTGTGGTGCCGAAGCTCTGATGAGAGGGGTGCCGGATCTGGCGAACGCGCCTGTGTCCCCATCCCTTCGTGCAGAATAAAGGCATCTCGGTGTGCCCAGGCCGCAAGGAGGTGAGAACGAAATTAATCCCGGTGATAGTCCTGATTCTCGATCGACGACGTTTCGTTCGAGCCGACCAAGGCCTCGCGCTTGCCTGTCGGCTTGCACCGAGTCGCCTACCCACGTTGCGCAATCGGTGTACGTCCTGGCAAGGGTCGCGCCTCCGGCTCACCCTTATTCCTGAGGAGAACTCCGATGACCTCTGACAACGTGCAGACCACTGCCGGTTCGTGTGCGGCTACCAAGGCAGCCACCGTAACGGCCACCTGTTAAGCGCCGAGGGGGAACCATGCTGGATTTTGCGGCGTTACCGCCGGAAGTCAATTCGGCCAGAATGTATTCTGGCCCCGGGTCGGGGCCGTTGCTTGGTGCTGCCGCCGCATGGAATGCACTGGCCGCTGAAATGCGTTCCGCAGCAACCGATTACGAGTCAGTGATACGGGAACTGAGTAGCGCGGGCTGGATCGGTCCGTCGTCGGCGTCGATGTTGGCCGCGGCCGCGCAGTATCTGGCGTGGCTCAACGCCACTGCCACCCAGGCCGAGCAGACGGGTATGCAGGCTAACGCGGCCGCCACCGCTTTCGAGGCCGCGTACGCCGCGACGGTACCCCCGCCGGTCGTTGCGGCCAACCGTACTTTGCTGGCGAACCTGGTGGCCTCCAACATCTTCGGGCAGAACACCCCGGCGATCGCGGCCACCGAAGCCCAGTACATGGAGATGTGGGCCCAAGACGCCGGGGCGATGAACGGCTACGCTACCGCCTCGAACGCCGCGGCGCAGATGACACCGTTCACCTCGCCGCAGACGAACACCACTCCTGACGCGGCAACCGGGCAAAACGAGGCGGTCTCTCAGGCGTTGAACTCAGCGACCGGGAATGCGCAGTCGCTGTTGTCGGGTAATCCCTTGTCTACCAATGACGTCAACGCCCTGGCCGCTCCGCAGGCGCCGGGATCGCTCTACGATTACCTCACCCAATTCTTCGGCAACACGAACAACACCGCCGCTGGCCAGTTCTTGAGCAGTAACTTCTTCGCCAACTCGATCCTGAACGGTTCGCTCGCCGGCGGCCCGTTCAACCCGCAATCCATCATTGGAACGGTCGAGGGCTTCAACTTCCTGCAGACGACGGCCACGACGCTGGGCGGTTTGGACGACTTCAGCGCCGGGGCGGAGGCCGCCACCACCAGCCTGACCGCCAACTCGGTGGGGTCGGTGAGCATGGGTGGCGCGTCGGCGGGAGTCGGTAACGCACATCTGATCGGTTCGATGTCGGTGCCGCCCAGTTGGAGCAACGCCGCGACGATCAGTGCCGCGCAGGGGCCGGCGCCGGTCACCGGCCTCAGTGACATCGGATCCGCCGGGACGCCGGCCGCGGGAGGGCCGGGCGGTGTTGCCGGGCCGCTGGGGGGCACCGGCAAGAGGTTGCGTCGCGCCATTCCCAGGTACGGGTTTCGGCCCGTCGTCATGCCGCGTCCGCCAGCCGCCGGATAAGAGACTTCAGGAGGAGATGTCATGCTGAACTTTGGGGCGTTACCGCCGGAAGTCAACTCGGCCAAGATGTACGCCGGACCTGGGTCCGGGTCGATGCTGGCCGCCGCGGCGGCATGGAACGCGATCGCTGCTGAGATGCGTTCGGCAGCAAGCAATTACGAAGCGGTGATCAAGTCGCTGATCAGCGAGGGCTGGCTGGGGCCGGCGTCGGCGAAGATGGCGGCCGCGCTGCAGCCGTATCTGGAGTGGATGAATACTACTGCCGCGCAGGCCGAGCAGGCCGGCGCGCAGGCCAACGCCGCCGCTGCCGCATACGAGGCCGCGTTCGCGGCAACCGTACCTCCGCCACTGGTGACCGCCAACCGCACGCTGCTGGCGAACCTGGTGGCTACCAACATCATTGGCCAAAACAGCGGGGCGATCGCGACCACCGAGGCCCAGTACGGCGAAATGTGGGCGCAGGATGCCGCCGCGATGACCAGCTACACCACCGCCTCGCGGGCCGCCACTGAGATGACGCCGTTCAGCGACCCGCAGTCCGATACCACCCCGGATGCCACGGTCGTGCAGGCCGACGCGGTGAACAACGCCAATGCCCTCGCCGCCCCGCTGGCCGCCGGCGCGGGGGACAGCATCTTCACGCCCGGCTCGGGCTCGGACACCACGGGACTTTCCGGTCTGCTGAACATCTTCAGCAACTCAAACCCGAATCTGCTGGGTGCGTTCCTCAACAACAACAGCGTGTCCGGCCTGTCGAACGCCTTCACCACCAACGGCATTCTGAACCCGACCACGATCATCGATCCCGCCGCCACCGCGGCCGCGAACAGCGCCGTACAAGGCGCGACCACCTCGGGCCTGGAGGATCTGGCCGCCGGCCTTGGTGGCGCGGCTGCTGTGTCCTCGACGACAAGCCTGCCGGGCGCCGCCGCCACCGCGGCGGTAGGACAGGCGAGTCTGGTTGGGGCGCTGTCGGTCCCGCCGACCTGGGCCGGCAGCGGAGCAACCGTCAGCACGGTTGCGGCCACGACTCAGGTCGGAGCCGGGGCGTACCACAGCTTCGGCGCCGCCACCCCGATGGTGATGGAAGAAGCCGGGGCAGTGGGGATGCCCGGGGTGCCGCTGGCCGGTATTCCGGGTGCGCACGAGGATGAGTTCGCCGACCCGATCTACGGGTTCCGGCCCCGCGTCATCGGACGTCCGCCCGCCGCCGGTTAACGACATATGAAGGCCCTATCGTTTCTGGCAAGCGTCGTCACCCTGATCGGCCTCGCCGCACCGGCACACGCCGATCCGGCTGACGACGCCTTCCTCGCCGCGCTCAACAACGCGGGCATCACCTATCACGACCCGGGGCACGCCATCAAAGCCGGCCAAAAGGTCTGCGACCTGGCCAACTCCGGGACCTCGGAACTCGACATCATCCGCGACATCCGCGATCTCAACCCGGCATTCACCATGACTAAGGCCGCCCAGTTCGCCAAAGCGGCCGCCATGGCCTACTGCCCGGAGCGTCTCTCTACCGACAGCGGCGGCAACGACCCCCGTGGCGCCGGCACCTACCCCGGACCGGCCGGCGGCGGCGGAGGCGGCGGAGGCGGCTGACCTCGCCCTCTCGCCCCTCTCGCCCTCACAGCAAACCTTCAGATCTCAATAAGCGTCGTAGCAGTTCTACGTGTTTATGTTGGGTGAAATGTAGGGGAGCTGCATATGACCATTGCCTGCCAATTCGGCGCTGCCGTTGGACATCGCGCGTCGATCCGCGCCCAGGTCGCCTCCTGCGCGGCCGAGCCCTAGCCCGGCACCGGCGATGCGCTTGCCGCAGGGGACTTTTGGCGCCGCACGAATCCTGTAGGCCTACAATCCCTAATGCCAGCGACCATTTCATGGTATCCATAATTCGCTGCCGGATGCCGTTCTAGGATAATTTCAGCTCGTATTTCTAACGACTCCCAAATTCGGCGCGCAGCCCGAATTACTGATGCACTTTCACGTTACACACAATTTAGTTTCTGGATGTACAGAATGAAAGGATGAAGTAAGTCACTATAGAGTCGGTTACAGTAGTATCGGATAACGGAAGCGCGATTGCGATGGTGTCACTCCGGCGCGGTATTTACCGAAATCTGGATATCCCAGGCAGTGCTGTCAGCATTCGCTAAATAGTGATTTCATACCATTTATAATGGGATTACTCCACTACACATGTTAGCTACATCACTTCGATGTTCTCACACTGGCGCTCCACGCTGTGACATTTCTTTTTTACAGCGCGATTACCGGTAGGGTACGTGCCGCGCATGATTTTTGCCGATAATATCCGCAACATCGAGCCCTTGTGGCGAATCACGACCGGACGAGAACCCGAGAGAATTTTAGCCGAGAGAGTTACGAACATGTTGTCGTTAAACACGTGTCATACAGCGCGGATTCGATGTATTTCATTAGAGCTGCGGCGCGTTTGCGGCGAGGGCCGCGAAACCGGGCCTACCATAGCGGCCAAATGAGGGAGCGGAGGTAAAAATGTTGGACTTCGGGGCGTTACCACCGGAGATCAACTCCGGTCGAATGTACGTTGGTGCGGGATCGGGGCCGATGTTGGCCGCCGCCGCCGCCTGGGACGAGTTAGCCGCGGAGCTGTTCTCCACGGCGGCGCAGTATGGCTCGACGATCCAGAGCCTCACCGTCGGACCGTGGACCGGCCCCTCCTCGATCGCGATGGCCGCCGCCGCCGCACCGTATGTGCAATGGATGAGCGCGACGGGGGCCCAGGCAGAGCAGGCGGGCATCCAGGCCAAACTTGCTGCGGGCGCGTACGAGGCGGCCTTCGCGGCGACGGTGCCGCCGCCTGTCATCGCGGCCAACCGCTCCCTGCTTGCGACGTTGATCGCGACCAACATCTTGGGACAGAACACGCCGGCGATCGCGGCCACCGAAGCCCAGTACATGGAGATGTGGGCGCAGGACGCCGCCGCGATGTACGGCTATGCCGGGTCGTCGGCGACGGCGTCACGGTTGCAGCCGTTCGCCGAGCCGCCGCAGACCACGAACGACTCCGGGACGGGGATGCAGACGGCCGCACTGGTTCAGTCGAGCTCTACCTCGGGCACCAATACGGCCCTACAACTCACCCAGGCCGCATCGACACCCGCGGCCGCGGCGGCGACCCCGTCGACAGGATTGACCGTGCCGCCGGCGGTGAGCAACTGGAACACCATCTGGGGCGCTATCACCGGTGTCTTCTCACCCCAGTCGTGGAGCACCATCCCCGGCGGTCCATTCCTCTCCTTCGGACAGACGTACGCATGGGCACAAAACGGTCAGGCCGCCCAGGCCTATCTGGCCGGGCCGAAATTCATCTCAGGTCAATTGGAGCCGTTGACGAGGGGCGCCGCCGTGCGGCCCATGCTCAGCTCCGCCGTCAGCGAAGCTCAGGTCAGCGGGTCGATGGGTAAGTCAGCCCTGGTCGGAAGCATGTCGGTACCGCAGGGCTGGACCGAAGCCGCGCCGAACATCCGAATGCTCGCGCAGTCATTGCCCACCAATTTGGCTGCCGCGCCGGCCGCCTCGCTGATCGGCGAAGAAGGCGTTTTCAGCCAGATGGCGCTGTCCAGCCTGGCTGGCCGCGCCGTCGCCGCCACCGCGACCCACACGGTGAGCGGGAATGCCGCCACGGCATCCGCGCTCGGTGGTCTGGTGGCCGAGGCCGACCCCGCCGCCGCCACCATCATCGTCATACCGGCTCTGGAGGACTGATCGCGATGAACACGACGCACAGCCACCCGGCATGGTCCACCCGAATCGCGCCGTCAAGTAAGGGGTAACGACATGTTTTACGGAGCCTTTCCACCGGAGTTCAACTCGGGCCGGATGTACGCCGGTCCGGGAGCGGAGTCATTGGTGACGGCAGCGACGGCCTGGGAGAACCTGGCTGCCGAATTGCAGTCGATCGCGACCTCATACTCGTCGGTGATCTCGAATCTGACCACCGGGCCCTGGGTGGGCCCGTCATCGCTTGCCATGGCAGCCGCCGCGACTCCTTACGTCAACTGGATGCAACAAACCGCGGCGCAAGCCGCCCAAACCGCGGCGCAAGCGACGCAGGCCGCCGCCGCATATGAGACGGCCTTCGCCGCCCACGTGCCGCCTCCCTTGATTGCGGCCAACCGTGAACTGCTCGCGGAGCTGATGGCCACGAACCTCTTCGGGCAGAACACCGGGGCGATTGCTGCCACCGAGGCGCAGTACGGCGAAATGTGGGCCCAGGACGGCGAAGCGATGGATACGTACTTCGCCTCTTCTGCGACGGCGTCCAACAATCTGGAGGAATTCAGCCCGGCGCCGCAGACCACCAATGAGGCGGCCACGACCATGCAGGCGGCCGCGGTCACCTCGTCATCCAGTGCCGGCGCCGGGAACGCGGCGAATGCGGTGGCCGCTGCAGCCACCACGCCCAGCGGCTACACCGGTCCGCTGGCGTGGCTCGCGCAGCTGGCCACGGACTACCAGAACTTCTGGACGAACCTGCTGAATACCGTTCCAGGCGGGGCGAACTTTTACACGCAGTTCTACAACGCCTTGAAGATCCCGCTTGGCCTCACCACCCAGTACAACGACATTGGACTGCTGATCAACTTCCCCGTGTCGCAGTGGCTCAAGTTCGCCCCACCGGCGGCCTACGGCGCGCTGCCGAAAGATGCGCTGGGGGCCGGTCTGGGCGCGTTGGGCTTCAGCCGGGGCACACTGTTCGACTCCATCAGCCCGACGGCCGGTTTCGCACGTGGCACGTTGGTCGGATCGTTGACGGTCCCACCCAGCTGGGCCTCGGCCACCCCGGCAATCAGGACGGTGGCCGCCGCCCTGACTGCCGCGGGCCCCGAGGCGATCCCGGCGGCTGCCCTCGGTGAGGGCAGTTTGTTCAGTTCACTGGGGATGGCCGGGATGCTGGGCAGCGCGATGGGCGCTGGAGGTCCGACCGTGGTCAATGCCAGCGTCCGCGACCGGATGAAACCACTCAAAGACCTCAAGGACAAGAATTCGCCGGAGCACCTGAAACGTTTGGTGGCACAGATTTCGGAGAGGCCCGAAACAGTGCAGCATCACGACGTCGACGAGAAAGGCCTCGACGCACTGCTCGAGCAGCTGGCCAAGAAGCCGGGTATCCACGCGGTGCATCTGAAGAAGGGCAAGTCCAAGGTCGTTCCTTCCGAAGAAGCGCAATTAGGGTAGGGGACAAGTGACATGAAACGGTTACTGACAGCACTTGGCGTTGCCGCGATGATCGGCTTTGCGGCGCCGGCGTACGCGGATCCGATTCCGGAGCCCAACGGCGACGACGCGGGTTTCATTGCTGCTCTGCGCCAGGCCGGATTCAGCTTTTCCAGCGAGGGTGCTGCCGTCGCGGCCGGCAGGGCGGTGTGTTCCTGCCTGAACAACGGAGAGGACAATTTGGAGTTGCTCCACGACGTCAAGAGCCGCAATCCCGGGATGGACATGGAGATGGCATCGAATTTCGCGCTGATCTCGGCGAAATTCTATTGCCCGCACCAACTTTCGAAGGCGTGAGCGAGAGCCGGTTCCCCATGCGACCACTGCTCGCGCTATTCGGTGTTGCCGCGATGATCGGCTTGGCCGCGCCCGCGTACGGCGCTCCGGACGGCGGCTCCGACGACGCCGGCTTCCTTGCGACGGTACGCGGCGCTGGTATCACCTATACCGACTCGGGTCAGGCCGTCGCATTCGGAAAGGCGGTGTGCGGCTTGATGGGCGCCGGCAAATCCGGGCCGGAACTGATTCAGAACCTGCAGCGCAATAACCCCGGACTGACGACGGACCACGCCACCGTGTTCGTGGGAATAGCGGCGAAGTACTACTGCCCGCAGCGGCTCGCAAACAAACCGGCCTCGGCAGGGTAGCGACGCGGTAGACGGAAGTCTGCCCGGCGCAACGGGTTACGCCCGGGCGTCAGGAGCGCAACAGGTCAGGCTGGAATCCATCTGCCGTTTACCCGGTAGTGGTTAACTCCGCCGCATCGCATTGGGAAATGCCGTCGGGGGAAGGAGTCCGGTATGTCGCAGACGTTGAGCGTCGCCGATTTCGCGCTCCGGCTGGGCGTCGGGGTGGGGTGTGGCGCCCTGATCGGGATCGAACGGCAGTGGCGGGCACGCCGGGCCGGTCTGCGGACCAACGCGCTGGTGGCTGCGGGTGCGACCCTGTTCGTGCTGTATGCGGTCGCCACCCCGGACAGCAGCCCCACCAGGGTCGCGTCCTATGTGGTGTCCGGTATCGGCTTCCTCGGCGGCGGGGTGATCCTGCGCGAGGGTGTCAACGTCCGGGGCCTCAACACCGCCGCCACCTTGTGGTGCTCCGCGGCGATAGGTGTGCTGGCCGCCTCCGGGAACTTGGTGTTCACGTTGATCGCCACTCTGGCCGTCATCACCATCCACGTGGTGGGCCGCCCACTGGGGCGAGTCATCGACCATGACAACGACGCCGAGGAAGACGAAGGCCGCCAACCCTTTCTGGTGCAGGCGATCTGTCGCCCGAAATCCGAGAAGTACGCCCGGGCGCAGCTGGTCCAGCACGCCAGCAGCAACGACCTGACGCTGCGCGGCATCCACACCGGGCACTCCGACGACGACGAGATCACCTTGACCGCACACCTTCTCGTGGATGGTCATACACCGGCCAAGCTCGAGCGTTTAGTCGCCGAGCTATCCCTGCAGCCCGGAGTTCGCGCGGTGCAGTGGTACGCCGGCGACGAAGCCCAGGCCGACTGACAGCTACGGCCGCGCCTGCAAGTCCGGTGCGGCCGCGGCCAACAGGTCGGCACGGATGCCGGTCGATGGGGGATAGATCCGCTTGGAATTGATGGTCCGCTTGGTCTCCTTGGCGTCCGCGCCCGTGGCGACAACCACGCGGCCCCACCCCTCGGTGTAGACGGCGCCAGCCGGTCCAAGATCGAGAACCGTTACATACCAAGGGATTCGAAGGGCAAGCATCGGCTCGCCGCACAGATCGCTGATGACGTTGTAGCCGGCATAACGACCCATCGGCCGCCCATGCTGACACGACATCACCGACAGGTGCTCGTCATCCATGCGGGCTGCCGCCACATCACCCGCGGCGAAGACCGACCCGACCCCGATCACCCGCAGATAGTCATCGACGGGCACCCGGCCCGAGCTGTCGCGCTCGACCGGCAACTGCTCGGTCAGCGAGCTCGCCCTCATCCCGGCGCACCACACCACCGTGGCCGCCGCCAGCTGCTCACCGGAGGACAGGGTCACACCGTTAGAGCTGACCGCATCGACACCGACCCCAGTCCTCGTCTGGATCCCGTTGTCCGACAGCGCTTTTTCTATTATCGGCCGCGCCGCAGCCCCCATATCGGATCCGACCAGTGGATTTCGGTCGACGAGAATCACCCGGGGATGCCCGGGGAACAGCGCGCGCAACCGGTTCGGCAGCTCGCATGCCGTCTCGATGCCGGTCAGTCCGGCGCCGACCACAACGACCGTCGCCGCCGCCGCCGGCGGATCGTCGGCGAGCCGTTGCAGATGCCGTTGCAGCGCGACCGCGCCGGCATAGGTGTCGACGTCAAAACCGAACTCCCGCAGCCCCGGCACCGCGGGTTTGAGCACCCGGCTACCCGAGGCCAGCACCAGCCGGTCGTAACCGTACGTCGCACCATCGGCCGTGCCGACAGTGCGCGCGCCGGCGTCGATCGCGGTCACCTCCGTCACGACGTGGGCCACCCCGACGGGGTCCAGGAGCTCGGCCAGCGGGAGGTGGCAGGCACTCAAGTCGGCCTCGTAGTTGCGGACCCGGATGTCGTGGAACGGCGTAGCGCTGAGCACGGTGACATCGACGGTCCCCGCCGGAACCGCGAGCTCGTCGAGTCGCCGGGCAGCGCCCAACGCTGCCCACAATCCCGCGAATCCGGAGCCGATGATCAGCACCGCCGCCTTGTCTGCCATCAGCCACAGTCTGGACTGTCCGGCGGCCGGTGCAACAGATCGGCTGATGACCACGGTGCGCGAGGTCGTAACCTGTCTGGGTGAGTGCGATTACCGGGTTTTTGGCCGTGCTGCCCCCGCAGCTGCGGGACCCGGTGCTGTTCGCGATTCCGTTCTTCCTGCTGCTGCTGATTCTCGAGTGGACCGCGGCGCGCAAGCTCGACCGGCTGGTGGCCGCCGACGGGGATCCCCGGCCGGCGTCCGGAGCGTATTTGAACCGCGATTCGTGGGCCAGCATCTCGATGGGGCTGGTTTCGATCGCCACTACCGCCGGCTGGAAGAGCTTGGCCCTGTTCGGGTATGCCGCGATCTATGCCTACCTGGCGCCGTGGCACCTGCGGGCAGACCAGTGGTACACCTGGGTGATCGCGATCCTCGGCGTCGACCTGCTGTACTACGCCTACCACCGAATCGCCCACCGGGTGCGGCTGATCTGGGCCACTCACCAGGCCCACCACTCCAGCCAATACTTCAACTTCGCGACCGCCCTTCGGCAGAAGTGGAACAACAGCGGCGAGATCCTGATGTGGATTCCGTTGCCGCTGTTGGGGATTCCACCCTGGATGGTGTTCTTCGCCTTCTCTATCAGTTTGATTTACCAGTATTGGGTGCACACCGAGCGGATCGGTAAGCTCGCGCGACCGATCGAGTTCGTTTTCAATACGCCGTCACACCACCGCGTGCACCACGGCATGGACAAGGTGTACCTCGACAAAAACTACGGCGGCATCCTGATCATCTGGGACCGCCTGTTCGGCAGCTTCCAGGCCGAGCTGTTCCGCCCGCATTACGGTCTCACCAAGCAGGTGGACACCTTCAACATCTGGAAGCTGCAGACGCGCGAATACGTCGCGATCGCGCGCGACTGGCGCTCGGCGAGCCGGTTGCGCGACCGGCTGGGTTACGTATTCGGACCGCCCGGCTGGACTCCGCGCCCGGCCGCTGTCACCGACGACTCCGTTCGGTTGGCGACGTCGTCGTAGCTGACGTCGCTGTAACGCTAGCCCGGGCTAGCGCGAAAAGGTCGATGACGAAACAGTAACGACGTAATCTCAACTTGTGGTCGGAGCACCAGCCGGCCTTGACGGAACGGAGTCCGTCCATGGTGTACCGCATGGCACTTCGCGTACTGGCTGCGACGATCGCCGCCTTGGCCTGCACCTCAGGCTTGCCGGCAGCCACCGCCCACGCAGACCCGGTGGTGGTGTCCCCGGGCATGGAGATCCTGCAGGACAACCGGCTGTGCACCCTGGGCTACGTCGATCAGGCCGCGAGAATCGCCTACACCGCCGGGCATTGCCGCAGCACCGGAAACATCGTCACCGACAGAAACCGCAACCCGATCGGCCATCTCGCGACCTTCCGCGACGACACCCCCAGCGGCTCGACCGTAGCCGTCGACCAGGCCATCAGCGACTACGAAGTGATCGCGCTGGACCCCAACATTGCGCTGAACAACACCCTGCCGGGCGGACGGCCGCTGGTGTCGAGCCCTAACGTGGCGCTGCAGCCCGGGCAAGCGGTCTGCCACTTCGGCGTCTCCACCGGTGAGACCTGCGGGACCGTCGAAGCGGTGAACAACGGCTGGTTCACCATGTCCCACGGCGTCCAGAGCCATCCGGGCGACTCCGGCGGACCGGTGTATCTGGCCTCGGCCGCCGGTCCGGGGCAGATCGTCGGGATCTTCAACAGCATGTGGGGCGACTTTCCCGCGGCGGTGTCGTGGCGGTCCACTTCCGAGCAGGTCCACCAGGACATGGCGGGGCAACTCAACGGCGGCTGACGCGCGTCACCGCGACCCGAGCACGAACACCGGTACTGATGGGGCACCCGCGCGGAACTCGTCCTCGGTGGAGTCCGGCGTCAGGCCCGCAACGTAGCCCTTGACCTGCCAGTACCACCGGTCCAGGTAGCGCCTCAGCACCGGGGGCTTGGCCGCATCCTCGACCTCGGTGGCCGTCAGGCGTTTGCGACGCCACCGCGGCCCGACCTCGACGACCCCGGCCGCGCGCACGTTGCGCGCCCATTGGGTATTGCCCCGCGGCGAAACCAGATAGGCCACGCCGTCAATGGTCAACAGGTTGATCACCACCGAGCGGGCCTTTCCCGATTTGCGCCCGCGGACGCGCAGCGCCCGGGTCCCCGCGATGCTGACCCCGAGTTCGGCGAGCCAGCGGATCACGGTGTTACCGGCGCGGGCGACACGGTTGGGTTCCTCGTAGCGGGTGGACATGGTGGATCCTCTCGGCCGGCCCAGAAACGGAGAGCAGTGCTCTCACGCTTGATCACGCTGACACAACACTCGCCGAAAAGCAAGAGCGGTGTTCTCGGTTCGTGTAACACTGATGACGTGGGCAAACGCCAGGAGTCGCGGGAACAGATCGAGGCGCGCATCGTCGAGCTGGGCCGTCGGCACCTGGTCGATCGCGGCGCGGCCGGGCTGTCGCTCCGTGCGATCGCCCGCGATCTGGGCATGGTCTCCTCGGCGGTGTACCGGTACGTGTCCAGCCGAGACGAACTGCTCACCCTGCTCCTGATCGACGCCTACTCCGACCTGGCGAACACGGTGGATCGAGCCCGCGACTCCGCCGACGAAGTGTGGAGCCACGACCTCGTCGCGATCGCCCGGGCGGCGCGCCGCTGGGCCGTCGAGCATCCCGCCCAGTGGGCTCTGCTCTACGGCAGCCCGGTGCCCGGATATCACGCGCCCGCGGAACGCACCGTCGGAGTCGGCACCCGCGTAGTGGGAGCCATCTTCGATGCCATCGCCGCCGGGATCACCACCGGGGACATCCGGCTGACCAATACCACTGTCCCGCAACCGATGTCATCGGATTTCGACCGGATCCGGCAACAGTTCAGCTTTCCCGGCGACGACGCCGTCATCGCCAAGTGCTTCTTGTTCTGGGCCGGGGTAGTGGGCGCCATCAGCCTCGAGGTGTTCGGACAATACGGCACCGACACCCTGACCGACCCGGAAGCCGTCTTCAACACCCAGCTCGAGCTGTTGGTGGACATGCTCGCCCAGCACTGACCCACCACACCGGCCCGAATTAGAACGTGTTCACCCGGCTGTTCCGGACACCGATCGCCGGATTGCGGCAAAGAATTTCCGGACCTTTCAAGGGGCCGACAGACTGGGCTATCCTGCCAAACGATGACGCTACCCGTTCAATCACCGATACAGATCGCCTGGGTCACCCGAAACCTGGACGCCACCGAAACGGCTCTCACCGGCCTGTTAGGCGTCCGGAAATGGGTCCGGATACCGGACGTGCACTTTGCTCCGGACAGCTGCAGCTACCGCGGCAAGCCGGCCGACTTCGTCGCCCACATCTCCTTGAGCTACCTCGGCGACATGCAGCTGGAGCTCATAGAACCGGTCAGCGGGGAGAACATCTATAGTGAATTTCTTCGTGACGCCGGACCAGGTTTGCACCACCTCTGCATGGCGGCCGAAACCCCCGAGCAATTCGACGCGGCGCTGGCCGACGCCGCCAACCACGGCGCCGAAGTGGTGCAGCAGGGCGTGATGCCCGGCGGCATCCAATTCGCGTACATCGCAGCGCCTCAGGCGGGTGTGCCGTTTGTGGAGATCGCGTACATCTCGCCCGAGATGAGGGCGTTTTACGACTACATCAAACAGGAGCAAGGGTGAGCCGCGCCGGCGACGATGCAGCGCGCAGCAATGAGGAGGAGTGGCGCCGATGAGCACCGAGATTCCAGCAACGGTCAAGGCGGACACCGTGACGTCGTGGTCCGACGACGTCGACGTCCTCGTGATCGGCTTCGGCATCGGCGGAGGCTGCGCCGCGGTGAGTGCGGCGGCCGCCGGTGCGCGGGTGCTGGTCCTCGAGCGCGCCGCCGCAGCCGGCGGAACCTCCTCCATGGCCGGCGGCCACTTCTACCTGGGCGGCGGCACCGCGGTCCAGCAGGCCACCGGCCAGGACGACACTCCCGAGGAGATGTACAAGTACCTCGTCGCGGTTTCTCGCGAGCCCGACCTCGAGAAGATTCGGGTGTACTCCGACGACAGCGTCGAGCACTTCAATTGGCTGGAGGATCTGGGCTTCCAGTTCGAGCGCAGCTACTACCCGGGAAAGGTAGTCGTCCCACCCGGGACCGAGGGTCTGAGCTACACGGGCAACGAAAAAGTGTGGCCCTTCTGCGAGCAGGCCAAGCCCGCACCGCGCGGGCATTCGGTCCCGGTGCCCGGTGAGTTGGGTGGCGCGGCGATAGTCATCGACCTGTTGGTCAAACGCGCCGCCGACTTGGGGGTGCAGGTGCGCTACGAGACCGGGGCGACCAACCTCGTTATCGACGACAACGGCGCGGTGGTCGGCGTCGCCTGGAAGCACTTCACCGAAACCGGTGCGATCAAAGCAAAGTCGGTCATCATTGCCGCCGGTGGTTTTGCGATGAACCCGGAGATGGTCGCCGAGTACACCCCCGCACTGGCCCAGGAACGGAAAACCAAGCACCACGGCACGGTGGCGCCCTACATCCTTGGCAACCCCAACGACGACGGCCTGGGCATCAGGATGGGCGTCTCGGCGGGTGGAGTCGCCAAGAACATGGACGACTTGTTCATCACCGCGGCGGCGTATCCGCCCGCGATTCTGCTGACCGGCGTAATCGTCAACAAGGACGGCCAGCGCTTCGTCACCGAGGACTCCTACCATTCGCGCACCTCGGCATTCGTCCTCGAACAGCCGGAGCAGACGGCCTACCTGATCGTCGACGAGGCGCACACCGAGATGCCGGAAATGCCGCTGATCAAATTCCTCGACGGCTACGAGACCATCGCCGAATTGGAGGACGCGCTGGGTATCCCAGGCGGCAACCTGGCCGCCACCCTGGACCGCTACAACGAGTTCGCGGCCAAGGGGGAGGACCCGGATTTCCACAAGCAACCGGAATACCTTGCGGCACAGGACAATGGACCCTGGGCTGTCTTCGACCTCTCGTTGGGCCGGGCCATGTACTCGGGGTTCACGATGGGCGGGCTGGCCACGTCGGTGGACGGTGAGGTGTTGCGCGAAGACGGCACGCCGGTGCCCGGCCTCTACGCGGTCGCGGCGTGTGCGTCCAACATCGCCCAGGACGGCAAGGGCTACGCCAGCGGCACCCAGCTGGGCGAGGGGTCATTCTTCGGTCGCCGCGCCGGAACGCACGCCGCTCAACACGGCGTGGACGCGTAACGCTACACCGTCGCGGGCTGCTGACCGACCGGTCCGAGCTGCCAACGGCCGCCGCCGAGCAGCTGCAGCTCCTGTTCGTGATGCTGCTCGACGGTGTGGCGATGGCTGACGCTGACCACGACGCACTCCGGAAGTTCGTTGCGCAGTAGTTGATACAGCGCAAATTCCAGCCCCTCGTCGAGCGCGGAGGTGGCCTCGTCGAGGAACACCGCGCGCGGCTTGGTGAGCAGAATCCGGGCGAATGCAACACGCTGCTGCTCACCCGGCGAGAGCACCTTGGCCCAGTCCTGCTCCTCGTCGAGCCGTTGGATCAGCGGGGCCAGCGCCACCTTGGTCAGCACCTCGTGCAGCTCGCCGTCGCTGATGGATTCCGGCGGGTTCGGGTAGCACACCACGCCGCGCAGACTGCCCAGCGGCACGTATGGCAACTGCGAGAGGAACATCGTCGCGTTGTCGCCGTCCGGGCGGCACAACGTTCCCGAGGCGTACGGCCACAGTTCGGCCAGACTGCGCAGCAGCGTGGTCTTGCCGGCGCCGGAACGGCCGGTGATCACCAGCGAGTCGCCGGTGTCCAGCTCGACGTCGAGCGAGTCGATCAGCTGATCTCCCGCCGGCGTGCGCACCTCGATTCCGGCCAGCTCGACCGCCTTGTCCTGGCTCGGTTTGACCAGCACCGCGGGCAGTGCGCGGCCCTGGGCATTGGCGTCGACCAACCCGTGCAACCGGATGATGGCCGCGCGGAACGACGCGAACGCGTCGTAGTTGTTCCGGAAGAAGGACAGCGAGTCGTGAATGTTGCCGAAAGCCGTTGCGGTCTGGCCGACGTCGCCGAAGTTGATCTTGCCGGCGAACAACCGCGGTGCCTGGATGATCCACGGCAACGGCACAATCGCCTGCGACACCGACCAGTTCCAGCCGTTGAAGATGATGGTCCGGCGGACGAACTTGCGATAGTTGTCGATGATCGGGGTGAAGCGCCGCCACAGCTGTGACCGCTCCACCCGCTCGCCGCGGTAGAAGCCGACCGCTTCGGCGGCGTCGCGCAGTCGCACCAGTGCATAACGGAACGCGGCGTTGAGCTTCTCGTTGTTGAAGCTGAGCCAAATCAGCGGGCGCCCAAGCCAAAACGCGACGATTGTCGCGATCAGCACATACACCAGCACGGTCCAGAACATGGCCCGGGGCAACGTGATGCCAAAGAGCGTCAGGTCTCCGGACAGGTTCCACAGGATGGCGGCGAACGAGATCACCGACGCGACCGCGTTGACGGCCCCGAACAGCAGGGTGCCGCCGGTGCCGTTGGACGGGTTGTTCGGAGTGCCACCGGCGTTGGCGGTGAAGATGTCGATGTCCTGCTGGATACGCTGGTCAGGATTGTCAATCGTGTTGTCGATGAAGAGATCTCGGTAGTAGGCCTTGCCATCCAGCCAGTCGTCGGTCAGGTGAGCGGTCAACCAGATACGCCACGCGATCATGAACCGCTGGGTGATGTAGATGTCGAGCATGAATCGGACGACGTAGAGAGTGGCCAGTATGCTGAAAATCCACAGCGACATGTAAAAGCCGTGAATACCAGACTGTTTGACGGTGTCATCGCCGGCGGCCATGCCCTGGACGGCGATCTGAACCGACGTGTACAGGTCGTTGCCCTGGTAACTGAGCAGCACCGTCAGCCGTACCGCTAGCAGCACTGACAGCAGCAGCACCCCGAGTACCAGCCACACCCTGACGCTGGCCGGGCCGACGAAATACCCGCGGGTGATCCGCCAGAACTGGCGGCCCCATGGCGTGAAGAACCTGAACACTGTCAGCACGACGATCAGACACACCGCGCCGATCGCCCAGGCGATGGCGACCCATTGCAGCGAGTCCACAAGTGCCGACGACCAGTCGATGGATGGCTTGAATAGCGTGGGACCCAACTTCGACGTCTCCTTGCTATCGAGGCATCTCGAGGAGCCTCGTGGCGAATGCTTCCCAGCGAAGGTACCCGAGACCGCCGGATAGGCTGCCAGGATGAGCATCGACGCTCCGTCCAGCCAGATTGTCCATGCCGGCCGGTTGATCGCCCGGCGCCTGCGGGCCAGCGGTGTCGACACCCTGTTCACGTTGTCGGGCGGCCACCTGTTCTCCCTGTACGACGGCTGCCGCGACGAGGACATTCGACTCATCGACACCCGCCACGAACAGACGGCGGCGTTCGCCGCCGAGGGCTGGTCGAAGGTAACCAGGGTGCCGGGCGTGGCCGCGCTCACCGCGGGCCCCGGCGTCACCAACGGCATGAGCGCGATGGCGGCCGCGCAGCAAAACCAGTCGCCGCTGGTGGTGCTCGGCGGACGGGCACCCGCGCAGCGCTGGGGCATGGGATCGCTGCAGGAGATCGACCACGTGCCGTTCGTGGCACCGCTGGCACGCTTTGCGGCCACCGCGCAGTCCGCCGCCGACGCGGGCCGACTGGTCGACGAGGCGCTGCGGGCCGCCGTCGGCGCGCCGTCGGGAGTCGGATTCGTCGACTTCCCGATGGATCACGTGTTCGCCGTCGCCGAGGACGACGGCCGTCCCGGGGCCCTGACCGTGCCGCCACCGCCGCAAGCTCCGGACGGCAACGCGCTGGATCGCGCCACCCAGCTGCTGGCGGGTGCGCGGCGGCCGGTGATCATGGCCGGCACCAACGTGTGGTGGGGGCACGCCGAGGACGCGCTGCTTCGGTTGGCCGAGGAGCGCCGGATCCCGGTGCTGATGAACGGCATGGCCCGCGGCGTCGTGCCTGCCGATCATCCGCTGGCGTTCTCGCGGGCCCGCGCCCAAGCGCTGGGCGAGGCGGACGTGGCGCTGGTCGTCGGGGTGCCGATGGATTTTCGGCTCGGCTTCGGCAAGGTGTTCGGACCGGACACCCAGCTCGTCGTCGCGGATCGGGCCGAACCCGATCGGGAGCATCCGCGGCCGATCGCGGCGGGCCTGTACGGCGACCTGACGGGCATTCTCTCGGCGCTGTCCGGGAGCGCAGGCGAGCACGGCGACTGGATCGCCGCGCTGCGGTCGGCCGAGACCGCGGCCCGCGATCAGGAGACCGCCGATCTGGGCGACGACCGGATCCCGCTGCACCCGATGCGGGTGTACGCCGAATTGGCGCCGATGCTGGACCGCGACGCGATCGTGGTCATCGATGCCGGTGACTTCGGCTCCTACGCCGGCCGGATGATCGACAGCTATCTGCCCGGCTGCTGGCTGGACAGCGGCCCGTTCGGCTGCCTGGGCTCGGGCCCCGGCTACGCCCTGGCCGCCAAACTGGCCCACCCCGCGCGTCAGGTCGTGCTGCTGCAGGGCGACGGTGCCTTCGGCTTCAGCGGCATGGAGTGGGACACCCTGGTGCGCCACCAGGTTCCGGTCGTATCGGTGATCGGCAACAACGGAATCTGGGCACTGGAAAAGCATCCGATGGAGGCGATCTACGGCTACTCCGTGGTGGCCGAGCTGCGTCCGGGCACCCGCTACGACGAGGTGGTGCGCGCCCTGGGCGGCCACGGCGAGCTGGTCGCGGCGCCGGTCGAGCTGCGCCCCGCGCTGGAACGCTCGTTTGCCAGCGGCCTGCCCGCGGTCGTCAACGTGCTCACCGACCCGAGCATCGCTTATCCGCGCCGAAGCAACCTAGCCTGATGGGTCCGCGCAGCTCACCGCGTACCGTTGACCTGTGCCAAAGACCACCCGCACCCAACCGGGCCGCCTGAGCAGCAGATTTTGGAAGCTGCTCGGCGCCAGTACGGAAAAGAACCGCTCCCGCTCGCTTTCGCAGGTCAGCGACTCCTCGGAATACGACGAGAAGGCAGCCGGCCTCTCCGATGAGAAACTGCGCAAGGCGACCGGGTTGCTCAACCTCGACGATCTGGCGGACTCCGAGGACATCTCGCAGTTCCTGGCGATCGCGCGGGAGGCCGCGGAGCGGTCAACGGGTTTGCGGCCCTTTGACGTTCAGCTGCTGGGTGCGCTGCGCATGCTCGACGGCGACGTGATCGAGATGGCGACCGGCGAAGGCAAAACCCTGGCCGGCGCGATCGCTGCCGCCGGATACGCGATCGCCGGCCGACACGTCCATGTGGTGACCATCAACGACTACCTGGCCCGCCGGGACGCGGAATGGATGGGCCCGCTGCTCGAGGCGATGGGGCTGACGGTGGGCTGGATCACCGCCGAGTCGACGAGCGAGGAACGCCGCGCCGCCTACGACTGCGACGTCACCTACGCCTCGGTCAACGAGATCGGCTTCGATGTGCTGCGGGATCAGCTGGTGACCGACGTCGACGACCTGGTATCGCCGAATCCCGATGTGGCCCTTATCGATGAGGCCGATTCCGTGCTGGTCGACGAGGCGCTGGTGCCGCTGGTGCTGGCCGGCACCACGCACCGGGAAACGCCGCGGCTCGAGATCATCAAACTGGTCGGCGAGCTCACCCCGGAGATTGATTACGACACCGACTCCGACAGCCGCAACGTGCATCTCACCGACGTCGGCGCCCGCAAGGTCGAAAAGGCGCTCGGCGGCATCGACCTGTACTCCGAGGAGCATGTCGCCACCACCCTGACAGAGGTGAACGTCGCGCTGCACGCCCACGTGCTGTTGCAGCGCGACGTGCATTACATCGTCCGCGACGATGCGGTGCACCTGATCAACGCCTCGCGTGGCCGCATCGCGCAACTGCAGCGCTGGCCGGACGGCCTGCAGGCCGCCGTCGAGGCCAAGGAAGGCATCGAGACCACCGAGACCGGCGAGGTGCTCGACACCATCACGGTGCAGGCGCTGATCAACCGCTACACGACGGTGTGCGGAATGACCGGGACCGCGCTGGCCGCCGGGGAGCAGCTGCGCCAGTTCTACAAGCTGGGTGTTTCACCAATTCCGCCGAATACTCCCAACATTCGCGAAGACGAGACCGACCGGGTCTACATCACCGCGGCGGCCAAGAACGACGCGATCGTCGAGCACATCGCCCAGGTGCACGAGACGGGACAGCCGGTGCTGGTCGGCACCCGCGATGTGGCTGAGTCCGAGGAGCTGCACGAACGCCTGGTCCGCCGCGGCGTAGCGGCGGTGGTGCTCAATGCCAAGAACGACGCCGAGGAAGCTCAGGTGATCGCCGAGGCCGGCAAGTACGGCGTCGTCACGGTGTCCACCCAAATGGCCGGGCGGGGAACGGATATCCGCCTCGGCGGGTCCGACGAAGCCGACCACGACCGGGTCGCCGAGCTGGGCGGGCTGCACGTGGTCGGCACCGGCCGCCATCACACCGAGCGACTGGACAACCAGCTGCGCGGCCGCGCCGGACGTCAGGGCGACCCCGGTTCGTCGGTGTTCTTCTCCAGCTGGGAGGACGACGTCGTCGCGGCCAACCTCGACCGCAACAAGCTGCCGGAGCAGACCGACGAGGACGGCCGGATCGTCAGCCCCAAGGCGGCCGGGTTGCTCGACCACGCCCAGCGCGTCGCGGAGGGCCGGATGCTCGACGTGCACGCGAACACCTGGCGGTACAACCAGCTGACCGCCCAGCAGCGGGCCATCATCGTGGATCGTCGAAACACGTTGCTGCGCACCGCAACCGCGCGCGAAGAGCTGGCCGAGCTGGCGCCTAAGCGGTACGGGGAGCTAGCCGAGGAGATCTCGGAAGAACGCCTGGAGACCATCTGCCGGCAGATCATGCTCTACCACCTGGACCGCGGCTGGGCCGACCATCTGGCCTTCCTGGCCGACATCCGCGAGAGCATCCACCTGCGTGCGCTGGGCCGGCAGAACCCGCTCGACGAATTCCACCGGATGGCGGTCGACGCGTTCGCGTCGCTGGCCGCCGACGCGATCGAGGCGGCTCAGCAGACGTTCGAGACCGCCAACATCCTCGAAAAGGAACCCGGCCTGGATCTGTCCAAGCTGGCGCGACCGACGTCGACGTGGACCTACATGGTCAACGACAACCCGCTGTCCGACGACACGCTGTCCACCCTGAGCCTGCCCGGGGTATTCCGCTAAACGGCGTCGCGCGGCTCGTCCCGCGGTGCGGACCACATTGTCACCGAGCTAATGTCACGCCTCATGGAGCCGGTTCCGCCAGACCGGGTGCTGACAGTGCCCAACCTGTTGAGCGCGCTGCGCCTGGTGCTCATCCCGGTGTTCATCTACCTACTGTTGGTCGCCCACGCCAACGGCTGGGCGGTGGCGATCCTGATGTTCAGCGGCGCCTCCGACTGGGCCGACGGCAAGATCGCCCGCACGCTGAATCAATCGTCGCGACTGGGCGTGCTGCTGGACCCGGCGGTCGATCGGCTCTACATGGTGACCGTTCCCGTCGTGCTGGCGATCAGCGGCATTGTGCCGTGGTGGTTCGTGATCACCCTGATCGTGCGTGACGCACTGCTGGCGGCGACACTGCCCCTGCTGCGCAGTCGCGGATTGACGGCGCTGCCGGTGACCTACTTCGGCAAGGCCGCGACGTTCGCCTTGATGTCCGGCTTCCCGCTCGTGCTGCTGGGCACCTGGGACACGTTGTGGAGCCGGGTGATCGGCGCCTGCGGGTGGGGCTTTTTGATCTGGGGTATGTACGCCTACCTGTGGTCATTCGTTCTGTACGCGGTGCAGATGGTCCTGGTGATGCGACGCATGCCCAAGGTCAACCAACACGCGCCGATCGTCGGCAAAGCGGGTGAGCATGGCTGAGCCGGATCGCCTGCTCGGCGGCTACGACCCCAACGCGGGCCGCAGCGCGCACGCCGCCGCGCGCCCCACGCTGATTCCGGTGCCCTCGCTGTTGCGCGCGCTGCTGTCGGAGCATCTGGACCCCGGTTACGCCGCGGCAGCGCAGCGGCGCGCCGCTGCGGGCACCGCGCAGGGTGGGCGCACCCGCTGGCTCTGGCAAGCCCTGGCGGCAATGCTCGTCGCCACGGTCTTCGCCGCCGCGGTCGCGCAAGCCCGTTCGGTCGAACCGGGTGTGCGCACCGCTCAGCAGCTGCTGGCACGCAGCGTGCGATCGACGGAAGAATCCGACACGAAATTGGCTCAGCAGCGCAGCATGCTGTCGCGCAAGGTCTACGACGTGCAACGGCTCGCGCTGGCCGACGACGCCGAGGGCCAGCGACTGCTGAGCCGGCTGGACAGTCTGAGCCTGGCCGCGGCCAGCACAGCGATCATCGGTCCCGGCCTGACCGTGAAGGTGACCGATCCCGGTGCCAGCCCGAACCTTTCCGACGTATCCAAGCAGCGGGTGAACGGGAGTCGGCAAATCATCCTCGACCGCGATCTGCAACTCGTGGTCAATTCGTTGTGGGCCAGTGGCGCCGAGGCGATCTCGGTCGGCGGGGTGCGTATCGGGCCGAATGTCACGATCCGCCAGGCCGGGGGAGCGATCCTGGTCGACAACAACCCGACCAGCAGCCCGTACACGATCCTCGCGGTTGGACCGCCGAACGGGATGCGGGACGTCTTCGAGAACAGCCCCGGTTTGCAGCGTCTTAGGCTGCTGGAGGTCTCCTACGGTGTCGGCATCGCGGTGAACGTCTCCGACGGTCTCTCGCTGCCGGCCGGATCGGTCCGGGAAGTCAAGTTCGCCAAGCAGATTGGGCCCTAGTGAGAAAAGTCCTCGCATGATCGGTATCGCGGCGCTTGTGGTCGGCATCGTGTTGGGCCTGGTTTTCCATCCCGCCGTGCCCGAGGTCGTCCAGCCGTACCTGCCCATCGCGGTGGTCGCCGCGCTGGACGCGGTCTTCGGCGGGCTGCGGGCCTACCTCGAGCGGATCTTCGACTCCAAAGTCTTCGTGATTTCGTTCGTGTTCAACGTCTTTGTCGCTGCGCTGATCGTCTACGTCGGCGATCAGTTGGGCGTGGGCACGCAGTTGTCCACGGCCATCATCGTCGTGCTGGGCATCCGGATCTTCGGCAATGCCGCCGCGTTGCGGCGCAGACTGTTCGGGGCGTAACGGAAATGAACCACGATCAGCCCGACGGCGTGGCCGACGAAAGTCGTGACGCGCCAACCCAACACGACGATCCCAGGCCCGGAGCCGACGATGCCGCACAGCATGGTCGCCACGAGTTACCGGCGCACCGCCCGCGCCCCGAGATCGGGGCGGTAGGGCGCACCGGGCTATCCGGGATGCTGCGCAGCGGGCGATCGCGGCTGATGTTCGGAACGCTGGCGGCCCTGCTCTGTCTGCTGCTGGGCGTCGCGATCGTCACCCAGGTCCGCCAGACCCGGTCGGGCGACTCGCTGGACACCGCGCGCCCGGCGGATCTGCTGGTGCTGCTGGATTCGTTGCGGCAGCGCGAGGGCACGCTGAACGGTGAGGTCAACGACCTGCAAAACACGCTGAATTCGTTGCAGGCGTCCGGCAACACCGACCAGGCCGCGATCCAGAGCGCGCAGGCCCGGCTGGCCGCGCTGTCCATCCTGGTGGGCGCGGTCGGCGCGACCGGACCCGGCGTCACCATCACGATCGATGACCCCGGCCCAGGGATATCACCGGAAGTAATGCTCGACGTGATCAATGAATTGCGCGCCGCAGGAGCCGAGGCGATCGAGGTCAACGGCGGACACCAGTCGGTGCGGGTGGGTGTCGACACCTGGGTGGTCGGCACGCCCGGTGCGCTGACCATCGACACCAAGGCGCTGTCGCCGCCGTATTCGATTCTGGCGATTGGCGATCCGCCCACGCTGGCCGCGGCGATGAACATTCCAGGTGGTGCCGAGGACAGCATCAAGCGAGTCGGCGGAAAGATGTCCGTGCAGCAGGGCGACCGCATCAACGTGACCACCTTGCGACAACCAAAACCGCACCAATACGCTCAGCCCGTCAAGTGAGACACCGAATAGAACAGGACTGCCGTGAGCGATATCCCACCCGATCTGCACTACACCGCCGAACATGAGTGGGTTCGCCGGAGCGGGGATGACACCGTGCGGGTCGGGATCACCGACTTCGCGCAATCGGCGCTGGGCGATGTTGTTTTCGTCCAGCTGCCCGACGTCGGCACCGAAGTGACCGCGGGCGAATCCTTCGGCGAAGTGGAATCGACGAAATCCGTGTCGGACCTGTACGCGCCGGTGTCCGGCACAGTGACCGCCGTCAACGGCGATCTGGAAGGCGACCCGCAGCTGGTCAACTCGGACCCGTACGGTGCCGGCTGGCTGCTGGATATTCAGTTGTCGGACGGCTCGGCGTGGGAGTCCGCCGTTTCCGCGCTGCTCGATGCCGAGGCGTACCGCGGCACATTGACGGAGTGACGGTTGCTAGTGTCCCTGCCACGGGGGCCGGCCGTTTGCGATCCTGCCGGTGGCTAGCGCATTCGGAACCACCGCGCGGTACGGTCAACACATCAGCGTTAGAAGGCAAGTAATCGGCAATACAGGGTTCACAAACCTAGTGGGAAGCCGGCCGAACGGCCCGGTCAGACGACGCCACAGCGGCCAGTGAGGAGCAGCGCGTGACGGATATGGACAACGACCAGACTTCTGACGAAGTCACCGTGGAGACGACTTCGGTCTTCCGCGCCGACTTCCTGAACGAACTGGACGCGCCCGCCCAACCGGGCGCCGAGAGCACGGTCTCCGGGGTAGAAGGACTGCCGGCGGGTTCGGCGTTGCTTGTCGTCAAGCGTGGGCCCAACGCTGGATCGCGCTTCCTGCTCGACCAGGCCATCACCTCGGCCGGACGGCACCCCGACAGCGACATATTCCTCGACGACGTGACGGTGAGCCGCCGCCACGCCGAATTCAGGTTGGAAAACAACGAATTCCACGTGGTCGATGTGGGTAGCCTCAACGGCACATACGTCAATCGCGAGCCGGTGGACTCGGCAGTGCTGGCCAACGGTGACGAAGTACAGATCGGCAAGTTCCGCTTGGTGTTCCTGACGGGGCCCAAAGGTGACGACGACGGAGGATCCGGAGGCTAGTGAGCGCACCCGATAGCTCGGCTCTTGCCGGGATGTCGATTGGGGCGGTCTTGGACCTGTTGAGGCCGGATTTCCCCGATGTCACGATTTCCAAGATTCGGTTCTTGGAAGCTGAAGGACTGGTGACGCCGCAACGCGCCGCGTCGGGATACCGCAGATTCACCGCTTACGACTGTGCGCGACTGCGCTTCATTCTCACCGCACAGCGTGACCACTACCTGCCGCTGAAGGTGATCCGGGCCCAGCTCGACGCCCAGCCCGACGGCGAGCTGCCACCGTTCGGATCGCCTTATGGCGTACCGCGATTGGTTTCGGTGAGCGACGGCGATGCCGCCCCCGAAACCGGATCCGACACCGCCGCGGTGGCCCCGACCCGCGTCCGGTTGAGTCGAGAAGACCTCCTCGAACGCGCCGGTGTGGACGAAGACCTACTGACCGCGCTGCTCAAAGCGGGGGTCGTCACTACCGGTCCGGGCGGATTCTTCGACGAGCACACCGTCGTGATCTTGCAGTGCGCCCGGGCGCTGTCCGACTACGGCGTCGAGCCACGGCATCTGCGTGCGTTCCGCTCGGCGGCCGACCGGCAGTCCGATCTGATCGCCCAAATCGCGGGCCCGCTCATCAAGGCCGACAAGGCCGGCGCCCGCGATCGCGCCGACGATCTGGCGCGTGAGGTTGCCGCGCTCGCAATTACTTTGCACACGTCGCTGATCAAGTCGGCCGTTCGCGACGTTCTGCGACGCTGAGGACTAGACTTCCCTCAACAGCTTGGCGTTCGACCACACGGAGAGGAATGGTGCCCCACCGGGTCGTCACGCCGAGCGAAAGTCGGACACGGCGGCATGTGCGGAGGGCAGACACAAATGGGTGAAGTTCGTGTTGTCGGCATTCGCGTGGAGCAGCCGCAGAACCAGCCGGTGCTGTTGTTGCGCGAGGCCAACGGAGACCGCTACCTGCCGATTTGGATCGGCCAGTCCGAAGCGGCCGCCATTGCGCTCGAACAACAAGGCGTCGAGCCGCCGCGCCCGCTCACGCATGACCTGATTCGCGATCTCATTGCGGCACTTGGGCATTCACTCAAAGAGGTCCGAATCGTCGATCTGCAGGAAGGCACTTTCTACGCCGACCTCGTCTTCGACCGCAACATCACCGTGTCGGCGCGCCCGTCGGACTCGGTGGCGATAGCGCTTCGCGTCGGTGTCCCGATCTACGTGGAGGAGGCCGTTCTCGCCCAGGCGGGCCTGCTGATCCCGGACGAGAGCGACGAGGAGTCCAACACCGCGGTTCGCGAAGACGAGGTCGAGAAATTCAAGGAATTTCTCGACAGCGTGTCGCCCGACGATTTCAAGGCCACCTAGGCCGTAAACCCCGCGTTAAGGTGGGTACCGACATCACGGATCCGTCTCATCTGACACTGTGATGTCGACACGCCTGATGGATAGCACGCCCCTTGCCCTTACGGCCGCCATACTTTGAGGACAAGTTAAGGCACGGCAGCGATTGGACAGCGTAAGCTCTCTAACACTCGGGCCTTGGCCAACGCGGCTGTAAAGGCAGCCAGTGGACGCAGCTAGTGACTAGAGCGCGATCGGCGAGAGGATTCACTGTGAGCGACCAGCCACGTCAAGAACAGCTGGACCTTGCTGGCCAAACGGATGCCGCAACCAAGGGTGAGCCCAGCGTCACCGTGGCCACCGGCCCCGTGCAGCCCGGCCTGTTTCCTGACGATTCGGTGCCCGACGAGCTCGTCGGCTACCGCGGGCCGAGCGCCTGCCAGATCGCCGGCATCACCTACCGGCAGCTGGACTACTGGGCACGCACGTCGTTGGTGGTGCCGTCGATTCGCAGCGCGGCCGGTTCCGGCAGCCAGCGGCTGTACTCCTTCAAAGACATTCTGGTGCTCAAGATCGTCAAGCGGCTGCTGGATACCGGCATTTCGCTGCACAACATCCGCGTCGCCGTCGAGCATCTGCGTCAGCGCGGGGTCGAGGATCTGGCCAACATCACCCTGTTCTCGGACGGCACCACGGTGTACGAGTGCACCTCCGCCGAAGAGGTCGTCGACCTGCTGCAGGGCGGCCAGGGCGTGTTCGGCATCGCAGTCTCGGGCGCCATGCGGGAGCTGACCGGCGTGATTGCCGACTTCCCGGGTGAGCGCGCCGACGGCGGCGAGTCGATTGCCGCGCCTGAGGACGAGCTGGCCTCGCGGCGCAAGCATCGCGACCGCAAAATCGGATAGCAACCCACTGTTGGTTATCCCGACACGCATTGTTGGGGTATTTCATGTACCGGGCTTCACTCACGGGTAAACTGGGCGTTGCATCACGCCCGCGCGGGAGAGTTCTGTGGCAGCCAGCCATGGACGCCGAAGGAGCAACACCTCTCCGTCAACCTCTCAGGCACCCGGACCGCGTCAAGGTGACGATGCCTCTGGAAAGCGGTGTCGCCTCGAGCGACACCCGCCGATGGGGAAAGGCGCTTGGGGGGACTACGCGCCGAATCTCTCAGGCGCCCGTGACCGGGTAAGGACAGAGGGAGAGGGCCGATAGTCCCTCTGCCGACGTCAGGAGTACCCGTGGTCGACCAATCCAGTTTCGCCGCCCGTCATATCGGACCGGATAGCCAGGCCATTGAGGCCATGCTCGACGTGATCGGGGTCGGCTCGCTCGACGAGCTGGCATCTAAGGCCGTTCCGGCCGGCATTCTCGACAAACTCTCCGACAGCGGTCTCGCACCGGGGCTGAGCGCACTGCCGCCTGCCGCCGGCGAGGCCGAGGCGCTGGCCGAACTACGGGCGCTGGCCGACACCAATACGGTCGCGGTGTCGATGATCGGGCAGGGCTATTACGACACGCTCACCCCGCCGGTGTTGTTGCGCAACATCATGGAGAACCCCGCCTGGTACACGGCCTACACGCCGTACCAGCCCGAGATCAGCCAGGGCCGGCTAGAAGCCCTGCTGAACTTCCAGACCATGGTCGCCGATCTGACCGGGCTCGAGATCGCCAACGCCTCGATGCTCGACGAGGGCACCGCGGCCGCCGAGGCCATGACCCTGATGCATCGGGCGTCGCGCGCCAAGACCAGCCGGCTGGCCGTCGACGCCGACGTCTTCGCGCAGACCGCTGCCGTGCTGGCCACTCGCGCTGCGCCGTTGGGGATCGAGATCGTCAGCGCTGACCTGCGTGACGGCCTGCCGGACGGCGACTTCTTCGGCATCATCACCCAACTGCCCGGGGCCAGCGGCCGCATCACCGGTTGGTCCACGCTGGTCGCCGAGGCGCACGAGCGGGGCGCGCTGGTCGCCATCGGCGCCGACCTACTGGCGTGTACGTTGATCACCCCGCCGGGCGAGATCGGTGCCGACGTCGCCTTCGGTAGCACCCAAAGATTCGGTGTGCCAATGGGATTCGGCGGCCCGCACGCCGGGTATCTGGCGGTGCACACCGCGCACGCGCGTCAGCTGCCGGGCCGACTAGTCGGCGTCTCGGTCGACAGCGACGGCTCACCTGCCTACCGCCTGGCGCTACAAACCCGCGAACAGCACATCCGCCGCGACAAGGCGACCAGCAACATTTGTACCGCGCAGGTACTGCTGGCGGTGATGGCCGCGATGTACGCCAGTTACCACGGCGCCGACGGCCTGACCGCCATCGCCCGCCGGGTCCACGGCCATGCCCAATCCATCGCCGCCGCGCTGGGTGAGGCGCTGGTGCACGAGACGTACTTCGACACGGTGCTGGCCCGAGTGCCGGGACGCGCGGACGAAGTGCTGGCCAAGGCCAAGGCCAGGGGCGTCAACCTCTGGCGCGTCGACGCCGACCACGTGTCGGTGTCCTGCGACGAGGCCACCACCGACGCCCACGTGGCGATGGTCCTGGACGCGTTCGGGGTGTCGCCTGCTGATCCTTCCGGCGCCGATATCGCCACCCGCACATCGGAATTCCTCACCCATCCCGCCTTCACGCAGTACCACACCGAGACGGCGATGATGCGCTACCTGCGCACCCTGGCGGACAAGGACATCGCCTTGGACCGCAGCATGATTCCGCTCGGCTCGTGCACGATGAAGCTCAATGCCGCCGCCGAGATGGAGTCGATCACCTGGCCGGAGTTTTCCCGGCTGCACCCGTTCGCTCCGGCGGCCGACACCCCGGGCATTCGCCGGCTGATCAGCGACCTGGAGACCTGGCTGGTGCACATCACCGGCTATGACGCGGTGTCCCTGCAACCCAACGCCGGGTCGCAGGGCGAGTACGCCGGCCTGTTGGCGATCCATGACTATCACGCCAGCCGCGGCGAACCGCACCGCGACGTGTGCCTGATCCCGTCCAGCGCGCACGGCACCAACGCGGCGTCGGCCGCCCTGGCCGGAATGCGGGTGGTCGTGGTGGGTTGCCACGACAACGGCGACGTGAACCTCGACGATCTGCGCGCCAAGATCGGTGAACATGCCGATCGGCTGTCGGCGTTGATGATCACCTACCCGTCCACGCACGGGGTGTACGAGCATGACATCGCCGAGATCTGCGCGGCGGTGCACGACGCCGGCGGCCAGGTGTACGTCGACGGCGCCAACCTCAACGCGCTGGTCGGCCTGGCGCGGCCAGGCAAGTTCGGCGGCGACGTGAGCCACCTGAACCTGCACAAGACGTTCTGCATCCCGCACGGTGGCGGCGGCCCCGGTGTGGGTCCGGTCGCCGCGCGTGCGCATCTGGCCCCGTTCCTGCCGGGCCACCCGCACGCACCCGAATTGCCCGAGGGCCACCCGGTGTCGTCGGCGCCGTACGGATCGGCGTCGATCCTGCCGATCAGCTGGGCCTACATCCGGATGATGGGCGCCGACGGACTGCGGGCGGCATCGCTGACCGCGATTGCCTCGGCCAACTACATCGCCCGCCGGCTCGACGAGTACTTCCCGGTGCTCTACACCGGCGAGAACGGCATGGTCGCCCACGAATGCATCCTGGATCTGCGCGGCATCACCAAAGCCACCGGCGTGACCGTCGACGATGTGGCAAAGCGGTTGGCGGACTACGGTTTTCACGCGCCGACCATGAGCTTCCCGGTGGCGGGCACGCTGATGGTGGAGCCCACCGAGAGCGAGGACCTCAACGAGATCGATGCATTCTGCGAGGCGATGATCGCCATCCGCGGTGAGATCGATCGCGTCGGCTCGGGGGAGTGGTCCGCCGACGACAATCCGCTGCGAGGCGCGCCGCACACCGCCGAGTGCCTGCTGGTCTCCGACTGGGAGCACCCGTACACGCGCGAGGAGGCCGCCTACCCGCTGGGCAAGGGCTTTCGGCCGAAGGTCTGGCCGCCGGTGCGCCGCATCGACGGTGCCTACGGGGACCGCAATCTCATGTGCTCGTGCCCGCCGATCGAGACCTACGAGTAGGCCGAATCCACCTGCGAGCGGCCCTGAGCCGCGGCGCGACGTTTCCGGAGCTGATGCAGCTCCTGGACCGCTACCAGCGCTTGTCGCGCGAATGGGCAGCGCTCAAGTACGAGTTGTCCAGCCCGTTCAACCGGGCTTGACAGCAAGACAGCGCCTAGTTCGCAGTTTTGTCAGTGGGCCGCTGTCATGCGGGGATTTGATGCGCGTATGCACGTGGCGTAGTAGCTGGTCGTCCCGGCCGCACTTATCCACAACATGCGACCCTGCCAAAAGTTTGAGTCAGTGGAGTGCCGTATACTCGAACACATGTTCGAAGCATTCGCCATCGATCCGCTAGCCGACCAATCGGCGCTGATCGAGCGCATCGCGGAGCTGGAAAGAATCAAATCCGCGGCCGCGGCGGCCCAGGCTCGGGCTGCGGCCGCCCTGGACGCGGCGCGCGGTGCTGCCGAAGCGGCCCTCGGAATGCCCGCGGCGCAGCGCGGACGCGGTGTGGCCAGCGAGATCGCGCTCGCACGACGGGACTCGCCGGCCCGGGGCAGCCGACATCTCGGCCTCGCTAAAGCCCTCGTGCACGAGATGCCTCATACTCTCGCGGCACTGGAAGACGGCGCGCTCTCGGAGTGGCGGGCCACCCTGATCGTGCGCGAGAGCGCGTGCCTGGACGTCGAAGACCGTCGCACCTTGGATGCCGAAATGTGCTCCGACGCGGCCGGCCTGGACGGAATGGGTGATGCGCGAGTGGCCGCGGCCGCCAGGGCGATCGCCTATCGGCTGGACCCGCATGCCGTCGTCGAACGTGCCGCCAGGGCCGAGAACGAACGCACCGTCACTATCCGGCCGGCCCCCGACACGATGACCTATCTGACCGCGTTATTGCCAGTAGCCCAAGGGGTTTCGGTCTACGCGGCGCTGCGGCGCGAGGCCGATATGCGCGCTGACGGACGCTCGCGGGGACAAGTGATGGCAGACACGCTCGTCGAGCGGGTCACCGGGCGTGACGCGGCGGTCCCCATGCCGGTGGCGGTCAACCTCGTCCTCTCGGACGAAACGCTGCTAGGTGGCGGCACCGCACCGGCCGACGTGTGCGGCTACGGCCCCATTCCGGCCGCGGTCGCCCGCGCACTGGTCTCTAACGCCGTGGCCGACCGCCGGTCGCGGGCGACGCTGCGGAGGCTCTATGCACATCCTCGCTCCGGGGCGCTGATCGCGATGGAGTCGCGGGCGCGACTCTTCCCGCGTGGTCTGGCCAGCTTCATCGAGTTGCGCGATCAACGTTGTCGCACCCCCTATTGCGATGCGCCGATCCGGCATCGCGACCATGCGCAACCATGGGCCGCGGCCGGAACGACCACCGCGGCCAACGGTCTCGGCTCGTGCGAGCAGTGCAACTACGCCAAGGAGGCCGACGGCTGGTGGGTCACCACCGGTGTCGACGAAAACCACACCCACACAGCCGAATTCACTACGCCAACGGGGCATGCCTACCGCTCGGCGGCCCCACCGCGGGCACCCACGATCACGGTCAGCGCCATCGAAGTGCGAGTCGGGATCGCACTGGCTAAGCATGCCGCCTAGGTTCAACGCAGTTCAGCCGAAGCATTTGATGATTGCCGAGGCGATCTCGTCGGGCGCATCCTCCTGGATGAAGTGCTTGGCCGTGGGCAGCTCGACCAACATGTGGTCGGGGAACGTCGCCCGCATCCGCGGGATGCTCGGGCCGGGCCGGAACGCGAAGTCTTTCATGCCCCATACCAGCAGGGTCGGCTTGGCGCCGAGCTTGGCCGGTACCTCGCGGCTCAGCCGTTCCAGCAGCGGGCGGGCTGCCAACAATTCCTTCGGCATCTCGGCCACCCCCAAGCGTGCGGCCGGGCTGGGCTGCACGCCGCGGTAGTGGTCCATCACCGCGGTTGCCGGCCGTTGTGCCGTGCCCGCGGGGATCAATCGTTCGACGAAGAAGTTGCGCTGCAGGATCGCTTTTTGCATTGGGGGGCTCGACATCACACGCGAGAAGATCTTGGTCGTCAGCACGTCGACCGGCCAGAACCAAGTGTTGCCCAGCACGACGCCACGCACCCGCTCGGCACGCTGGACTGCGACAGCCATGCTGATCGGTCCGCCCCAGTCCTGACCCATCGTCAGATAGCCCTCCAGTCCCAGATGATCCACGAACTCGCCGATCACCCGGGCATGCTGGTCGACCTTATACCCGAACCCGGCCGGGCGATCCGACAACCCGAACCCCAGATAATCCGGTGCGATGCAACGGAATTGGCCACGAAGAGCGGTGATGATGTCGCGGTAAAGGAAACTCCACGTCGGGTTACCATGACACAGCAGCAGCGGCGGGCCGGTTCCTTCGTCGATGTAGTGGATGCGGCCCCGCGAGCTGTCGAACCAGCGCGACTCGAATGGATACAGCCGTGGATCCGGGGTGAAATCCGATTTGAACTCCTGCTCCATGACCCTCCCTGCTCCATCGATGTTCACGATGGTAGGCCCGCGGTAGGTGCGCCGCGATAGGCGAGGGGAAGGCGTTTTTCACCGTTGATCGCTAGCTCAAGAATGTGCCGATCGCGTTGGTCAGGTCGGGGGAGGCCGACGTCGCCATGTTCTGATAGCTGCCACCGCTGAGCTGGGCGACCGCTTCCCAGGTGGCGCGGTCCGGATCCGCGCCGAAGTCGATGACGTTGACGGCGATCGGTTTGGCCGGGTCAGCGCTGGTGCGGATGAAATTCTGCAGTCCCGGCCCGTCGAGGGATTGGTCGGTATGCGGCCCCGCCGTGATCAGCAGGATCGAATTCGATTGTCCTGCTCGATAATTGGTCTGCATATCCTGGTAAAGCATGCGCAGCGTGGTAAACGACACCGCCCCGCCGGCCGAGGAATACTGCTTGTCCAGCGCCGCGGCCAACGCCGCCGTGCGGGGCTGGCCGTTGACCGGGTCGGACAGCGGTCCCGTCGCCACCTCCGAACGGCCCTCGTGGCCGTCGAACGTCCACAGTCCCAATATCGCAGTCGGCGGTAGCGCCTTGATCCGGTCTTGCAGTGCCGCGATCACGTTGGCCAGCCGGGTTTTTCCGCCTTCATCGCCGGGCATCGACTGGTCCAGCATGATCGTCGCCGCCAACCCGCTCGTCGGCGCGGCCATCGCATCGGCCAGTGTGGCGCGCATGGTGTCGTCGCCCACCGACAGGGTGGAAGGCAGTGCGGCGAAACTCGTCACCGGGCTGCTCGGCGGTTTCACGCCGTTCACTCGGAAGCCGGCCTTGGCCAGCTTCGCGAGTTGATCGGGCTTGCGCATGAAGTGGGCGAACTCACTGGCCGCCGAGGTCTGTTCCTTCGTCAACCACGAGCCGCTGAGCAGCACCGTGGGGTAGTCGGCGACCGGCGCCGGGCCCTGCGGCAGCCAGGAAGCCAACGTGTTCTTGGCGTCCGACAGCGATTCGCCGCGCTGGAACAGCTGTTGCTCGGTGGTGATGACGGCATGCACCGGGGCGGTAGCCGGGTCACCCTGCTTCAGCAGTGCGTTCATCGCCTCGGTGAGCGAGTTGTCGGCCAACTTGGGTTGGGCGCTCGTCAGCGAGCGCACGGCGGCGGTGCCCTGGGTGGGCGGTGCGCCGGGAGGCGCCGACGCCGCCGCCACCGCTTCACCCGCCAAATAGGACGCGTCGCTGTTGCCGCTCGTCGGCAACGCCAGTCGCAGCGATCCCCACGCCGGTAACTTCAATCCGGCCAACGCGTTTGGATTGGTCTGCAGGCCGGGCAGGGCACCCCAGTTCTGGTTGGTCAGCGCTTGCTGCAGTTCGGGCCGAACGGCAAGTAACACCGGCGACGTCACCAGTGAGCGGCTGTCGCTGATCGTCTTTTGGCCGGCAGCCGCGGACAGCCGGGCGGCCGACACCGAGCTGCCCGGGATCCACAGCGCCGGTTGGGAACCCAGATCCGCCGGCCACTTGCCGATGAAGCCGGCGATGACGGCGTCGGAGCCGGCCGGTTTGACGTCCACCACCATGCAGTGGTCACCGACCGGGCCAGCCGAGGAGTTGTAGCTTTCCGCGAACGGCCGCACCTGGTCGACGATCGACGGATCGACAACGACGGCAACGGTTTCCTTGCCTCCCACGCAGCGTGCCGCTGCGTTGTGCGAGCGATGCGACAACGCGTCGCCGAAGAAGCTCCACAGAATGACGGTGCCGACCACCACGATCACCGCGACCAGGGCCACGATCACCCCGATGCTGACTCCCCGTCGCCCGCTGGCGCTGCGGTGCCCGCCGCGCCAATCGCCCAGGACGCGACGCTGCTTCGATTCCTCCGGCCCGGGACTGGCTGGCCGAGAAGGGAATTCGGGGTATTCGTCGTCGACGGGGTAAGCCTCGTCGGCATGGTCGTCGTCTTCGTAGGTCTCGTCGTCCGCGAAGGGCGTGTCGGCGCCGTGCTCGTCCAGGTCGGCGTCCGGGTAGTCGTAGTCGTCCTCGTCCTCGTCGGAATCCCGCGGGCCCGGCTTGTCCCGCTCCTCTTGGTAGCGAGACACCAGGTCACGGGCGGTGAACTTGATCGTGGACTCGTCGGAAGGCTCGTCGGCCGACTTCCCGGGCATGCTGTGCCTACCCATTGCGGCGACCGCTGCCTCTGCGTCGAATCGTCATCTGTCCCGGTGAGCCCGAATCAGGCACCGGCGCGGGCTTTGAGCTCACGCCGTCGCCGATGCAGGATCGGCTCGGTGTAGCCGCTGGGTTGTTGCGCACCGGACAGGATCAGTTCCTGGGCGGCCAAGAACGCGATGCTGTCGTCGAAGTTGGGCGCCATCGGTTGGTAGGCGGCGTCGCCGGCGTTCTGCTGATCGACCAGCGGGGCCATCCGCTCCAGGCTGGCGCGGACATCTTCGCTGGTGATGATGCCGTGGCGCAGCCAGTTCGCGAGCAGCTGGCTGGAGATCCGCAGCGTGGCGCGGTCCTCCATCAGGGCCACGTTGTGGATGTCGGGCACCTTCGAGCAGCCGACGCCCGCGTCGACCCAGCGCACCACGTAGCCCAGGATCGACTGGCAGTTGTTGTCGACCTCCTCGCGGATCTCCTCGGGCGCCCAGGCCAGTTCCTTGGCCAGCGGGATGGTCAGCAACTCGTCGATGGTCGTGCGCTTCTTGCCCTCGAGCTCCTTCTGCACGGCGAACACGTCCACCTGGTGGTAGTGCATCGCGTGCAGCGTGGCCGCCGTCGGCGAGGGCACCCACGCGGTGGTGGCGCCGGCCCTCGGCTGGGCGATCTTCTGCTCGACCATGTCAGCCATCAGCTCGGTCATCGCCCACATACCCTTGCCGATCTGGGCCTTGCCGGAGAAGCCGGCGGCCAGCCCGATGTCGACGTTGGCGTCCTCGTAGGCCTTGATCCAGGTGGTGTTCTTCATCGCACCCTTGCGGATCATCGGACCGGCCTCCATCGAGGTGTGGATCTCGTCGCCGGTGCGGTCCAGGAATCCGGTGTTGATGAACACCACCCGGTCGGCGGCCGCTTTGATGCAGGCCTTGAGGTTGACGGTGGTGCGGCGTTCCTCGTCCATGATGCCGACCTTCATCGTGCCCTGCGGCAGGCCCAGCACATCCTCGACGCGGCTGAACAGCTCGCAGGTGAACGCCACCTCGGCGGGGCCATGCATCTTCGGCTTGACGATGTAGATCGAACCGGTACGGCTGTTGGTCAGCGGACCGTTGGCGTCGCCGGTCTTGAGTCCGTGGATCGCGGTCAGACCGGTGAACAGCGCGTCCATGATGCCCTCGAACACCTCGTTGCCGTCGGCGTCGACAATCGCGTCGTTGGTCATCAGGTGCCCGACATTGCGGACGAACAGCAGGCTGCGCCCGGGCAGGGTCAGCTCGCCACCGTTCGGGGTGGCGTAGGTGCGGTCGGCGTTGAGCACGCGGGTGAAGCTCTTGCCGTCCTTGCTGACCTCTTCGGACAGGTCGCCCTTGTTCAGGCCGAGCCAGTTGCGGTAGCCCAGCACCTTGTCGTCAGCGTCGACGGCGGCCACCGAGTCCTCGAAGTCCATGATCGTGGTGACGGCCGATTCCAGGACCACGTCCTTGATGCCGGCCGCATCGGTCTTGCCGATCGGCGACTCGGGATCGATCAGGATCTCGATGTGCAGTCCGTGGTTGACCAGCAGCACCGACCAATTGGGGGAACCGAGCTCGCCGCTGTACCCGACGAATTTCTCCGGGTCGGCCAGCTCCGTGGACTCCGCACCCAGGGCGATCTTCAGCTGGCCGTCCTCGATGCTCAGGCCGGTGGCGTCCACCCACGAGCCCGACGCCAGCGGCACCGCCTGGTCGAGGAAGTTGCGGGCGTAGGCGATCACCTTGTCGCCGCGAATCCTGTTGTAGCTGCTGCCTTTTTCGGCGCCGTCGCTCTCCGGGATGACATCGGTGCCGTACAGGGCGTCGTACAGGGAGCCCCAGCGGGCGTTGGCGGCGTTCAGCGCGAAACGCGCGTTGAGCACCGGCACCACCAGCTGCGGGCCGGCGGTCGTGGTGATCTCGTCGTCCACCCCCGACGTGGTGATCGTGAAGTCGTCAGGTTCGGGCTGCAGGTACCCGATGTCGGTGAGGAACTGGCGGTAGGCCTCGGCGTCGAGCGGCTCGATGACGCGCTGCCGGTGCCACTTGTCGATCTGCGCCTGCAGTTCGTCGCGAGTGTTCAGCAGACTCTGGTTCTGCGGGGTGAGATCGGTGACCACCTTGTCGACGCCGGCCCAGAAACTGTCAGGGTCGATGTCGGTGCCGGGCAGGGCCTCGTTGTTCACGAAGTCGTAGAGCACTCGGGCGACGCGCAGATTCCCCGCCGACACGCGGTCAGTCATTTTTCTCCTCCATAGTTGCCTCATCGGTCCCACTCGACTCCCGACTGGCCCCAACTAGCTACGCCGTCAGCCTACCGGCCGACGGCCCGAACGATCGCCGGCGTCCAACCCGCAATAGCAGGTCACGGTGCGGGTGACGGGCTTTGCCGCGAGCTTCCCGACGGGCCCTGGGGAGCGCCTTCCGGCAACGCGTGTTCCGCCGCCGCACCTTGCCCTCACCCCTTCTTGGACTGGCGCCGTTCAATCATACGGGCTGGACGGGACCCTCTTTGGCGGGCGGCGGTTTCACTGCGCCTCGCGCATGTTGCCGACCAGGTCCTCCATTAGGTCCTCCATCGCCACCATCGCCACGACGCCGCGGCCGTCGGTCACCAGCGCCAGATGGCTGTTGGTGCGACGCATCCGCGACAGGGCATCGGCCAGCGGCAACGTGATGCTCACCCGCGGCAGCGGGCGCACCAGCGAGAGGTCGATGACCGTCTGCGGGTCATCGGCCAGCGGCAGCATGTCCTTGATGTGCAAGTACCCGATGAATCTGCCGTCGGCGGCCGCAACGGGGAAGCGCGAGTAGCCGGTCTCCGTCAGGGCGCTTTCGACGTCGCCGACCGTCGGCCCGGACCCCGGCGCCGCAACCGGCACCGCCCGGATGTCCGCGAGCGGGACGGCCACGTCGCCGACCACGCGACTGCCGATCTGCAGCGCCCGGGTCAGCCGGGTGTGCTCCTCGGGGTCCAGCAGCCCTTCGGACACCGATTCGGCGATCATCGCGCTCAGCTCGGCGGGCGAGACCGTGATGTCGAGCTCGTCTTTGGGTTCCACGCGCAGCAGGTGCAGGATCGCGTTGGCGCACTTGTTGTAGAAGACGATGAACGGCCGGGCGACGCGCACGTAAGCCAGATACGGCGGGACCAGCAGCATCGCGGTGCGTTCCGGACCGGCCAATGCGATGTTCTTGGGCACCATCTCGCCCAACAGCACGTGCAGTGTGACCACCAACGCGAGCGCGATCACGAACGACAACGTGTGGCGCAACGCCAGGGGAATCCCGGTCAACCCGAAAGCCGAATGCAGCAGGTTGGCCACGGCCGACTCACCGATACGGCCCAGCAGCAGCGAGGCCACCGTGACGCCCAGCTGCGACCCGGCCAGCATCGAGGCCAATTGCTCACTGGCGCGGATCACGGTTACCGCCCGTTTCTTGCCCTGTTCGGCCAGCGCTTCCAGCCGGTCGCGCCGGGCCGAGATCAGCGAGAACTCAGCGCCGACGAAGAAGGCGTTGGTGGCGATCAGCAGGATCGCCAGCAGCACTCCGAGCGTGTCGTTCATCGCTGGCCCGGCTCGGCGCGTGTTTCGCTGCGGCTGCTCAGTTCGGTCAGCACGACCTGATCGATCCGGCGGCCGTCCATCCGGATCACGGTCGCCTGCCAGCGGATTTCGCTGTCCAACAAGCCATCCCCGTCGAGCGCAGTCAGCTCGACGGTCTCGCCGACCTCCGGGATGTGGCCGAGTTCGCGCAGCACCAGGCCGCCGATCGTTTCGTACGGACCTTCCGGAGCCCGGTAGCCGGTGGCGGCGGCCACCTCGTCGGTGCGCAGCAAACCCGAAACCTGCCAGCCGTTGCCCGCGGCCACGACATCCGGTGTGGCATCGTCGTGTTCGTCGCGCACGTCGCCGACGATCTCTTCGATCAGGTCCTCGACCGTCACGATCCCCGCCGTGCCGCCGTATTCGTCGACGACCATCGCGGTCTGCAACGGGTTGGCCCGGATCTCGGCCATCACCGCGTCACCGTCCAGGGTCGACGGCACCACCGGCACCGTCTGCACGAGCGTGGTCAGCAGCGTCGATGCGCGCTCGGCGGGCGGAACATTGAAAACCTGCTTGACGTGCACGATGCCCACGGTTTCGTCGAGATCGCCGTCGACGATGGGGAAGCGGGAGAACCCGGATTCGGCCGCGGTGGCGATCAGGTCCCTAACGGTGTCGTCGGTCTGCAACGCCACGATCTTCGACCGCGGCGTCATCAGCTCCTCGGCGGTGCGGGCGCCGAATTGCAGCGACCGCCGGACCAGCGCGGCCGTGGCGGGATCCAGGGCTCCGGCGCGGGCCGAGCTACGCACCAGCGAGAGCAACTCCTGCGGTGAGCGCGCCGACCGCAGTTCTTCGGCTGGCTCGATACCCATCTTGCGGACGATCCAGTTCGCTGCGCCGTTGGTCAGCCGGATCACCGGAGTGAACAGCAGCGAGAACATCAGCTGGAACCCGGCGACGGCGCGCCCGGTCGACAGCGGGCGAGCCACGGCCAGATACTTCGGGACCAGCTCGCCGAAGACCATCGACACCGAGGTCACGACCACCATCACCATGAACGCGGTGATGCCGTCGGCCAGCTGATCCGACACGCCGAGAGCGTCCAGCCACGGGTGCGGCAGGTCGGCGACCATCGGATCGGTCAGATAACCGGTCACCAGGGTGGTGATCGAAATGCCGAGCTGGGCACCCGAGAGCTGGAAGGACAGCCGGTCCTGGGCGCGCTGGATGTAGCGGTCGCGCCGACCGCCCTTGCGGGCATTGGCGTCGACGGTGGCGCGGTCCAGCGCGGTCAGCGAGAATTCTGCCGCCACGAAGACCGCGTTGCCGAAGATGAGCAGCGCGATGGCGAGCACGCTGACGAGGGTGACCGTGACATTCATGGCTGGCGGCTAACGCGCTGGCCCAGGAGATGAAAGTCGAGCGGGTTTCCGCGTTGCCCGGATGCCGACGGGCTCGACGGGTGCCTGCGGCACGTCATCCCTTTCGGTTGATGCCACGCAGCGCGCTGCTGCGGGCGTGCAGATCTAGAAATTCACATGGTAGCGAAGACATCTGGCCCGTTTACCACCCCAGCGGCAGCGGGTGGCCCTCGGCGAAGCCCGCGGCCGACTGAACCCCGACGACGGCTTGCTCGTGCAGCTCCGCCAGGTTCGTGGCACCGACATAGGTGCAGGTGCTGCGCAGACCCGAGGTGATGTGGTCGATCAGATCCTCGACGCCGCCACGGTCGGGGTCCAGACTCATCCTCGACCTCGAAATGCCTTCCTCGAACAACGCTTTACGGGCGCGGTCGAACGCGCTGTCCGCGGCGTTGCGCGCCACCACCGCCCGCTTGGACGCCATGCCGTAGCTCTCCTTGTACGGCTGGTCGTCGCGGTCGCGCATCAGGTCGCCGGGCGACTCGTAGGTGCCGGCGAACCACGACCCGATCATGACGTTCGACGCCCCGGCGACCAACGCCAGCGCGACATCCCGCGGATGCCGGATCCCGCCGTCGGCCCACACGTGACCGCCGAGTTCCCTTGCAGCAGTGGCACATTCGAGTACGGCGGAGAATTGCGGGCGCCCGACACCGGTCATCATCCGGGTGGTGCACATCGCGCCGGGCCCGACGCCGACCTTCACGATGGTGGCTCCCGCACTCAGCAGGTCACGGGTGCCCTGCGCGGAAACGACGTTGCCGGCGGCCAGCGGCAGGTCCAGTTCCAGCGAAGCCACGCATCTGATCGCGTCCAGCATCCGTTGCTGATGCCCGTGCGCGGTGTCGATGACCAGCATGTCGACGCCGGCTTCGGCCAGCGAACGGGCTTTGGCTCCCACGTCACCGCTGATGCCGACCGCCGCGCCGACGCGCAGCCGGCCCACGGCGTCGGTATTGGGGGTATAGAGACCGGCGCGCACCGCTCCCGTGCGGGTCAGGACGCCGGCGAGCTTGCCGTCCGCGGCGGTGATGACGGCGACCTCGATCGGTGCGTGATCCAGCAGGTCGAAGATCTTGCGGGGCTCGGTGCCCAGCGGGGCGCTGACGAAGTCGGACACGGCCACGTCGCGCACCCGGGCGAAACGATCCACGCCGAAGCACGACGCCTCGGTGACCAGGCCGATCGGGCGGCCCTCGAAGACCACCACGGCGGCGCCGTGCGCCCGCTTGTGGATCAGCGCGAGCGCATCGGACACCGAATCGTCGGGGGACAGCACGACCGGGGTGTCGAGCACCAGGTCCCGGCTCTTCACGAACTCCACGGTCTGCTGAACCGCCGTGATCGGAAGATCCTGCGGCAGGATCACGATGCCCCCGCGCCGCGCGACCGTTTCGGCCATCCGCCGCCCGGCCACCGCCGTCATGTTCGCGACGACCACGGGGATCGTGGTGCCGGAGCCGTCACTGCTGGACAGGTCGACATCGAACCGCGACGCGATATCGGACCGGTTCGGCACGATGAACACGTCGTTATAGGTCAGGTCGTAGCCGGGCCGGTCGCCGTTCAGATACTTCATCGCACTCGCCCCCTGTTATGTCCGCGCTACGCCGGCACTTCGCTGCGGTCGCCGCTCCACAGCGTGTGGAAGCGCTTGTCCGGGTCGGCATCGATGCGTCCGTAGGTGTGGGCGCCGAAGAAGTCACGCAGGCCCTGGGTCAGCGCGGCGGGCAGCCGCTCGGTGCGCAGGGCGTCGTAGTACGACAGCGCCGAGGCGAACCCGGGGATCGGGATGCCGAGCTCGGTGGCTTTGACCACAACGCGGCGCCAGCTGTCGATCGATGCCTCGATGGCTTCGCGGAAGTAGGGCGCGACGATCAGCGACGGCAGGTCGGCGTTCTCGTCGAAGGCCTCTTTGATGCGGTTGAGAAATTTGGCCCGGATGATGCAGCCGCCGCGCCAGATGGTGGCCATGTCGCCGGGGGTGATGTTCCAGTCGTACTCGATGCTGCCGGCCTGGATCTGGTTGAAGCCCTGGGCGTAGGCGATGATCTTCGACGCGTACAGCGCGCGGCGCACATCCTCGGTGAATTGTGCTGCGTCGGAAGGCCTTTCGCCGAGATCGCCGGAGGCCAGTCCGGTGGTGGCCTTGCGCTGGGCCACCGAACCCGACAGCGCCCTGGCGAAGACCGCCTCGGCGATACCGGTGACCGGCACGCCGAGGTCAAGCGCGGACTTCACCGTCCAGCGGCCGGTGCCCTTCTGTTCGGCCTCGTCCAGGATCAGGTCCACCAGCGGCTTGCCGGTCTTGGCATCGGTTTGCTTGAGCACCTCGGCGGTGATCTCGATGAGATAGCTGTCCAGGTCGCCGGCGTTCCACTCGGCGAAGACATCGGCGATCTCGGGTGCGGACTTGCCCAGTCCGTCGCGCAACAGCTGGTAGGCCTCGCCGATCAACTGCATGTCGGAGTACTCGATGCCGTTGTGCACCATCTTCACGAAGTGCCCGGCGCCATCGGGGCCGATGTGGGTGCAGCACGGCACGCCGTCGACGTGCGCGGAGATCTCTTCGAGCAGCGGCCCCAGCGATTTGTAGGACTCGGCCGGTCCGCCCGGCATGATCGACGGACCATTCAGCGCACCTTCCTCGCCGCCGGAGATGCCGGCGCCGACGAAGTGCAGCCCACGCTCCCGGATCGCCTTCTCGCGACGGATGGTGTCCGTGTAGAGGGCGTTACCGCCGTCGATGATGATGTCGCCGGATTCCATGGCGTCGGCGAGTTCATTGATCACCGCGTCCGTGGGGTCGCCCGCCTTGACCATGATGATCACCCGACGCGGCTTCTCGAGCGCGTCCAGGAACTCTTCGATGGTCTCCGAGCGCACGAACTTGCCCTCGTCGCCGTGCTCGGCGAGCAGTGCGTCGGTCTTGGCGATCGATCGGTTGTGCAGCGCCACGGTGTAGCCGTGGTGGGCGAAGTTGCGGGCGAGATTCGAGCCCATGACCGCCAGCCCGGTGACGCCGATCTGCGCGGTACCAGTCTTCGAATCCTTGGAGTCCAAGGCACTCATGTCTTCGCCTCTCAGGTTGGAGAACTTTTTGCTACACGGTTTCCGTCACACTGTGGCACAGCGGAGTTCCGGTCCGCCAAAGGGATTCGCTGTGGGCTGCGCTAGAGGTTGAACAGTCGCTTGAGCTCGGTGAGCCAGGGCACCGCGAGCGCGATGGTGGGCACCACCAGAACGGCCGCCGCGGCCAGGTACGCGGCCGCCGAAAGCATCACGCTGTTGCCCCGCCCGGACAATCGGCGGACCCGCACCACGGTGCTGGGACCACCCGCGGCCAGCGCCCCCGACGGCGCCCGACCGGCTGCGCAGGCCACCAGTGCGCGGGCCAGGGGAGTGCGCCCGGCCGCACGCACCGCGGCGTCGTCGGCGAGCAGCTCGACCAGCAGCTGCACCGCGCCCAGCGCATTGGAACTGCGGACCAGCCGCGGGAACGCGGCATGCACCGCGGTGAACGCTTCCAGCACCAGGTCGTGCCGGGCACGCAGATGCGCCCGCTCATGGGTCAGGATGGCCGAGACTTCGTCGTTGTTGAGCTTGGTCAGCGTCCCTTCGCTGACGACCACCCGGCTGCGGACGCCGGGTAAGCAGTAGGCCAGCGGTTCGGCAACCTCCAGCACGCGCAGGTCGCGGGTGCGGGCACAGGGTTGGGAAAGGGCCGCATCGTGCCCGACCCCCACCAGGTCGACCAGCATTCGGTGGTGCGCCCGCCGGCGCCGGTTGGCGATGGCGACCCGCAGGACGGACACCACCAGACGCACACCGACCAGCACGGTCAGCGCGAAGGCCGCGATGTAGGCCGTCCACAGCGGCCAACCGAGCCGCCCCGCGGCGCCGACGACGCTGGCCGTGGGACGCCCGTCGGGGCCCGGCATAAGGATTCGGGTGGCAATCGCGATGCCGGCGCTGAACGTGGAAAGCACGGCGGCCACAGCGATGGCTTGCCACAGCACCATCGCCGCACGCGGGGCACGCAGTGGCCAGGACGCGCGCGCTAACAGGGCTGGCGTTGGACCAATCAGCAGCACCGCGAGGAAGGTAAAGGCCATCGCGGACACATCACTAGTGTCCCTCAGGGCGCCGGTCTAGCGCCAGCTCATGGCGTATTGCGTTGATTGGCTTCCAGTTCGGCAAGGGCACGGCGCAGCGCTTCGGCCTCATCGGCACCGACGCGCTCGACAAAATGCACCAGCGCGGCCTGCCGGCCGCCAGGGTCCTCGGCCTGCGACAGCGCGTCCACCATCAGCCCGGCGACCAGCTCGTCGCGGCCGTGCACGGGTGCGTAGCGGTGCGCCCGGTCGTCGCGGATCTGGGATACCAGGTTCTTCTTGGCCAGCCGCTGCAGCACGGTCATCACCGTGGTGTAGGCGAGGTCGCGGCGCGCCGACAGCGCTTCATGCACCTGACGGACCGTCTGCGGTTCGGGCATGGACCACAAGTGGTCCATCACTGCGCGTTCCAGGTCCCCTAGCCGTGTCAGCTTGGCCATAGTTCGTTCATCTCCATCAGCGTTGAAACAAGCGTACTCCGGCTTACTACCGGCGGTCGTAAAGACGGCCGGGCTATTCGTTATCCGACCACGGCTACACGTGCACCCGGCCGGCATAGTTCACAGCCTACCTCTTGCAAAGTTAGGGCAGCCTTGCCTATACTCAAGGAGGTCGAGCGCAACAGACCGCCGGAGTGTCCTGAGGGCTGCAGTGACCCCCGGTCTACTCGATCGGCGAGCCCCGTGCCTTTGCGCACGGGGCTCGCCTGTTCTTTGCCACCACTTCACGACCGACCGTGATCACCGGATTCGGCGATGGTGTAGACAACAAAGCGTGTCAACGTCACCAGACGCGGTGATCCCGCCCGATTTCACCGCACCATTCGATACCGAGCTGGGCCTGCGATTCACCGAGCTCGGCCCGGACGGTGCCCGCGCCCAACTCGAGGTCACACCGAAACTGCTGCAGCCGATGGGCCTGGTCCATGGCGGTGTCTACTGCTCGATGGTGGAAAGCATGGCCAGCGTGTCGGCCTATACGTGGCTCACCACCCAGGGCGGCGGCGAGGTCGTTGGCGTAAACAACAACACAGACTTCCTGCGTTCGATCGGCTCGGGAACCGTCTACGGCGTCACCGAGCCGATTCACCGCGGCCGGCGCCAGCAGCTGTGGTTGGTCACCATCACCGACGACAACCAAAAGGTCGTCGCCCGCGGGCAAGTACGACTGCAGAATCTCGAGCCCCGCGGGCCCGTCGGCTAACTCGCCCGTCTGGCAGCGGCAGGTCGCTTCGCTTCCGCGGCTAGCACCGCGAGTTGTTCGATGCGGGTGCGGGCGAACGCCTGCTGCTCGGTGATGGTCAGCTGGCCACGCTGGGTGCTGAGGAAGGTCACGGTCCAGGACAGCAGCGTGCTGACCTTGGTCTTGAACCCGACCAGATACACCAGGTGCAGCACCAGCCACATCAGCCAGGCGATGAACCCGCTGAACTCCAGCGGCCCGACCTTGGCCACCGCCGAAAAGCGCGAGACCGTGGCCATGGAGCCCTTGTCGAAGTACTGGAAGGGCGCCCGCTCGGCCGGGTTGGCACCCGCGAGCTCGGCTTTGATCGTGCTGGCGACATACTTGGCACCCTGGATCGCGCCTTGCGCGACTCCCGGCACACCCTCGACCGCGGCCATGTCACCGATGACGAAGACGTTGGGATATCCGGGCACGGACAGGTCGGGCAGCACCTTGACTCGTCCCGCACGGTCGAGTTCGGCCGCCGACTGGTCGGCGAGGTCACTGCCCAGACCGCTGGCCTGGACACCCGCCGACCAGACCTTGCAGGCGGACTCGATACGTCGAATGGTGCCGTCGGAATCTTTGACGGTGATGCCGTTGCGGTCGACGTCGGTGACCATCGCGCCCAACTGGATCTCGACGCCCATCTTTTCCAGCCGAGCACGCGCCCGGGTGCCCAGCTTCTCGCCGAACGGCGGCAGCACCGCGGGGGCGGCGTCGAGCAGAATCACTCGCGCTCGGGTGGAGTCAATGTGCCGGAACGACCCTTTCAAGGTGTGCGTCGCCAATTCCGCGATCTGCCCGGCCATTTCGACGCCAGTGGGTCCGGCCCCGATGACGGTGAACGTCAAGAGTTTGGCCCGCCGTTCCGGATCGCGAGACCGCTCGGCCTGCTCGAAGGCGCTCAGGATGCGGCCCCGCACCTCGAGTGCGTCATCGATCGACTTCATGCCGGGGGCGAACTCCGCAAACTGGTCGTTGCCGAAGTAGGACTGGCCGGCGCCGGCCGCGACGATCAGGCTGTCATAAGGAGTTTCGTACGTGTGACCCAGCAAGTCCGATACGACGAACTTGCCGGCGAGATCGATGTGTGTGACGTCACCGAGCAGCACCTGGACATTGCGCTGCCTGCGCAGGACCACCCTGGTGGGCGGGGCGATGTCGCCTTCGGACACGATGCCGGTCGCCACCTGATACAGCAACGGCTGGAACAGGTGGTGAGTGGTGCGGGCGATCAATTTGATGTCGACGTCGGCGTGCTTGAGTTTCTTTGCCGCATTGAGTCCACCGAATCCCGATCCGATGATGACGACCTGATGGCGTCGCTTCGGATCAGCTGTGCCTTCTTGCTGTGGGCTCATTGCTTTGGGTGCTCCTGGTGGGGCTTCGTGGCGCGCGGTCTCAGTTAGCTATAACGCTAGTCATTCCGCCGCCCCGAAACCCAGGTCGTAAGCCTGTGCAATTAACCACACAATCCATTACCGCTGGTCGCGCCAACGTGATTCGCGTCATGCCGGAAGCCGAATGCGACTTTGGTTACATACCGGACAGCCGCCGTCGGCAGCCGTGTCCAGGTTGCGTGTCACCAAAAACTTAGGGGCACAAGGGATCTGGCCCCGTTTAATGCTTTCTAGGCGAAACGCGCAAGCGCGCCGTGGCTGACGTGCAGGGTCTGGCCGGTGATGTGGCGGGCCGCCGGGGTCGTCAGGAACAACGCCAACCGTGCGACCTCGTCGGCGACGGAAGGCGGTGTGCGCGAAAGACCTTCGTAGCCCGCTTGAGCACTGCGCCCGCTCGCCACGGCGTTCACCGTGATCCCGCGAGTGCCGAAAATGCCGGCCTGTCCGGAGATCCAGCTCGACAGCGTCGCTTTGATCGCGGCGTCGACACTGGCCGCCGGCGGGTTTTCCGGCACGACGCTGATGATGGAGCCACCCGAGCGCAGATGGTCGCCGACGGCTTGCACCGTCAGTACCGCCGACAGCACGGTCGCCTCGAGCGAACTGCGCCAGACGGCGGCGGTGTCGGACAGCGAATAGGTGCGCGGGTCGCCGTCGCTCCAGCCGCTATCGGGCACATTGACGATGGTGTCCAGGTGATGGGGGAACAACCCACGAGCCTCTTCGAGGCTGGCCGGGTCGGTGGTGTCGCAGACGATAGCGTCGACGTCGAGCTCTTTGGCGGCGACCTCGAGGTCGCCGCGCCGTGCGCCCACGAGGGTCACCTTGTGACCGCCATCGCGAAATCCCTCGGCTACTGTCCGCCCCAGATCCGTGTCGCCGCCGGTGACCAGCACCTCCACAGCCATCCTCCTCGTGTTCAACGTTGAACCCAGACACTGGCATTCACCAGCGTTAACGCTCTGCTCGGCGATGTGGTCGTGGTTCCGATGGTGTCACGCCACAGGACCGATGCCTGGGATCTCAGCGCGTATGGCGTCAATCTACGCCGAATGTTACTGGACAGTAGTTCTAAGGGGAAACTAAGGACGCCGCGACGCGCGGACAATTTTCGATAACTCTTTGGTCGTCACTGCTTCATTCGCCGCGAGCTAGGGTCTGACCATGCGTCGGATCGCGGTCCTGGCCTGGTTGGTATGCACGATCCCCGTCGCGAGCCTGGTCGCCTGTAGCTCGAAACCGTCGTCGTCGCCCGGCCAGTCGTCGTCGCCGTCCGCCTCGATCGTGGTGTTCGCCGCGGCGTCGCTCAAGCCGGCCTTCACCCAGCTCGGTCAGCTGTTCAAGGCCGACAATCCCGGTAGCGGCGTCGAATTCGACTTCGCCGGCTCCTCCGAACTCGCCACCCAGCTCACGCAGGGTGCAAGCGCCGACGTGTTCGCGTCGGCGGACACCGCGCAGATGGACACCCTCGTCAAGGCCGGGCTGCTCGCCGGGAACCCGACGAATTTCGCCGCCAACACGCTGGTCATCGTCACCGCGCCGGGAAACCCGCGCAACATCGGCTCCTTCGCCGATCTGGCCACGCCGGGCGTCAGCGTGGTGATCTGCCAGCAGCCGGTGCCTTGCGGGGCCGCGACCCAGCGCATCGAAGACAGCACCGGCGTGCACCTCAACCCGGTCAGCGAGGAAACCAGCGTCACCGACGTCCTGAACAAAGTGACCACCGGGCAGGCCGACGCCGCGCTGGTCTACGTCACGGATGCGAAGAACGCGAAAGAGAAAGTCGCGACGGTCAACTTTCCCGAAGCCGCAGGTGCGGTCAACGTCTATCCCATCGGGGTGTTGAAGAAGGCGTCGCAACCGGCGACCGCGCAGAAGTTCGTGACGCTGGTGACGTCTGACGCCGGCCGAAAGATCCTGGCTCAATACGGCTTCGCGAAACCCTGACCCGCAACCGTGCGCCGGCCTACGAATCTGCCCCGCTGGGTGTATGCCCCCGCCGCCGTGGGAGCCGCCTTCGTGGTGTTGCCGCTGGTGGCGATCGCGATCAAGGTCGATTGGCCGAATTTCTGGTCGCTGATCACCAGCGCGTCGTCCAAGACGGCGCTGCTGCTCAGCCTCAAGACCGCGGCCGCGAGCACCGTGCTGTGCGTGCTGTTGGGCGTGCCGATGGCACTGGTGCTGGCCCGTAGTACGGCCCTGCTGGTCCGGCTGCTGCGGCCGCTGATCCTGCTGCCGCTGGTACTGCCGCCGGTGGTGGGTGGTATTGCGTTGCTGTACGCGTTCGGCCGGCTCGGACTGCTCGGGCAGTACTTGGAAGCCGCGGGCTTGCACATCGCCTTCAGCACCACCGCCGTGGTGCTGGCGCAGACCTTTGTCTCGTTGCCGTTTCTGGTGATTTCCCTGGAGGGCGCGGCCCGCACGGCGGGCTCCAACTATGAGGTGGTCGCGGCCACGCTCGGGGCACGCCCCAGCACGGTGTGGTGGCGGGTCACCCTGCCGCTGCTGTTGCCCGGACTGACGTCCGGCGCGGTGCTGGCGTTCGCCCGCTCGCTGGGCGAGTTCGGCGCGACGCTGACCTTCGCGGGTTCGCGCCAAGGAGTCACTCGCACCCTGCCGCTGGAGATCTATCTGCAGCGGGTGACCGACGCGAACGCGGCTGTGGCACTGTCGGTTCTGCTCGTCGCGGTGGCCGCGCTGGTGGTGCTCGGCCTGGGCGCTCGCCGGCTGACCGGAACAGCGGCGGGCTAGCCGGTGAGTGAGCTGCAGCTTCGCGCGGTGGTCGCCGACCGCCAGTTGGATGTCGAGTTTTCGGTGTCTGCGGGCGAGGTGCTCGCGGTGCTGGGACCCAACGGCGCGGGAAAGTCGACCGCCCTGCACGTCATCGCCGGCCTCGTTCGTCCGGATGAGGGCGTGGTGCGGTTGGGGGATCGGGTGCTGACCGACACTGCCGCCGGGATCGACGTGGCACCGCACGACCGCCGGGTCGGGCTGCTGCTGCAGGACCCACTGCTGTTCCCGCACCTGAGCGTCGCCGCCAACGTGGCGTTCGGGCCGCACAGCCGTCGTGGCCTTTTCCGGTCGGCTCGCGCCGCCGAGAAGCAGACGGCCCGGCGCTGGCTGCGCGAGGTAGATGCCGAGCAGTTCGCCGACCGCAAACCGCGACAGCTGTCTGGCGGTCAGGCGCAGCGGGTGGCGATCGCGCGAGCGTTGGCCGCCGAGCCCGACGTGCTGCTGCTCGACGAACCGCTGACCGGGCTGGACGTCGGGGCGGCCGCAGCCATCCGCGCGGTGTTGCGGACCGCGGTCGCCCGCAGTGGCTGCGCGGTCGTCCTGATCACCCACGACCTGCTCGACGTGTTCACCCTGGCCGATCGGGCGCTGGTGCTCGAGGGCGGCAAGGTCGCCGAAGTCGGCCCGGTGTCCGAGGTGCTCACCGCTCCGCGCAGCCATTTCGGGGCCCGCATTGCCGGAGTCAACCTGGTCAACGGAACCGTCGGGCCGGACGGCTCACTGCGGACCCGCTCCGGCGCCCGCTGGTACGGAACCCCCGCCGAGCGGCTGGGCGCCGAGCTGACCGACGGGCAGGACTCGATCGCGGTGTTCAGACCGACGGCGGTGGCCGTCTACCGGGACCTGCCGCACGGCAGCCCCCGCAACTGCGTCGAGGTCACCGTGTCCGAGCTGGGCATCCGCGGACCCGCGATGGTGGTACGTGGCTCGGAACAGCCCGACGGCGCCCCTGGACTGGCTGCCGAGATCACCGCCGAAGCCGCCGCCGAGCTGGAACTGACCCCGGGCGACCGAGTGTGGTTTTCGGTCAAGGCGCGTGAAGTGGCGCTGTATCCGGCGGTACCGCACCGCGCCGACCCGCAGTGAACTGCGCAGACTCACCGAAGGTTGCGCTCCGGCAACATCGCGCGCATCGCCAGCACGGCATCCTTGCGTCACAGCGGTAACACGGTAGGTTCGTCGCCATGGATCAGGTGGACTCACACTCGACACGTCGCAAAGGCCTGTGGGCGACGCTGGCGATCGCCACGGTGACCAGTGCCAGTGCCGTCACCTTCGCGTTGCCGGCTCCCGCTCATGCCGATCCCGAGGTCCCGACTCCGGTGCCGGCAACGACCACCGCCGCCCCGGCACCGGCCCCGGCCGCGGGCGCACCCGCGCCGACGACCGCGGCGCCCGCACCGGGGGCCCCGGCACCCGCCGGGCAGCCGGCAGCCGGTGACCCGAACGCGCCGGTGCCGCCGCCGCCCCCGCCGGTGGATCCCAACGCCCCGGCGCCGCCACCGCCCGTCGACCCCAACGCCGCCCGCATCACCAACGTCGTCGGCGGCTTCAGCTACTTGCTTCCCGGCGGGTGGGCCGAGTCGGACGCCTCGCACCTCGACTACGGTTCAGCGCTGCTCAGTAAGATGATCGGTCCGCCGCCGCAGCCCGGTCAGCCCGCGCCGGTGGCAAACGACACCCGCATTGTGATGGGCCGCCTGGATCAAAAGCTCTATGCCAGTGCGGAAGCCAATGATGCGAAGGCCGCCGTCCGGCTGGGCTCGGACATGGGTGAGTTCTTCATGCCGTATCCCGGCACCCGGATCAACCAGGAATCCGCCCCACTCACCGGCGCCAACGGGATCACCGGAAGCTCGTCGTTCTACGAGGTCAAGTTCAGCGATCCCAGCAAACCCAACGGTCAGATCTGGACCGGTGTGGTCAGCGCTCCCAACGCGGCTGCCGCCGGTCCGCCCCAGCGCTGGTTTGTCGTATGGCTCGGCACCGGCAACAACCCGGTAGACAAGGTCGGAGCCAAGGCGCTGGCGGAGTCGATTCTGCCGTTCACCGCGCCGCCGGCGCCAGGCGCACCGGCGGCGCCGGGCGCGCCCGGTCCGGCTCCGGGATCTCCGGCACCGGCTCCGGGAGCCCCCGCCCCGGTGCCCGGCCAGGTGCCGGGCCAGGCACCCGCGAGCGAGGTCACTCCTACTCCGAGCCCGGCGCCGCAACCGACGTCGTTCAGCGCCTGACCCGTAACCGGGGTATACCGCTACGACGACCCCGACTCTTAGGCTGAGCTCTGGCAACGAACCGCAAGGAGACTCGCATGGATGTCATGGCCGCTACCGAGTACCTGGCACGATCGACCACGACGACGAGCGTCGGCCTGATCGGTTACATCATCATCGGCGGTCTTGCGGGATGGGCCGCGGGCAAGATCATGAAGGGTTCCGGCTCCGGAATCTTGATGAACATCGTGATCGGCATCGTCGGCGCGCTGATCGGCGGCTTCTTGCTGAGCTTCTTCTTCGACACCGCGGCCGGCGGCTGGATCTTCACCTTCTTCACCGCGTTGCTGGGGTCGGTGATTCTGCTCTGGATTGTCGGCCTGGTGCGCAGGAGCTAATCCACCGGGCCGCCTGTGGCAAACCGGTTGCGGCGCGAATCGGCGACCCGCCCGGGGGTTGGTGCGTCGCTGCATTCAGCCGAATTACGGCATGAGAAGCGGTCTTTCGCCGTGGCGGTTGAGTTGGCTCCGACGGGGTATACGGCCCTACGTCCCGTCTGTCAGTTAAATCAAAGGAGCCGGTCATGATTCTGCATATCGTGTGGCTGATTGTCTTGGGTCTGATCGTCGGCCTGGTCGCGCGCCTGCTGGTGCCCGGCAAGCAGCCGATGGGCTGGGTCGCCACCGCGCTGCTCGGCATTGTCGGCTCGTATGTCGGCGGCACCCTGGGCAGCATCGTCTTCCCACCGCACCAGTTCGACATTCACCCGCCCATTCAGCATTCCTTCCTGGGCGCGCTGGTCGGCGCGGTGATCCTGTTGTTGATCTACAAGTTCGCCACGTCGCGCACCAAGACCCTGTAGGGCCAGGGCCTTTGGGCCCATGCGGGGTGGCGGCGCATAGCGGCATGATGGGGTAATGGCCTCGGCGACCACGATGAACGCATGGCGGGTGCGCCGGCCCGGCCCGATGGATACCGACCCGCTGCAGCGGGTCACCACGGAAGTGCCGCGGCCGGCGCCCTCGGAGTTGCTGGTGGCCGTGCGGGCCTGCGGGGTGTGCCGCACCGACCTGCACGTCACTGAGGGCGACCTTCCGGTGCACCGCAACCACGTCACCCCCGGCCACGAAGTGGTGGGCGAGGTAGTCGAGGTGGGCGCCGACGCCGGTGACGGGTTCACAGTGGGGGACCGGGTTGGCATCGCCTGGCTGCGCCACACCTGCGGTGTGTGCAAATACTGCCGCCGAGGCGACGAGAACCTCTGCCCCCAGTCCCGCTACACCGGCTGGGACGCCGACGGCGGTTACGCCGAATTCGCTACGGTTCCAGCGGCTTTCGCGCACCACCTGCCGAGCGGCTACAGCGACAGCGAGCTCGCGCCGCTGCTGTGCGCCGGCATCATCGGATACCGTTCGCTGCTGCGGGCGCAGTTACCGCCGGGCGGCCGGCTGGGCATTTACGGCTTCGGCGGCAGCGCGCACATCACCGCCCAGGTCGCGTTGGCCCAGGGCGCCGAACTGCACGTGATGACCCGGGGCGAGCAGGCCCGCGAACTGGCGCTGGCCCTGGGTGCGGCATCGGCTCAGGGGGCGGCGGATCCGCCGCCGGTGCCGCTGGATGCCGCGATCCTGTTCGCTCCGGTCGGGGAACTGGTGCTGCCCGCGTGCGAGGCGCTGGACCGCGGCGGCACGTTGGCGATCGCCGGAATCCACTTGTCGGATATCCCGGTCCTGAACTATCAGCGTCACCTGTTCCAGGAGCGCCAGATCCGCTCGGTCACGTCGAACACCCGGGCCGACGCGCGCGAGTTTCTCGATTTCGCGGGCCGGCACCGCATCGAAGTGACGACGCCGGAGTATCCACTCGATCAAGCCGCCCGGGCGCTGAGCGATTTGGCCGGTGGGCGCATCGCCGGGGCAGCGGTGTTGCTGGTGTAGGTCAGGTCGACAGATGCCAGACCAGGGCCGCGGCCAGGGCGCCCAGCCCGTTCAATGACCAGTGCAACGCGATCGGCGCGATCAGGCTGCCGCTGCGCCGGCGCAACCAGCTGAACACGAAGCCCGCGCTGCCGGTCGCCACCACGGCCAGCGTCACGCCGGCGACCATGCCGACGAACCCGCCGCCGAGCAGCCGGGTGAAGCCGACGTTGTTGCTGGTCAGCCCCAGCGAGGTGGCGACGTGCCACAGTCCGAACAGCAACGAGCCGCCGAGTGCGACCCCGCGGAATCCCCAGGCCCGATGCAGCGCGCCGTGCAGCACACCCCGGAAGGCCAGCTCCTCGGGAATCACGGTCTGCAGCGGGATGATGACCATCGAGGCGATCAGCGCGCCGGAGACCGTCGCGTAGTGGTTGTTCAGGAACATCGGCCGCGTCATGGGCAGCAGTACGCCGATCGCGATCACCGACGCCACGACGGCCACCGCGGCCACCGCGTAGCCCAGCCCCGATTTCCAATGCTCCCGGCCGAGGCCCAGATCGACCCAGTCCAAACCGGTAGCACGCATCAACACCACCAGCCCGACCGCTGCCACCGGCACCGTCGCGACACTCGCCCACGGCGTGGTGAAGTGCGCGACCAGGTTGGTCAGCACCAGCACCGCGACCACCACGGCAATGTCGAAATACAGCCGCAGCCGGTGCAGCGCCGACAATTGCGAGACCAGCGGGTGGAGGTCAACGGCATCGAGGGCCGTGGCGTGCTCAGACATCCCGGCCGAGTTTACCTGCGCACCCCTGCCGCCCAGGTCACGACGAGTGCGGAGGTTCCCACTTCCAGTTCGCGATCCGCGGGTCGTCTTCCCCGTGCTCGCGGGTGTAGCGGCGGGCGTTCAGCCGCGCATCGACCATCCGCTGCCGCAGCAGCGCGGCCCGGCCGGCCAGCCCTTCGACCCGGTCGATGACGTCGATGACCAGATGGAAACGGTCGAGGTCGTTGAGCATCACCATGTCGAACGGCGTCGTGGTAGTGCCGCGCTCCTTGAACCCGCGGACGTGGATGTGCGGGTGGTTGACGCGGCGATAGCACAGCCGATGGATCAGCCACGGATAGCCGTGATACGCGAAGATGACCGGCTTGTCGCGGGTGAACAGCGCGTCGAACTCCTTGTCCGGCAATCCATGTGGATGCTCGGAGTCCGGCTGCAGGCGCATCAGGTCGACGACGTTGACCATCCGCACGGCCAGGTCGGGCAGCTCGCGGCGCAGGATGTCGGCGGCGGCGAGCGCCTCCTGGGTGGGGATGTCGCCGGCGCACGCCAGCACCACGTCGGGTTCGCCGGTCGCGGTGCTCGCCCAATCCCAGATCCCCAGGCCGCGGGTGCAGTGGGCGATCGCGTCGTCGATGCCGAGATAGGACAGGGCGGGTTGCTTGCCGGCGACGATGACATTGATGTAGTCGCGGCTGCGCAGGCAGTGATCGGCCACCGACAGCAGGGTGTTGCCGTCCGGCGGCAGATAGACGCGCACGATCTCGGCGCGCTTGTTGGCGACCAGGTCGATGAACCCCGGGTCCTGATGCGATGCGCCGTTGTGGTCCTGACGCCACACATGGGAGCTCAACAGGTAGTTCAGCGACGCGATCGGCTGCCGCCACGGCAGTTCGCGGCTGGTAGCCAGCCATTTCGCGTGCTGGTTGAGCATCGAGTCGACGATGTGCACGAACGCCTCGTAGCAGTTGAACAACCCGTGCCGCCCGGTGAGCAAATAGCCCTCCAGCCAGCCCTGGCACAGGTGCTCGGAGAGCACCTCCATCACCCGGCCGTCCGGCGCGAGACCTTCGTCGTCGGGTTCGGTTCGCGACAGCCACACCTTGTCGGTCGATTCGAACACGGCCGACAGCCGGTTGGAAGCGGTTTCGTCGGGCCCCATCAGCCGGAAGCGGTCGGGGTTGTGGGTGATGACGTCGCGCAGGAACGTTCCCAGCACCCGGGTGGCCTCGTGGGTGGACGCCGCCGGCTGCTCGACCGGCACCGCGTAGTCGCGGAAGTCCGGCAGATCCAGGTCATGCAGCAGCAAGCCGCCGTTGGCATGCGGGTTGGCGCTCATCCGGCGGTTGCCGTGTGGCGCCAGCGCGCGCAGCTCGGGGCGCAGCGCGCCGTGGGAGTCGAACAACTCGTCGGGCCGATAGCTGCGCATCCACTCGTCGAGTTGCGCGCGGTGGTCGGGATTGTCCCGGGTCTCGGCGAGGGGAACCTGGTGCGCTCGCCAGGTGCCCTCGACGTGCTTGCCGTCGACCTCTTTGGGCCCGGTCCAGCCTTTCGGCGTGCGCAGCACGATCATCGGCCATACCGGCCGGTCGGTCTGGCGGCCGTCGCGTGCTGCGCGCTGGATGCCGGCGATGTCGTCGAACGCGTCGTCGAAGGCAGCGGCCAGCTCTCGGTGCACATTGTCGGGATCGTCGCCGGCGACGGTGATGGGGCGGTAGCCGTTGCCGCGCAGCAGCGATTCGAGTTCGGTGTGCGGGATGCGGGCCAGCACGGTGGGGTTGGCGATCTTGTAACCGTTGAGGTGCAGGATCGGCAGCACCGCGCCGTCGACGGCCGGGTTGAGGAATTTGTTCGAGTGCCAGCCCGCCGCCAGCGGACCCGTCTCGGCTTCGCCGTCGCCGATCACGCAGGCGACCACCAGGTCGGGGTTGTCGAATGCCGCACCGAACGCATGCACCAGCGCGTAGCCGAGTTCACCGCCCTCGTGGATGGATCCCGGGGTCTGGGCCGCTACGTGGCTGGGGATGCCGCCGGGGAACGAGAACTGGCGAAACAGCTTGCGCAGCCCCTCGGTGTCCTCGCCGATGCCGCTGTAGATCTCGGTGTAGGTGCCTTCGAGGTAGGCGTTGGCGACCAGGCCCGGACCGCCATGGCCCGGTCCGGTGACGTAGATGACATTGGCATCCCGATTGCGGATGATCCGGTTCAGGTGCGCGTAGATCAGGTTGAGCCCGGGTGTGGTGCCCCAATGCCCTAGCAGCCGGGGTTTGACGTGCTCGGCCGTCAACGGCTCGCTGAGTAGGGGATTGTCCAGCAGATAGATCTGTCCGACCGACAGGTAATTGGCGGCGCGCCAATACTTGTCGATCAGCGTGAGTTCGTCGTCGGAGAGTGCTTCGGGCGCGGTTGTCGGGGTTTGCAAGCTCACGTGCCCGATTGTCCGCGCGCCCGATGAACGTCGCCACGCGAGGCGATCAATCCTCGCCGCGGGCCCGCGCCTCGTAGGCCCGGCGCTTCTCGGTGTCGACGGCGTCGGTGAAGACGTGGTCGCCGCCGAGGAGACGGTTGAGGCCCTCGGATACCGATCGGGGCATGAACTTCGCGGAAACGGCCAGCGCCCCCATCACCTTCGTGATCCGGACCCGCGGCCTGGGCCGGGCGATCAACTCGATGATCGCGTCGGCGATGTCGGACGGTTCAGCGTTTCTGAGGCCCTTCGCCCCCTGGGTTCCGGCGATCAGTTCGGTGTTGACGAACGTCGGATTGACGAGGGAGAACTGCACGCCGGTGCCGCGGTATTCGAGCCTGACCGTGTCGGTGAAGCCGATCACCGCGTGCTTGCTGGCGCAATAGGTCGCCGCCCCGGGGATGTTCGCCTCCCCCGCGAGCGAGGCGACGTTGATGACGTGTCCGGTGCGGCGGGGCACCATGCGCTGGACGGCCAGCTTGGTGCCGAGAATCACGCCGTAGACGTTGATGTCCAGCACACGACGGGTGACGGCGTCGGGCTCGTCGACGATCCGGCCGAGCGGCATGATGCCGGCGTTGTTGATCAGCACGTCAACCGGGCCGAGCTGGCGCTCGACGGTGTCGAGAAATTCGGCGAACGAGTGCGGATCGGTGACATCGAGCCTGCCGTACACGTCCAGGCCCAGGGCGGCGCCCGACTCTTTGACCCTGACCTCGTCGATGTCGCCGATCGCCACCTTGGCGCCCAGGTTGTGCAAAGCGGTCGCGGTGGCCAGCCCGATACCCCGTGCGCCGCCGGTGATCACGATGACCTTGTCGCGAATCTTGAGAGCGTGAGCCGCGTTGTCTGCCATCCGGCTAGCACAGCACTCGATGCCGTGCCGCGCAATGATCCTTCACCAGCCCGCCGAACCGGGGACACCCTTGAACGGCCCGACGACCCAGCTGGTGATCCAGCCCCCGTAAAAGCCACCGGGCTGCGCGGTGACGACCTCGCCGTTGACGGTGCACCGGTCGACGGCGGCGGCCATCACGGCCAGCGCACCGGCGATCGACTCGAAGCCCGGGGTCGGATTCAGATAACTCCACGCCGCCCTGGGGGCGACGACGTCGCCCCCGACCAGGTCGTAGTAGCTCGCCCGGCCTTTCCATTCGCACCACGAGCTACCGGATGCGCAGCGCACCGCGCCGTCGGCGAACGCGTCACGTGGCAGGTAGTACGTCGGCGGGTGACTGGTCTCGAGGACTCGCCAGGCGTGGCCGGTCGAGGCGATGACGTGGCCGCCCAGCTCAACGGTGATCGAGCCGGTGAATGGCTCGACGCGCGGAGGCCGCGGGTAGTCCCACACTGATTCCTGATCGCTCATCTCAAGACGGGTCGTACCTTCCCCTAACGCAAGCAGAGCCAGGCGAGGCTGCCGGCCCCGAACACCGCGCAGTAGATGGCGAACGGGATCAGGGTACGGGTTTCGAAGTACCGGGTGAGGAACCGCACGGCCAGATAGGCGCAGACAAACGAGGCGAGGCTGCCGGCCAGGACCTGGCCGCCTATCCCGGCGCCCATCGGTCCGAACAGATCGGGGATCTTGTAGACGCCGGCGGCCAGGATGATCGGTGTCGCCAGCAAAAAGGAGAAGCGGGCGGCGTCCTCGTGGGACAAGCCACGCCACAGGCCGGCCACGATCGTGATGCCCGATCGGCTGATCCCGGGCAGCAGCGCCAGGATCTGGGCGGCGCCGATCAGCACGCCCCGCCCGATGGGCAGCTGGGCGAGCCGGCTGTCGACGGCGTCGCCGGAGTGGCCGACGGGGGCGTCGACCGGTTCGGGGACCGCGGCCGCGGCGCGGCGGCGCAGCACCTCGCCGGCGTACAGGGCAATCCCGTTGAGCAGCAGGAAAATTGCCGCCGGGATGGGCTTGCCCAGCGTGGTGCGAAACAACTTCTCCAGAAACAGACCCGCCAGTCCCACCGGGATAGTGGCTGCCACGATCAGCCAGGCCAACCGCTCGTCGGCCGTCTGAATTCGGCGGTGCCGCGCCGAGGAAATGAATCCGGACAGCACGCGCAGCCAATCGCGCCAGAAGAACACCAGCAGCGCGGCGGCGGTGGCGACGTGCAGGCCGACGATGAACGCCAGGTACGGCGACTGCGGTGCGGAGACGTCCAAGTCGCGTGCCCATTGGCCGCCGGCCAGGGCCGGCACCAATATCGAGTGGCCGAGGCTGGATACCGGGAACAGCTCGGTCACACCCTGCGCGGCGCCGACCAAAAGCGCTTCGACGTAACTCAAGTGCGCACTCACGGACCGGCTCCTCCATTCCTCGGCGGACGACAAACTACGCAGCGTAGCCGGTCGGCCCGGTCGATCCGAAGCCCATCCGAACCAGGTTGGGCGGCTATGCATTTGGCCACAGGGGGCCGGTACGGTGGGCGGATGGCCGACCAGTTGCTCGCCGCGGTGCGCATCATCGACTTGTCCGGCGGCGTCAGCGACACGGTGACCCGCCTGCTTGCCGACCTGGGAGCCGACGTCGTCAAAGTCGAACCACCGGGTGGCAGCCCCGCTCGTCACGACCGGCCCACGCTGGCCGGTGCCAGCATTCCGTTCGCCGTGCACAACGCCAACAAGCGCAGCGTGGTGCTGGATTCGCGCCACGACGACGACCGCCGCAGTTTCTTCGAGCTCGTCGGGGGAGCCGACATCGTCGTCGACGCGGCGGATCATGCCGCCACGTTCGGCGCCTCGGCGGTCGAACTGGCCGATCGCTACCCGCATCTGGTCGTGCTCTCGATCACCGACTTCGGCGCCACCGGCCCGCGCTCGTCGTGGCGCGCGACCGACCCGGTGCTCTTCGCGATGTCGGGTGCGCTGTCGCGCTCCGGCCCGACCGTCGGCACCCCGGTATTGCCGCCCGACGGCATCGCCTCGGCCACCGCCGCCGTGCAGGCAACCTGGGCGGTGCTCGTCGCGTATTACAACAGAATACGTTGTGGCACAGGCGATTACATTGACTTCTCACGTTTCGACGCGGTTGTGATGGCGCTGGACCCGGCATTCGGCGCGCATGGGCAGGCCACCGCGGGACAACGCACCAGCGCGTGGCGGGGTCGGCCGAAAAACCAGGACCCGTACCCGATCTGCCCGTGCCGGGACGGCTACGTCCGGCTCTGCGTGATGGCGCCCCGGCAGTGGCGTGGCCTGCGCCGGTGGCTGGGGGAGCCGGCGGAATTCCAGGACCCCAGCTACGACACGCTCGGCGCCCGGTTCGCCGCATGGCCGCGGATCAGCGTGCTGGTCGACGCGTTGTTCGCCGACAAGACCATGAAGGAGCTGGTTGCCGAGGGCCAGGCGCACGGCGTACCGATCTCGGCGGTGCTGACGCCGTCGCGGATCCTGGCCTCCGAGCACTTCCAGGCCGTCGGCGCGATCACCAGCGCCGAGCTGGTGCCCGGGGTGCGCACCGACGTGCCGACGGGATATTTCGTGGTCGACGACGAACGCTGCGGCTTCCGGACTCCGGGACCGGCCGCCGGCGCCGACGAACCGCGCTGGCTGGCCGACCCCGTGACGGCGGCCCCGTCGGGCACGGTCGGCGAGTATCCGTTCACCGACCTCAGGATTCTCGACCTGGGCGTGATCGTCGCCGGCGGCGAGCTGAGCCGGCTCTACGGGGACTTGGGCGCCCAGGTCATCAAGGTAGAAAGCGCCAACTATCCCGACGGGCTGCGGCAGTCGCGAGTCGGCGCGGTGATGAGCGAGTCGTTCGCCTGGACTCACCGCAATCACCTGGCGCTGGGCCTGGACCTGCGCAGCGGGCAGGGCAAGGAGATCTTCCGCCGACTGGTCGCCGGGGCCGACGCGGTGTTCGCCAACTTCAAGCCGGGAACCCTTACCTCGCTTGGGTTTTCATTCGACGCCCTGCGCGAGATCAACCCCCGCATCGTGCTCGCGGGCAGTAGCGCGTTCGGAAACCGGGGGCCGTGGAGCAGGCGGATGGGGTACGGACCGCTGGTCCGCGCCACCACCGGGGTGACCAGTCTGTGGACATCCGAGGAAGCGTCCGCCGAAGCGCGTGCCGCCGGTGCCCGGCACGCGTTCTACGACGCGACGACGATCTTTCCCGACCACATCGTGGGGCGGGTCACCGCGATCGCCGCACTGGCCGCACTGATCCGCCGCGATCGGACCGGCGACCCGGCCCATGTCCACATTTCGCAGGCCGAGGTCGTCGTCAACCAGCTGGACACCCTGTATGTCACCCAGGCCGCACTGGGAGCCGGCGCCGCGGTCTGCGACGACACCAGTGTGCACGCGGTATACCCGTGCGCCGGCGATGACGAGTGGTGCGTCATCTCGATCTGCTCGGACAGCGAATGGCGTTGTCTTACAGGGCTTTTCGAGCAGCCAGAGCTGGCTGACGATCCGCGCTTCGCGACCGGCCGGGCGCGCACGGCCCGTCGCGCGGAGTTGGTGGGGCTGGTGGCCGCCTGGACTCACACCCGAACCCCGGCGCAAGTCGCCGAAGTGTTGCAGGAGGCCGGGATCGCGGCCGGCCCGATGAACCGTCCACCGGACGTCCTCGCCGACCCGCAACTGGTCGAGCGCAAGCTGCTGCGCGACATGGTGCATCCGCTCATCGAGCGGCCGCTGCCGGCCGAGACCGGGCCGGCGCCGTTCCGCCATATCCCGGCGGCCCCGCAGCGGCCCGCACCCCTGCCCGGTCAGGACACCCGGGAGCTGTGCCGGACGCTGCTCGGCATGAGCGACGAACAGATCGACCGCCTGATCATCGATCAGGTGCTGTTCGCGGCCGCCGACGGCACGTAGGCACACCGCCGGCGGGGCCCGCGCCGTCGCCACGATAAATTCATCTCATGCCCGTCGACCCCAAAACACCGGTGCTGATCGGCTATGGCCAGGTCAACCACCGTGACGAGATCGACCCGGAAACGCGTTCGGCCGAACCCGTCGACCTGATGGTCGCCGCAGCTCAGCAGGCCGCCGACGCCCCCGTTCTGGAGACCGTGGACTCGATCCGGGTGGTCAACGTGCTCTCGGCGACCTACCGCGACGCCGGCTTGCTGGTCGGCGAGCGGATCGGCGCACCGAAGTTCACGACGCTGTACAGCCCGGTGGGCGGCAACGTCCCGCAGACGCTGCTCAACCAGGCCTGCCTGGACATCCAGCAGGGCCGCGCCGGCGTCGTGCTGCTCACCGGCGCCGAAACCTGGCGCACCCGGCGCGGGCTCAAGGCCAAGGGCGGCCGGCTGCAGTGGACTGCGCAGGACGAATCCGTGCCGATGGCGCAGGTCAGCGGCGAGGACGTGCCAATGGCCGGTGAGGCCGAGATCCGGATCAAGCTGGACCGGCCGGCCTACGTGTACCCGTTGTTCGAACAGTCGCTGCGCATCGCCAACGGCGAGTCGGTCGAGGACCACCGCCACCGCATCGGGGAGTTGTGGGCCCGCTTCAACGCCGTCGCGGTCGGCAATCCGCACGCCTGGATCCGCAAACCCGCGACCGCGGCCGAGATCGCACAGCCCGGCCCGCAGAACCGGATGATCAGCTGGCCCTACACGAAGCTGATGAACTCCAACAACATGGTCGATCAGGGCGCCGCGTTGATCCTGACGTCGGTCGAGCAGGCCAAGCGCCTGCACATCCCGGAAGAGCGCTGGATTTATCCGCACGCCGGCACTGACGCCTACGACACCCCGTCGATCGCGGAGCGCCACGAATTGCACCGGTCGGCGGCCATCCGAATCGCCGGTGCGCGGGCGCTGCAGCTGGCCGGCCTGGGCATCGACGACGTCGACTACGTCGACCTGTACTCCTGCTTTCCGTCCGCCGTTCAGGTGGCGGCCGCCGAGCTCGGATTGAGTACCGACGACCCCGCCCGGCCGCTGACCGTCACCGGTGGCCTGACCTTCGCCGGCGGCCCGTGGAGCAACTACGTGATGCACTCGATTGCCACGGTGGCCGAACTGCTGGTGGCCAATCCTGGACGACGCGGCCTGATCACCGCCAACGGCGGTTACCTGACCAAGCACAGCTTCGGGGTCTACGGCACCGAGCCGCCAGCCGAATTTCGTTGGGAGAACTCGCAATCCGCGGTGGAGCGGGAACCGACCCGAGAGGGGTTGGTGCAATGGGAGGGCGTCGGCACAGTCGAAGCGTGGACAACGCCGTTCGATCGCGACGGGCAACCGGAGAAGGCGTTCGTTGCTGTGCGCACGCCCGAGGGATCCCGGGCGCTGGCGGTCATCGCCGATCCCGACGCGGCGCAGGCAACTGTTCGTGAAGACATCGGCGGCATCAAGGTGGCCGTCGCCGCAGACGGCAGCGCCACGCTGCAGTAGCCCGGCAGGGGATTAAAGCCAGGCCACAGTGCCGTTCACCCGGTAACGGTCGCGCGGCGATAGAGGCGCGCATATTGTCGAACCAGACGTTGGGGGAGGTGAGCCCAGGTGCACATCCTGGTTACCGACGCCACCGGCACAGTCGGGCGGCTGGTTGCACGGCAGCTGATTGCTGCCGGGCATTCGGTTTCCGGCATTGCCGAGTATCCCGACGCCCGTCTGGACCCCGCAGTCGACTTCGTCTGCGCACCGCTGAACGATCCCGTCCTGCAAGAACTGGCGGACGAAGCCGACGCGGTGATCCATCTAGCGCCGGTCGAACCCGACGCGCCCGGCAGCGCGGGCATCAACGGTGTGGCGCATGTGACGCATGCGGCCGCGCGGGCCGGTGCGCGCCTGCTATTCGTATCCCAGGCCGCCGGCGCCGCCGAGGTCTACGAGCCGGCCGAGGACCTGGTGTCCACGAGCCTGGGGCCAAGCCTGATCATCCGGATCGCGCCGCCGGTGGGCCGCCAACTCGACTGGATGGTGTGCCGCACGGTGTCCACCGTGCTGCGTACGAAGGTGTCCGCTCAGCCGATACGGGTGCTGCACCTCGACGACCTGGTGCGGTTTCTGGTCTTGGCGCTGAACACCGACCGCACCGGCTTCGTGGATCTGGCCACCCCGGACACCACCAACGTGGTGACCGCGTGGCGGGTGTTGCGCGCCGTGGACCCCCGGTCGCGAAGTCATCGGATTCGCGACTGGCCGCAGCTGGTTCCTCCGGTGGATATCGTTGCCGCCCAAGAGGATTGGCAGTTCGAGTTCGGCTGGCCGGCATTCGATGCGGTCGTCGACACAGCGCGCGGACTCGTCGGTCGCAAGCTCGGCGCCGCCGGCGCGACCAGCCACGGCGTGCAGATGGCACTTCCGGTCGAGGTCATGCCGCGTCCCACACCATCCGACGAATTGCACAGTGCCGCGCCCGAAGGCGTCGAGGGCGAGTTCGACGACCGCATCGACCCGCGCTTCCCGGTATTCGCCACCGACGGCCTCACCGAGGCGCTGCCCGGGCCGCTGACCCCGATCACCCTGGACGTGCAGATGAGCGGGTTGCGCACAGCCAGCCGGGTGATGGGCCAGGCGCTGACGCTGGGCGGTGTGGTCGACGACGAATGGGGCAGCAGGGCCATCGCGGTGTTCGGTCACCGCCCCTATGTCGGGGTCTCGGCCAACGTCGTCGCCGCCAACCAGCTGCTCGGCTGGGATGACCAAGCCCTCGTCAAGCGCGCGTTGGTCGGTCAGCCGCAGGTTGGCGACGTACTGCCGTTCGGCCAACCGCGGCTGGCAGCCGGAGCGCTCGGGTCGGTCGCCAAGGCGGTCGCAACGACGCGATCGCTGGCCCTGATGCGCCATCTCAAGGCCAACACGCGGGCCTATAGCGCCGCCGTGACCGCCGAACATGCCGATGCCACGCAACTGAGTTTGTTGCCCGACGCGGGCCTGGGCGTGCGAGTTCGGTTGCTGCGAGACCGCATTCACCAAGGCTGGATTCTCACGGCGCTGTGGTTGATCGACTCCGGTGTCACCGCAGCGGCACTCGAACACACCGCGGCGGGTTACCGCGTGCCCGGTGTGAACGCGATCATGGAAAGCGACCTGGTCACCGACGTGATCGCCGAGCTGGCCGCCGCGCTGCGTGCCGACCCGCCGCTGCGGGCGATGGCCGCCGAAGGCAACCTCGCCAGCATCCGTGCGCTGTCGCCCCAGACCGCTGCGCTGGTAGACGCCGCGATCGCGCAGATCGGGCACCGCGGGCCCGGAGCCGGCGAACTGGCCAGCCGGGTCTTCGGCGACGACCCGGCGATGCTGTTGACCGCGGCCGCCGAGGCGGCCGGCGAGCCCACCGAACCAGAACCACCCACGACGCTGATCCAGCGGATCGCCACCAACGCCCGCGCCTCGCGCGAGCTCGCCCACGACACCACCTTACGATTCACACACGAGCTTCGAATGACATTGCGCGAGTTGGGCTCTCGACGAGTCACGACCGACCTGATCGATGTCGTCGATGACGTGTACTACCTGACCTGCGATGAACTGGTCACGATGCCGGCCGATGCCCGGTTGCGGATCAAACGCCGCCGCGCCGAGCGGGAGCGCCTGCAGGCCCAGCGCCCGCCGGATGTCATCGACCGCGAATGGACGCCGGTCGAACCGACGTCAGCCCACGAGATCAGCGCGCCGGATTAACTCACCAGATCCCGCAACGAGAGCGCGTTGCGGACGGCGTGGCCGCCCAGGTCGTTGTTGAAGTACATCCACACGTCCCTGCCCTCGCCGTCCCATGCCACGATCCGGTCTGCCCAGGACCGCAACTCGTCGTCCGGGTAGGAACCGGCGTAGAGCGACTCCGGGTCCGGGCCGTGCATGCGGATGTAGACCAGATCGGCGGTGGCGCGCGGTATGCAGGCCAACCCCGCACCGCTCATCACCACGTACGCGGCGCGGTGGCGCTCCAGCGACTGGTAGACGGCGGGGTCGTCCCAGGACGGGTGACGCAATTCGACGGCCACCCGGATCGATGCCGGCACGCGATCCAGGAACGAATCCAATCGCGCCTGAGTTGCGTTGTCGCGCTGCAATTCTGGATGCACCTGGACCAACAGCACACCGTGATGGTCACCCAGCAGCTGCCAACACCGCTCGAACCGCTCGATCCAGGGCTCGGGCGAGCCCAGCCGGCGGTAGTGGGTCAATCCGCGGTGGGCCTTGACTGACATTGTGAAGCCGGGCGGCAACTGGTCGCGCCAACCCGTGAACGTCGAGTCCTTGGGCCAGCGGTAAAAGCTGGCGTTGAGCTCGACGGTGTCGAAAACCTCTGCGTATCGGGCCAACCGGCGCGCGGATGCCGTTCCGCGCGGGTAGAGCACGTCGATCCAGTGGTCGTACGACCACCCCGAAGTGCCGATCCGGACGGTCAACCGGCCATCCGGCTACGCAGGTCCTTGTCCAGCGACGCCCGGACGAGCGCGGCAGCCAACCGAGCGTTGGTCCGTGGCGCCAGTGCTCCCAGCTCGGCCGGTTCGGCGGGCAGTCCCAGTTTCTTCGCTGTCCCGGTGGCACGGTCGTCGAAGTACGGACGGACCCACGGCCAAACATCCTGCACCTCGCGCAGGTAGATATCCGCGCCGGTATCGCCTATTCCCTTGAATTCCTTCAGCAATCGCTTCGCCTGCGCGGCGTCGTGGTGACTGCGCTGGGCGATTTCGCGCAAGTCGCCGAAGTACTCGTCGCTCACCCGCTGCGCCATCTCGGTGAGGCGGGTCGCCGAACTTTCGTCGTAGCGCACGTAGTGCGCGCGGCCGAAGGCGTCGATCATCTGTTGTCGATCGGCCGCCAGGATCGCCTTGGGCGTGCGCAGGCCCGCCTTGAACAGCTCGCGCGCCGCACGCATCGCGGTGGCGGCATCGATAGGCTTGCTGGCAAGCATGCACAACACCAGCAGCTGAAACAGCGGCATCGGTTTGTCGCTGATCCGGATTCCCGCCTCGTGGGCGTACGTGCTGCCGCCGGCTTTGAGCACGCGCCGCACCAGCTGCTTGGACCCGTCCGACTTGCTCATAGCTCGGCGCGTACCCGCCACGCGCGCCGGCAAACGTTATTTCGGTGGCAGGCTGCGCGCGTACCCGACACCACGGTCGATCCAACTCGCAAGCTGGCGTTTGGTTTTCACGCCCTCGGCGGCGACCCGCAACCAGCCCCGGGTTTCGCGGCCGGCCATCACCATCGGGCTGACGTGCGGGCGGCCCAGCAGCGTGGCGGTGTCCTCGGGCGGCACCCGCACCATCAGTCCGCCCTTCCCGCTGGCCGCGACTGCCATATTTCCGCCGACGAGGAAAGCCAGCCCGCCGAACATCGACTTCTCGTCGACGCCGCGCTGCGGTGCCAGCAATTCGCGGATCCGGTTGGCGAGTTCGAGGTCGTATGCCATGCGTTCGACGCTAATCGTGCGCACCGACACCCCCGGCCCGGTCAGTCCAGGTCGACCCGAATGGTCAGCAGGTCGCTGCCCATGATGCGCACCACCGCGCTGTTGAGCCGCGGCAGATTGCCCAGCCGCCGCGCCGCGTCGTCGTCGGGCAACAGGTGCGCGGTGCCGTTGCGCCATACACCGCCGAGGCGCACCCGCACGGCGGGGTTGGCCTTGATGTTGCGGACGTAGTCCGAGTGCCCGCCGTGCTCGGAGACCATCCAGAACTGGTTGTCCACCACACGTCCGCCGACCGGGGTGTGGCGAGGCTGCCCGCTCTTGCGGCCGGTCGTTTCGAGCATTGTCACCGGCAATTGCCGACCCACCGGATTGACCACCAGTCGCTGAACGCCATGCACTACTTGCCGTTTGAGATCGCCGAGGCCGCTCATACCGTCGATTCTGCAATAGCCACAGGCCGGCCGCCAGGCCCGTGTGACCGCGGCAGGTAATCCACCACCAGTTGAGTGGGCCCGGAAATCCCCGCGATCGGCTTCCAGGGGGCATCGCCGACGCGGCGCGGACACGTCAGCATCTGTGTCAGCGTGGCGAGCGCCTCCGCGAGCTCGACGCGGGCGAGGTGCGCGCCAAGGCAATAGTGATTGCCGCCACCGAACGTCAGCATCGCGGGCGGGCCATCGCGAGTGATGTCCAGGCGATCAGGCGCGTCGAATTTCGCGGGATCCCGGTTGGCTGCGGCGGTGTTGGCGAAAACCGGTGTGCCGGCGGGGATTATGAAACCACCCAGGCGCACGTCCTCGGTGGGAACACGCAGCGTCTTCAGAATGATCGGCGAGTGGCGCATCACCTCCTCGACGGCCCGCGGCGCGAGCTCGGGATGTGCGGCGAGGACGTCCCACTGGTCAGGCTGACCGCAGAATGCCTGTACGGCGGCTGCCAACTGATTGCGGGTGGTGTCGGTCCCGCCGTTGAGCAGGATCAGGGTCAAGTTGACCAGTTCCTCGTGGGTGAGGCGGTCGCCTTGATCCTCGGCGCGGATCAGGTCCGATATCAGGTCGTCGGACAGGTCGCGACGGCGCAGGGTGATCAAGTCGTCGAGGTATGCGTCGAACTCGTCCCAGGCCACCAGAATCTCGGTCGTGTGCGGCGCAACGTCCACGCCGAACGCATAGCCGATGTGATCGGCCCAGCCAGAGAACAACTGCCAATCGGAACGCGGTGCGCCGAGCATCGCGCAGATGATAGGCACCGGGTAAGGACGAGCGATGGCGGTGACGATGTCACAGCGACCGGCGTCGCGATGTGTGGCAATCAGTTCGGCGATGACCTCGACGCAGGCCTGTCGCATTCGATCGGCAGCGCGTGGGGTGAAGGCCCGTGAAACGAGCCGGCGCAGGCGATGGTGTTCGCGACCGTCCAGGCTGATGATCAACCGGCACACCCGATCCCACACCGGTCCACTGGTGATTCCCTGGACGGCCAGGGCAAGTCCTCGCGGCATGGCGAAGCGAGAATCGCGTAGCACCGTGCGTACTAGGTCATAAGCAAGGACTTCCGGGCCGAAGGGGCCCAGCGCGAATGGGCTCTGCTCGCGGGCCCGCCGGAGTACATCGTGGACCTCATCGATCGTGCAGGCATCGTCGTAAGCGATCTCCGGAAGTTCGACCCGGTCCAGGGTCGGCAAAGCGTGCTTGGTCATAGGGACGCTCCTTGCAGTCGGTTCGGAGTCGACTATCCGGACTCGGCCGCGGCTGGGCATCGGCCGAATTGCGTATCCGCACCCCGTGTGTCTGAAGGAGCTGCGTTAGCAATTTGGCTGATGAATTGCCATCGCAGCCTGGTGGATCGTGGCTAGCATGAACGAAATTGACGAAAGCGACCTGACTGTGGCCGAGATGTTGCCTACGGGAACAGTGACGCTGTTGTTGGCAGACGTCGAAGGCTCTACGAGGCTGTGGCAAACCGTTCCCGACGAAATGGCGGACGCGGTCGCCCGACTGGATCAGGTGCTGGGTCGCATCGTTGCCGAGTATCGGGGGGTGCGGCCCGTCGAACAAGGCGAGGGCGACAGCTTTGTTCTGGCTTTCCCCCACGCGACGGACGCCGTCGCGTGTGCGCTGGCGTTGCAGCGGGAGCCGCTGACGCCGATAAGGGTGCGCATCGGGCTGCACACCGGCGACGTGCAACTGCGCGACGAGGGCAACTACATCGGACCCACCATCAACAAGGCCGCACGGTTGCGTGATCTCGCGCATGGCGGACAGATCGTGCTGTCGGGCGCGGCCACCGAGCTGGCGGCCGATTGCCTTCCGCCGAATGCGTGGTTGATTGAACTGGGCACGCACCGGCTACGCGACCTGCCACGCGCGGAACGGGTAGTGCAGCTGTGCCATCCAGATATCAGTGTCGAGTTCCCGCCGCTGCGGGTGGCCGAGGACGCCGTCACCGGTCGGCTGCCCGTTCATTTGACCAATTTCATCGGGCGTCGCGATGAAATCGTTGAGCTGCGAAGCCTTCTGGCGGACAACCGCTTGCTCACGCTGACCGGCACGGGCGGAGTCGGAAAGACCCGGCTAGCACTACAGCTCGCAACCACGACGGCTACCGAGTTCGCCGGCGGCGCTTGGTGTGTCGACCTGGCGCCAATCCCACACCCCGGCGTGATCGGGGTGACCATGGCGCTTGCGTTGGGCCTGCCCGATCAGCCGGGACGTTCCACGCTCGACACCGTGGCGCGGTTTATCGGCGATCGGGCCACCTTGTTGTTGGTCGATAATTGTGAGCACCTACTGGACGGGACCGCCGCCGTTATCGCCGAGCTGCTGGCACACTGCCCAAATCTCAAGGTATTGGCGACAAGTCGCGAGCCGATCGGGGTCGCCGGCGAAGTGAGCTGGCGGGTGCCGTCGCTGTCCCTGCACGACGACGCCGTCGCCCTGTTCACCGATCGCGCACGACGCGCACGACCTGAATTCCGCATCACCGACGACAGCATCAGCGTGGTGCGCGACCTATGCCGGCGCCTCGACGGTCTTCCCCTGGCTATCGAGCTGGCCGCGGCGCGGGTGCGCGCGCTGTCGCTGCCGGAAATCGTCGAGGGCCTCAACGATCGTTTCCGGTTGCTGACCGGCGGGTCGCGGCTGGCGGTGCGCCGCCAGCAGACGTTGCACGCCTCGGTTGATTGGTCGCACGCCCTGTTGACCGAAGGAGAACGAGCGCTATTTCACCGCACTTCAGTGTTCGCGGGTGGATTCGATTTAGAGGCAGCGTGTTTCGTCTGCGGAGGCGAAAAGGCGGAGCGCTTTCATATCCTCGACGAATTGACCCTGCTGGTCGACAAATCGCTGGTGTTAGCGGAGGAGGGACCGCGGGGAACACGCTACCGATTGCTGGAAACCATCCGCCAATATGCGCAGGAGAAGCTTGGCGCATCCGGAGAAGGCGACGCCGCACGTGGTCGTCACCGCGATTACTACCTGACGATGGCCACCGCGCTCGATGCGCCGCAGCGCACGGACTATGACCAGCGCCTCGATCAGGCCGAGCTGGAGATGGACAACCTGCGCGCCGCGCTGGGCTGGTGCCTGGAAACCCGCGACGTCGAGCGGGCGTTGACGATGGCGTCCGCGCTGGTCCCGCTCTGGAGATCACGGCTGCGTATCCGCGAGGGCCAGGCGTGGTTCGACACCGTGTTCGCCGAGATTCGTCCTGGCGAGGAAACGGCGATCGACCGTGCGATATGGGGGCGTGCTTTGACGGACACCGCGGGGCTGGGTACCTGGCTCGGGGCCGTCGGTAGTCTGCAACGCGCCGAGGATGCGCTGGCGATCGCCCGTAAACTCGGTGACCCAGCTTTGCTGGCACGGGCGCTGACGTCCTACGGGCTGATTGCCGGCTACAGCTCGGCGACCGGGCCGGAGGCAAGGGCCTGCTTCGACGAGGCCGGACGCATTGCCGGCGAGCTCGGCGACTTGTGGCGGCTGAGCCAGATCCACGCGTGGCAGGCTTACGCCGCGATCAGTGCCGGCGATGCGCGCGCGGTGCGAGCCGCCGCTGAGCAGGGGCGTGACATCGCCGACGCCATCGGCAACGCGTTCGACTCGCGAGAATGCCGGTTGGGCCTGGGCTGGGCACGGCTGATGGCTGCCGACGTGCCCGGTGCTGTCGCGCTGTTCCGGGAAGTACTCGCAGAATCGGAAGCTGCCCGGGCGCTGTTTCTCGTGCCAGCCTGTTTGCACGGTCTCGGCTCAGCACTCGCCTATGCCGGCGAAATCAGCGAGGCGCGAGCCGCCTCGCATGCCGCGATCGCCGCCGAGACTGACATCGGCGGCTCCATGCAGGGCATAGGCCACTCTGCGCTGACGACGGCCGAATTGGCGGCAGGCGAGGCAAGGGCGGGTCTTGTTGCGAGCGAGACAGCTCGACGACAGATGAGTCCGCAGGAAATCCTGGCGGCCGGGCAGCGCGTCCGATGGGCCGAGGCCGCCCTGGCCACCGGCGATTTCGCAGCCGCGCGCACCGCAATCGAGGAATCCATGCCGTTGACTCAGGGCTGGCACCTGGCCTACGCGCTGCTTACGTTGGCCCGAGTAGCCCTGCAGGAAGACCGCTCCGTCGAGGCGGATCGTCTGGCACGGCAAGCGCTTTCGTGTGTCGAGGACAGCGGGACATATCTGCAGGCGCCAGACACGCTCGAGGTTCTGGCGACTGCCATCAGCCATCAAGGCAATCATGGTGAAGCCACGCGATTGCTGTCGGCGGCCACCGCGATCCGAAAAACCGCCGGCATGGTGCGATTCGCAATCTACGACGACGGCCACCGTGAACTGCTCAGCACGCTGCGAGGCGAGCAGGGATCCGACGAGTTCGAGTCTTTCTGGGCCGCCGGCGAGATACTGAACATCGACGAGGCAATAGCGTTTGCGACCCGCAGCAGAAGTCAACGGCAGCGACCCGATGCCGGCTGGCCGTCGCTGACCCCTGCGGAACTCGACGTTGTGCGGTTGGTGTGCGAGGGCCTGGGCAACAAGGACATCGCCGCGCGACTGTTCGTGTCTCCGCGCACGGTTCAGGCCCACCTGTCGCACATCTATACGAAGCTGGACCTCACCTCCCGTGTCCAGCTGGTGCGGGAGGCGGCCAACCGCGGCTGACTTGCGCGGTCCCGGGCCGGGACGCGAACAATTTTGCTGCGCCATCCCGGACGAGGGTTCGTGAGGCCGCGAAATGCGAGCAGCCGCCCCCTTTCGGGGGCGGCTGTCGCAGTGATTCTTATGCCGGGTAGCGAACGAACGCACCGTTAGGCGTCAGATACACACCCCAGGCCTGCTCGTTCGGGTTCCACACCACCGGGTATTCGCCCGGTACATTCGGCGGATTCCAGGTCGCCGGAAGGCCGTAACCAATCGGGTCATTCCAGTGTCCCGGAGGCGGCGCCCCACGGTGTCCAGGGGGAAGCGGATTCCCCGGCCCGGTGCAGTTGACGCCCGGCCCATTGCAGCCTGGCACCCACGGGTCGTTCGGGTGCGCCTGCGCCAACCCGGCTCCGATCCCGAGCGCACCGGACGTCAGCGCACCGGCGATAACAGTGCCTGCAGCGATTTTGTTCAACCTCATGATGAACTCCTTACCCACCCGCTCAACTGCCCTTTTGGCAGCCTCGCGGTTGTGATTTGTTGTTCGTCACCCGCGCCTTCGGTCGACGTCGGGCAGAGGTCATACCCCCCGGCCGGTTTCCCTCTGCCCCGAGGCGTACCCCACCCCGGGGGAGGCTAAAACCTCCCCCCGGCGAGGGTCAGGCGGCCACCGTGGCGGATTGCGCGACCGGTTCCAGCGCCTGCGCGACGATCTCCGCGACGTCGGTCATCGGCTTGACGCTCAGCGCCTCGAGCACTTCGGCCGGCACGTCGTCCAGGTCCGGCTCATTTCGCTGCGGAATGAAAACCGTTGACAGACCGGCACGTTGGGCGGCCAGCAGCTTCTGCTTCACACCGCCGATCGGCAGCACCCGGCCGTTCAGCGTGACCTCACCGGTCATGCCGACGTCGGAGCGCACCTGGCGCCCGCTGGCCATCGACACCAGCGCGGTGACCATCGTGACCCCGGCCGACGGGCCATCCTTGGGCACCGCACCCGCCGGCACGTGCACGTGAATGCGACGGTCCAGCGTCGTCGGGTCGACACCCAATTCGGCCGCGTGGGAGCGAACGTAGGACAGCGCGATCTGCGCCGACTCCTTCATCACGTCGCCCAATTGACCGGTCAGCTGCAACCCGGGCTCACCATCGGTGGCCCCGGCTTCGATGTAGAGCACATCGCCGCCCAGGCCGGTGACAGCCAGTCCCGTGGCAACGCCCGGCACCGCGGTGCGTTCGGCCGACTCCGGCGTAAACCGCGGCCGGCCAAGGTAATCCACCAGATCGGGCTCGTCGATGAGCACCGGTTCGTCCGCGATCTTGGTCGTCACCTTGCGCAGTGCCTTGGCCAGCAGCCGCTCGAATTGCCGAACCCCCGGCTCGCGGGTGTAATCGGCGGCGATCTTGCGCAGCGCCGCGTCGGTGACGGTGACCTCGTCGCTGGTCAACGCCGCCCGCTCGCGCTGCCGCGGCAGCAGGTACTCGCGGGCGATGGCGACCTTGTCGTCCTCGGTGTAGCCGTCGATCGCCACCAGTTCCATGCGGTCCAGCAGCGCCGACGGGATGTTTTCAATCACGTTGGCAGTAGCCAAGAACACGACGTCGGACAGGTCGAGGTCCAGATCCAGGTAGTGGTCGCGGAAAGTGTGGTTCTGCGCCGGGTCCAGCACCTCGAGCAATGCCGCGCTCGGGTCGCCCCGATAATCGGATCCAACCTTGTCGATTTCGTCAAGCAACACAACGGGATTCATCGAACCCGCCTCGCCGATCGCGCGCACGATCCGTCCGGGCAACGCGCCCACGTAGGTGCGCCGGTGCCCACGGATCTCGGCCTCGTCGCGCACGCCGCCCAACGCGACACGCACGAACTTGCGGCCCAGCGCCCGGGCCACGCTCTCGCCCAGCGACGTCTTGCCGACCCCGGGCGGACCGGCCAGCACCATCACCGCGCCCGAGCCGCGGCCGCCGACGACCTGCAGCCCACGCTGGGCGCGCCGCGAACGCACCGCCAGATATTCGACGATGCGGTCCTTGACGTCATCCAGTCCGTGATGGTCGGCGTCCAGAACGGCCCGCGCCGCCGCGAGATCCGTCGAGTCCTCGGTGCGGACGTTCCACGGCAGGTCCAGCACGGTGTCCAGCCAGGTGCGAATCCAGCCGCTTTCCGGGCTCTGGTCGCTGGCGCGTTCCAGCTTGCCCACCTCGCGCAGCGCGGCCTCGCGGACTTTGTCGGGCAGCTCGGCGGCCTCGACCCGGGCCCGGTAGTCGTCGGAACCGTCGGGTTCGCCCTCACCCAATTCCTTGCGAATCGCGGCGAGCTGCTGGCGCAGCAGAAACTCCTTCTGCGTCTTCTCCATGCCCTCGCGGACGTCCTCGGCGATCTTGTCGTTGACCTCGACTTCGGCCAAATGATCGGCCGTCCAGTCGATCAGGACCCGCAGCCGCTCGGCGACGTCCACCGTCTCGAGCAGCTGCCGCTTCTGCACATCGGTCAGATACGACGCGTACCCCGACGTGTCGGCCAGCGCCGACGGATCGGTCAGGCTGTTGACGTAGTCGATGATCTGCCAGGCCTCGCGCCGTTGCAGCATGGCCAGCAGCAGCTTCTTGTACTCCGCCGCAAGCGCCTTGACCTCGTCGGTGACGTCGGCGTCGTCGACCTCGGTCACCTCGACCCACAACGCCGGGCCGGGGCCGGAGGCTCCGGTGCCGATCTGCGCCCTGCGCTCACCGCGCACGACGGCCGCGGAGCCACCACCGCCGGCGATGCGTCCGACCTGCAGGATCTTCGCGATCACCCCGTGCGAGGGATAGCGGTCCTCGAGGCGGGGGGCGATCAGCAATTCACCGGACTCACTGGCTCGCGCCGCGTCGACGGCCGCCCGAGCGGCATCGTCCAGCTCGATCGGCACAACCATTCCGGGCAACACTGTCGTGTCGGTGACGAACAGCACCGGCACTGATTTGGGTTCAGACATCAGTACTCCAAAGGTTTAGTCTGTTGCGCTCAACCTTTGGCGAATGGCTTTTGTTCCCGGCGGTACTCGGGCCCGCGGTGTGACGTGGGTCAACCTGACTTCAGTTGGCCTTCAATTGGCGGATGCGCGTTGGCGCGCCCGGAAGGCCTGGACCTTGACTTTGTTGCCGCAGGTGGCCATGCCGCACCAGTGTCGGTTCTTCGCCCGCGAGGAGTCGACGTAGAGCAGCGAGCAGTTCGGATGGTCGCAGCGCTTGACGTTCGCCACGTCGGGGCCGGCCAGCAGGTCGAGCAGGTCGGCGGCCAGCGTGGCGATCAGTTGGGGCGCGGTGCCCTCGCGGGACGTGTCGCCGTTGGGCAGCAGCCGCGGCGTCAGCGCAGGTTGCGATGCCTGCTCGTTCAACAGGTCGACATCGCCCGGCTCGGGCTCGCGGCCGTCCAACCGCGCGGTGACAGTCCGGTAGATCGCTTCGCGCACAGCGATCGCGGTCGCCAGATCGTCGTCGGTGACCTCGATGCCGGCATCCACCAATCCCGCCTGCACAGCCCATTCGGACAGCACCGAGGGCTCGGTCAACCGTTCGTCACGAGAGGTGTTGCGGTGTTTCATCGTGCCCGCGAAGTTGAGGCAGGCCCGGCCGCATACGAACCCGAATTGCACGTAACCACCTTGACAGGTTTCAGCCGGGCCCGCAACAGATCGACCGGCCTACTCGACCGGCCCCAACCGCCGCAGCTGCGTGACGTGGGCGGGGGAGAGTTCCTCAAGACTCCGCACGCCCAACAACCGCATCGTGCGCAGCACCCCGCTCTCCAGGATTTCAATCGCGCGGTTGACCCCTGCCTCGCCGCCGGCCATCAGCCCATAGAGATAGGCCCGCCCGACCAGCGTGAACCGTGCGCCCAGCGCGATCGCGGCCACGATGTCGGCACCCGACATGATGCCGGTGTCCACCAGAATCTCGGTGTCTTTGCCCAGCTCGCGCGCCACCGCCGGCAACAGATGGAAGGGCACCGGGGCCCGATCCAGTTGGCGTCCACCGTGATTGGACAACACCACACCGTCGACGCCGTGCTCCACGGCCGCCCGCGCGTCGTCGAGCGTCTGAATGCCTTTGACCACCAGCTTTCCGGGCCACTGCTCCTTGATCCAGGCCAGGTCGTCAAAGGTCAGGCTGGGGTCGAACATCGTGCTCAGATACTCCGCGACGGTGCCCGGCCAGCGATCAAGTGACGCGAACGCCAACGGCTCGGTGGTCAGCAGGTCGAACCACCACTTCGGGTGCGGCACCGCGTCGAGCACGGTGCGCAGCGTCAGCGACGGCGGGACCGTCATCCCGTTGCGGTTGTCCCGGAACCGCGCCCCGGAGACCGGTACGTCCACGGTGGCCAGCAGGGTGTCGAAACCGGCGTCGGCGGCGCGCTTGACCAACGCCATCGACCGGTCCCGGTCCTTCCACATATATAGCTGAAACCATTTGCGGCCCTGCGGGACCGCGGCCACCAGGTCTTCGATCGCGCAGGTGCCGAGCGTGGAGAGCGAAAACGGGATGCCGGCCTTGGCCGCCGCCGCCGCTCCGGCGATCTCGCCTTCGGTCTGCATCAGTCGGGTGAACCCGGTCGGCGCGATGCCGAACGGCAAGGCCACCGGCTGACCCAACACGTCCCACCCGACGGTCACATTGCTGACGTCACGCAGGATCGTCGGGTGGAATTCGATGTCGCGGAAGGCTTGTCGGGCACGCTCGAGGGACAACTCGTCCTCGGCCGCGCCGTCGGTGTAGTCGAATGCCGCCTTGGGGGTGCGGCGTTTGGCGATACGGCGCAGATCCTCGATCGTGAATGCCGCGCTGAGCCGACGCGTGGTCGCGTTGAACTGGGGCCGCTTGAACTGCATGAGCGGGGCCAGGTCGCGGGCTTTGGGCATGCGTCGTTTGACGGCCATGTATGCCACCGTAGTCATTATGGACTCGGCAGACGACCCCTTCGATCTGACACGTTTCGTTGTCGCACAGGAACCGGTTTACGCCAGCGTCGTCGAGGAACTGCGGGACGGGCGAAAGCGTGGTCACTGGATGTGGTTCGTCTTCCCGCAACTGCGCGGGCTGGGCAGCAGCCCGACGGCGGTGCACTACGGCATCTCGTCAATGCAGGAGGCCCGGGCCTATCTCGGGCACGAGGTGCTCGGGCCGCGGCTGCATGAGTGCACCCAGCTGGTCAACCAGGTGCGAGGTCGCTCGATCACGGAGATCTTCGGTTCACCCGACGATCTCAAGCTGCGTTCGTCGATGACGTTGTTCGCGCTGGCGGCCGACGACCCCCAGGACTTCCGCACGCTGCTCGACAATTACTACCGCGGCGAGCAGGACGCCCTGACGCTGGCCCGACTACGCGGCTAAGCGGACCGCAGGATTCGCCAACCGTGCGCCTCGACGGTCACCTCGCCGACGACGTCGCTGGGCGGGGCCGCCGATCCGGCGACCACCTCGGCGCGCGCCGGTCCCAGCTCCGAGAGCACCAGCCGCAACGGCTCGTCGCCGATATTGAGCGCCACCACCAGCGCATCGTCGCCGCTGCGCGTCTCGTAGACATAGTGCCGGTTGGCCAGCCGTAGCGACGTGGTGGCGGCGGAATGGAGCCAGGGGTGGCGACGGCGCAGTCCAACCAGGAACTGGTGCAGCCGCCACACCTCGGCACCAAAGTCGTCCAATGGCAACGGGGGAGAACCGAACTCCGGGCGCACGGCGTCATCGCCGCCGTAGCGCTCCTCTTTGACGGCACGGAACCCGAACTCGTCGCCGGCGTACACGCTGGGCACCCCGCCGATCGTCAGCAGCAGCACCAGCGCGTGCTGCAGATGACGGGAGTTCTCCAACCGGCTGGCGATGCGAGTGACGTCGTGATTGCCGATGAACGTCAGCGGCGCGAAGCTCGCCAGAAACGTGTTGTGACGCTGCAACGCCCAATCCAGCTCGAAGAAGTTGCCGTCGTTGAGGCTGCTCCAGATCGCCTTCCACAGTTCGTACTGGGTGGCGGAATCGAAGGTGGCCTCCTCGACGACCGCGGCATAGTCGCCGTGGATAAGCTCGCCGACGAACCATGCGTCCGGATGCCGCTCGCGCACCCGCGGTAACACTGCTGCCCAAAACTGTTGTGGGACAGCGTAAGCCGCGTCCAATCGCCAGCCGTCGGCGCCCCGCTGCATCCAATGCGACATCACGTCGGCGACGTAGTCGACGACCTCGGGGTTGTCGTGATTGAGGGCAATGAGTTCGGAATGCCCCTCGAAGGTGTGAAACCGCCCGGGACGGCCCCGAAACCAGTGCGCCGCCGAGTCGTCATGCGCGGCATCACGATAGCGGCCGAAGTCCACCCCAACATGGTTGAAGACACCGTCGAGTAGCACCCGTAGGCCGCGGGCTCGGGCCTCGGCGATGAGATAGTCGAAATCGCCGTCGTCACCGAGCCGGGGGTCGATCCGGTAATGGTCGGTCGTGTCGTAGCCGTGTGTGCGCGAGGCGAAGATCGGCCCCAGCGCAACTCCGGATGCCCCCAGCTCGATGGCGTGGTCGAACCACTCGACAAGCCGCCGCAGCCGATGTTCGCCCGGGCCTGCCTGCGATCCCCCGGGCGGCGTGGGAAACGCTCCCACGAAGCCCAGGGGATAGATCTGCCACCAGATCGCGTGCGCTACCCAGGATGCGGCCACCGGCGACGATCAGCCGACGCCGGCAAGTGTCTGCGCGGCCGTGATCGCTTGTGCCACACCGGAAACGATCGCTGCGGCCTTCAAAGCTTCCAGGATCACCTCGCGATCGACACCTGCCTCGCGCAGCGTGTGCTCGTGGGCGACCACGCAGTGCGAACACCCGTTGATCGACGACACCGCGAACGACCACAGCTCGAAATTCGCCTTGTCCACGCCCGGATTGCCGATGATGTTCATCCGCAATCCGGCCCGCAGGTCGTCGTACTTGCCCTCCAGGAAGCCGCGGCCACGGTAGAACACATTGTTCATGCCCATGATCGACGCGGCACCCAGCGCAGCCTGGTACGCCTCGGCGGACAAATTGTCGGCCGCCTCGGCCCCAATCTCGGCCAGCACCTGCGAGTTTCGCGTTGCCGCCGCACTGGCCAGCAACGTGCCCCACAACTGTTCGTCGCTGAGCACGGTGGTCCGGGCGATCGAGCCCAGGTTGAGCTTGAGGTCCTTGGCGTATTCCGGCAGCGCTTCCTTCAGATTCTCGATGCTCATCACGACCTCCAGAGTTAGGCCGAAGCCTTGAGCAGCTCGCCGGCGTTCAGGGTTGGGTCGCCCTTGCGCCAGTTGCAGGCGCACAGCTCATCGGATTGCAGAGCGTCCAGGACCCGCAGCACCTCGTCCACGTTACGCCCCACCGATCCCGCGGTCGCCGAGACGAATTGGATCTCGTTGTTGGGGTCGACGATGAAGGTGACGCGGTCGGCCACGCCGTCGGCATTGAGCACACCGGTGGCCAGCGCGAGTTCACGCTTGATGTCAGACAGCATCGGGAACGGCAGCTTCTTGAGGTCCTCGTGCTGGGCCCGCCACTGGAAGTGCACGAACTCGCTGTCCACCGAGACACCGAGCACCTGTGCGTCGCGATCCTCGAACTCGTCGTTCAGCTTGCCGAACGCGGCGATCTCGGTCGGGCACACGAAGGTGAAGTCCTTCGGCCAGAAGAACACGATCCGCCACTTGCCCTCGTAGTCGTTGCTGGAGATGGTCTTGAAGTAGTCCTCGGGTTGCTGGGCGTCGACCTTCGACAGATCGCCGCCGATCAGACCGGTGAGCTCGTAGGCGGGGAACTGGTCGCCGATCGTGAGCAGTGTCATGTCCGCGTCTCCTTATTTGGAATTAGTCAAGATTAAGTGTCCACCGACCATGGTGCCCGGAGCGCTGCTTGAAGTAAAGGTGATATATCACACTATACTTATTGCCATGACCGATAAGAGTTTTCAGCCGACCCTGGCGGGGTTGCGCGCCTTCGCCGCGGTCGCCGAAAGGCACCATTTCGGCAGTGCCGCAACAGCTCTCGGTGTCAGCCAGTCGACGCTGTCGCAATCGCTGGCGGCCCTGGAGACCGGCCTGGGCACCCATCTCGTCGAGCGCTCCACTCGGCGTGTCCGCTTGACCCCCGAAGGCACGCAGCTACTCCCACTGGCCCAGGCGGTCGTCGAAGCGGCCGAGACGTTCACCGCCGCCGCGGCCGGAACGTCGGATCCGCTGCAGGGCACCCTGCGGCTGGGCATGATCCCGACGGTGGCGCCCTACCTGTTGCCCACCGTGCTGGCCGGCCTCGCCGACCGCCTTCCGTCGCTGAGCCTGCGGGTGATCGAAGACCAAACCGAGCGCCTGCTGACCGCGCTGCGCGGCGGATCCCTGGACGCCGCCCTGATCGCGCTGCCCGCGGACGCCGCCGGACTCACGGAGGTCGGCATCTACGAGGAGGATTTCCTGCTCGCGGTGCCGCCCGGACACCCGCTGGCCGGCAAGCGCCGGGTACCCGCGTCGGCGTTGGCAGACTTGCCGCTGCTGCTGCTGGACGAGGGGCACTGTCTGCGCGATCAAGCCCTCGACGTCTGCCAAAAGGCCGGTGTGCGAGCCGAACTCGCCGACACCCGGGCCGCGTCGCTGGCCACTGCGGTGCAGTGCGTGGCCGGTGGGCTGGGGGTCACCCTGATCCCGCGCAGCGCGGCACCCGTGGAGGCCGCCCGCAGCCAGCTCGGACTCGCGCAGTTCGCGTCGCCGCGCCCGGGCCGGCGCATCGGCCTGGTGTTCCGGTCGTCGAGTGGCCGCGACGAATCGTATCGGCGGCTCGCCGCGATCATCGGCGAGTCGGTCGGCAGTGAACAGCAAGTACGACCGGCCACATAGGGTCATTCGGCAGCGGCTGCCAGCGCGTGGACTACCGCACTGAGCGTTCGGCGGCGCCGACTGTAGGTTTCTGCCTATGGAAAAGGTGATCGCGGTGCTCAGGCGCGCCGACGCGGACGAGGATTGGAGTGCCCGCCAACGGGGTCCGGTCGCGGACGCGCTGTTGGGTCTGGGCCTGCCCGGGCTGGCTGTCAATGTCAAAGACGACGCGGTGCGGCATTCGCTGATGACGCTGACGACGATGGACCCACCCGCTGTTGCCGTCGTGAGCATGTGGACGCAGCAGTGCTACGGCGAGCAGATCGCCAAGGCGCTGACGCTCCTCGAGGCCGAATGCGAACGGCTTGCCGCCTACCTGGTCACCGAGTCGGTTCCGCTGCCTTTTCCCGGCGGCGAACCAGGCTCTCGCACAACGGGTTTCGCCAATATCGCGCTGTTGCGCCGACCCGCGGAGCTGGACCAGGAAACGTGGCTGAACCGCTGGCAGCTCAATCACACCTCGGTGGCCATCGAGACGCAGTCGACCTTCGGCTATACCCAGAACTGGGTCGTGCGGGCGCTGACACCGGACGCGCCGGGAATCGCGGGCATCGTCGAGGAGTTGTTCCCGACTGAAGCGGTGACCGATCTCAAAGCATTCTTCGGCGCCGCCGACGACGACGACCTGCAGGACCGGCTGGGCCGAATGGTCGCCAGCACGACCGCATTCGGCGCCAATGAGAATATCGACACGGTGCCGACCAGCCGCTACGTGTTCAAGGCAGCCTTTGGAGCGTGAGGACCGCACATGACAACACTCGAGGACGCTGTGGCGCTGGCGGCAGCGGAAAGCGGACTGGCGGTGATCTCGACGGTTCGCGCCGACGGAACCGTGCAGGCATCGCTGGTCAACGTCGGACTGCTGCCTCACCCGCACACCGGTGCATCGGTCCTCGGCTTCACCACCTACGGCAAAGTCAAACTCGCCAATCTGCGGGATCGACCGCAACTGGCCGTCACATTCCGCAACGGCTGGCAGTGGGCGACCGTCGAAGGCCGCGCCGAGCTGGTCGGCCCCGACGACTCGCAGCCTTGGCTTGCCGACGCCGACCGGTTGCGGCTGTTGCTGCGCGAGGTCTTCACCGCGGCCGGCGGAACCCACGACGACTGGGACGAGTACGACCGCGTGATGGCCATGGAGCGTCGCGCGGCGGTGCTGATCGTGCCCACCCGCGTCTACAGCAACGGGTGAGCTCAGACCGGTGAGGCGGCGCGGTTAGGCTGCAGCGGTGACGTTGCTGATCGATGACACCAACCGGGTACGAACCCTGACGCTGAACCGGCCCGAGGCGCTCAACGCGTTCAACGAAGCGCTCTACGACGCCACCGCGGAGGCGCTGTGGGCCGCCGCCGACGATCCGGAGATCGCGGTCGTGGTGTTGACCGGGACCGGGCGCGGCTTTTCGGCCGGCACCGATCTCGCCGAGATGCAGGCGCGCATCACCGACCCCGACTTCGCGCCCGGCAAACACGGATTCCCGGGCATGATCGACGCCTTGAGCGCGTTTCCCAAGCCACTCATCTGTGCCGTGAACGGTATCGGAGTGGGAATCGGCGCCACCATCCTCGGCTACGCCGACCTGGCGTTCATGTCGTCGACGGCACGGCTGAAGTGCCCGTTCACCAGCCTGGGTGTGGCCCCCGAGGCGGCGTCGTCGTACCTGCTGCCACAGCTGGTGGGACGGCAGAACGCTGCATGGTTGTTGATGTCGTCGGAATGGGTGGATGCGCAGGAGGCCCTGCGAATGGGCCTGGTCTGGCGGGTCTGCGATCCGGAGGAGCTGCTGCCCGAAACCCGCCGGTATGCCGAAGTGCTTGCCTCCCGGCCGGTTTCAAGCCTGATGGCGGTGAAACACACGATGACAGAACCGATCCGGCCCGAGATCGCGGCCGCAACCGCGCGCGAGAACGCGCATTTCGCCGAGCTGATGGGCACTGCGGCCAACGCCGCGGCCTTGGCCGATTTCGCGGAGCGCAAGAATAGTTAAAGCGACCCCGCGGCTTCGAATTCGGCGTCAACTTGCTTCGACGACTCGATGATCGCCCTCAGCGTCCGCCGGCACCGCCCGCAGTCACCGCCGGCACCACACAGCGCAGCGACCTCCTTAGAGCTGGAGGCACCGCGTGCCACGCATTCGGCCACGGTGTGATTGGTGACGCCGACGCACAAGCACACGTACATCAGCACCCCTTCCCATCACCCACGGTCGCCCGAACACGCCTCATGTTAACCGAGTCTAACCTAAGTAGGTTAGACGAACCTTACTACGGCGCGAAAGAGCATTTCAGCTACTGAGCGCAGCCATACCTTGCTGGAACAATTCCAATGTGCGTGGCAAAGTGCTGCTTGGCCGCACGGGTGAGCCCCAGCACAGCCCACTTGCCGCGCCCGGCTACGACGGCCCCGACCACTGGAGGAGTGATCATGCAAGGGGATCCAGACGTTCTGCGTCTGCTCAATGAGCAGTTGACCAGTGAGCTGACCGCGATCAACCAGTACTTCCTGCACTCGAAAATGCAAGAGAACTGGGGCTTCACCGAGATCGCCGAGCACACCCGCGCGGAGTCTTTCGACGAAATGCGCCACGCCGAGGCGATCACCGACCGCATCCTGCTGCTGGACGGCCTGCCGAACTACCAGCGCCTGTTCTCGCTGCGGATCGGCCAGACGCTGCGCGAGCAATTCGAGGCGGATCTGGCAATCGAATACGAGGTCTTGGCCCGTCTCAAGCCCGGCGTGATCATGTGCCGCGCAAAAGAAGACAGCACCAGCGCCTTCTTGCTGGAAAAGATCATCGCCGACGAGGAAAACCACGTCGACTATCTGGAGACGCAGCTTCAGCTGATGGAGAAGCTGGGCGAGCAGCTGTACTTGGCGCAATGCGTGTCCCGGCCGCCGGGCTCGATCGCCTGACACCGATTTGGCTTCACTGACCCGCGGCGCGATTGCCGCGGGTCAACCCTGGGCACCCGTTAGCATCGAACGCCGACGGGGAAGGCAGGCATGACGAGCCCGAGAGCCACATCCAGCGCGGCAACTCAAGCCAACCCCGTCGTTGCCGATCCAGCGGCCAGCGGTGCGCTGATCACTCCGCAGCGGCGGAACCTGATTTTCGTCGCGATCGTGCTCGGAATGTTGCTCGCGGCTCTGGACCAGACCATCGTCGCGACTGCCCTGCCGACCATCGTCGCCGACCTGGGCGACGCCGGCCATCAATCCTGGGTCGTCACCAGCTACCTGCTGGCGTCGACGATCGTCACCGCGCTGGTCGGCAAGCTCGGCGACCTGTTCGGCCGCAAACGCGTGTTCCAGGCCGCCATCGTGTTCTTTGTCGTCGGGTCGGTGTCGTGCGGGCTGTCCGGGTCGATGGCCATGCTGGTGGGCTCGCGGGCGCTGCAGGGCATCGGGGGCGGGGGCATTACCGTCACGGCCAGCGCACTGATCGGTGAGGTTGTCCCGCTGCGTGAACGTGGCCGCTATCAAGGCATTCTGGGCGCGGTCTTCGGGGTCACGACGGTCGTCGGCCCGTTGCTCGGTGGCTACTTCACCGACTACCTGACCTGGCGGTGGGCGTTCTGGGTGAACGTTCCGATCTCGGTGTTGGTCATCTTCGTTGCCGCAGCGGCCATTCCGGCTCTGGCGTCGTCCACCAAGCCCGTCATCGACTACGGCGGAATCGTGTTGGTCGGCGTGGGCGCCGCCGGCCTGACCCTGGCGACCAGCTGGGGCGGCACCCTCTACCCGTGGGGATCGCCGACGATCATCGGCTTGTTCGTCGGCGCCGCGGTGGCACTGGCAGCGTTCGTCTGGGTCGAAAGCCATGTCCCGCAGCCGATCCTGCCGACCCGGCTGTTCGCCAGCCCGGTGTTCACGGTCTGCTGTGTGTTGTCGTTCGTAGTCGGTTTCGCGATGTTGGGCGCGATGACATTCCTGCCGACCTACATGCAGTACGTCAACGGCGTCTCGGCGACGACGTCGGGGCTGCGCACGCTGCCGATGGTGGTCGGGATGCTGATCACCTCGACCGGCAGCGGCACCCTGGTCGGCAAGACCGGCCGCTACAAGATCTTTCCGGTCGCCGGTACCGCGCTGATGGCTCTGGCTTTTCTGCTGATGTCGCGGATGACCCCGTCCACCTCGGCGCTGGTTCAATCCCTCTACCTGGTCATCCTGGGTGCCGGCATCGGATTGTCGATGCAGGTGCTAGTCCTCATCGTGCAGAACACCTCGAACTTCGAGGATCTCGGTGTCGCCACCTCGGGTGTGACGTTCTTCCGCACCATCGGCAGTTCGTTCGGCGCCGCGATCTTCGGTTCGCTGTTTTCGAACTTCCTCGACGGCCGGATGCCCGCGGCCCTGGCGGCCAGCGGCGCATCGCCCGACGCGGTGAGTTCACCGGGCGCCCTGCATCGTCAGCCACATAATGTGGCCGCCCCGATCGTGCAGGCCTATTCCGAGTCGCTGAGTGAGGTGTTCTTCTGGGCCGCGCCGGTGGCTCTGGTCGGGTTTGTCCTCGCGTTGTTCCTGCGGGAGATCCCGCTGCGCGACATCCACAACAGCGCAGTCGATCTCGGCGACGGATTCGGGATGCCGACCACCGACACTCCAGAACGGATGTTGGAGAACGCGATCGCGCGCATGCTGCGCGGTGATCCTGGCGTGCGGTTGCGCAGCATCGCGATGCGGCCAGACTGTCGCCTCGACGTGGCCGGCCTGTGGGGCGTGATGCGCATCTATCGCTTCGGGCAGATGTACGGGACGGCCCGCCTCAGCGATATCGGCGATTCGATGCGGATCCCGTTCGAGGTCATCGAGCCCACCTTCGCTCGCCTGGTCGCCACCGGCTACGCCCAACGCAACGGCGATCAGATGTGGCTGACCCCGGCCGGGGCCCAGCAAGTCGATTATGTCTATTCGTTGCTGTTGGGCTGGATCGTCGACAAGCTCTCGCGTTCACCGAGTTATCAGGGCCGACCGGACCGCCGCGAAGTGGAAACCGCGCTGCAGCACATCGCCCACCGCGTTCTGGCTCAACGCGATTGGCACGACGACGCGCCCAGCACCGCCCGGCTTGCGGCGGGTGCAGGCGGCAGACACTAGAACGTGTTCCAAGAATCAAGGGGGCGGGCGTACCATCACGCCATGAGCCGAATCGGAACGTTCGCTGACGACGACATCTACAGCTGGGCCACGAAGTCTCCGGACCTCGGCGGCGCTATCGCCAACTTCAGCCAGGCCGTGTACACCAAGAACCGGCTGCCGATGCGCACCCGCGAAATCGCGCGCGCCGTGATCGCCCACGACAACGAATGCACCGTGTGCATGAACACGCGCGACGCCGACGGGCCGGCCGCCGGCGTCGACGAAGAGCTCTACGAGCACGCGCTGGAATGGCGCACCTGGCCCGGATTCAGCGAGCAGGAGCGGCTGGCCGCGGAGTTCGCGCACCGGTTCGGCACCGAGCACACCAAGTTGCGCGATGACGAAGACTTCTGGAGCCGGGCCAACGAGCACTTCTCCGAAGAGCTGCTCGCCGACCTCGCGATGTCGTGTGCGCTCTGGGTGGGGATGGGCCGGATGCTGCGGACCCTCGACATCGGCCAGACCTGCATGCTGACCCTGCCGAGCCGGGCGTAACCGCCGAGCGCACGCCGCCATGAGACCCGCGCCCCTTCCCGCGGCGGCGATCGCCCAACTGGAAGCCGGGGGCGTCGACACCGTCGTCGGCACCGTCGTGAACCCCGCCGGGCTGACGCTCGCCAAGACGGTGCCGGTCCAGCAGACCAGCACCTTCGCCGGTCCCGGTCTGGGCGCCAGTCCCTCCTGGCACGCCTTCGCCATCGACCAGACGGGCATCGCGTTCACCGACGACGTCAACGTGATCGGCGACCAGCGGATCCGCATCGACGTGTCCGCGCTGCGCATCATCGGCGACGGGGTGGCCTGGGCGCCCGCCGAGTTCTACGAGCAGGACGGCGCACCGGTTCCCGCGTGCGCCCGGGGGACACTGAGCCGGATCGAAACACTGCTCGGCTCGCCCGGCATCGAGATGGCCGCGTCCGTCGGTCACGAAATCGAATTCGTCCTGGTCGATGCCGACGGTCACCGATTGCCGTCGACGTTGTGGGCGCAGTACGGCCTGGCCGGGGTCCTCGAGTACGAAGGATTCGTTCGCGACGTGATCGCTGCCGCCACGACGGCCGGCGTTGGGATCGAGCAGTTCCATGCCGAGTACGGTGCCAACCAGTTCGAGATCTCGCTGACGCCACTGACCCCGGTTGCCGCCGCGGACCAGCTGGTGCTGACCCGGATCATCATCGCCCGGGCCGCTCGCCGCCATGGGCTGCGCGTCAGCCTGTCCCCGGTACCCTTCGCCGGCGGCGTGGGATGCGGTGCACACCAGCACTTCTCGCTGAGCATTCCCGGTGAGCCGATCTTTTCCGGCGGGAACGGCGCGGCGGGCATGGCCGCGGCGGGGGAGGCGGCGGTGGCCGGGGTGTTGCGCGGATTGCCGGAGGCCCAGGGCGTCCTGTGCGGATCCATCGTGTCGGGTTTGCGGATGCGCCCGGGCAACTGGGCGGGAGCGTACGCCTGCTGGGGCACCGAGAACCGCGAAGCCGCAGTGCGATTCGTCAAGGACGGTCCCGGCTCGGTGTACGGCGCCAATGTCGAGGTTAAAGTTGTCGATCCGTCGGCGAACCCCTACCTCGCCTCCGCCGCGATTCTCGGGCTGGCCCTGGACGGCAATATTCACGAGGCGGTGCTGCCACCCGAAGCCGAGATCGACCCGGCCAAGCTGTCCGACGCGGACCGCGACGCTGCCGGCATCGTGCGCCTGCCCGCTGATCAAGCCGAAGTAATTGCGGCGCTGGATAATTCGAAACTGATGCGTTCTATCCTGGGCGATGCCGCTGTCGACATGGTCGTCGCGGTCCGGCGCCTGGAACACGAGCGCTACGGCGACCTGGGCCCTGAGCAGCTGGCCGACAAATTCCGGATGGCGTGGAGCCTCTAGCGGTGATTGACTCGCCGGCTCTCGCCGACCACATCGGCGAAGTGGCATTGATCGACCACCACGTCCACGGCTGCTGGTTGGAGCCGGGGGATCTGCGGCGGTTCGAGAATGCCCTCAACGAGGCCAATACCGAGACCCTGACGGGCTCGGGTTTCGACTCACAGCTGGGTTTCGCGCTGCGTGCCCACTGTGGCCCCATCCTCGAATTGCCGAAACACGTTGATCCACAGGTCTATTGGGAGCGCCGCAGCGCATTCACCGAAAGTGAGCTAGCGCGGCTGTTTCTGCCCGCCGCCGGAGTGAGCGATTGGCTGGTGGACACCGGATTAGGCGCCGGCACAACAGACATCTCGCAATTGTGCGCACTGTCCGGAAATCGTGTACACGAGATCGTTCGCCTCGAGCAGGTGGCCGAGCAGGCCGCACGGGCGCCCGGCGATTATGCGTCGGCATTTACCGAGATCTTGCACGAACGTGCCGCCGGTGCCGTTGCCACAAAGTCGATCCTGGCCTACCGCGGCGGTTTCGACGGCGACCTGTCCGAGCCACGCCCGGCCGAAGTAGTTCAGGCCGCGCAGCGGTGGCGTGACCTCGGCGGAACCCGGCTACAGGATCGAGTTCTACTGCGTTTCGGGTTGCACCAGGCGTTACGCCTCGGCAAGCCGCTGCAATTCCACGTCGGGTTCGGCGACCGCGACTGCGACCTGCACAAAGCCAATCCGCTATACCTGCTCGACTTCCTGCGTCAATCCGGAGGCACCCCGGTCATGTTGCTGCACTGCTACCCCTACGAGCGCGAGGCGGGCTACCTCGCCCAGGCTTTCAACAACGTCTATCTCGACGGTGGGTTGAGCATCAACTACCTGGGCGCTCGGGCGTCGGCGTTGATCGCCCGTCTGCTGGAGATGGCACCGTTTCACAAGATCCTTTATTCGTCGGACGGTTTCGGGCCGGCAGAACTGCACTATTTGGGCGCAGCGTTGTGGCGCAAGGGTATTCACCGCGTTCTGAGCGGATTTGTCGCCGACGGCGAATGGTGCGAACGCGATGCAATGCGCGTTGTCGATCTGATTTCCCACGAGAACGCCGCCCGTGTCTATCGGCTCGACGACGCTGCCGGTCACTGAAACTAGAAATCCGGCTATCGTGCGCAGGGGGAGACGGCGCGGCGCCGGTTCCCCAGACAAGGCGTTTCGTGGATAGACGTGACTTCCTCAAATGGGCCGGGCTGGCTGCAGTAGCCGCCGGTCCCGTTCAGGCCGAAGCAACCATTGCCTGCTCGCGTACGCCCGCACCCTCACCGCCCAACGGCAAGGCCGACTACACGCTGCGAATCGGCACCGGCACGGTCGAACTGGCCCCGGACCACATTGTCTCCACCACCGTCTACAACGGTCAGTTCCCCGGCCCGCTGGTGCGCTTGAAAGAAGGCCAACGGGCCTGGGTCGACATCTACAACGACACCGACACCCCCGAGCAATTGCACTGGCACGGTCAACGGCTCGGTGTGGACGTCGATGGCGCCGCCGAAGAGGGCACGCCGTATATCCCCGCACACGGGATGCGGCGGATCACGTTTATACCGGGGCCGGCGGGCTTGCGCTTCTACCACACCCACGTGGTCCCGCGTGCCGACCTGTCCCGGGGCCAGTACGGCGGCCTGGTCGGTCCGGTCTACGTCGAACCCAAACAGAATCCCGGCGCATATGACCAAGAGATCTTCTTGACACTCAAAGAGTTTGAGCCAAGCTTCAGCCACGGGGGCGACATGGCCAGCGACTTTCTGGCCGGCACCGCAGAGCCAGAGTTGAAGGAGAAAGGCGAAGCTGCGATGAGGACCGCACTGGCCCGCGGTGAGCCACACGGGTATGAAGTCAGCTACTCGGCGTTCGCCGTCAACGGGCACAAGCTGGGCAGCGGCGATCCCATCCGGGTCCAGGCGGGGCAGCGGGTGCTGCTCCACGTCCTCAACGGCAGCGCAACCGAAAGCCGCAGCCTGGCCCTGCCCGGCCACACCTTCACCGTGATCGCACTGGACGGCAACCCCGTGCCGACTCCGGCGCGAGTCCCAGTCCTCTGGCTCGGCGCCGCCGAGCGGATCTCGGCGGTGGTCGACATGACCGCTCCGGGCGTGTGGGTGCTCGGCGATCTCTCCGACGATGATCGCGGCCACGGCATGGGCGTGGTCGTCGAATACGCCGGTCGAGGCGGGGAGCCACTGTGGGCGCCGCCCCCGCCGTTTCAATGGGACTACCGGCTTTTCGCCGCGGGCGCTCCCACCGGGGTCCCGCCACCCGACCACACGATCGACATGCTGATCGAGAAACGCAACGCGGCGGACAACGGCTTCAACATCTGGACCCTGAACGGCGCCTCATTCTCCATGGACAGCAACACACCCGTACTGGATGTGCGGCGCGACAGGCGCTACCGGCTGCGCTTTCGCAATGCCACCGATGACTTGCACCCGATGCATTTGCACCGCCACACCTTCGAGATCACGCGGTTCGCCGGCACCCCAACGGCCGGGGTGCGCAAGGATGTCGCGATGCTCGGCGGCTACCAAAGCCTGGAGATCGATTTCGTCGCCGATCAGCCCGGCCTGTCGCTGCTGCATTGCCATCAACAGATTCACATGGACTACGGGCTGATGTTGCTGCTCAACGCCGTCTAGCTGCCGGGTGCCGCGTTGGGGTGCAACGGTTTTCGTCCTCATTACGGATGGTGGTGTGAAAGACCGGCAATCCGGGTAGTCGTGCCCGAGGCACGCTGAGGACAGGACGCGAACATGGGGCTCGTCGGAGAGGCGATTGACTGGACCCGTCGGCAGGTCGTGTCCAGAGTCCCCAAGGCCGATCTCGACCAGCGGGATCCCGACTACATCCGCGACCAGTTGCCGGGCACCTGGCTGCTCGCGTCGCTGTACTTCCGGGCCGACGTGCAGGGGTTGGATCGGATCCCCAGCGAAGGTCCGGTGCTGATGGTCGGTAATCACAGCGGCGGCAACGTGCCCCCGGACACCTTCGTGTTCACGCTCGCGTTCTGTTCGTACTTCGGCGTCGAGCGGCCGTTCTACCAGCTGGCCCACAACCTCGTCGTCTCCGCACCGCCGCTGGGCTGGCTGCGTAAGTTCGGCACGGTCGCCGCTAACCCCGAAAATGCCCGTCTGGCATTGGATTCCGGCGCGGCACTACTGGTGTATCCGGGCGGGGACTATGAAGTGTTCCGACCGTCGTGGGAGCGCCATAAGGTCGACTTCGGCGGCCGAATGGGATACGTCAAGCTGGCCCGGGAGGCAGGCGTGCCGATCGTCCCCGTCGCCGCCGTCGGGGGCCAGGAGAGCGCACTGTTCCTCAACCGCGGGCAGTGGCTGGCCAAAGCTCTAATGGCGGATAAGTTGCTGCGGCTCAAGAGCATTCCGATATCACTGGCATTGCCCTGGGGTTTGAACATCGGCGACCTGGCGGGCCACATACCGCTGCCCACCAAGATCGCGATCGAGGTGCAGGAGCCGATCGACGTCGACGGCGACGACCAAGCGGTGCATGACAAGGTCATCGCCAGTCTGCAGGGCGCCGTGGACCGGCTTGCCGCCAAACGTCGTCTGCCGGTAATCGGCTGATGCGCGTCGAACGCCGATGCGTCATCCAGGCGGACCGCGCGTCCGTCTGGAAAATCGTCAGCGACCCGGACTCCTACCCGACGTTCATGACGAACCTCGAACGGTGGGAAGCGGCGAACGAGCAGGCTGCCGGCGTGGGTGCCCGCTATACCGTCCACTGGAAGATCGGGTCGGTGCCGGTGGGCGGCCTGATCGAGGTGGTGGAATTCGATGAGCGCCGCGACCTGGCATGGGTGGGTATCACCGGCGTCACGCTGCGGGGGCGCATCCGGCTGCGCGACGGGGCCGCAGGCCAAACGAAAGTGACTTTCCGGCTGTCGTATCAGGCACCGGGTGGGATCCTGGGCTACATCGCCGATCGAATCGCGGTGCGTCAGGTCGGCCGCACGCTGTCCGGCACACTCAGGTCCCTCAAGCAACTCGCTGAGTCGTAGTCGATTCGTCTCGAATCGACTACGCGCGTTGTCATCCGGTCGTCGATCAGTGGGAATTTCCCAGCGCAGCATGCCGGTTGCTGGAATCGAACCAGGCGGCTGGTCTGAGGCAATCCAGCGAGGGGGGTGGCTTTTTCGATGCGGGCCGTGAGCCGGCGGATTGGCTGGTATCGCCGGCCGAGGGCGACAAGCGGTACCGCACGCCCCGGATCCCGGGCCCGCACCGCGAATTGGCTGATCCACATGTCGCTTCCGATGCTGGCGTTGTGGTTACTGCTCGGCATACCCAGAGTCGACCTGGAATGGGACAACCGGGCGGCGCACTTCGTGCTCGTCCTGTCGACAGCGCTGGTATGCGTCGTGTTGGGCGTCCTGATCGGCCGGGAGGCGCGCGCACGGGATGACGCCCGTCTCTGGCTGGTGTCACTGGTGTTTACCACGACCGCCGGCTTTTTCGGGGTGCACGCGCTGTTCACGCCCGGCGTGCTGATGGACACCTCCGACGCGGAGTTCATGTTGCCGACTCGGATGGGTCTCGTCTTGGCCGGCATGATCGCGCTGGCCTCGTCGGTGAATTTCACCCCGGCGCGAAATGCCCGCCTCTGGTCATGGCGCCGGCGTTTGACGGCGCTGGTGTGGTTGCTGATGGTCGCCTCCGCGGTGCTGATCGTGTGCGGCACGCTGGACCGGCTGCCGAATCAGCCGCAGCTGGAAGGCGTGGAGCAGGTCGGCGCACTGGCCGGCGGCGCGCTGTTCGCGGCGGCGGCGTTGGCCTACTTCCCGATCTATCGGCGACGCCCCGCCGTCGTCGTCATCTCGGTGCTCAGCGCCTTCGTGCTACTGGCCGAGGCGTCGGTGGCGTTGGCACTCGGCATGAGCTGGCACGCCTCGTGGTGGCTGTGGCATGTGCTCATGACGCTGGCCTTCTGCTTCATCGCCTACAGCGCCCGGGTGCAATTCCGCCGCGAAGGCTCGGTCCGGGGGCTGTTCGATGCGCTGGCCACCCAGCAGACCATCGCCGATCTGCGGCGCGACTACTCCGTGGCGCTGGAGGAGATGGTCGACGTGCTGCAGCGCCGCGAGCGTGGCGACCGAGTGGCACCGGGCGCCGCCGCAGCACGGCTTGCGGAGCGGTTCGAGCTGTCCGAGCAACAGGTCGCCGTCCTTGAGCGCGGCGCGGAGGCGCTGGGCACCGAGCGCGAGCGCGTCCGCAAGCTAGGCACCCTGATCGCGTTGGGCCGGGAATCCAGCGTCATCCAGGACGAGGACGCCCTACTCGGTCGGGTCATGGCGGCCATCGCAGACGCCTTCCCGGGCGACCGGTTTCGTCTGGGCGTCGTTCGCGACGGCAAGGTCGACTTCTGCGGCGGCGCGGCCCTGGATCACCCGCTGGAGCTCCCCCTGATGGTCAAGGGCCAGATCGCGGGCGTGATCGAGGCGGGTCGACCCGACGGCGCCTTCGATGACGCCGATGTCGCGCTGCTGCGCTCGTTCGCTACCCAATCCTCGATCGCACTGGAGAACGCCCGGCTCTACCATCACCTGGACGGGCTGTTCCGCAGCTATATGTCGCCTGCGGTCGCGACCGCGTTGCTCGCCGACCCGGATCAGGCCGGGCTGGGCGGCGCGATCACCGAGGTGACGGTGTTGATGGCCGACTTGCACGGCTTCACCCCGTTTGCGGAAGCGACGACGCCGGATCAGGTGGTCACGATGCTGAATACCTACTACGGCGCGGTCGTCCCGGTGATTCTCGAAGCGGGCGGGACCGTCCTGCAGTTCGTCGGCGACGCGGTGATGGCAATCTGGGGTGCTCCGGCTCGGCAGGCGGATCACGCGGTACGCGCCGCGGGTGCCGCACTCGCACTGCATTCCGTCGTCGAGGAGGCGGCGGGCGGGCGTACCGACTGGCCGCGTTTTCGGGTGGGGATCAACACCGGGCCGGCACTGGTGGGCAACATCGGCGCGGAGCAGATGCGCAGCTTCACCGCGATCGGGGACACCATGAATCTGGCTGCGCGGCTGCAGAACCTGGCCGAGCCGGGTCAGGTGGTGGTCGGCCCAACCACCTCGGCAGCACTCGGTACGGCCGCCCGGGTCAGCCGGCATGGCTGGGTGAAGGTCAAAGGCAAGCGCGACCCGGTCAGGCTCTGCGTGCTGCACGAATTAGCTTCTTAGCAATGGCTTTTCGCGCGCCTGTTATATGTTTCGCCAAATGAACGCCGCCGCACCATTGATGCGAAACTCGTTGGCTCGCTGGATAAACACGCCCTTCGCGGCGCCGGTGCGGGCCCTGCGCGGTGTTGGTCCGCACCACGAAACCCTTTGGTTCAGACGGCTTGCGGCGTACACTCAAGCTTCTCGGGTCACTCGAGAACACAAGTCCATAATATCTGGCACCAAATCGTTCGAAGATGAACGGGGGAACTGCCATGTCGCGTCACGCGAGCAAGATCATCGTCGCCTTGATCCTCGCCGCCACCGCATTTACCACAGCGGGGTGCACGGTCCCACTCACCATCGATTGCGGTCAATTCACCTGCATTCCAGGATAACGACCAACCAATTCGGTCACCGGCGCAAAGGGCGAAAACGTTTGTGCCACAATACTACTGGCCCCTGGGCGTCACGTTGGCCTGGTCGGCGAGGATGAATTCGAATCCACCCGCCCACCAACACACTTAGCCAGCGCGCCAGCTCACACACTAATGTCGTGAGAGAGCGCATCCGGGATGCGTTCGGCACTGAGATGCCTTCCCACTGCAAGCCCGCCCGCACAGCGGGCGTAACTGCGCCCAGGCGCCCGAAGCGAGGGCTCCGCGATAATCCCTGCTGGCACAGGGACTATCGCGGAGTCACCCCACGACAAATGAGCGCCTTGCTACGGCGTGAAGACCAGGCCAGAGCCACCTGGGTCGATGGTGAGCGGGATCGTGCACCCTGATGCCGTAAGCGCGGTAAAGCCGAGGATCAAGGCGACGACAAATTTACTGCTGAGACGTGACATGGTGTTACCCCCGTTCGTCTAAGGACAATCTGTTTCCAGAGAGCCGTTCTGTTGCCCGAGACACACGTACAATACGACGCCAAAGACCTTGATCACGAGTATTTTCCCGAAATCGCCGCAAAGTTTTTTCACCTCTTGCATTCAATCGGTACGGTTCTGAGCCCGACCCCAGGGATGCGGTATGTCATCGCTAAATATGTTGTGGCGCAATGCTTTTCAAATCAAGATCACCGGGAAATGGGTTGGCACAAAGGGATGCGGATAGGGTGCGACAAGACACCCAGCCGGCTGCACCGCGGATCGGCGACCGCAACGGCCCAATTCCCGGCCACGGCGGGCTACTCCGAGCCGCCGCGACACGGGCCGCGGGCGGCTTTTCGACCGTTTCCACGACGGGTAAGGATGGTTAGCCCCAGTGCGGCGGCACTTCACTGCCCGGGCAGTCGCCGTATCGGCAGTTAATGTCGCGCACCCGCCTGCGGATGACCTTGCCGTCGCTGTCGCGGATGTACTCAACCGTCGCCTCGGCTGCCCGCCGGCAATGAGGGCAGGCCTCCATTTCGGTTTCAAAACGCGGCATCTGGTCCTCCTCCCCGTCGCGAACTCATTGAAGCCTCGCAGATCCAAGCCGGCGTAGGTAACCGACTGGTCGGATCCCGGTATGGCTCGGTGCCCAACCCGAAGAAGTCCATTTGGAAAAGGTGTAGATGGGAAACCCCTCGTTTCCATCTATGCAGCCTGAATCCGACGGCCGACGGGTGCAGCACGCCCATAGCGGGACGAGCCCGGCGCACCCCGGCTCGAGCACCGCTGTATCTATTGCCCGGAGCGGCGCACGTCCTCAAGCAGCGCCGTCTTGTCCGGGCCGAGGATCATCCCCGGCCCGGACAGACGCCCACAGGCGATCAGCCGCTTCTGCCCGTGGCGCGCAGTAACTGACGTCAGCGGATTAGGTAACGAAGACCGTGCGGACCCCATGATGCCTACCCGAGGGCGTCATGCCGGGCCCGGGGCGCCTGAGCCGTAGCAAACTGCTTACGGAGTGTTTACCGGCGCGTGAGAGGCGCACAGCGCGACAAGCGCGCGGGCTTACATCGAGATGTTGATGAGCGACAGAACCGGCGTGCATCCGCTCGCCGCAACAGCGGTAAAACCAAGAATTACGGCAACAGAAATTTTGCTGGTTACACGTGACATAACGCACTCCATTCGTCCCGGTTAGCACCCGACTCAAGTTGGAGTCGGGCTGATGGCGTCAGGAGGCGCATAAACGACCGCTCCCGACTCCGAACAACAATTAGCTGGCTTGAAGGCGCCCACCATCGCATTCAGACCCGATTCGGCCGGTGCCGATACTAACCCGAGATCGGCCAGACATGCCAGCTTTACCAACAATTAATGTCCTCGTGTCGGCGAGGCGAACCATGCCCGGATGCCCGGTCCTCGTCAAAAAAACGTCTTGACGTGTGAGTTTAGGTATCGACTGGCGGCGAACGAGTCCACATCGGTTCAGATCAAACGCACCGAAAGGTCAGTCGCGGCCCGGAAGCCTTTCAGCGCTCAAAAAGAGAACAGCGAAAAGGTCGGCGTGCATCCGGACGCCGCTACGGCGGTAAAGCCGAGAATCAACGCGACATTGACTTTGCTGGTTACGCGGGACATGAGGTACTCCATTCGTCGAGATCTTACCCGCCCCAAATGGAGCCGGGTTTGGATGGTGTCAGGAGGCGCAAACAAGCCGATTCCCGACGTCGCGATGATTAATAGCTGGCATGAAGACGCCCGCCGTCACATTCAGACCCAGCCGGTGTCCACGGTAGCCGAGGTGGAGTTGCAAAGCCAGGTGTCCGCGAGTAACCGAGGCCCTCGCTGAACGAAACACATAAGTCCGGGCGAGCACGCCGAGACGCCGTCTTCAGCAAACATTCGGAGTAGCCGAATACCGACTTCACTCCACCCCGCGGCGGTGGCGGCTGGTCGCCGCCGAGCACCGGCCATTGCGAGCAACTCGACGTCCTTATCAGGTCCCGAGCGCCGAAGGCTCCTGGCGTATCAGGGCATCAGAAGGAGAAAAGCGACAGGACGGGCGAACATCCGGAAGCCGTTATTGCCGTGAAGCCCAGGATCATAGCGACACCGACTCTGCTGGTTATGCGCGACATTGCACTCCATTCATCCAGGTATCACCCGGCTTTGGCCAAGCCGGGTCGCGGGGTCAGGAGGCATAAAAATGGCCGCTCCCGACTCCGAACGACAAATAGCTGGCTTGAAGGCGCCCACCACCGCATTCAGACCGATTCGGCCGGTGCCGATCATAACCGAGATCTGCTGCGTCACGCTAGATGATACTCACGGGTAACCATCCGCGCCGTTATTCATCCACCGGCGAATGAAACAGGGATCAGATCAGACCCGTGGCATCGAAAACCCAGGACGTATCGGCATTCGCCAACGCCTCGAAATGGTTCGGGGGCGCGAAGCTCACCAGGCTGTTCATGTCCCAATAGTCTTTCCAGACCGTGATCTTGCCGTCGACGACCTTATGTACCGTGACGAATCTCAGCACGCCTTGTTCCCCCGAGCTGAACGTCCAGGTTTCCGAGTGTTCGTACATCACGTCGGTGCCGTTGGAGAGCAGGACACCGTCGTGGTTCTCGTACCCCGCCAGGTGCTCAAGTCCAATTTTGAGGCGTTTCACAATGTCTTCGGGCCCGCGCGCCGACACCGCGGGAACCGGCATGTCGACATAGAGGCAGTCGTCCGCCAAGAACGTCTTGACCGCATCCCAGTCGCGCCGCGAAAGCGCCCGCCACAGCCCGAGTACGACGTCCTCGACCGCGATCATAGAAACTTCTGTCATAGCGGCAAATAAACTCGGTCACCGCGCGGGTGTCAACCACGATGCGGCAGGCGGATACTCGCGAAGGTGAACCCGCTGCAGCGTTATATCGCCGACGAGATCGCGACGGACCACATCGACGGGCTGCTGACCAGACGCGAGGCCATGCGGCGGCTATCGCTGCTCGGGCTGGGAACCGCGGCGGCCGCTGCACTGCTGGCCGCGTGCTCCGTGGCTGCAGAACAGGCCGAGACCTCGAAACCCGCGCCGGCGCCCGAAATCTCAACTGGCCCAGCGCAACCACCCGGCATGGCGAAGGCATTGCCCACATCGCCGATCTCATGGGCCGGGTCAGCGGGTCGGTTGCAAGGCGCGTGGGCGCAGGCCGCCGATGCCAGGGGTGCCGTGCTGGTCATCCACGAGAACAAGGGACTCAACGATTGGGTGCGATCGGTTGCCGGCCGGCTGGCCGGGGCCGGATATTCGGCGCTGGCCATCGACCTGTTGTCCGAGAAAGGTGGGACCGGCGCGTTCCGGGATCCCGCAGAGGCGACCGCGGCACTGGGTGCCATCGCGCCGGAACAGTTCGTTCACGACATGAACTCCGGCGTCGCGGAAGTCAAACTTCGCGCGCCGGGGCGCAAGGTTGCGGTGGTGGGTTTCTGCTTCGGCGGGGGACTGGTGTGGCAACTGCTGTCCGCCGGCGCGTTGGGCGTCTCGGCCGCCGTGCCGTTCTACGGTCCGTTGCCGCCCAACCCCGACTTCACCGGAGCCAAGGCGGCGGTGCTGGGGATTTACGGCGCCCTCGACACCCGGGTCACCGGCTCGCAAGCGGCGGCCAAGGCCGCCCTTGACCGGTTCGGGCTGGTCAACGACCTGGTGGTGGAACCCGGCGCCGACCATGCCTTCTTCAACGACACCGGTCCCCGCTACAACGCCACCGCCGCGGCCGACGCCTGGCAGCGCCTGCTGGACTGGCTGACCCGCTACCTGGCTCCCTAGACGTCGACTGGAGCCATCGATCGCGCCCGCCCGAGCGCCACCGGCAGATTCGACCAGCCCCGCAGCACCCGGGTGTCCCGGCGGGTCCCCGCACCGGCCGCCCGCACCTCGGGGAAGCGATCGAAAAAGGCCCGAAGTCCCACCTCGCCCTCGGCGCGGGCAAGGGCGGCGCCCAGGCAGAAGTGCCGGCCTCCGGAGAACGCGAGATGCCTTCCCGCATTGGGGCGTTCGATGTCGAACCGATGCGGATCGGGGAACACCGACGGATCCCGGTTCGCCGCAGCCAGATAGAGCAACACCACATCGCCGCGGTTGACCGGCCTGCCCACCAGTTCGACGTCGTTGACGGCCTTGCGCACGGTGAGTTGCACCGGTGAATCCAGGCGCAATATCTCTTCGACGGCGTTGGGCCATAACTCGGGACGCGCACGCAACGTCTCGAGATGCTCGGGTGTGTCGAGCAGCATCCGAATCCCGTTGCCCAACAGGTTAACCGTGGTTTCGAAGCCCGCGGCCAACACCAGCGCGGCAATCGCGGTGAGTTCGGTTTCGTCCAACCGTGTTTCGGCCGCGCCACTTTCGGCGGTCTGAATCAGCTGACTCATTAAGTCGTCGCCGGGCGAGCGGCGCAGGTGCTGCAAATGGTCGACGAGCCACGCGTTGAATCCCGCGATCCCGTGCTGCACCGTGCGATATTGGCGCCACGGCAATCCGATGTCCAGACTCGGAGCGGCTAGCTCGCCGAACTGCAGGACGCGCGGCCGATCTCGTTCAGGCACACCGAGGATGTCGCTGATGATGGCGACCGGGAGTCGCGAGCAGTACCGCCCCACGACGTCCACCACACCGGACTCGTCGGCCAGCTCGTCCAACAGGCTGGCGGCCGTCGCCTCTACTCGGTCACGCAGCGCGGCAACCGCCCGCGACGTGAACACCGCGGACACGGTCTTGCGATAGCGAGTGTGATCCGGCGGCTCGGTGGCCAGCAGCGACGGGGCGCGCAGCGGATGCAGCAGATCGTCGCGCGCACGGCGCTCCAGCCATCGCACCGGAGCCGGCAGGTTCGATCCCAGCACCAGGACCCGGAAGTCGTCGGATCGCAGCAGGCCGTGGATGACCTCGTGGTCGACCGCCAGATAGCCGACGCGGCTGCGCACCAGCGGGCCCATCGCGTGTAGTTCGTCGTAGAAAGGCACCGGGTCGGCGGCAACGGAGGGGTCGGCGATCAGCCTGGCCTGCATGTCACCGCGACGGAGCCCCAGGGACGCGACGCCACGAATGAATCCGTGCATCGCCAGCCAGTGCAACCATTCCTTCACAGCGCTTCCCCCGGGGCAGACAGGTGGTGTGTATGCAAAAGCGTAGGCCTGTTCTCAGCACTCCGCTGTGATCTTGAAGTCCGTGGTGATGACCTTGTTGGGGTTGCTGCTGTTGATGCCGTAGGCGCTGCCGGTGATGGTGTACGCCCTGTTCGTCACATCGACGTGCGCATCACCCACTCCGCCCTGCCAGAAGCTTCCGGTGAATCCATCGACGTTACGGATCTTCACCCATTGCGGGATGGCGCGATCAGCGCTGAGCAGCACCACGGCTTCGACCTGGCCGTCGCGGTCGGGAATGTTGATGGTCCGGTAGGACTGCAGCTGCGTGCACGCCGGCGGACGCGCCGCGTGGGTGGACCCGTTGATGCTCAGATGCGCGGCGGCACGTGGTGTGGTCTGTGGCTCCGCGCAGCCCGCGAGGCCGACGGCCAGCACACCAGCGGCCGCGATCCACCTGTATTGCGCCATTCCAGCTCCTCTACTGCAGCTTCGGCATCAGCCCGGGCAACGATTTGGCGATGCGGCCTCGGACGAACTCGGGGCTCAGGCCCTTGAGCAGGTCGATCATCCGAATGCTCTTCGGCACATACCAATGCAGCCGCTTGGGGTGGTGGTAAGCCTCCCACGCGGCTTCGGCCACGCTGGTCGCCGGCATCAGCCGCATCAAACCCTTCTTCGGCGCGTTGGCGCGCAACTGATCACCGGTCATCGGCGCACCGCCGTCGGCGGAGTGGTTGGGCGTCGTGGTCAGGATCGCGGTGTCGATCAAACCGGGCAGCACGTCGGCGACGCGCACACCGTGGCGCTGCCATTCCACGCTCAGCGCTTCGGTCAGTCCCTTGACCGCGTGCTTGGTCGACGAATAGACCGCGATGCGCGGCATCCCGTAGGTGGCCGACGATGAAGACGTCGAGAACATCAGGCTGCCGGGAGTCTTCTTCAGATAGGGCAGTGCGCCGTAGGCGCCGGTCAGCACGGCTTTGTAGTTCACCTCGACGACGCGCATCGTGGCCTCGTAAGGGATGTCTTCGAACCAGCCGGATTCACCGATCCCGGCGTTGTTCCACATCATGTCCAGCCCGCCGCTGGCGTTGCCGGCGCAGAAGTCGGCCAGGGCGCTGTCCAGATCGGCCTTGACCGTGACGTCGACGGTGCGAGTCCACAGACGCTCGTCGCCGAGCTCTCCGAGAAGCCCGGTCAGACCGTCAGCGTTGCGGTCGACCGCACCGACCCGCCATCCGTTGGCGTGGAAGAGCCTGACTCCTTCACGGCCCATCCCACTGCCCGCGCCCGTGATGAAGACCGATTGAACGACGCTCGGCATATACGCCTTCCTGTCAGCCCGCCTCGACCACATCTTTGATGCGGTTCAGCGTCTTGGTCATATCACGGACGTTGCGGCGCTTACGCAGAAAGCCGCCGAACAACCAGTAGATCCCGAGCCACGGCGCGGGGCTGAGCCGGAACGATTCGGTCACGTCCGTGCCGTTGCCCGACGGCGCCAGCCGGTAGTGCCAGTTGTTGACCGGCTTGTCGCCGAGCAGGACCGAGAAGCCGAATTCACGGCCGGGCTCGCACGCGGTCACTTTGCAAACGGTCCAATAAACCGGGCCGATTTCATTTCGTTTGACATGGCCGCGGAATGTGGCGCCTAGGGCCGGTCCTGTCGCATCACCCAACCACTCGGCTTCAAAGACCTCCGGCGAGAACTTCCCGGTGTTACGGACATCGGAAATCAAGTTCCAGATCTTGTCCGCCGGTGCCGCCATATGTACTGTCGCCGAACCTTCCATGGCCCGATCCAAACACATGGCTGGGCGTGAACCTAGGCCGCGCCCGAATTGATCATCCGTGCGGGACGGCCGCCTGGATGAGGCCGTTGATGATTTCCTTGATGCCCTGTGCGGGGTGCGAGTACCACCCGATCGGCAGGCCCGAATTGGCACCGCACTTGGGCCAGGGCTCCACGCCCTGGTCAGCGAAAAGCCGGTTGGCAACCGCGATTTGCTGCTCACGAGACGCTGCGGCAGGATTGCCGACGCCGCCATAACTGGCCCAGGTGGCTGGCTTGAATTGCAGCCCGCCGTAGGCACCGTTTCCGGTGTTGGCGTGCCAGTTGCCGCCGGATTCGCACTGCGCGATCGCGTCCCAGTTGGGAGTGGGCGCCGCGCCTGCCTCGGCGGTCGCCGGACCTAGCGTCGCCGCGATGAAACCGCCGACGACGGCGTACTTCACGAGAGGCTTCCCCAAGTTTCTCATGTCAAGCAATTCGGCATGTGTGCAGAAAGCGTTACCGATTTGATTGATTCGCGAGATAAGAAATTTATGGCATTTCTATGGCAATAAAATCGGCACGTCATCCACCGAAGGCGGCTTGTCGCAGGTCGAGTGGTTAAGTGCAATAAGACTGAGTTGCCAGAGCCAGAGCCTGCTGATAGAGCCTGTCTAACAGCCGGGCGCGGGTCACGGCGGCTCTCGCGGCGTCGAGTTGCGGGACGCAGGCGGGCGAGTGGAGCAGGTCCCAGTGGATCACCATCTGGTTCAGCATCGTCTGGTTGAGCCCGTCGATCGTCGACCGTGACACGGACAGGTCGGGCGCACCCGCGGGCGCACTGGCCGGGTTGAGCTTCCACTCCGCGAACCGGGTGTGCTCGATTGCCTCGGTCGCGTTGATCTGGTCCCCGAACACCCGGCTGACGTAGTTCGGGTCAATGTGTTCACCGGCGGCATCGGCACTCAGCTTGGCGAGTTGCTGTTGGACGCGGTCCGGATCCTCGACGGCAACGTGCGCATTCCATTTGTAGGCGGCCACCGCCTCGGCGACCTGCAAACGCTGCGCGGCCGCATCGACCAGTTCAGCCAGCGCGCTGGTGTCGGCTCGCGCCTGGGTAGCCAGCAGCGTGGCGGCCGGCAGCGCGGCCAGCAGTGCCCTTAACGCACTACTGCGCCTGACGATTGCCGTCAAGCGCAGTAGTGACATCCGAAATTGCGGGGTTATCCGCCGCCTCCGGGCGTCGCGCCCAAGGTGCTCTGCAGGTCACCCTTCATCGCGTTCAGCTGCGCGCCCCAGTACTCCCAGCTGTGGGTTCCGTAGTTGGGGAAGTTGAACACGGCGTTATGGCCGCCCGCGGCGTTGTAGGCATCCTGGAACTTCTTGTTGACGCCGATCATGAAGTTGCTCTCCAGGAACGTGGCCGGCAGGTTGGCGCCGCCCAATTCGTTCGGAGTTCCGTTGCCGCAGTACACCCAGAGCCGGGTGTTGTTGGCGACGAGCTGGCCGACGTTGACCAACGGGTCGTTGCGTTGCCAGGCGGGGTCGCTATCCGGCCCCCACATGTCTTCCTTCTTGTAGCCACCGGCGTCACCCATCGCCAGGCCGATCCAGCTCTGCCCGGTCGACGGGCTGAGGTAGCCGGACAGCGAACCGGCGTAGACGAACTGAGCGGGGTGGTAGATCGCCAGGTTCATCGACGAGGCACCGGCCATCGAGATACCGACCGCCGCGCTGCCATTGGCCTTGACGCCCTTCTCCGATGCGAGGTACCCGGGCAGCTCGCTGGTCAGGAAGGTCTCCCACTTGTAGGTCGAGCAGCCGGCCTTACCGCACGCCGGGCGGTACCAGTCGGTGTAGAAGCTGGACTGTCCACCGACCGGCATGACGATCGACAACCCGGATTTGTAGTACCACTCGAACGCCGGGGTGTTGATGTCCCAGCCGTTGTAGTCATCCTGGGCCCGCAATCCGTCGAGCAGGTACACCGCGGGTGAGCCACTGCCGCCGCTCTGGAACTGGACCTTGATGCTGCGGCCCATTCCTGCCGACGGCACCTGCAGGTATTCGACGGGCAGGCCCGGCCGCGAGAATGCACTCGCGCTGGCTCCGCCTCCGGCAAGACCGATCAGACCCGGCAGGGTCACTGCCGCTGCCACACCGACCAAAAGCCGGCGCCCCCAGGCCCGGATCTTCTCGCTCACGTCTGTCATACCTGCGCCCCTTGTCGGTCGTATGTCGTCGCGTGGTGCCCTCGGCAGAATTTACCGTGTGAATAGCTGAAATGTCGATTGGGACGCGTTGTCGTCCCGGTTTTGTTTCGGCTGGCGCGAGAAATAGTCCCGGTGCGATAACTGATCGCGATAGCTTTCACCCGGTTCTGCGCCGCCATTCGGCGCCCCGGCCGGACAAACCGCCAGGTAGCGGGCCCGCGTCAACGGCGAAGCGCCAGGGAGTGGAGTGCGACAACATGGGCTACAAACGTTGTCAATTCGTGGCGGTCCATCGTTTTCGACACGCCCCGCGGCTCCCGCCAATCGGCCGGCCCGTTAGTCGCGATGACACGTGGTACGACGGCGAACCACGGCTGGTGGGGCGGCGCAGTGCCACTTGACGCGGCCGACAATTAGGTCGATTCCGTCGCCGAAGTCGGATCCGCGCGAGTTTTCCCGGGATCTGAGATCGGTGCAGCCGAACCCCTTCCGACCGCGTAGGCTCTCTCGGAGCAAGCCGATGGAGACCGAACGCTAAGCCGGTCCGTTCCGGCCCTACGAATCACCGCACCGCGGACTTGATGGTGCGTGACGGTTCGGCAGGGGCCGCGGAGTCCGGGACGATTGAGGTGCAAATTTTGGACACGGTACTAGGGCTATCACTGACGCCGACCACCTTCGGGTGGGTCCTCGCTGAGGGCCACGGCGCAGACGGCACCATCCTGGACCACCAGGAATCGGTGCTGCACGCCGAGGACGGCGTAGCCGCCGTGGGTACCGCAGAGCAGGTGGCACAAGAGGTCTTGCGGGTAGACGCGCAGGCCAACTCGAGCGACCACCATCTGCGCGTCGTCGGGGTGACCTGGAACGACGAGGCAGCCGCCCAGGCCGCACTGCTGCTGGAGGCGTTGACCGACGCCGGATTCGACAATGTGGTGCCGGTTCGGCAGCTCGAGGCGGTCGAGACCCTGGCCCGGGCGATCGCGCCTGTCATCGGCTACGAACAGACCGCGGTGTGCGTGCTCGAACACGAATGGGCGACGGTCGTCATGGTCGACACCCATGACGACGACACCCAAACCGTCGTCAAGCACATCACCGGCGGTTTCGACGGGCTGCGCTCTTGGCTGACCGGAATGTTCGACCGCAGCGGATGGCGCCCGGGCGCCGTAGTCGTCGTCGGCGCGGACAGCGACATCGACGGATTTTCCTGGCAGCTCGAAAAGGCTTTGCCGGTACCGGTCTTCGCGCAGACCATGGCGCAGGTGACGGTCGCGCGCGGAGCGGCGCTGGCCGCGGCCCGAAGCACCGAGTTCACCGACGAGCAACTGATCCCACAGATCAGCGAATCCACACCGGCCACGCCGCCGCGTCGGCCCGGGCACTTGTCGTATGCCGGCGCGGTGACCGCGCTGGCCGCCGGCGCCATCACGTTCGTCTCTTCCCTTGCGGTTGCCGTGGGCATTCAGCTTGCTCCCGACGCCGCACGAGCGCCCGGCAAGCATGTCGTGCACGGGCAGACGCCACCTGTTGCCGAAGCGGTCACGGCCGCGGTGGCACCGCCGGCCGCCGAGCCGCCCGCACCGCGTCCGGCTGCCGCCGGCGAACCGGTTTCGAATCCCGGCCCGCTGGACGAAGGCGCTTCGGCCGAGCAGCAGCCCGACCCGAATGGCCCGCAGCCCTACCTGACCAGGGTGCTCGAACACATCCCCGGCGACACCGGCGATCCGACGACGCCGGCCGCACCGTCGCAGCCCTAACGCACTAGGGCTGCCGAATCGCGGTGCAGTAATAAGTGCCGTCGGCCAAACTTCCCGCGGTCGCGGGTATTTCGGCCAGGCCGTTGGCCGCGAATAGCTCATTGAGCGTTTTGGATTCCGTCTTCCAGCCGTGGCGAGTCAGGTACGCAGCAACGTCGTTGCGCTCAACGTCGTAGCGCAAGTCGGCGAGTTCCACATCGAATCCGTGCGCACGCCAACGCTCGCCGGCGATGGCAACCATGTCCGGCGCCGGCTCACCGTTTTCGTCCGGCCGGTTACCGAAGATCTCAGCAGCAAGCCGACTTCCGGCTGTGCTCAGACCGGTGATGTTGTCCAGCAAGCGATCCTGCGCATCCGGCGGTAGGAACGCAAGCAGCCCCTCGGCAATCCAAGCACTGGGCTTGTCAGCGTCAAAACCCTTTTCGCGCAACGCCGTTGGCCAATCGTGGCGCAGATCGATCGGCACCACCCGCAATTCGACCGTCGGCTGCACATCCAGATCGGCCAGCGTGGAGTTTTTGAACTGCATCACTTCAGGCTGGTCGATCTCGAACACCGTTGCCCCGGCCGGCCAAGATAGTCGGTAGGCTCGCGCGTCCAGTCCCGACGCAAGGATGACGGCCTGGCGGATGCCCGCGTCCATCGCGTCCCGGAAAAACGCATCGAAGTACGGTGTCCGAACACTCATCAGGTCGGCCATCCGCTGCAAACCCCACGCCTCGTCGGCGACGTCGATGTCGGCCGCGTCGATCTCCCCGTTGGCCCATCGCGCAAGGAAATCGATTCCCACAGCCCGCACCAGGGGTTCGGCGAAGGGATCGTTCATCAGCGGCTTTTCGGCCCTCGTGGCGACGGCCCGGCCGGTGGCCACCATGGTGGCAGTCGCCCCGACGCTGGTCGCGAGGTCCCACGAATCGTTTTCTGTACGAGGCATTTTGATCCCTTTCGGCGAGACAAGGCAATAGATATTTAGCAGCGGTAACTAATCCTCACCGAGGATACACGCGCCGATGGGTACCGCCAGTGGAGCTCAATCGTCCTTGGCGTGAACCGCCGTGAAAGTCAGCGTCACGTCGTCGGCGACCTGCGCCGAGCCCATCAGCAGCGAGTAGGGCTTGATGCCGTAGTCGGACTGACGCACCGTGGACTCGGCGGACATTCGCCAGCATGTGTCGAGATCCTCAATGTGCAAATCGATTACGTGCTCGCGCTGCTTCCCGCGAATCTCAAGCGTGCCGGTCAGAAGGTAGCCAGTTTGGCTCTGTTCGATGACGTCGGCAAAGAAGCGGATTTCCGGGAAGCGATCGGCACCCAACGAGCTCAACGCGTTCGACCGCACCAGCGCCTTCTCGGGACCCGAGAGGCCCTTGACGCCACCCTGGCTGCCGACCACCTCGAACGAGTCCGCCTCGACCGCAAGCTCGGCCGCAACGGGATCGGAGCCGACCCATCGCACCGTCGCCTGCCAGCGCGTCATCGCGATCGTGAGGCGATGGCCCATCCGCGCGGCCCGGCCCTTGACGCCGGTACGAAGCTGCAGTTCGCCGTCGGCGGCGTCGAGCGTCCACAAGTCGGTCACAGACCGACTGTATTCACATGGTCAACACGGTGCGGTAGTGCGCTCGCCCTTGCTCCATCGCCGCGTAGCCTTCGGCGGCCTGCGCCAGCGGCAACTCCTCGATCCAGGCCCGCACGCCCGACATCACGGCGAAATGCATTGTGTCTTCGACGTCTTTCGAGGTGCCGGACGGGTGCCCGATGATGCTCACACCCGGCGTAATCAGCTGTACCGGACTGATCGGTAGCGGATCCGTGGTCACGCCGATGGTGATCAATTCGCCCCGGGGCAGCAACCCACCGACCGTGTCGGCCATTGCCGCGGAGTTGGCGGCGGTGGCCAGGACGACCTTCGCACCGCCCAAGGCCTGCAGCGCCCGGGCGACGTCACCACTAGTGGAGTCGATGTAGTGATGGGCACCCAACTTCCGGGCGTCGGCTTCCTTGCCGGCGCCGCGCGCGATCGCGATGGTCTCGAAGCCCATCGCCCGGGAGAACTGCACGCCGAGGTGGCCGAGCCCGCCGACACCGAGAATCGCGACCCGGTCACCGGGCAGCGCCTTGGTGTGGCGCAAGGCGTTGTAGGTCGTGACACCGGCGCAGCCCATCGGCGCCGCCTCCACATCGGACAGCTCGGCCGGGACGCGGGCCAGCGCATTGGCCGGCACCGTCACCGACTGCGCATAGCCGCCGGGATACTGCCAGCTCGGGACCTTCATGTTGGCGCAGTGGATGAAAATGCCTCTGCGGCAGGGGTCGCAGCGGTTGCAGTTGCCGCCGAACCAGCCGACAGCGACGCGATCACCAACCGCGAAGCCCTCGACCTCATCGCCGAGTTCGGCTATGGTTCCGGCGATTTCATGCCCAAGGGTCAGCGGCCACGTCATGTTGGGAAAGCCGCCATTGGCGAATGCGCGGTCGGTCCCGCAGACGCCGCACGCCGTGACCCTCAGCCGTACTTCGTCACGGCCCGGCGGTTTCGTCTCAACCTCTGTCAGCTCCAAAGACCCGCCAGGGGACTGCATCTGGACGGCGTGATGTGTCGGCATGACTTACCCCCGGTCGTCGAATCCTCAATGGGCGACCGGGCATTGCCCGGACCCGTAGTCCACCTGCCAGTGCTTGATGCCGTTGAGCCAGCCCGATCGCAACCGCTGCGGCTTGCCGGCGGATTTGATGTCGGGCATGGCGTCGGCGATCGCGTTGAACATCAGGTCGATGGTCATGCGCGCCAGGTTCGCGCCGATGCAGTAGTGGGCGCCGGTCCCGCCGAACCCCACGTGCGGGTTCGGATTGCGCAGGATGTTGAAGGTGAATGGGTCCTCGAAGACGTCCTCGTCGAAGTTGGCCGAGCGGTAGACCATCACCACTCGCTGACCCTTCTTGATCTGCACTCCGGACAGCTCGTAATCCTCGAGGGCGGTGCGCTGGAACGACGTGACCGGGGTTGCCCACCGGACGATCTCGTCGGCCGTGGTGGCCGGGCGTTCCCGCTTGTACAGCTCCCACTGGTCGGGGAAATCGGTGAAGGCCATCATGCCCTGGGTGATGGAGTTTCTGGTCGTCTCGTTGCCGGCTACCGCCAGCAGGATGACAAAGAAGCCGAACTCGTCGTCGGAGAGCTTGTGGCCGTCGACGTCGGCCTGGACCAGCTTGGTGACGATGTCGTCGCCGGGGTTTTTCGCCCGGTCCGCGGCCATCTGCATCGCGTAGGTGATCAGTTCGACCGAGGCACCCATCGCATCGTTGCGGGCGAATTCGGGGTCCTGGTCGCCGACCATCTGGTTGGACCAGTGGAACAGCTTCATGCGCTCCTCCTGGGGCACGCCCATCAGCCCGGCGATGGCCTGCAGCGGAAGCTCGCACGACACCTGCTCGACGAAATCGCCGGAGCCTTCGGCGGCCGCGTTCGCGACGATCTGCCGGGCGCGCGCGTTCAGGTCTTCCCGCAGCCGCTCGACGGCACGGGGCGTGAAGCCGCGGGAGATGATTTTGCGAAGGTGGGTGTGCTGCGGGGCGTCCATGTTGAGCAACACGTACTTGCCCGTCTCGCGCTGCTCGCGGACGGTGCCCTCGCGGTAGCGGGGCAAGGCGGTGTTCTCCAGGCTGGAGAACACGTCGCTGCGCAGCGAAATCTCTTTGACGTCCTTGTGCTTGGAGACCACCCAGAAGCCGCCGTCGTCGAACCCGCCGCACCCGCTGGGCTGTTCGTTCCACCAGATCGGCGCGGTGCGTCGCAGCTCGGCCAATTCCTCCACCGGCAATCGCTCGGCGTGGATGTCCGGATCGGTGAAGTCGAAGCCCGGAGGCAGATTCGGGATCGGCTTGGTGGTCGTCTGGTTAGTTGACAAGGCCCACTCCTCGATACGAAGTCTTCTAGTCGTATGTCTTGTGCCAAATAAACCACTGCAACACCACCGTTGGGAAGCATTGGCACAACATCGACCGAGCAAATTGCAACATGTTCAGCGTCGCCGAGTTGTGACTACCTCACCCGGCCCGGCCGGGACACCGGCGGCGGGTTCGCCGATGCCGGCCGGTCAGCCGGGCCTTGTGGCCCGCGACACAATCGATATGCTTTTGTCCAGGTCACCGGTGCACCGAGGGCCAGGTGACGGGAACGGAAGGGTGGGAGGCGCATGATTCGCGAGGTACTCGCCGTCGCTGCGATCACGGGTGGAGCCATCAGCGTGGCGCCCTGTGCGGCAGCCGGTTACGAAGGCGACGTTCCGAATATGAACTATCAGGCCTCACTGGGCGCGCCCTGCGACAACTACGAGCGCTTCATTTTCGGACGCGGCCCCAGTGGCCAGGCCGAAGCGTGCCACTTCCCGCCGCCGAACCAATTCCCCGCCGCGACCACCGGCTACTGGGTGATTTCGTATCCGCTGTACGGAGTCCAGCAGGCCGGCGCGAAGTGCCCCGGCCCGCAGAGCGCGGCACAGTCGGACCGCGGACTGCCGATGTTGTGCCTGGGTGCTCAAGGCTGGCAAGAGGGTTGGTTCACCGGGGCCGGGTTCTTCCCACCCTCGGGATAACGGTCATGGGCGAACGTCGGCCGGTGCAGAGCCCAATTCCCCGGTGGCTGCGCTTCGTGCTGGCGTCCGACCGGGCCGGCTCATCCTGGTACATCGGGACCGGCTTCTTCTTCGCTCCAGTGCTCGCAATCTTGTCGCCGTGGCCCGCCGTCACCGCGGCGCTCTGGGCGGCGATCGGGTTGGCGGGGCTGTGGCTGGGCCTGCTCGGGATCGCGATGGCCGTCGGGCTGGCACGAATCCTGCGCTCCGGTGCCGAGATACCCGAGGACTATTGGCGCTCGCTGGTCAACTACTGACCCTCTAGAGTCGTACCAAAGTTCCTTTCAAATCCCGCAACGATTAGGAGACTCCGGTGGCGGTCAACCCCAGAGACGCCGTGGACGCGGTCAAGGACATCGCGACCAATGCCGTCGAAAAGGCCTCGGACATCGTCGAAAACGCCGGCGACATCATCCGCGGCGACCTCAAGGGCGGGGTCAGCGGCATCGTCGAGAATTCGATCGACATCGCGACTCACGCGGTCGAGCGGACCAAGGAAGTCTTCACCGGCGGCAAGTACGACGTAGACGAAGACTAGCTTCGGTCAGACGCTGGCCGCCTCGTTGAGCTCGTCGAGCTTGTTGGTCGCCTCCAGGTACTCCTGCACCCAGCGCTCGATCACGGTCGACGTCTTCTCCACCTTGCTGAACTGCCCGACCACCTGACCGACGGGGTTGAACGCCACGTCGACGGATTCGTTGGGGTAGCGGTTCGTGGCGCGCACGGCCATGCCGGAAACCATGTACTGCAGCGGCATTCCGAGCGGCTTGGGGTTGTCCGGCTTCTCCCACGCCTCGGTCCAGTCGTTGCGCAGCATCCGGGCGGGCTTGCCGGTGAACGAGCGGCTGCGCACGGTGTCGCGGCTGCCGGCCCTGACGTAGGCCGCCTGCTGCACCGGCGTGTTCGACGATTCCTCGACCATCAGCCATTGCGAGCCGGTCCACGCGCCTTGGCAGCCCAGCGCCAAGGCCGCGGCGATCTGCTGTCCGCTGCCGATGCCGCCGGCGCCGAGAACGGGGACCGGGGCCACCTCCTTGACGACCTGCGGCCACAGCACGATCGAGCCAACCTCGCCGCAATGCCCGCCGGCCTCACCGCCCTGGGCGATGATGATGTCGACGCCGGCGTCGGCGTGCTTGCGCGCCTGCGAGGGAGAACCACACAGCGCGGCCACCTTGAGCCCGGCCTCGTGGATGTGCTTGATCATGTCGGCCGGCGGGGTGCCCAGCGCGTTGGCGATCATCTTCACCTTCGGGTGCTTGAGCGCCACCTCGACCTGCGGCGTCGCGGTTGCCTCGGTCCACCCGAGCAGCTGCAAGGTGTCGCCGTCGCTGTCCTCGATCGGCACGCCGTGGTCGGCGAGGATCTTCTTTCCGAAGTCCAGGTGCTCCTGCGGAACCATGGCCTGAAGCTGCTTGGTGAGTTCTTCGGCGGACAGGTTCGAGTCCATGCCCTCGTACTTGTTCGGGATCACGATGTCGACGCCGTACGGGTGGTCGCCGATGTTCTCGTCAATCCAGTTGAGCTCGATCTCCAGCTGCTCGGGCGTGAAGCCCACCGCGCCGAGCACGCCGAAGCCCCCGGCCTTGCTGACCGCCACCACGACATCGCGACAGTGCGTGAAGGCGAAGATCGGGAACTCGATACCGAGCTCGTCGCAAATAGGGGTGTGCATTACAACTCCTGGGACGCTGGCCGAATTGGAACGTGTTCTAGTTTAATACCCGCGCCCATGACGTGGCCAGGGGCCCCTTACTAGCGCGCCGCAACTACGACGTGTCGCCGCAAGGGGTCAGATCGCCAGGGCCCGGGCCACCCACAGCAGCAGGAACGTGAGCATGCATCCCGCGCAGACCAGGTGATCGCGGCAGACCGACCGGGCCAGGCGGCTTTGCTCGGCCACGCTGTCGGTGCGCTGCCCCAGCCGAATCGCGTCGGGAACCGTCTGCGTCATCGCCAGCATCATCGGGATGCCCGCAAGCCCGGCCGACACCACCAGTAGCCAAGCGGGATCGCGACCCAGCGTTGCCTGAAACCCGAACGCGCCCAACAAAATCAGCATCACCAGCGCAATCAGCCGGCTCATCGGGCGCGACGTGGTGGTCGCGCGGTGGTAATACCCCGCGATGGATACGAGCACGGGCTCGGGCAATTCCTCACCCGCCGACCGATGCACCAGAACCTGCACATCGAACATCAGGTCCATCCACAAAACGGCGAAGAGGAAGCCGCTGCAGGCAGTGAGCAATGCAGCCACACTCATCCACCTCCGGTTCGCCCGAATATCGCGGCCATCCGCCGATTGGAACAGGTTCCGACTACTACGTCACGCGACCGCATTGACCGAAGCCAACAACCACGACTTCCACGCGGTGGGAATCGGTATGTACCCGTTGTCCGCCAGGCCTTCCTGGCCGGCACCGAGAGCGCTCTCCAAGAATGCGCGCACGGCCGTACCGACCTGCGGATCCGCATATTTCGAGCAGACGATTTCATAGGTCGCCATCACGATCGGATAGGCGCCGGACTGCGTGGGGTTATAGAACGACACGGTGTCGAGCACCATGTCGTTGTCCCGGCCGATGACGGCCGCACCCGCGATCGTCTTGCTCACCGAGTCGGCGCTGATCGACACCGGGTCCGGACCGGCCGCGGTGACGATCTTCGCCATGTTCAGGTTCTTCGCCTCGGCGAACGACCACTCGTTGTAGGTGATCGCCCCTTCGGTGGCCTTGACCGCCGACGAGGTGCCGTCGTTGCCTTTGGCGCCCTCACCGACACCGCCGTTGAACGCCTTCCCGGCGCCTTTGCCCCACACGCCCCCGGACGCCGCGTCGAGGTATTTCTGGAAGTTGTCCGTGGTCCCGGACAGATCGCTGCGGAACACAACGCGAATCGGTTCGGCGGGCAGGGTCACGCCCTTATTGAGCGCCTGGATCGCGGGATCGTTCCACGTGGTAATTACTCCCTTGAAGATCTTCGCGGCCGTCTGGGCATCGAGATTCAGCGACTCCAAGCCCTTGACGTTGAAGGTGATCGCGATCGGCCCGAATACCACCGGCAGGTCCCAGGCCGGCGAACCGCAACGGTCCTGGGCCGCCGCGTACTCATTTCCTGCCAGCGGTGAGTCCGAGCCACCGAAATCGGTTTGGTTGCCCGTGAATTCACTGATCCCGGCACCCGAGCCGTTCGCGGTGTAGTCCAGGGTCTGGCCGGGGCACGCCTGTTCGAACGCCTTGACGAACCGCGTCATCGCGTTGGCCTGCGCCGTCGATCCACTCGCTTTCAGCTTCGCCTTGCCGCCGCAATTCACCTTCACCGGCGAGGTCGGCGTCGTCGAATTCCCCTCAGCATTGTCGCCGCCGCCGCATCCCGACAACAGCAGAGCACTGGTGACCGCAACACTGAGCGCGGCGCCAAATCGGTTGCGCTTCAAATCCGTTCCTATCTGTCGCGATGAAACGGGAGCGCCGCCGCGGTGTCCGCGGCGCACTGGCCAGCCATCTCTGGCAGTCACGAAGCAAATATTAACAAGGGTCACACCCGCCAAAATTTGCCATCCGCCGACGATGCGGTGACGACCCTTGATCCGCTGCGCCGCCAGCGGGTACCGTAGTGCTGCCAATTACGAAACGCTGAGTAGCGTAATAGGATCCCAGGTTCCACCGAAAGGAACGGCCTTGATGCGAAGTCCTTACTCCGGCCGGCCTTTCACCACGTCAACACCGGAAATCGCGGCGGCTTTGGAGGACGTCAGCATTCCCACGCTGCTGTTGTCGCTCGTCCACATCACCGGTGACCCGCGCTTCATTCGCGACTACAAGCAGATGGGCATCTTCCTCAACGAGGTGCAGGGGTTCATGTCGGAGGAGGACAGGGCCCGTGCCCGCGCCGAGGCGCTGACCGTCATCAGCGAATATCGCGACCGCGGCTGTCCCGAGCCGGAGCCACTGAGCCCGGAACTCATCCGGGAAATGATGGACTGGGCCGCCTGCGAACACGTTCCCGACGACTACCAATCCCTGGTCGCCGAGGAACTCGACCTTGCCGGCACCGACCCACGCCGCCCGGCGGCACTTCCGGCCGAGCGAGGCGCCGAACTTCCGGTCCTCGTCATCGGATGCGGCGAATCCGGCATCTTGGCCGGCGTTCGTCTCCAACAAGCCAACATTGCCTTCACCATCGTGGAAAAGAACGCCGGCCCCGGCGGAACATGGTGGGAGAACAGCTATCCCGGAGCCCGGGTGGACGTGGCGAATCACTTCTATTGTTACAGCTTCGAACCCAACAACGACTGGACGCACTTCTTCGCCGAGCAGCACGAGCTACAGGACTACTTCACCAAGGTCATGGCCAAGCACGACCTGAATGAGCATGTGCGGTGGAACACCGAGGTCGTCGCGGCGGAGTGGAACGACGACGCCGGCGTGTGGACCGTGTCGCTGCGCGGTGCCGACGGTGAAATCGAGATGCTGCGCGCCCGGGCCCTCATCACCGCGGTCGGCCAACTGAATCGGCCGCACATCCCCGAGTTCGACGGGGCCGAAAGCTTTGCCGGGCCGTCTTTTCACTCCGCGGCCTGGGATCACAGCGTCGATGTCCGCGGCAAGCGGGTTGCCTTGATCGGGGCCGGCGCCAGTGGATTTCAGATCGCACCCGCGATCGCCGGGGACGTCGAGCACCTCACCGTGTTTCAGCGGACCGCGCAGTGGATGTTCCCGAACGCGATGTACCACGACGAAGTCGGCGACGGCGTGCGCTGGGCGATGACCAACCTGCCGTTCTACGGACGGTGGTACCGCTTCCTCGTCCTGTGGCCCGGCTCGGACAAGGGCCTCGACGCCGCCGAGGGCGACCCGAACTACACGGGCGACGAGGCCGTCAGCGACATCAACGCCGCCGCGGCAATGATGTTCTCGCAGTGGATCACCAGCCAGGTCGGCGACGGCCCAGACTCCCAAGAGCTGTTGGCCAAGGTGATGCCTGACTATCCCGCCTGCGGCAAACGCACACTGCAGGACAACGGCAGCTGGCTGCAGACCTTGCAGCGCGACAACGTCGAACTGGTGCGCACCGCGATCCAGAAGATCACGCCCCGCGGCGTCGTCACCGAAGATGGTGTCGAGCACGAGGTCGACATCATCGTCTACGCCACCGGGTTCCGGCACACCGATGTGTTGTGGCCACTAAAGGTGACCGGCCGCAACGGAATTGACTTACACGAGATGTGGGGGAGTCGCCCGTATGCCTATCTGGGCATCACGGTGCCGGATTTCCCCAACTTCTTCATCATCTACGGTCCCGGCACCCACCTCGCCCACGGCGGCAGCTTGATCTTCCAGTCCGAACTGCAGATGCGCTATATCGACCAGTGTCTGCGGCGGCTGGCCGACGTCGGTGTGCACTCGATGGAACCCACAGCCGAAGCCGCGACTGACTGGCACCGACGGACGCAGACCCAGATCAAGAAAATGGTGTGGTCCCATCCCGCGGTCAAACACTCCTACTTCAAGAACGCCGACGGCGAGATCCACACCGTCAGCCCGTGGCGCCTCAACGAGTACTGGGCCGCGGTACGCGAGCCAGATTGGTCTCAATTTGTTGTGCGACAACGTAATTCGTAATACCCCCAGGAAAGTGAGCACGGCACTATGCGCACGGTAGTCGTCGATGGCCCCCGCAACATCCGGGTCGACACCCGCCCCGATCCCGTCCTTCCCGGCTCCGACGGAGCGGTCGTCGAAGTCACCGCCGCCGGCATCTGCGGATCCGACTTGCATTTCTACGAGGCCGACTTTCCGATGCCCGACCCGGTCGCGCTGGGCCACGAAGCGGTCGGCACGGTGGTGGACGTCGGGCCCGACGTGCGCACCGTCAAGGCCGGAGATCAGGTCATGGTGTCATCGGTGACCGGCTGCGGCAAGTGTCCGGGGTGCGCGACCCGCGATCCGGTCATGTGCTACTCCGGTTTTCAGATCTTCGGCGGGGGCCTGCTCGGTGGTGCGCAAGCCGATCTGCTGGCCGTGCCGGCCGCCGATTTCCAGCTGCTGAAGATGCCCGACGGCATCAGCACCGAACAGGCTCTGTTGCTCACCGACAACCTGGCCACCGGCTGGGCGGCGGCGCAGCGTGCCGATATTCCGTTCGGCGGCGCCGTCGCGGTCATCGGGCTGGGCGCGGTGGGTTTGTGCGCGCTGCGTAGTGCGTTTTTCCAGGGTGCTGCAACGGTTTTCGCGATCGATATGGTCGATGGCCGGTTGGACCGCGCGGTCCGATGGGGTGCGACGCCGGTCAAAGCGCCGGCGTTCGAGGCGATCATGGCGGCCACCGGCGGACGGGGCGCCGACGCGGTGATCGATGCGGTCGCCACAGATTCCTCCCTGACCGACGCGATCAACCTCGTCCGGCCCGGGGGCACCGTCTCGGTTGTCGGTGTGCACGATATGAATCCGTTCCCGCTCAACGCCTTGGGCTGCCTGATTCGCAGCACCAGCCTTCGATTCACCACGGCGCCGGTCCAGCGCACCTGGCCGGAGTTGATACCGCTGCTGCAATCGGGCCGGCTCGACGTCGACGGCATCTTCACCACCTCAATGCCCTTGGACGAAGCGGCCAAAGGGTACGCGACCGCCGAGTCGCGGTCCGGTGACGACGTGAAGATTCTACTGAAGCCCTAGCCCGCGTCTCGCGGCGATTCACGGCGGACGTGGTTCGCCAGGTAGCGCAGGGTCCGCATCGGCCGGCGCCGCACCGAGGCAAGGCACATCACCGGCCAGCCATGCGCCGCCGCCGCCGCGGCTAGGCCCGAGCGAGGATTCACCGGTCGCGGATAGCCGACCACCGACATCGACGCGGCGTCCTCGTCGCCGTCGGCGTAGAAATAGCTGTGTTGCACGGCGACATCATTTTCCGTGCAGAACTGTTGCACCGCAGCCGCTTTCGTCGTGCCCCACACGACCGGTTTGACGATTTCGCCGGTGAGGCGTCCAAGCGCGTCCAGCTCGAAACGGTTGCACTGCACGTTGGAAATGCCCAGAAAGCGCGCGACCGGCAGCGCCTGGATCGACAGTGCCGAGGAAGTCAGCACCACGGTATGCCCGCGTTGCTGATGGGCGTGCACGATGTCGCGCATGTGCGAATATAGGCGTGAGGCAACACGTTCGACGAACAACCGCTCGCCCAGCTCATCGAGCTCGAGCAGTGATTCGCCGCGCAGATATCCCGCGGCCCGCACGATGAGGCGCTCGAATTCCAGGCGGCCGAATCGATAGCGCAGCGCGGCATCGAATACGCCGACCAGCTCGCCAAGTCCGACCTGCCGGCGACGGATCCGGTCGCCGACATGAACCGCCGCCGTGAAGCCGTCGACCAAGGTGCCGTCGAGATCGAAGAACGCGCCGATCCGCGGTCCTGGTGCACTGGCCGCGATCTCGGCGAGGGCGTCGGCGGGCGAGAGCATCGTCATGGTCACCACGTCGACTCCATTCGCTACCGGGTAGCCGTTATGTACTGCGAATGCATGAAACTGTCGATCTTCACGTCGACAGCAGGAGGCGTCATGCCGTAGCCGGCCTGGAGGTCCAGGGTGTTGCGGACGGGCGCCACGCTCCAGCCGTGTGCGGCCAGCCATTCAGCGGGGTCGCCCTTGGGCTCATACGTCAGGGAGGAGAAGTCCACATCGCCGGACAGATTGACCCCGGGATGGCTGGTTTCCAGCGCTTCGAGCTGATCGTGGTCCAGTCGCGATCCCAGTGCGCCGATGGCGATTCGGCTGCCGGGTGCGCTGAGTCCGCTGATCCGGGTGAACAACGTGTTCTGGGCTTCGTCGGTCAGGTAGGGCAATATCCCCTCGACCGACCACGCGCTCGGCCTCTCGGTGTCGAAGCCGGCCGATTCCAGCGGCCTGGACCAGTCGGTGCGCAAGTCGGCTGCGACCTCAACCCGCGACGCCTTGGGCACCGCGCCGTGCTCGCCCAGCACACGAGCCTTGAATTCCAGGACTTTCGGCAGGTCGATCTCGAAAACGCTTGTCCCGGAAGGCCATTCGAGGCGATACGCGCGCGAGTCCAACCCCGCGGCAACGATCACCGCTTGTCGAATGCCCGCGTCGGTCGCAGAGGTGAAGAAGTCATCGAAAAACCGCGTTTGCACACCGTAGAGACGCGGAAACGCCGTCTCATCGTCGGTACTTCCCGGATTGGCAAGCGCACCGGCCAAATACGGGTCCTGCGAGGCCTCGATGAACAGCTTCGCGTATTCGTCGCGGACCAGCGGTTGCGCGCTCACGGCGTGCACAGCGCGCCATCCCGCCACCAGGAGCGCGGTGTAGCCGACGCTGCTGACGATGTCCCACTGGTCGCCGTCGGAGCGGAGCGAGCCGAATGCGGGCCCAGATTCAGGCGCAGTGCTCACGATCGCCCCTCCTGTTTGGCTCGACCAAGATCCAAGGTACCTGCGAGGGCGCCTTCAGAGTTCAAGAAACACCGTTACTGGCCCCTCGTTGACCAATTCGACCTGCATATTCGCCCCGAACACGCCGGTTTCGACGCGGGCGCCCAAGCCGCGCAACGCCTCCGCGAATGCCGTGACCAGTGGCTCGGCCATCGCAGCGGGAGCCGCCGCGTTCCAGGACGGCCGGCGGCCCTTCGCGGTGTCGGCATAAAGCGTGAATTGGCTGACCACCAGGATCGGGGCATCGATATCGGCCGCGGAACGTTCGTCGGCGAGAATGCGGAGGTTCCACAGCTTCTCGGCAAGACGTCGCGCCGTGTCGGCATCGTCGGTGTGGGTGACGCCGACCAATGCCAGCAGCCCCTGACCTTCGGGCCGGATGGCACCGACCACCTCACCGTCGACGGCCACCGCTGCCGACGAGACCCGTTGCACCAGAACCCGCATGGTTCGATGCTGCCAGGCGCGATGGGTAGGCTCGACGCGTGTCGGTCCTTGTCGCGTTTTCGGTCACCCCGCTCGGCGTTGGCGAGGGCGTGGGCGAGATCGTCGCCGAAGCGGTGCGGGTGGTGCGCGACTCCGGGTTGCCGAACAAGACAGATTCGATGTTCACCGTGATCGAGGGCGATACCTGGGAGGAAGTGATGGCGGTCGTGCAGCGCGCCGTGCAGGCCGTGGCCGCTCGCGCCCCCAGGGTCAGCACGGTGATCAAGGTGGACATGCGCGCCGGCGTCGCGGACGCGATGACCCAGAAGGTCGCGACGGTCGAGCGCTACCTCGCCGAGAACTGACGTCGGGAGTGCGTCGGGGGCGGCATCGATCGGCGTGTCGCCGACGTGACTGCACGCCCGACGCCAGGGATGCACACTCGACGCCATACCGCGTTCACGCGCCAGTAGGCTCAAGCCGGTGAGCGCACGCGCAGGCATCGTCGTCACTGGAACCGAAGTCCTCACCGGACGCGTCCAAGACCGAAACGGCCCGTGGATCGCCGACCGGCTGCTCGAGTTGGGCGTGGAGTTGGCCCACATCACCATCTGTGGCGATCGTCCCTCCGACATCGAGGCACAACTGCGCTTCCTGGCCGAACAGGGCGTGGACTTGATAGTCACCAGCGGGGGACTGGGCCCGACGGCCGACGACATGACCGTGGAGGTGGTGGCGCGGTTCTGCGAACGCGAGCTGCTGCTCGATGAAGTGGTCGAAGACAAGATCGCCAACATTCTCAAAAAGCTTATGGCGCACTTTGATTCGGAGAGCTTCGACGCGGTGCGCGCCGCCAACCGCAAACAGGCCATGGTTCCCGCCGGCGCGCAGGTGCTCGACCCGGTGGGCACCGCCCCGGGCGTCGTGGTGCCCGGAAAGCCCACGGTGATCGTGCTTCCCGGCCCTCCGCGCGAGCTTCAGCCGATGTGGCACAAGGCCATCGAGACCCCGGCCGCACGCCACGCGATCGCCGGGCGGACGATCTACCGCCAGGACACCATCCGGATGTTCGGGCTGCCCGAGTCGGGGCTGGCCGAAACACTGCGTGACGCGCAGCATTCCGTCGCCGGATTCGACGCGCTGGAGATCACCACCTGCCTGCGGCGGGGCGAGATCGAGATGGTCACCCGCTACGAGCCCGAGGCGGCACAAGCTTACGCCCAACTGACCCAGTTGTTGCGCGACCGGCACGGTCAGCAGCTGTACTCCGAGGACGGATCACAGGTCGACGATGTGGTCGCGCGGCTGCTGGCCGGGCGCCGGATAGCCACCGCGGAATCCTGCACCGCGGGACTGGTGGCCGCACGGCTGACCGACCGGCCCGGATCGTCGGACTACGTGATGGGCGGCGTGGTGAGCTACTCCAACGACGCGAAGATCCAGCTGCTCGGCGTCGACGCCGCATTGATCGGGGCGCACGGCGCGGTATCGGAACCGGTGGCCGAGGCGATGGCCGCCGGCGCATTACGCCGTTTCGGCGCCGATACCGCGGTCGCGATCACCGGCATCGCCGGTCCCGGCGGGGGGACGCCGGACAAGCCGGTGGGCACGGTCTGCTTCACGGTTCGACTGGCCGAAGGGCGCACGGACACCCGGACAATGCGACTGCCCGGGAACCGTTCCGATGTCCGCGAACGCTCGGCGACGGTTGCGATGCACATGCTGCGACGCGCGCTCAGCGAGCAAGCGCCGCTGTGACCCATGTGGCGACCGCGTCGCCCGGCTGCGCCGCGCTTGCGATCGCCACGAGCTCACTTGGCTTCCGTTGGCAGGAAAGCGGTTTCGGCGGTACCGAAGCGAAGTCCGGTCGCGTCCTTACCGATAAACGTCAGGAATGCCACCGCACATAGCACCGGCACAATCGTGGCGGCCAGCGCGAACGGATAGCCGTGCGTCTCGGCCAGTCGTTCCTGGATGGGCAGGTTGAACGCGGCGAGCAGGTTGCCGAGCTGGTAGGTCACCCCGGGGTAGAGGCCGCGGATGGCGTCCGGCGACATCTCGGTCAGGTGCGCGGGGATCACACCCCAGGCACCCTGCACGCAGACCTGCATCAAAAACGAGCCGAGACACAGCATCGCCGCGGTCCGGGAGAACGCGAACAGCGGCACGATCGGCAATCCGAGGATCGCGCAGAAAATCACGGTGTAGCGGCGGCTGAACCGTTGCGACATCGAGCCGAAGAACAGACCGCCGATGATGGCACCGATGTTGTAGACCACCACGATCCACTTCACCGTCACGCTGTCCAGGCCGGCGCCGTGGTTGGCCGTCGAACCCAAGAACGTCGGGTAGACGTCCTGGGTGCCGTGGCTCATCCAGTTGAACGCGGTCATCAGCGCCACCAGATAGAAGAACCGGCGGACGATCTTGCCGTCGCGCAGCACGTCGGTGACTTTGGTGTTGGTGAGCTTCATCTGATCCTGGGCGGCTTCCCACACCTCGGACTCCTGCACCCGGTAGCGGATGACCAGGCTGATCAGAGCCGGGATGATCGACAGACCGAACAGCCAGCGCCACGACAGCCCCAGCCAGTCCATCACCACCAGCGATCCGATACTGGCCAGCAGATAGCCGAAGGCATAGCCCTCCTGCAGCAGACCGGAGAAAAAGCCGCGCCGCTCGACGGGAACCTTCTCCATCGCCAGCGCCGCGCCCAGCCCCCATTCCCCGCCCATGCCAAGGCCGTACAGCAACCGCAAAATCATCAGCACGGTGAAGTTGGGCGCGAATGCGCACAGGAAGCCGACAACGGAGTAGAAGATCACGTCCACCATCAGCGGGAGCCGCCGGCCGACCCGGTCGGCCCAGAGCCCGAATATCAAGGCACCAACGGGACGCATGAACAGGGTCGCCGTCGTAATGAACGCGACCTCGGCCTTGCTGATGTGGAAGGACTTGGCGATATCGGCATAGACGAACACCACGATGAAGTAATCGAAGGCGTCCATCGTCCAGCCCAACATCGCGGCAATGAACGAATTTCGCTGATCGGCGTTGATCCGTTGAGTTGTCACGTGAAGCATCGTGGCGCACCGCGAGCCGTTTGACCATCCACGGCGCCGGAGTAAGTTCGCCGAATATGCGAATCATCGATGCCGATGGACATGTCGCCGAGAATTCCTCGCTGGCGATCGAAGCGATCAAGCGGTGGCCCGACCACGTCAAGCCCAGCACCGACCGACGCCTCCGGCTGATGATCGAAGGCCGTAACTATCCGGAGGATCGCGGCCCGGGCGCCGGCTGTCCGCCCGAACACGGAATCAGCAAGTCGCCCAACATCAACTGCTCGTCACCCGACGGCGTGCTGGGCGACGCCGACCGCGATCACATCGACACGATGGTGCTGTACCCGAGCCTGGGCCTCTGCGCGCCCAGCCTCGAAGACCCGGCATTCGCGGCGGGATTCGCGCGGCTCTACAACCAGTGGATCGCGGATTACTGCGCCTCGTCGGGCGGCCGGTTGCGCGGCGTCGCCGTGACCCCGATCGAGCACGGGCAACCGGCCATCGACGTCATGACCGAGGCCAAGGAGCTCGGGCTGGTGGCGACTCTGGTCCCGCCGGCGCTGAAGACCCGCAACCTGGATCACCCCGATCTCGACGCGTTCTATGCCGCCGCGGTGGAACTCGAGATGCCGCTGGGCATTCACGGCGCACCCGGAATTCATCTGCCGAAGATCGGCGTGGACCGCTTCACCAATTACATTCAGGTGCACTGCATCAGCTTTCCGTTCGACCAGATGACCGCGATGACGGCGATGGTTTCCGGCGGCGTCTTCGAGCGCCATCCCCGACTGCGGGTTGCCTTCCTGGAGGCGGGCGCCGGCTGGGTTCCGTTCTTCATGGACCGCCTGCACGAGCACTATGAGAAGCGGGGCGATTGGGTCGAACGCGGCTGGCGCCGCGACCCGCACGAATACCTGGCTGCGGGCAACATCTTTGTGACGTGCGAGCCCGAGGAGCCGATCCTGCCCGGCGTGATCGACGTGCTGGGCGCCGACTTCATCATGTTCGCCAGCGACTACCCGCATTGGGACGGCGAATGGCCGGAGAGCACCAAGCACCTGCGCACCCGCGCGGACATCAGCGAAGAGGCGCGGGAGAAGATCGCCAGCCGCAATGCGCAACGCTTTTACGCGCTTAACTGATACTGGCTTGGGCCGAATGGCCCTGCCGGGCATTCAATTCGGATGGCAGGATCTTGCGGCATGGGCCCCTTTCTGATTCGCGCCGCCTTGACCGGTTTTGCCATGTGGATCGTCACCCACTTCGTTCACGGGCTGAGCTTCGTCGGCGGCAAGACGCCGCTGGAACGCATCGGCATCATCTTCGTCGTGGCCGTGATCTTCGGACTGGTCAACGCGTTCATCAAGCCGATCGTTGCGTTCCTGTCCATCCCGCTGTACATCGTGACCCTGGGCCTGTTCCACATCGTCGTCAACGCGTTGATGCTCTGGCTCACGGCCTGGATCACCGAACACACCACGCACTGGGGACTGGCGATCGACCACTTCTGGTGGACGGCGATCTGGGCCGCGATCCTGTTGTCGATCGTGAGCTGGTTGCTGTCACTGGTGGTCGGCGATGTCGACCGACGCACCCGCGGTTGATCCCTCGGCCCGCTTGCCACCGCGGGGGTCGCTTCCCAGCCCGCGGCCCAGTCCAGAAATCCCGCCCGGCGACGAAAGCAACCCAGGCGATTGATCGTAATGGTGGCAATGTGAGCGTGAAGCGCGTAAACGATGCTTACGGATCTTCCACCGTTTCGATTCGTCGTTGGCTACCGTTTCTGAAATAGTAAGGCTTTCAGTGACTTCGGCCGTCTGCCCGCCGAGCAAAACCAGTCGATTTGGGCAAATACCCTCGGTAGATGTCAATTGCACATATGCTCAGCAGCGACGTAATAACCGGCGGGGGTCGGTTTAACGACAACCCTGCCGGCCTTTTAGGGAGAAGGACGGCGTCGCCCGATACTGCCCACGACGACGGGATGTCGCTGAGATGGACACTGCCTCAATCGGAATAGCGCGGCCCCACAACGGGTCGTATCTTGGCCACGCGCCAAGCGGCTTGCGCACGGTTACCCGGCGCACCGGTTCGTCGGTAGTGGTCCATGTCGGCGGCGACATCGATGCCAGCAACGAGACCGCGTGGCAGGACGTGCTGAGCCGCGGTGCCGCCGAAACCGTCGCGCCCGGTCCGTTCGTCATCGACGTGTGTGACCTCGATTTCATGGGCTCATGCGGTTATGCCGCGCTGGCGCATGAGGCAGCCGAGTGTCGCCGTCGCGGCGTCGCGCTGCGACTCGTTACCAGCCAGCCCATCATGGCCCGAACCATCGCCGCCTGCGGACTGCATCCGTTGCTGCCGACGTACGCGTCGGTGGAGACAGCACTATTGCCGGTCAGCGATCAGGATTGACCAGCCGCACTACATCGCGCGCGCAACCCCAGGACAACGTCACACCATTGCCGCCGTGCCCGTAGTTGTGGATGCAGCGCGCCTTCCCGAGTGGCTCGGCTGCCAGCCGCACCGACCGGCGATCGGGCCGTAGCCCGGTAATCGTCTCCAGCACCTCGGCCTCGCCAAGCCTCGGCTCGATCCGGCGGCAGCGCGCCAGGATGCGTTCGGTGATGTCGGGTTCGGCGGTGGTGTCCCAGCGGTCCGGGATGCTGATCCCGCCACACACCACGCGTTGCGGGTGCGGGAAGTAACACACCCATTCCGGGCCGTTGTTGATCTCCAGAAACAGTTGTCGCAGACCAGGGTTGGTGAGGATGACATGCTGGCCGAACAGTGGCCGCACCGTGTCGTCGCCCACCAGCGCACGTGCGCCGAGACCGGAGCAGTTGATCACGATCGGCGCTGCGTCGGCGGCCTCGGCCAGTGACCGCACCGGGTGTTCCTCGATCTCGCAGCCGGCCGCGGCGAGTCGCTGGGTGAGGTAGCCGAGGTAGTGCGGCATGTCGATCATCGGCAGGGTCGCGCGAAACCCGACCCGAAACCCGTCGGGCAGATCGGTTGGATGGGCGGGCCGCAACTCGGGGATCAGCTGCGCCGCCGACGACATCGACTCGGTCGCGGTCAATTCGCCGACCCCGAGCGCCGGCGATAGCTGCACCCCGGTATCGGGGTCGGCGGCCAGTTCGCGAAACACCGCCAACGAATGTTGGGCCCACGCCATTGTTTCGGCGGCGCGTTCGGCCGGACGCGGCGGGGCCCAGACCGCACCGGCCACTACCGATGTCGTCTGCTTGGGCGGTGCGGCGGTCCACACTCGCACCGGCCACCCGGCCTCGGCCAGGCACAGAGCCGACGTCAGTCCGCTGACTCCCGCACCGACGACGACAATCTGTTGAGTACCGGCCACGGTCAGGTGCCGGGTACCCGCATTCCGTTCGGCCCCAGCAGGCCGTTGAGCGTGCCCAGGGTGCCCTGCAGTTGGGCCCCCGCAACCGGCCCGGGGACGTCGGCGGGTGCCGGGGCGTCCGGCGTCAGCTGCCAGGGCTGGCAGCCATCCGTTTTGAACGCCTTGTCCGTCGGCTCGATCTTGACCACCTGCGGCTTCTTGCTGAGCGAGTTATCGATCAGGGCGCCGTCCGGGTTGGCGGTCCGCTTCCAGTAGCAGGTGCCGTTGCCGACCGGGCCACCGCTGCTGTAAATGCCCGGCACTATGTCGGTACCCACCGCGTAAAGGCCGTCTTTGTCCATCACCGTCTTCGGCGCGCCCCCGGGCGGCGCGGGCGAGGGCGATGCCGACGGCGACGCCGCGGGTGATGGTGACGCTGATTGCCCCGGTGCCGGCCCCGGCGCCGGACCACGTGTGTCGTCCGGGTCGGCGCTGGCCACAAAGGTGGACGCGGCGGCCCAGCCCGCGGCCATCAGACTCGCCGCAGCCAGTCGTGCCGCGGTAGGTACTCCCATAGACATCGAGGGTACCGGGGTCAAGAACCTAATTCACATCTCCGTGAGATTGGCCGAGCAGCATCGAAAGCCTAGGGCAGCCGTCGGACCTTGCCGGCGTAGCCGAGCGCGTGCTCGTAGGTGTCGAGGTTGTCCCGCGAAATCCTGGCGTGCACCGGGCGCTCGAGAAAGAAGCGCAGCACCGGGTTGTAGGCGTGATATGTCTCGTGAAACGTCAGCACGGTGGTGCCGTCGGGCTGCTCCTCGAGCTGGTGATATCCCTCGGCGCGCGACCACAGCGGCGCGCCGACGGCGACGTAGCGCGACAGCTTGTTCAGCTCGGCTTCGGTCACCGTCTCCCACGACCGCGCCCGGCCGCCGGACAGCAGGTACCTGGGGACCGGAAAGACGCAGGTGCGGACCAGGCCCTCACCGGCCTCGTTGCCCTCGTTCAGAATTTCCATGCTGCCGGTCGGCCACGTGAGCACTCGCGGGCGTGGCGCGTTCGGTGGCACCGGGGGATGCAGCACCCGCCACACCTTGTGTGGCGGCGCGTCGACGTGGAATCGCACGGTGTAGGACTGCATCAGCTGTCTGTCCAGCCGTCCCAGTAGGTGATGGACTCCGCCGGCGGCCGCGCGGCCGGGCGGAAGTCGGTGCCGATCGTGTAGGCGACGGGGAACAGCGCGGCCTGCGTGACGGTCGGCGGAATGCCGAGCAGCTCGGCGACCTCTTTTTCCTTGAACAGATGCATCGTCGTCCACACCGAGCCCAGCCCGCGCGAGCGCAGCGCCAGCAGAAAGCTCCAGCCCGCCGGGATGATCGAAGCCCAGGCCGCCGCGGCGATGCCGGGCTCCGCCGTGTCGATGCGCTGGGTCAGACAGGGAATGACATGCACCGGAACCTGTCCCAGCGTTTCCGTCAGGCTCATCGCACTCTGGTACACCCGCTGGGTCTGCGGGTCGGGCGCATTGTCGACCGCGTATGCCAGGTACTGCGACCCGATGCCGCGGTAGATCTCGGCGATGGCCGCGCGCTTGTCCGCGTCGGTGACCACCAGCCAGCGCCAGTCCTGTGCATTGCTGGCCGTCGGTGCCTGCATCGCCAGCTGGATGCATTCCAGAATCACCTCGCGTCCGACCGGCCGGGTCAGGTCGAGACGCTTACGAACCGACCGCGTGGTGCTCAGCAGTTCATCGACGGTGGCTAGGTCCATCTGGGAGTCCATTGGGCCCTTTCGAGTCTGTTAGAGGTCGATGGCGCACGACTGGTCGACGCCCAGCACGGTCAGGGAACGTCCGAGGCCGAGAAAAACCGCGACACACAGCGTGAGGTCCAGGATCTCCTCGTCGGAGAAGGATTCCCGAAGTCGTTGGAAGAACGCGTCATCCATCGACGCATGGTCGTTGGCGAACCGCTCCGCGAACTCGATGGCAAGGCGTTGGCGTGGCGTATAGCCGGGGTAGCCGGCGTATGCGGCGACGTTGTCATACAACTCGGGTGCGACACCGGCGTCGAGCACCGACTGCGCGCGGAAACCCGAGCACGCCACGCAATCGTTGATCTGCGCAATCCGCATTCTCGCCAACTCACGCTCGTCGGCCGGCAGGATGCTCTGCTGATACGCACCGCGGATCATGCGTTCGACCATGCCGCCGAGCTGTGGCCGCAGCGTCCAGATCATGGCTGCCTCGCCACCCGGGCCCTCCGGCACGTCGAGCCTTGCCATCGGAGAACTCCTGCCCGGTAAGGACGGTACCGAGTTGAGCAAACCAGATTCTCAACTCGGCTGTCTAGGTCATGCGACTAGGCGTAATTGCGCATACGACTAACCCGGCCTGGACGTGTCAATCCGCCGGAGTTACCGTCCGTGGAGCGGCGTTGCAGCCCACCGCCGCGAATGGAGGTTTGTGCGTGCTGTTCATGCACGAGCTGCACACGGTCCGCGGCCGTAAGGAAGACGAATTCGAAGCCGCGTTCCGTGACGGCTGGATGCCGATGCTCGGGCGCGGCGACGATGCCCGGTTGCTGTGGTACGCGAATCAGGCGCACGGCAGCGGCCCCGCGTACACGGTCGTGACCGTGACCGCCGTTCGCGACGGCGCGGCGTGGGAGAAGTTGACCCTGCGAGTACAGAAGGGCGACCTTCAGGACTGGATGCGCAGGCTCGACGAGCTCCGCCACGAGGTCGTCGCAAAGCTGCTGATGCCGCTGCCCTGGTCACCGCTGCTCGACGTACCGTTCGACGAGGTGCCGGTCGACGGTCGTGAGCACGAGATGACCCTGTACATGGAAGACACCATGTGGCCCTACGAGGACAAGTTCGAGGAGTACATCGTCCGCTGCGGCGAGGTGTACGCCAAGGGCCTCCAGGAGCCGTCTTCCATGCTGACGATGCATGCGGCATTCCAGCCTGCCCTCGGCAGCCATGTGCGACGCGAGGTGATCCTGATGCAGCGCATCAGCCGTCCCGACGCGCTGCTTGACCTGCTCCGCAGCCATATCCCCGCCGAGTACCGCGCGCCGGGCACCTGGATGTACGACGCCCTGGACCTGCGCGACCAGTGGACCAGCCGGTTGCTGCGCACCTCCGAGTGGTCACCCCTGTATTAAGCCTCAGATGAACATCGGGACGATCCATGACGCCGCCGCCGGCGGGGATCCCGCCCGGGCCGCCCTGATCGTCGGCGGAGATACGATCAGTTACGGCGAGCTTGCAACGGCAGTAGGGCAGTGCGCGGCGAGCCTGGCCGCCCACGGCGTCACGCCCGGACAGCGCATCGCCATCGTCGACGGGGCCGGCCTGCTGTCGATCGCCGCATTGCTCGGTGCGGCACGCATCGGCGCCGCACCCGCGCTGATGAATCCGGCGCTGACGCCGCCGGAGTTGCGGGGCCTGCATAGGAATGCCGGCTGCGCCGACGTGGCTGTCGCGGGGGAGCAGTACGTCGAGCGGGTCCGGGAAGCCGGTGTCCCCACCACGTTGACGGTGAGCGATTTGGGCCGGCCCGGCCCCGTCCACGACGCCGTCGCCCCGGACGCCGACGACCGCGACGCGTTGATCCTATTCACCAGCGGCACAACGGGACTCCCTAAAACCGTCAGCATCGGCGGCCGACTGCTCACCCGGCGCATCACCGGAATGTCGCGCCCCTTCCAAGTCGGCGCGAAACCCTCGGTGAGCATGCTGAGCGTCCCGTTGTTCCACGTCGGCGGCGCGCTGGGCGTGCTGGGCAGCCTGTATTCGGGCAACACCGCGGTCCTGCAAACGCGTTTCGACGCCGGCGAATGGCTCCGGCTGGTGGCAGAGCACCGCGTCAGCACGACCTTCATGGTGCCGACGATGCTGCAGCGGATCATCGACCACCCCGACTTCGCGAGCACCGATCTGTCGTCTTTGATCGCGATTGCCTACGGGGCCGCGGCCGCGCCACTGAGTCTGGTGCGCAGGGCGATGGCGGCGCTGCCGCAGGTGGCGTGGGCCAATGTATTCGGTCAGACCGAAACCCTGGGCGCTTACACGACTTTGATGCCCGACGATCACCGCGACCCGGCACGTGCCGGTTCGGTCGGCCGCGCGTTACCCGGAGTCGAGGTGCGCTTGGTTGACCCCGATACGGGCAACGAGGTCGAGGCCGGGGCGGTCGGCGAGTTGTGGGTGAACAGCTCCCAGAACGTCACCAACGGCTGGCTGCGCACCGGTGACCTCGCCCGCCGAGATGCCGACGGCTACATCTTCCTTAGCGGCCGACTGAAGGACACAATTAATCGCGGGGGAGAGAAATTCGGACCGATCGAGGTCGAGGAAGCATTGCGCTCACATCCGGCAGTCGATGACGCCGCGGTCGCCGGGATCGCTGACGGCGAGTTGGGGCAACGCGTCGGTGCGGCCATCGTGGTGTGCGCCCCGGTGACACTCGACGAGTTGCGCGCACACTGTCGCGAGTTGATCGCGCACTTCAAGCTTCCCGAGCGACTGGCGATCGTGGAACACATCCCGTACAGCGCAACCGGCAAGGTCAACCGTGATCAGCTCGCCGCGCTGATCGCCGATGGCACCTAGGAGTCCACGTGCTGTTTTTGCATGAGACCCACAAGGTGGTGGGCGGCCGGGAAGAGGAATTCGAGGCCGCTTATCGGGACGGCTGGATGCCCACGCTGGCCAACGACGACTATGCCCGCCTGCTCTGGTACACCAACCACGCACACGGCACCGGGCCTTCCTACACCGTCGTCACGATCACCGGCATCGCCGACGGTGCCTGCTGGGAGAGCCTGGCGCAGCGCGCCCAACATGGCGATCTGCAGCCGTGGATGCGCGAACTGGACAACCTGCGTCACGAGGTGACGGGCAAGCTGCTGTTGCCGGTGGAGTGGTCGCCGTTGCAGTCGGTCGATCTTTCGGCCGTGCCCACCGATGCCGGAACTCACCCGCTCAGTCTCTTCATGGAAGACACCGGCTGGCCGTACGCGCCGCTCGACGACTACATCCGCTCCTGGAATGACATCTACTATCGGCCGCTGTCGCAGGCTCCGGCACGCATGCGCATTCTGGACATCCAGGCTTGTTTCCAAGTCGCGCACGGGAGCCATCAGCGACGAGAAGCCGTGCTGTGGCAGAAGATCGATGACTCCAACAACTACGCGGCGCTCGTGCATCTGCTGACCAAAGAGGTACCTCCGGAGTACCGCGGGCCGGGCAGCTACATGTTCGAAGCGCTCAAGTATCGCGATCAGTGGGAGAGCCGATTGCTGCGGACGTCGGACTGGTCGCCGTTGTACTAGGCCTCCCGGCCCAGAATCCGGGCAGCGTCACGCGCCATATCGGCTACGATGTCGCCGGCCGGCCGAATATCGCGGACGAGTCCGATCGCTTCGCCGACGAGTATGGCAGCGGCATCGAAATCCTCTGCGGCCGAGGCTTTCTCGAAAGTCTCCACCGCCTCGGGTAAGGCAGCAGACAGCTGGTCCTCGTTTCCGTGCCAGGTGTCGAGGAATCGGTTACCCAACGCTCGCGCATTGTAGTCAGCGGGCCAAGCAAGCTGTCGCACAACGTCGTACACGCGAGTCCGGAAAGTATCGTCGCCGCTGGCCGCCACCGCCCGCTGGTGAGCCCGAGGCGACACCAACGCCTCGGCGCTGGCCCATAATCGGGTGCCGACCAGCGCACCGTCGGCGCCCAGCGCCAATGCCGCCGCGAGGCCACGGCCGTCGGCGATACCGCCGGCGGCCAGAACCAGTGCTGCGGGAGAGCGCGCGCCGACGAGATCGACGACATCGGGCACCAACGTAAACGTGGACCTGACGGTCATACCGTGGCCGCCGGCCTCACCGCCCTGCGCGACGACGACGTCCGCGCCGCCGTCCAGAGCCTGCCGGGCGTGTTCGAGGTTCTGCACCTGGGCGATCAACGGCACGCCCGCCTCGTGGATATGCTCGGTGAACGACCCAAAGTCGCCGAATGACAACATGATTGCGGCAGGTTGCCGTTCCAGGGCTTCATCGAGCAGTTCGGGCGCCTGCGCCAGGCTCCAGGTGATGAACCCGCAGCCGACCCTCGCGCCACCGGCCTGGTCGAACTCGTGCCGGAGCCAGTCGGTGTTGCCGTACCCGCCACCGATCAGGCCGAGCCCGCCGGCCGCCGTCACCGCCGCGGCGAGCCGGCCGCCGGACGCCATGGCCATCGGCGCCGAGATGATCGGGTGTTGGATGCCGAACAATTCGGTCAGCCGGGTTTTCATTGGAGTTCCCCGGTGAGGAACTGCGCCCGACCGTGGCCGAAAGACCAGTCCTCATCCCCATTTTCGGTGATGGACACGATCAGATCGGCCGGATCGACCCCACACCGCTCGGCCAGGTTGGCTGCCAGCAACTCGTAGAATCGTTCCTTCATGGCGCGGGTGCGTCGGCGACTGACCACGTGCACGATCACCAACCGAGCCGACCGGTCGATACCCAGGCCGGTGTCCCAGGCCACGATTTCGTGCGCGGGATGGGTGCGCACCACCTGGTAGCGGTCGCCCGGCGGCACCGCAAACGATGCGATGACGGCGTCATGCGCGGCGTCCAGCAGCGCCTGGACCTCCGACGGGGTGCGCCCTTCGATCAGGTCGATGTACAGCAACGGCATTTTCTCTCCTCTGGTCCATGCGTCTCGGCTACGACGTTAGGTCCACCGCAAACAGGAGTGAAATGCCTGTCGCACGACATCTATGCTTGTCAGGCATGGGCGTGCTGGACAGCGGCCGAGTGGAGTTGCGACACCTGCGCGCATTCGAAGCGGTGGCGCGATTGCAGTCCTTCACGCAAGCATCCGATGTGCTCGCGATCACCCAACCCGCGCTGAGCCGCACTATTGCGCAGTTGGAAGACGCGCTCGGCGTCACCCTGCTCGACCGCAGCTCCCGGCACGTCGAGATGACCGACGCCGGACGGACGTTCTTCGAGCACGTCGAACGGGTGCTGGCCGAACTCGAACGCGGCGTGGCTGCCGTGCGGCGGCAAGCCAGTATTCGCCTCGGATTCAGTTGGTTGTTGCCCGACCCGTGGGCCCAAGACACCGTTGCCCGATTTGAGCGGGCCAACGCAACGACGGTCAGTTTGATCCGCACCGACGATGTGCTGGCCGCGGTGCAGCAGGGGAGAGTGAACATCGCGGTGGTGCGCGGCCACGTGACTTCGACCGCCGTGCGAGTCGTGCACCTGTTCAACGAGGCACGGGTGGCGGTGTGTTCGGTGCATTCCCGCCTGGCGCAGCAGTCGGAGCTGGACTGGGCCGACGTCCCGCAATGGCCACTGGTGGTCAACGTCGCCAGCGGCACCACCGGACCGTGGTCGTGGCCGGCGGGCCAGGGCCCGCAAACTGTAGTGGAGACATCGAATTTCGACGAGTGGATCGAATCCGTTGCCGCCGATCGAGGCATCGGCGTGATCCCCGACGTCGCCGTCCGGCGCAACATCCATCCCGGCGTCCGGTTCATCCCGTTGCGGGGCGCACCGCAGAGCCCGGTCGCCCTGGCCTTTCTACCGCGCGCCCGCAACGGCGAACTGCGCCGCTTCGTCGAGGCCGCGGTGGCCAGTGCCGCTGCCTGCGAACCGTGAACTCGGCGAGTCGCTCCCGGACCGCGCTGCGGCTCCCGTCGCGAACGCCGGCGGCGGATCAGGCCAACGACGCCAGACCGGAGCGGACCACATCGATACTGGCCGAAACCAGCTCGCCGAGGTCGCCGGTACACCCGTTGCGACCCCAATGCTCCACTGCCACAACGAGAGCCGCCGCCAGGGCCGAGCCCGCGACCTCGGCAGCCAATTCGATGTTGGGCGCGTCCGGATTCCGCTTGCTGACGAAATCGGTCAGCACGGCGGCGAACGATGACTGCACCACCCGCAAGTGCCCGGCGATCCGGTCGGCAGAGATCAACTCGGTGCGCGCCGTCGCGGCCTGCCGGACCACTTCGAGGTCGTGCGGGAAGGCCGCGACACTGGCCAGCACCGCGTCGAACAGTGACTCGGAGGCCGGCCGTTGCGCAAGCGCCTCGGCCAGCCATTCCACCTGCGACTCGTAGTCCTGGAACAGCACCGACTCCTTGGTCGGGAAGTGCCGGAAGAAGGTGCGTTCGGTAACACCGGCCTCGGCCGCCAACTCCGTGACCGTCACGTTCGCAAAGCCTTTGCGGGCGAAGCTCTTTAGCGCAGCTTGGCGCAGCGCCTCGTGTGTCGAGCGGTGGCGCTGCTGGTGGCGATTCATCGGAACGGTCATGGCGGCCCGATCGTATCGCACCGTTTGCGTCAGAACTGACATCTTCCAATCATGTCAGTACTGACATATTCTTGTCACGCGCATACCACCGACGGAAGGCAGGGCCGAGACCATGAGCACGACGACATATGACGCGATCGTGGTGGGCGCCGGGCACAACGGGCTGACCGCGGCGGCGATCCTGCAGCGCGCCGGCCTGCGAACCGTGTGCCTGGAAGCCAACACCTATGCCGGCGGCATGGCGGCGACGGTCGAATTGATCGACGGCTTCCGTTACGAGATCGCGGGCTCGGTGCAGTTCCCGACGGCGAGCCAGCTCACCAAGGACCTCGGACTCGACACGCTGCCCGTGATTGAGCCCGAGGTGATGTCGGTCAACATCGGCGAAAACGGTGAAGAGCCGATGGTCTTCTATCGCGACCCGATGCAGCTGATGGCTCATCTGAACGAGAAGCACGGCATGGAGGCCGTCATGGGCATGGCCGAGCTGATCGCCTGGAGCCAGGCGCCCGCACGGGCGCTCGGCCGCTTCGATGTGTGCCAGCAGCCCAAGACGATCGACGAAATGTATGCCTGCGCAACCGATGCCGCCGAACGCCGGGCGATTCACGAGATGCTGTTCGGCTCGGCGATGGACGTGATCGACCGTTACCTGCCGGACAAGGACAAGCACGCGGTGATGCGCGGAATGCTGGCATTTTTGGCGGTCAACTCCACCTACCGCGGCCCCTACACACCGGGCAGCGCCGCGTGCCTGGCATTCGCGCTGGCGGTCCCCGACGACAGCACCGCGATGATGACCAAACTCAAGGGTGGTATCGGCGCGCTCACCGAACACCTGCGCGAGCTTTTCGTCTCCCATGGGGGAGAGATCCGCTTTCGCACCCGGGTCGAGGAGATCCTCGTCGAGAACGGCAAGACAACCGGCGTCCGATTGCGCGACGGCTCGACGATCTCGGCGCCGATCGTGGTGTCCAATCTGTCGCCTGACATGACACTCACCGAACTCATTGCACCCGAACATGTTCCGGCCGAGTTGATCTCACGCGTGTCCGGACGCGATCACCGCGCCTCATTCGTGCAGCTTCATTTCGCACTCGACGGGCTGCCCGAGTTCGCGCCACCGTATGAGTTCCTCAACGAGGAGGGCATGCAGCAGTCGGTGGGGATCTTCGGCTCACCGGAAACCCAACAGCAGCAGTGGGAGATCTGCCGGCGGGGACTCGTTCCGGACAACCCGTCGATGGGCATGCAAATCCCGTCGGTGCACGATCCCGCAATGGCACCACCGGGTAAACACGCGGCGAGCGCATATGCTTACGCCTTCCCGGTCGAAGTCGACCGCGACCAGCACGGCCACCTGAAAAACGAAATGGCACAGCGTGTTATCGACAAGATCACCAAATTCGCGCCGAACTTCTCCGACATCCTGATCCGTCATATCACGTTCGCGCCGTATCACATGAACACGATGTTCGGCGCCCCCGCCGGCGACTTCTGTCATGGCCTGTTGCACCCGGATTTGATGGGACCCAACCGTCCCGGCCCGAAGGGCTTTCTGGACATGCCGATTCCGATCGATGGCCTATACCTGGGCGGCGCGGGATGCCATGGCGGCCCGGGCATTACATTCACGCCCGGCTACAACGCGGCCTATCAGATTCTGGACGACCGCTAGCCGATCAGCCGCCGAACGTTCCGGTCAGCTGCGCCTGCGCGGTGGCGGCCCCGGCGATGGCCTGCGCGGCGCGCACACCGGCCAGTCCGCCGGGGAGCTGGTAGTCGTTGGGAAGCTGGTAGAGCGTGAAGCGGTAGTGGTGGGTCCCGGTACCGGCGGGCGGACAGGGCCCCTTGTAAGCGGACTGGCCGGCCGTATTCGGCAGCGTGCTGCCGCCGCCGGGAGTCTGACCGTCCGAGGTGCTGCCGGATCCGAACGGTATCCCGGTCACGATCCAGTGGATGTACACCCCGTTGACCGCATCCGGATCATCGACCACCAGTGCCGCCCCCAACGGCGCCGACCACGTCAACGGCGGCGCGACGTCGGCCCCTTTGCAGGTGTATTGCGCCGGTATCGGCGCGCCGTTGGCGAAGGCCGGACTGCTGATCGTCAACGGCGCGTCCGGCGCCGCTGGCACGACGCCCGTCCCGGCGGTGCCGGCCGCGGCAAGCGTCAATGCCAGTCCGCCGATGGCCAAGCCGATGCGCCGAGCTTCACTGCTACCCATACCGACCAGTGTCGCCAACCGCGGCCCGAGAAGATAGCCTGCTAGCCGCTCTTTTTGACTTTGATCACTCGCTCGCGAAGCCCCTTGGTCGCGGTGTCCATCAGACCCTTGGTTCCCTTCTTGATCAGGAACCCGGGCACCGGCACGGTGAGATCCACGGTCAACTCGAAGCGGACCCTGGTGGAATCGCCGTCGGGGGTGAGTGTGTACCGGGCGTCTTGTGCCCGTTGCTGTTTGGCGCTCACCAGCGTCCAGCTCACCCCGTCGTCGTGCACGGTGTAGGCGAGTTCCTGTTCTTCGGAAATGCCCACGATCTTGACGACCTGCCGGGATCGGATCGGATGTCCCTGGTCATCGCGCTCCAGGACTTCGACTTTCTGATGAGCCGACGACCACTCGGGCAAGGATTCGATGTCGAAGAGCACGTCCATGATCTCGTCGGGGGTGGCCTCGATAACGAGTTCGCGCGAATCGGAGACAGCCATCTTCGCAAGATAACCCAGTGCCGCGGCTACCCAAACGCGTCGACCTAGGGCACCAGAACCACCTTCCCGATGTTCTCCCGTGCCGCCAGTATCCGGTGCGCGGCGGGTGCTTCGTCGAACGGGATGGCCGCATGCACGATCGGCGCGATGGTGCCGTCGTGCAGTGCTCGGGTCAACGGTGTGATCCACGGCTGCAGCGTGCCGCGGTCGTCCCACAGCCGCAGCATGTTCAGGCCGATCACCGTCTTCGACTCGGAGAGCTGGTCGGCCAGATTGAATCCGCGCAGCATCGACAACAGCTGCGGAGCCGCCCGCAACAGCGAGCGCTTCTCGCCCTCCTGCAGCGACGAGACGCCGTAGCCGACCAGCCTTCCACCGGGTCGCAGCAGTCGGTACGACCGCCGCAGTGACGTGCCGCCGAGGGCGTCGAGGATCACGTCGTAGGGGCCGAGATCCTTCCACCAGCCGTCACGGCGGTAGTCGATCGCCCGGTCCACGCCGAACTCGGCGAGCTTGCAGTGTTTGGCCGGTGAAGCGGTGCCGTGCACTTCGGCGCCGGCGGCCTTCGCGAACTGGATGGCCGCGGTCCCAACGCCGCCGGCCGCGGCGTGAATCAACACCCGCTCACCGCGGCGCAGTGAGCCGTAGCCATGCAACGCCGCCCACGCGGTTGCATAGTTGACCGGGACCGCCGCGCCTTGTTCGAAGCTCATCGCGTCGGGGAGCGCGACGGAATCGCTCGCGGCCACGTTGACGGTTTCGGCGTACCCGCCGAATCGTGTTCCCGCCAAAACCCGTTGACCGACCCGGTCGGGGTCGACGCCCTCGCCGACGGCCGCGACGATGCCCGCGACTTCGTAGCCGACGACGGCCGGGAGTTTTGGAGCGTCGGGATACAGCCCGACGCGGGCGAGGTGATCGGCGAAGTTCACTCCCGCGGCCCGGACCGCGACCTGCAACTGGCCCCGGCCGGGCGGGGGTGGGTCCGGGCGCTGCTGCACCTGCAAAACCGATGGGTCGCCGTGCCTGGTGATCACGACTGCGCGCATCAGGAGGCCTGCGCCGTCCGCGTCAGCGTCGCAGGTGTTGACGTCCGGTTCATTCCAGCTCCTCTGCTGCGTCGGCCAGCGCGGCCGGCTGTCCGCGCCAGAACTTCTCGAAGGGGTGCAGCCACTCGCCGAGCTCGGCGAGTGGTTCCGGGGTGAGGCGGTAGATCCGGCGGCGGCCCTGCGGCTCGCCGACGACCAGGCCCGCGTCGCGCAGCACCTTCAGATGCTCGGCGACCGCGGGGCGGCTGAGTTTGAAGCGGTCGCTGAGTTCCCCCGCACAAAGTTGCTGCCGCGTCAAAATCTCCAACAGCTCCCGTCGCACCGGATTCGCTAGGGCGAGAAATACGCGGTCCGCGGTCCCCACGCCCGACACCATATGTCGGAAATTCCCGACACGTCAACCGCCCGGGTAGTCGGCCCGTTAAATTGCTCCTTATGCGATTCACCTGGGAACGACTGACCACCAGCGTGCACCGCTGTCGGCTGCCGTTCTGCGACGTCACCGTGGGCGTGGTACGCGGACGCGCTGGCGCATTACTCATCGACAGCGGCACCACGATGACCGAGGCGGCTGCGATCGATGAGGACGTCCGGCAGCTCACCGGAGGCCCGGTGACCACTATTGTGTTGACGCACAAGCATTTCGATCATGTGCTGGGATCTTCGTATTTCACCGACGCCGAGATCTACTGCGCGCCCGAGGTTGTCGATTACCTCTCGTCGGCCCACGACCAGATTCGTGCCCACGCGCTGAGTTACGGTGCGGACGCCGCCGAGATCGACCGGGCACTCGCGGCGCTGCGGCCGCCCCAGCACGGCCTCTACGATGCCGTAATCGACCTCGGCGATCGCGATGTGAGAATCACCCACCCGGGGCGTGGCCACACCACTTCGGACTTGATCGTGGTGGTTCCCGGGTTGGACGAGCACGATCACCGCGTCGTGATGTTCACCGGTGACCTCGTCGAAGAGTCCGCGGACCCGTTCATCGACGACGACTCCGATGTGGCGGCCTGGCCGGCCACGCTGGATCGACTGCGGGCGATCGGTGGGCGAGAAACGATCTATGTCCCGGGCCACGGAAAGATAGTCGACGCGGACTTCATCCGCCGCCAACGGACTTGGCTACAACAACGTTCGGGCTAGGCGGTCGCTACCGTACACGCGGCGATGAGTGCGTCCGGATCGGTCACGCTGAGCACCAACGAGCGCAGCGCGACCGACCTGAGCGGGACTTTCGCCTGTACCGGCGGCTCTATCGTCAATGCCAACAGTCCTTTGCCCGAACCGTTGACCAGCCAGCGACCATTCGAGTAGTGCACGCCCGCGGTGAACGTCCGCTCATCGGAGGCTTCGGCGCGGGTGATCGACGCGATCGGGATATGGGCCTCGAACGCCCAGCCCATCTTGACGTGGAGAGTCCCGTCAACGATGCGCACCTCACTGGTGTTGGGCCCGAGTCCCAGCGGGGTGGATAACAGCACATACCAACGCTCGTACCGCAATTCCGTCTGCACCAGAACGACCATACTCGTAGTTTGCTGGATTGACTTTGGGTCGTTTCATCTATCCGTCTATGTAGTTTGCTGCGCGCAGGTGCCGACAGGTGTCGGCGGAACGTCACGGCGCGCCCCCATAACGAAAAGCGTTGCACCGCACTCCTTTAGGCGTTCCACCACGCCGACGGCGCGCAGCGCGGCAATTCGTAGTGCGCCGTGTGACAACAGCTTTGGCCCGGCTCGGCAGACTGCGAATGAACCATGATGGAAATCACAGGACCAGGGATAGACTCACGTGCAGCGGACTCGTGCTGGAAGGGGAGCGTAAAGCCATGGCCATCATCGACGCGGACACCGAGGTCCCCGCACCGTTCGACGAAGACGTCGCCGCCACGCAGCAATACTTCGACGATCCACGGTTTGCCGGGAAGATTCGCCTCTATACGGCCCGCCAAGTAGTAGAGCAACGCGGCACGATACCGACCGACTACCCGGTGGCCCGGGAAGCCGCGGCGGCCTTCTATCCCCGTCTGCGCGAGCTTTTCGCGGCCAAGAAGAGCATCACCACCTTCGGCCCGTACTCACCCGGGCAGGCCGTAAGCATGAAGCGAATGGGAATCGAGGGGATCTACCTCGGCGGCTGGGCTACCTCCGCCAAGGGGTCCACCACCGAGGACCCGGGTCCGGACCTGGCGAGCTACCCGCTGAGCCAGGTGCCCGAGGATGCGGCAGTGCTGGTGCGCGCGCTGCTGACCGCCGACCGAAACCAGCAATACCAGCGGCTGCACATGAGCGATCAGCAGCGCGCGGCGGCCAAGGAGTACGACTACCGGCCGTTCATCATCGCCGACGCCGACACCGGTCACGGCGGTGACCCGCACGTGCGCAACCTGATCCGCCGCTTCGTGGAAGCCGGCGTGCCGGGCTACCACATCGAAGACCAACGCCCGGGCACCAAGAAGTGCGGTCACCAGGGCGGCAAGGTGTTGGTGCCGTCCGACGAACAGATCAAGCGCCTCAACGCCGCCCGCTTCCAGCTCGACATCATGCGGGTGCCGGGCATCATTGTCGCGCGGACCGACGCCGAAGCGGCGAACCTGATCGACAGCAACTCCGATGAGCGCGACCAAGCGTTCCTGCTCGGCGCGACCAACTTGGACATTCCGTCCTACAAGGCCTGTTTCCTCGCGCTGATGCGGCGCTTCTACGAGCTGGGCGTCAAGGAGCTCAACGGTCACCTTCTCTATGCGCTCGCCGACGACGAGTACGGCATCGCCAACGCCTGGCTCGAGCGTCAGGGCATCCTGGGCCTGGTCTCCGATGCGGTTACCCAGTGGCGGCAGGACGGTCAGCACTCGATCGACGACCTCTTCGACCAGGTCGAGTCGCGGTTCGTCGCGGCCTGGGAGGACGACGCCGGGCTGATGACCTACGCCGATGCCGTGGCCGAAGTGCTGGCATTCGGCGAACGCGAACACGACGAACCGGCGACCATGAGCTCCGACGAGTGGCGCAAGTTCGCCGCGCGGGCGTCGCATTACGCGGCTCGCGCGAAGGCCCGCGAGCTGGGTGCCGCGCCGGACTGGAGCCCCGAGCTGGCCAGGACGCCCGAGGGCTACTACCAGGTGCGCGGCGGCATTCCGTACGCGATCGCCAAATCGCTCGCGGCGGCGCCGTTCGCCGACATCCTCTGGATGGAGACCAAGACCGCGGACCTGGCCGACGCCAAGCAGTTCGCCGACGCGATTCACGCCGAGTTCCCCGACCAGATGCTGGCCTACAACCTCTCGCCGTCGTTCAACTGGGACACCACCGGCATGACGGACGAGGAGATGAAGCAGTTCCCGGTGGAGCTGGGCAAGATGGGCTTCGTCTTCAACTTCATCACCTACGGCGGGCATCAGATCGACGGTGTCGCCGCCGAGGAGTTCGCCACCAATCTGCGCCAGGACGGCATGCTGGCGCTGGCCCGGCTGCAGCGCAAGATGCGCCTGGTCGAGTCGCCCTACCGGACGCCGCAGACACTGGTCGGTGGTCCGCGCAGCGACGCCGCGCTGGCCGCATCGTCGGGCCGCACCGCGACCACCAAGGCGATGGGCAAGGGGTCGACCCAGCACCAGCATCTGGTGCAGACCGAGGTGCCCAAGAAGCTGCTGGAGGAGTGGCTGGCGTTGTGGAGTGAGCACTACCAGCTGGGCGAGAAGCTTCGGGTCACGCTGCGGCCGCGCCGCGCCGGCTCGGATGTGCTGGAGCTCGGGATCGTCGGCGACGGCTCCGACCCGCAAGAGCAGCTGGCCAACGTCGTCGTCGACCCCATCAAGGACCGGCACGGCCGCAGCATCCTTCAGGTGCGCGACCAGAACACCTTCAGCGAGAAGCTGCGCCAGAAGCGGCTGATGACGCTGATCCACCTGTGGCTGGTGCATCGCTTCAAGGCCGATGCGGTCTACTACGTGACGCCGACCGAGGACAACCTGTACCAGACCGAGAAGATGAAGTCCCACGGGATCTTCAGCCAGGTCTACCCCGAGGTCGGCGAGATCATCGTCGCCGAGGTGAACAAGCCGCGCATCGCCGAGCTGCTCCAGCAGGATCGGGTGGCGCTGCGCAAGTTGATCACCAAGGAAGACTAGCCGTCACCGCCAACCCGTCGCGGAATTGCTTGGCGGGCTTGGTATTTCGTGATAACGCGGCTAAGCCGCGTCATGGTTCGCGTTCGTGGCGGACGAGGGCCCCATTGTGCTGTCACACAGCGGACGCGTGACGCTGCTACCGACCCAGACGTGAAAGCGATCACACTGGCTACTTTCGCTTCCGGCAATAGTTGCATAGGTGTACATTAGCTATTGAACAGACGTGCAGCAGACCCAGCAGACCAGCGAAAGGACACTTCGATGAAGTCTTCAACCAAGATGACGATCACGACCTTCGGTGCGGCGGGCGCACTCGCACTCGTCGTCGGAGTCGGCGGCGTCGGGCCCAGCCCAGCCGCAGCGGCGCCCGCCCCGGTGACCCACTCCGCGTTGAGCGCCACGCCGGCAAGCCAGCATGTGGCCGCCGCCCCCGGCAATGTGCACAAGGCAGTCCTGGTCGCCTGCATCTCGGGCCTCAACTGCGGCTAGGCGCCCAGCCCGCATCAAGCAACCGGTGGCCCATCTCGACTACGAGATGGGCCACCGGCATGTCCGCACCAAAGTCGTGCGGTTTGCGACAGGCCCCAAGGGGTACGAACGAATGAGTTCGCTGAGTGTCGAGGGGAGTCTGATGAGAACGCAAGCTCGGACCGCGGTTGCGCTTTTCGGTGGCGCGGCCATGCTCGTTTTGACGGTTGGCTGCAGCGGGGGCGGCAACAAAGCACCTAGCAGCACCACAACTACGACGCCGACCACCACGACGTCCAGCGTCGCGCCGTCAACTGCCCCGGATACCGGCGGCCCGAGCGGCAGCGGCGGCCCGGGCGGCGGTGGTGGCACCGTACCCGGCGGCCCGACCGGCGGTGGCGGACCGGGCGGGGGAGGCGGCAGCATTCCCGGCGGTCCCACCGGCGGTGGCGGGCCCGGCGGCGGTAGCGGCAGCATCCCGGGAGTCGGTGGCGGTGGCGGCGGCCCCGGTGGTGGCGGCGGTTGCGTCGGCAACATTTGCGGCGGCACCTGATCGCGGCTTGCGTCACTAGGACTTGCTCGCGGTAGCCGAGGGGGCCATGTCGATCTGGCCCCTTCGGCTGAGCAACACCGAAAAACGCGGCGGCTGAGACAATCCGCGCCGTCGCGCCGCTGATCTATGTTGAGGCTCGCCAGCCTGAGTTATGGTTCTCCGCAACGCGTCAGCAAGGAGACCTTCGATGGCGAAGCTCAGGTTCGGATATTTCATCGCGCCGTTCCACCGCGCGGGCACCAACCCGACGTTGGCGATCCAGCGAGACCTCGAGTTCGTCCAACACCTCGACGCGCTGGGCTTCGATGAGGCGTGGATCGGCGAACATCACTCGGCCGGCAGCGAAATCATCGCGTCGCCGGAGATCTTCATCGCCGCCGCCGCGGAGCGAACCAAGCGCATCAAGCTCTGTACCGGGGTCATCTCGCTCTCGTATCACAACCCGCTGTGGGTCGCCGACCGGCTGATGATGCTGGATCACCTCACCCGTGGCCGAGTGATCGGCGGGGTGGGCCCCGGCTCGCTGCCCAGCGACTCGTCGATGATCGGACTGACCCCGACCGACACTCGGGAATTGTTGGACACCAACCTCGACATCGTGGTCCGGCTGCTGCGCGGGGAAACGGTCAGCGCCAAGACCCCCACGCACGAACTCCACAACGCCAAGCTGCAGCTTGCCCCGTACTCCGACGGCGGGGTCCCACTGGCGGTGGCCGCGGTCGCTTCGCCGACCGGCGCGCGGCTGGCCGGCCGGCACGGCATCGGCCTGCTGTCCATCGGCGCGACGCTGACCGTCGAGGGCTTCAATGCACTGCAGTATCACTGGGACATCGTCGAAGAACGCGCCGCGGTGTTCGGCACCGCGGTCGATCGCCGGAACTGGAGCCTGGTCGGGCCGTTCCATGTCGCCGAAACCGACAAGCAGGCGCGCGAGGACGTGAAATTCGGTCTCGAGCCGTGGTTCCGGTACTTCCAGAAAGTGGCCGCCTTCCCGCAGATGACGATGCCCGGCGAACAGATCGACGAGATGATCGACGTCATCAACGAGAACGGCGCGGGCGTGATCGGGACCCCGGAGCGGGCGCGGGCGCAGGTGCAGCGGATGTGGGATCAGTCCGGCGGCTTCGGCTGCATGCTGCAGATGGGCCACGAGTGGGCTAATCCGGCGGCCACCAAACGGTCCGCCGAATTATTCGCCGCCGAGGTGATGCCGCACTTCCAGGGTCAGGCGCAGCCGACGCTGGATGCGGCGGCGCGGGCCAGCGAAGCCCGCGAAGGGCTGGCGGAGTCGCAGAACCAGGCCGTCGAGCACATGACCAAGAAGTACCAGGACGAGCTCAACTCGAAGAAGTAGTCGCGCACAGCCCGAACCACCGCGTGAGCGCCCGGCGAAGTTCGGCGACATCGGGCGACGTCGCCGACGATGCCCACGCCACGTAGCCGTCGGGGCGCACCAACAATGCGGTGGCCGGTACCTCGCCATCCGGATGTCCGACGGCGACGGTGAGCAGGTCGGCGGCGTCGGTGACCGCGTCCGCCACGCAGCCGGAGTCGGTGAGATCGATGAGGAGGGGCTGACCGGTGCGGGCCAACTCCGCCACGCGTCTCGTCTGGCCGCGGTCGGTCACGCCGAACTCCGGCACCCAGTGTCCGGTCAGCGGATGAGGGTCGGGGTCTGTGCCGTAACGGTTTTCGGCCCCGGATATCAGGTTGCTGAGGCGGCGGGCGATATCGGAATCGGTGAGCAGTTCGGAAAACAGTTGCCGCAGCGCGGTGACCTCGGGCCCAGGCCGCACGAGTGCCAGCTGCGCGCGGCTGTGCATGATGACGCGTTCGGCCGCGGGCCGGCGCTCGGCTTCGTAGGTCGCCAACAATTCGGGCTCGACGCGCCCACGCAGGACCGCGGCAAGCTTCCAGCCGAGATTCACCGCATCCTGCAGGCCCAGGTTGAGCCCCGGGCCGCCCATCGGGGAGTGGACATGCGCGGCGTCACCGACCAGGATGACCCGTCCCGCCCGATACCGCGACGCGATTCTGGAGTTGATCCCGCAGAACCTGCGCAGATCGGCCGGCACGTCGGGTGACACGGGCCGCAGCGGCACGTCGGCACCCAGCACCCGCTTGGCGCTGGCTTCGAGTTCGGCGAGGCTCATCGGTGGTTGGTCGTCGATGCCGTCCAAGGGTTCCTCGCGGGCCGCTCTGTCCAGCTCGAAGACGATCGTCGCCGCACGGCCGCCGAGCGCGCCGTGGGCGAAGACACCCTGATCGGCCCGATGGAACTGCAGCGGCGGCACCCGGCCGAACCCGGGGATGTCCAGCCCGCCGCTGACCGGGTCGATCCACTCCGCGGGCGGCAGCACGTCGAATCCCATCCGGACGACAAGGTCATACGACGACATCCCGGGAAAAGCGATGCCGGCCAGCTTGCGCGTCAGGCTGGTGCCGCCGTCGGCGCCGATCAAGTACTTGCTGCGCAGCTGATAGGTGCCGCCGGGCCCGGCGACGTCGACCGTGACAGCGGCGCCGTCCTGGTCGAAACCGGTCAGCGCGTGACCCCATCGAATGTCGACACCGTGTTGGAGCGCCCGATCGGCGAGTACCTGAACCAGCTTGGGTTGCTGGACGGGCAGCAGGAAGACCTGCGAGTCGGTCATCGACGTGAGATCCAACGGGAAGGCCGCGAACATCGGGCGAGGGTTGAGCCGGGGCGGGTCCGCGGTTCCCGCCAGTGCGCCGTAGAGGCCGCGATGGTCGAGGATCCGGACCCCTTGTCCGATAACGCCGTTGGCCCGCCGCATGGGGTTGGGGCCGGGCATCGGGTCCAGCACCACCGGACGGATCCCGTTCAATGCCAGTTCGCCGGCCAGCATCAGCCCGTTGGGACCGCCACCGGCGATGACGACGTCAATCACTTAGCCCAGCTTAATTGTTGGGCAGCGGGCCGACAAACGTCGGCGCACCTGACAGCGCCGGATTTCATAACGCGGCACTAGCCGCTTCCCAGCTCACAGCTAACGACGCGGCGCATACCTGGAGCATGAGCACCCCTCGTCACCACCAGTTCATGCGAGTCGTCTTCGCCGGGGTCGCGGGCATCGCGATGCTGGCATCCGTCGACGCGGCACGCGTGCAGGCCACCGACGGCACCTTCGGCCACGTGCGCTTCACCGCCGACGACAACGACGACCAGGCGCAACTACAGCAGGAACTGGCCCAGCAGCAGTTGCTGCTGTCCGAGCAGCAAGCCGAGCAACAGAACGAAGCGGCCCAGCAGCAGTTCGAGCAAGACATGCAGCAGGCGCAGCTGACCGAACAACAGGCCAACAACCCCTAGCGTGCCCCGTCAGGTCAGCGCTCGGCCGCCTTCACAAGCCGATCCGCAAGAAGCTTGACCGCGCCGCCCAGCGCCGCGCGCGTCGCCGGTCCGGTTCCGCGAACCCTTTCGACAAACGATCCCGTCCAGCGGATGTCGGTGCCCCCGGCCGCGTTGGGCGTCAAGACCACCTCGCCCCGGTAGTCCTTTGCCGGAGACGGCCCCACCAGCTTGTAGACCTGCCGGCGATCCTGCTCGTACTCGACGATCTCCTCGCGCGCCAGGATCGGAGGCACCCCGACCTGACGAATCGCGCCGACCCCGCCCGGCGCCGGATCACCTTGGCGCGCCCAGCTCGAGCGCAGCACTACCGGCTTGGCCCAGCTCGACCAATCGGCGCCATCCGCCAGCAGCCGGAACACGGTTGCGGCAGGCGCACTACAGGTCCGATTGACCTCGAACGAAAATTTGCGACCTGACATAGCCGCGTACCCTACCGCCACCGCGGTAGACCCGGCCCCGCGGTGCGGACCTGGGGCGACGCGGGTGTCGAGGCCGGCGCAATCCGGCACACACCAGCCGCCTCACGTGCATACTCACCGTGTGCGGGTTCCGGGTGGTCGTGGTGTAGCGCGGCGACCCCGTCGGCACACCCGAGTGACGCTGGTGTTGTGCGCGATCGTGTTATCGCTCGCCAGCTGCGACAAGGTGACCGTCAGCCCCGCATCGAAACCGCCCACGTCCACCAGCAGCGCCGCCGTCACCTCGAATGACAACTCGCTGATCAAAACCAACAGCCAGCGGGTGCTCGACGACGCGGTCAACGCCACAGCACCGGGCTGCTCGGCCGCGGTGGGTTCCAAGGGCACCGTCGTGTGGACCGGAGTGCGCGGTGTCGCCGACACCGCGACCGGCGACGCGATCACTCCCGACACCGTGTTCGACATCGGCTCGGTATCCAAGCAGTTCACCGCTACCGCCGCCCTGTTACTCGCCGACGCGGGAAAGCTGACCCTCAACGACACACTCGCCCAGCACCTTCCGGAATTCCCCAAATGGGCCGCTACCGTCACGATCACCCAACTGATCCACCAAACCAGCGGCATCCCCGAATACGAAGGGCTGCTGGCCAAGCAGGGGTTCGCGACCAGTGACCGGACCACGCAGGAGCAAGCGCTGCAGGCCGTGGCGGCGGTGCCCAAGCTGGGCTACCAGCCGGGCGGCCAATTCCGGTACTCCGACTCCAATTATTTGCTGCTCGGCGAAATCGTGCACCGGGTGTCGGGGCAGCCGCTGCCGCAGTTCCTCAGCACGGAAATCTTCGGTCCGCTCGGTCTGGGGATGGTGATGGATCCCGTCGGGAAAGTTCCGCACAAGGCCGTCTCCTACGCCGGCGGCAGCGACGGATACCGGATGACCACTTCGGCGTGGGAGCAGATCGGCGACGGGGCGGTCCAAGCCTCACCCAGCCAGCTGGTGCAGTGGGGCGACAATTACCGCACCGGTCGCGTGGGTGGGCCCAAGCTGCTGGAGGCTCAGCTGGCGGGGGCGGTGGAGATCGGGCCCGGCATCCCCGTGCACTACGGCGCCGGGATCTACATCAAGGCCGACGGCACGCTCGACCACGACGGCGCGTCGCCCGGCTTCGTCACCGCATTCCGCGTCAGCAAGGACCGGCAGACAGCCATCGCCGTCAGCTGCAACACCGACGACCAGATCCCGGAAGCCCTGACCGACTCGTTGGCGAAACTCTGGATGTAGCTCGCTACCAACGTCTTTCGCCAGCCTCAGCGGTCACACCGGTGACCGTGCGGCCGTCCTCGAGCTCGAGATTGGTCAAGGCCATCGACGCGGGCAGGGCCGCAGCCAAACTACCCAGGCCGGCCTCGGAGATCCGGAACAATTCACCAGTCCGGCCCTCAGGTGTCCGGATGTGTTCGACGAACCGGGCGCCGAGTCCCTTGAGCGGCAGGTGTACCCACTGTCCGAATACCGCCAGCTCGACGCCGCTGCGCACCAACGGTTCCGACGCGGTACCGGTCAATCGTGCGCCGATATCGGCGGCGATTTGGTCATTGAAGGCGGGGACCACGATAGTCACGCCGAATGGGGTGCCCGCGGGAGTCGGCGCGACGGGCACGGTGACCGCGGCCATGTCGAGCAGATTGCAGAAATTGGTATACGTGCCCATGCGACGGCTGATGCCGACGGGATCAGCGCATACCTCATCCAGCGTGGGATGTTCGGTGGTGGTGGGTAGCAGCAATGCGTCGAAACCGTCGAGCAGGCGACCGGCATCGGCCCGCGCACGTACCAACGCGTCCAGGTCGGCGGCGAACGCGGGTCCGGTGACTTCGCGCGCCGAGGTGATGATCGACGCGACAACGGGATCCGCGCTCGCCGGTGCGGTCTCGAGAAATTCGCCGACCGCCGCATAGCGTTCGGCGACGATCGCACCGTCATACAGCAGCAACGCGGCATCCAGCAGGAGGGAGATGTCGACGGGCGCGACGCTGCACCCGGCGTCGATCGCACGACGCACGGACTGCGCGAACGCCTCGCGGTAGCCGGGGCGCAGTACGGTGAGGTTCGCGGCTTCCGGGATCGCCAGCCGTGGGGCGTCCGGCGCCGCGAGGCGAACGTCGGCGGGCCACGAGCGACTGCGCGGGTCGCGCGGGTCGGGTCCGGCCATCACTGCCACCGCGGTCTCGGCCAGGGCGAGGTCGGCCGCCAGCACGCAGACGGCGTCGTAGCTCACGCAAGCCGGGACAACCCCATGTGTGGGAATGATCCCGAGGGTGGGTTTGATGCCGACCAGACCGTTGAGCGCGGCGGGGACCCGAATCGATCCGGCGGTGTCGGTGCCGATGCCGATATCGGCGATGCCCAGCGCCACGGCGACCGCGGAACCGGAACTCGACCCACCCGACGCCAACTCCGGATGACGCGAATTACGCACCGCGCCATAGGGACTGCGGGTGCCGGCCAACCCGCAACCGAATTGGTCGAGATTGGTCTTACCGAGCACGACGGCCCCGGCTTCACGGAGTCGTTCGATGGCGACCGCGGTGGTCGCCGGCTGGTAGGAGAACTCACGGCATCCCGCGGTGGTCGGTAGACCCGCCACGTCGATGTTGTCCTTGACGGCGACCACCAGCCCCGCCAGGGGCAACCGCTCGCCCGCGGCGAGGCGGTGTTCGACGGCCACGGCATCGTCGCGCACGTCGGCCTGCTCGCGCAGCGTGATCCAGACCTCGGGTCGGTCGGCCTCGGCGATCGTGCGATACGCGGCGGCCACCCGCGCGGTCGGTGAAAGACGCGTCGACCTCACAAGACGTGGGGCGCGATGAGGACCGCTGCGCCGGCCACCGCGAAACCGATCAGGAACGCGATCACCGTAAAGCCCATTACCTGACGCACGTTGAGCTTCGCGATCGCCAGCACCGGCAATAGCCAGAACGGCTGAATCATGTTGGCGACACCCTCGCCGACCGCGACCGACATCGAGATCAGTCCCAGGTAGGCCGGCGAATGCTGGCCAACGGCCAGCGCCGAGCCCACCGCGATCGGCCCCTGCACCGCCCAGTGCCCGCCGCCGGACGGGACGAACAGCGAAATGATAACGGAGCCAACGAATGTCAGGAACGGCAGCGTGTACTGATCCGCGCCGCGCACCAAGGCCTCGGCGAGCACCGTCTGCAGCGCGCGACCGGATCCGGCCGGCAAATAGCCCAGCAGGCCCGCGATTCCGCCGTACAGGGGGTATTGCAGCAGTAATGGGCCCGACACTTTCGCCGCGCCGGAGAACGCGCGAATAAACCGAATCGGCGTGCCATGCAGCAACGCACTGGTGACGGTGAACAACATGATCATCGACGAGATGTTCAGCGCGAAACCGCTCACCACGAAATACGTTATGCCAGCGACGAATACGAGAAAGTTGAGAATCCAGAGGCTCTCCAGCCGCTCGGCGAACGTCGGCGGACCCTGCGGCGGATCCGGAACCGGCTCTTCGTCGAACACCGCGGGGTCGGGTTCGAGACTTTCATCGGGCTCCATCCGCCAGATCGTGGTGGCAACCAGCGCGACCATCGCGATGACCGCGACCCAGCTGTAGGGCTGGAAGATCGTCAACTTCAACGGCACGATCAGTCCGGTCATCTTGTGAATCACGTTGATGGGGCTGGTCGTATCGGTGTTGGCCAACGCGATCGATGACGACAACCCCTGCGTCCAAACCAGGTAGCCCATAAACCCGGTCGCGATCAGATAACCGAAATGCACGTTGGGGAGCCGCTTTGCGACCTGTCGCGCGACCAGTGCACCCGCCACCAGGCCCAGTCCCCAGTTCAACAGCGAGAAGACGCTACTGACGCCGAAGCACAGCAAGGCTCCTTGCACCTGGTTCGTCGGTTTACTGGCCAGTGCGATGATGGCCCGTTTCACGACAGGCGCCTCGGCCAGGGTGTAACCCGTGACCAGAATCAGCACCATCTGGAACGCGAAGGTGAAGATGTTCTGCGCTCCCCACACTCCGCCGTACCACGCTTTGAGCACCCCGGTAGGCGTCGCGCCCCGAACGAGTAACGCAACAAGTCCGACCACGATCAGAGTCAAAATGACGGCGAACAAATACGGGTCCGGCATCAAGCGCTCGACATACCGGACGCACAGCATCGTGAGTCGCTGCATGAGGCCGCGACGCCCGACTTGTTCTTCTTTTGTGGTCGTCATCGGGCCGCCTTCACCGCGCTGCTGCGCACGCGTCGTGCTCTCGTTGATTAGTGGAAACGCTCAGGTAACTCTAGATTGGTTGCCGCTGCATGGCCTTAGATGAACTCGTAGACAAAGACAACGACGATTGCCACCGCCAGCAGAATCAAGCTCACGACGACGGCGGCGCGGACACCGCGGGACTGGCGATGGAACCAGTGCTGCAGTTGGGAAAAGCGCCAATCCGTCCACGCATAGGCACGCGCGGCCCACAGCGCTTCGACCGCGAGCAAGCGAAAAGCGACCAGCAGCCCGGGGATCCCGACTTCGGGGAGTAACACGATCAGCGGAATGGAGACGACGAGCAGCAAGCCGCCCAGCACGGCAAGGCTCACTCGAACCGGCATCGGCTTGGCCCGCCACCGAGTGCGATACGCCAGCACTCGGGCCAGCGCCTCGGGGTGCTGATCGGGAGAGTCCACGGTTGCTCCTCAAGGCCCCCGCGGCGGTGTCGACTCGGACTCTAGCCGACGGCCGGATCCGAAGCGCGGTATCGCAGCCCACCTAGACTGCGGGTATGGATGACGGTTCCCGACAGGACTCCGTGGCTCCAAAAGGCCTGCTACGAATAGAGGATTGCCTGGACGCCGACGGGGAGATCTCGTTGCCGCCGGGAACCACGTTGATTTCTCTGATCGAGCGCAACGTAGACAATGTCGGCGATTCCATCGCGTACCGCTACCTGGACCACGCCCGCGGGCAAGGCCACACCCTCGAAGTGACCTGGGCTCAATTGGGTGTCCGATTGCAGGCCATCGCCGGACGCATCCAGCAGTTCGCGGGCGACGGCGACCGGGTAGCGATTCTGGCGCCGCAGGGCCTCGACTACGTCGCCGGCTTCTACGCCGCGGTCAAGGCGGGCGCCATCGCGGTGCCGTTGTTCGCGCCCGAGCTGCCGGGCCACGCCGAGCGCCTGGAGACGGCACTGCGCGATTCCGAGCCGAGCGTGGTGTTGACGACCTCCACGGCCAAAGACGCGGTCGAAGACTTTCTGGCCCAGTGCGCCGAGGCGCGCCCGCAGGTCGTCGTCATCGATCAGATCCCCGACGTGGCGGGGGAGTCGTTCGTCCCCGTCGAGCTGGACATCGACCGGGTTTCCCACCTGCAGTACACGTCCGGTTCGACCCGGCCGCCGGTCGGCGTCGAGATCACTCACCGGGCTGTGGGCACCAATCTGACGCAGATGATTTTGTCGATCGATCTGCTGAACCGGAATACCCACGGGGTGAGCTGGCTCCCGCTCTACCACGACATGGGACTGTCGATGATCGGCTTTCCCGCGGTGTACGGCGGGCATTCCACCCTGATGTCGCCGACCGCGTTTGTGCGCAGGCCACTGCGCTGGATCCAGGCGTTGGCCGCGGGGTCCAGGGAAGGCAACGTGGTCACCGCCGCGCCCAACTTCGCCTACGAGTGGGCGGCACAGCGCGGCCTGCCGGCGGCCGGCGACGATATCGACCTGAGCAATGTCGTGCTGATAATCGGCTCCGAACCGGTCAGCATCGAGGCGATCGCGACGTTCAACAAGACGTTCGCGCCGTACGGCCTGCCGCGCACCGCATTCAAGCCCTCGTACGGCATCGCGGAGGCGACGCTGTTGATCTCCACGATCGAGCCCAGCGCCGAGGCGAAGGTCGTCTACCTCGACCGTGAACAGCTGGGCGAGGGTCGCGCGGTGCAAGTCGGCGCGGACGCGCCGGGCGCGGTGGCGCACGTTTCGTGCGGTCGGCCCGCTCGTAGCCTGCGGGCGGTGATCGTCGACCCCGACACGGCCGACGAACTGCCCGACGGCATGGTCGGCGAGGTCTGGCTGCAGGGTGACAACGTCGGACGGGGCTATTGGCGGCGCCCCGAAGAAACCGAGCGGACATTCCACGCGCACCTGCGATCGCGGCTGGCCGAGGGCAGCCGCGCCGAAGGGGCGGCGGCCGAGCGCTGGTGGCTGCGGACGGGGGACTTGGCCGTGTATTTGGACGGCGAACTCTACGTGGCCGGCCGCATCGCGGACCTGGTGGTCGTCGGCGGCCGCAATCACTACCCGCAGGACATCGAGGCCACCACCGCCGAGGCGTCGCCGATGGTGCGTCGCGGCTACGTGACGGCCTTCGCGCTGCCGGACGACGGTGGCGTGGTGATCATCGCCGAGCGCGCGGCGGGCACCAGTCGCGACGATCCGCGGCCGGCGATCGAGGCGATCAGGGCCGCGGTATCGCACCGCCATGGCCTGACCGTTTCCGATGTGCGGTTGTTGCCGGCCGGCGCCATTCCCCGCACCACCAGTGGAAAGCTGGCGCGGTTGGCCAGCCGCGCTCAATATCTGGGTGGGAGCTGGCGTTAGCGACTGGGTCGAATCCCGGTGAATTCTGCAATCGGAATTGTGGTCGTCCCCGCATCCCATTACGGTCAACTCGCCCGACCAATAACTCACTCACTTCGATGATCGCAGTCGAGGCGCGCGTCAGGGAGGCACGATGGTCGACCTACCGCGGGTGGAAGACGAATTCGCCGGAATCGTCAATCCATCTATAGCGGAATCCACCGCCGTCCGGACATCGATCAGGTATCCACCGCCCGGTGCTCCGAACGTCGTCGTGGTGCTGCTCGACGACGTCGGATTTGGCGCCGCATCCACCTTTGGCGGCCCGGTTCCGACGCCGTCGCTTGATCGTGTTGCCAATACCGGGTTGCGGTACAACCAATTTCATACCACCGCCCTGTGCTCACCGACGCGCGCTGCGCTGTTGACCGGTCGCAACCATCACAGCGCGCACATGGGCACCATTTGCGAGATCGCCTACGGTTTTCCCGGCTACGACAGCGTAATCCCGCTGAGCACGGCCACAATCGCGCAAATTCTGCGGATGAACGGCTACGGCACCGCACTGTTCGGCAAAGCGCATTTCACACCGACATGGGAGACCGGCCCAGCCGGTCCGTTCGACCGCTGGCCGACCGGCCTCGGGTTTGACCGCTTCTACGGCTTTCTTGGCGGTGATACATCTCAATACGAACCGGCCCTTTACGACCAGACCACGCCTGTCGAGCCCTACCTCGGCCGTGACGATTACCACCTGACCGAGGATCTTGCGGCGAAGGCGATCGACTGGATCCGGCTACAGAGCAGCTCCGCCCCGTCGAAGCCGTTCTTCGTCTACTTCGCGCCCGGAGCCACACACAGCCCGCACCAGGTGTGGCCGGAATGGTCGCAGAGATTCGCAGGCCAATTCGACGACGGCTGGGATGCGCTGCGGGAAAGCATTTTTGATCGCCAGGTCGAGATGGGCATCGTTCCGGCGACCGCGCAGCTGACACCGCGGCCCGAGCAGATACCGGCCTGGGCGGACTATGAGGATCGGTACAAGCCGGTGGCCCGCCGCCTGATGGAGGTCTATGCGGGCTTCCTGGCGCATACCGATGCCCAAGTTGGCCGGTTGGTTGACGCTATCGACGAGTTGGGCCAGTGGGAGAACACGTTATTCATCTACGTGTGCGGCGACAATGGCGCGTCGGCGGAGGGCACGTTGCACGGGGCGTGGAGCTCGCCGGCATTCCAGAACGGCCTGCCCGAGGACCCCGAATGGCTGCTGGAGCACTTGGCCGACTTCGGCACGCCGCGTTGTGAAAACCACTACAACGTCGGCTGGGCGTGGGCGCTCGACGCGCCGTTTCAGTGGATGAAGCAAGTGGCATCGCACTTCGGCGGGACCCGCAACGGGCTCGCCATCTCCTGGCCACGAGGGATCAGCGCGGCGGGGGAGCAGCGCAGCCAGTTCCATCACGTGATCGACATCGTCCCCACCATCCTGGAGGCCACCGGCATCGACATGCCCACGCGCGTCAACGGCGTCGAGCAGAAGCCGATAGAGGGTGTCAGCATGCGGTACTCGTTCGACGACGCCGCCGCGGCAAGCCGTCGCACTACGCAGTATTTCGAGATTTTCGGCAATCGTGCTGTGTACCACCACGGTTGGATCGCGTCGTGCTTCCATGGGCGACTCCCTTGGATCCGGACCCAGCGCCAGCGAGAGTTTGGCGACGGCGAACGCTGGGAGCTCTACGACCTCACCGAAGACTTCAGCCAAGGTATCGACCTGGCCACGCAATACCCGGAGAAGCTCAGCGAACTCAAAGCCGTGTTCGACGCCGAAGCGCGCAAATACGACGTCTACCCGCTCAACGACGCGACACTGACCCGGGCGCTGCCCGCCAACCGGCCCAGCCTGCTCGCGGATCGTACGTCCGTCACGTACTACGCCGGTCAGGTGCGTATCCCCGAAACAGCGACGCTGAGCTACACGAGCACGTCGTTCGAACTGCGCGCGCAGTTACAGATCCCGCCGGGCGGCGCGCATGGGGTGGTGATCTGCCTCGGCGGGGCGATGGGCGGGTGGACGCTGTACCTGCGGGACGGCATTCCGCATTTCGCCTACAACTATCTGGGTCATGCGCTGACGACGGTCGCCGCGCAGGCTCCGTTGCCGGAAGGTCCAGTCTCCCTGGGACTTTCATTCGACTACGACGGCGGCGGGTTCGGCAGAGGAGCATCGGTGTCGCTGCACGTCAACGAGACCACGGTGGCCGACGGCCGGGTCGAGCCAACCGTGCCGTTTCGTTTCTCGATGAGTGGCGAGACCCTGGATGTAGGCACCGACACCGGCTCACCGGTCGCGCCGTACGGGCACGGCTTTCAGTTCACCGGCGGTATCCACCGAATCGACGTAACCGTGCGTCCGCACCCCGCCGACCTGGCCGAGGCGATCGCGGAGGCGGAACTGCGCGCCGCGCTGGGCGCACAGTAGTCGAAACGTTAGACAGCCGGTGACCGACATGTGGAGCAGTCTCCTCCCGCTGATTGTCGGAAGCGCCTTCGAGCCGATCGAACTCATCATCACAATCATGCTGCTGGGCACGCCTTCCCGCGCCCGGACTGCCGGAGCCTGGGTAGGAGGGCATGTCAGTACCCGACTGCTGCAGGGACTGATCTTCGGCATGATCCTGCATTGGGGAAAGCGCGACGCGGAATCGAACCACGCCCACCACTGGATTGTTTCGACGGTCCTTTTAGTGGTGGCGGTGCTTTTCCTGGTCACTATGGCGCGAAAGCTCTTTGGTGCCGACGATCCCGACGCGCCACCCCCGAAATGGATGACCATGCTGACATCGGCGTCGCCCACAAAAGCGTTCCTCATCGGCGCAGGGGTCGTGGCAGTCTCGATAAAAGCATGGGTCTTTACCCTGGCCGCGATCAGCGCGATCGGCAACGCCGAACTGGGCCGAGCGACTAACGTCGTTTCGTACATCCTGTTCGTCGCGCTTGCCGCGATCGGCAACCTACTGATCGTCGGCCTTGCGGCGTTCTTCCCGGGGCGGTCACGCCCCCTGTTGGACCGGACGCTGACCTGGCTTCAACACAACGACCGACCCATCATGATCATTGTGGGGCTCGTGTTCGGAGTCTGGTTCGGGATCAAAGCCCTGCACGGCTTTGGGATTCTGTAGCCGGGAGCCGACGCCTGAGTCCCCGCCGCGCCGGTCCGGTGGTGGCATCCTGGCGATATGGGTCTGATCATCCGGCTGGCGGAGTTCCTCATTCTGCTGCTGCCGTTGGTAGGCCTGGCCATCGGCGCGGTGCGCGCCTTCGGCGCGAACAAGCGGCGAGCCTCCGAAGCGCTGGAGCCCACGGCGCCGCCGCCCGAACCCACTGCCAACAGTCAAGCCGCGCAGTGGAGGTCGCTGCGACGCATCCTCGACGAGCACCACCGCACCGACACCCGTTGGCTCGAGTACGAACTCGACGTCGCCAAGCTGCTCGACTTCCCACTGATGACAGATCTGCGAGATCCGCTGACCGTCGCATTTCACAAGGCCAAGCTGCGTGCGGACCTGTTGCGGCCCGTCAAGGCGGAGGATCTGCTCGATGACCGCGAATCCGCCGCGCGCTATCAAGTCTCCGTCGAGGATTACGTGACCGCGTTCAACGTCGCCGAGGCCGAGGCGATACGCAGACGTCGCAACGACTTCTCCCGCGATGTGCAACAACGCATCACGCGCGCCCAGCGTTTGTTGCGGATGGCGTCGGACGCCGCCGCCGCATCGCAGGAGCGGCAACGCGCCTACGAGTCGGCCCGCAAAGAACTCGACGGGCTGATCGTGTTGCCCGCCACCACGCAGGCCAGCATCGAGCGCGGAATCTCCGGTGAGATCGAGGGATAGGGCCGTTCTCTGGGCAGCGTGATGCCTTTGGGCCCTTATCGGCTGCTGCCGGTGATCGGCATCATGACCGCATCGCCATCGTCGGCGACGAACACCACGATCATCGAGGAGCCTGCCATGATCGAATACGATTTGGACAAAGAGCATTCCATCTTGGAGGTGCGACCGGAGGCCGCGCTCGACAAGCAAGATTTCGTCGACCTGGCGCAAGCGGTTGACCCCCTGATCGAGACCCATGGCGACCTTGCCGGCCTGATCGTCAACGCGGCATCGTTCCCGGGTTGGGATAGTTTTGGATCGATGGTCACCCACTTCCGCTTCGTTCGGGATCATCATCGGCACGTCAAAAAGGTTGCGGTGGTGACGGACTCGCACCTGGGGGATGTCGCCGAGCACCTGGCCTCGCATTTTGTGTCAGCCGAGATCCGGCATTTTCCCGCGGGGCAGCCGGACGAAGCGCGGCAATGGATCCTTACCGGACCCTGATGCGTTGACCCGCGGGCGTGTCACGATGATGAGGTGACCGCAACCGGGCAACCTGACGAGTCGCTCGCCGGTTACCCCGTCACACCACCGCCGCTGCCTGGCCCGGTCACGTTCGACCAGCAGTGGAGCGATCTGACGTTCGTGCACTGGCCGGTCCAGCCCGACAGCGTCGCACACCTGTATCCGCCGGGGACGCGTCCCGACGTATTCGCCGACGGGTTGACCTATGTGGGGTTGGTCCCGTTCATGATGACGAGCACCAAGGTCGGTACGGCCCTGCCGCTTCCGTACTTTGGCAGCTTCGCCGAGACCAACGTCCGGCTGTATTCGATCGACGACGCCGGTCGCCATGGCGTCCTGTTCCGGTCGCTGGAAACCGCTCGACTGGCCGTCGTGCCGGTCACCCGGATCGGCCTCGGCGTCCCGTACACCTGGGCCAGGATGCGGCTGACCCGCGCCGGCCACCACCTCACCTATGACAGCGTGCGGCGGTGGCCGCGACGCGGCCTGCGCAGCCGACTGACCGTCGCGGTCGGCGACGAGGTGGAGCCGACGCCGTTGGAGGTCTGGCTCACCGCTCGTTGGGGCGCGCATACCCGCCGGGCCGGCCGGACCTGGTGGGTGCCCAACGAGCACGGACCGTGGCCGCTGCGCGCGGCGCAAATCCTCGAGTGCAGCGACGAACTGATCGACGCCAGTGCGGTGCCGCGAGCCGGAAACCGGTTGCGCGGCCTGTATTCGCCGGGCGTGCGAACCCGCTTCGGCCGTCCCTGCGTGGTTCGGTGACGAGGTCTCAGGGGATCGTGTAGCCGCCGTCGATCACGACGTCCGAACCGGTCATGTAGCTGGACGCGTCGCTGGCCAGGTAGACGTAGAGGCCGACGAGTTCCTCCGGCCGGCCGATGCGGCCGAGCGGAATCTTGGGCTCCCACAGCCGGTGATACTCCGCCATCGGTTCGACGAGCTCGGTGAGGATGTAGCCCGGGCTGACGCTGTTCACCCGGATGTTGTGTGGCGCGAGCTCGACGGCCATCGCTTTGGTCAGGTGGATGACCGCGGCCTTGGAGGTGCAGTAGTGGCCCGCCTGCTGTGGGATGTTGATGATGTGGCCCGACATCGAGGCGGTGGTGATGATCGCGCCGCCGCGGCCCTGGCCGACCATCGCGCGCGCCGCCGCCTGCGCGGTGAGGAAAACGCCGTTCACATTCGTGTCCTGGATGGCCTGGAATTCCTCGGGCGACATGTCCAGCATCGCTTTCAGATTGATGATCCCGGCATTGCAGACGGCGATGTCGATGCCGCCCAACTCCGCGACCACCTGGTCGACCATTCGGCTCACCTGATCGGGCTGGGTCACGTCACAGGTGATCGGCACGACCTTGTCACCGGCCGCAGCGAGCTCGCCGGCGACCGTCTCCAAGACGTCGGTATGGCGTGCCGCAATGGCCACTCGCGCACCGGCTTGCAGGTAGGCCTCGGCCACCTTTTTGCCGATACCGGTGGACGCCCCGGTCACCAGAGCCGTCCTGCCGCGCAGATCAAACAACTCCAACACGCTCATTCGACATCCCTATTCAGACGAGCCCCGTAAAACCAGAACACGTTCTAGTGTGTCCGCTATGGGCAACTTCAGCAGGGCCGAAATCGAGCAAGCCGTAGAGCACTACACAACCGTGGCGGAAGGATGCAGCGCGTCTGGCGACTGGGCGCCTTTTGCGGATTTGTTCACTGAGGACGTTGTCTACATCGAACACCACTACGGCGTCTTTCACGGCCGCGAGGCGGTCAGGGAATGGATCGTCGCCGTGATGGCGCCGTTCCCGCACATGCGTTTTCCCAGCGACTGGATCGCCTACGACGAGGACAACGACGCCGTCGTCATCATGATCAAGAACCTGCTCGACCACCCGACCGACCCGAACGGGGAACCGTTCTGGTTCCCGAACTGGACTCGACTGGTCTACGCCGGCAACGGCCTGTTCTCCAGCGAGGAAGACATCTACAACCCCAACCGCGATGCGCCGGGCGTCGTCGCGGCCTGGATGGAAGCGGGCGGGCAGTTCGCGTCGACCGAGTTCCTGCAACCCAACGCGCACTAGGCCTTCGGAGAAGCCGCGGCGAGGTCGGGCTGTCGCTTGCGCCGGCGTGACCGGACCGCCGACAACGCCTGATCCCAGGCGATCATCGTCGTCGCCTTGAGGTTGGCCGGTTTGGCGCTGTCTTTCGAAAGCAGCGCGGTGGCAGCGGCTTTCGTGGTTGCCGATGCCTTCGACATGTGCCCGGAGTCAAACGGTGGCTGCGGGTCGTATTCGATCGCGAGCTGAATCGCCTTGGCGCGGCACGCGCCCCCGATCTCACCGGCCAGCCAAAACGCGAGGTCGAGTCCTGCGGACACGCCGGCACTGGTGACGACGTTGTCCTGGCGCACGACCCGCTCGTCGCTGACCGGGATCGCGCCGAATCCCTTCAGCATCGGGATCGCCAGCCAATGAGATGTGGCGCGGCGGCCCTCGAGCAGGCCGGCCGCGGCCAGGATCACCGAGCCCGAGCACACCGACGCCGTCCAGCTCGCGCTTTGATGTGCCGCGCGCAGCCAGTCCAGCAGCACCTCGTCGCGGGCGTGCACTGGAGTCGACGGGCCGCCTGGCACGAGAATGACGTCGGGCGAGGGGGTTTCGGCCAGCGAATGCGTGGCACCTATGACCAGTACTCCGGAGTCCGCGGTGATCGGCCCGGATTCGTGCCAAACGAACCGCACCTCGGCGCCCGGCAGATTGCGCAGCACCTCGTACGGGCCGATCATGTCCAGCGCAGTGAACCCGGGGTAAGCCACGAAGGCGATCTGAGTCATCGATGCGGTCCTTTCTGATTACGCGAATGTCTTGCGGTACTGGTCCGGAGAAACGCCGATACGACGAACGAAGTTGCGCCGCATGGTTTCTGCGGTGCCGAACCCGCACCGGGCCGCGATCGCGACGACGGTGTCGTCGGTTTCTTCCAACTGCCGGCGCGCGGCTTCGGTGCGAACCCGTTCGACGTAGTGGCCCGGCGCCTCGCCGACCTCATCGGTGAACACCCGGGTGAAATGCCGCGGGCTCATCGTCGCCCGCCGAGCCAGATCCACGATGCTGTGCGCGGCTCCCGGCTGTGCCTCGATGACCTCCTGCACCTCGCGGATGCAGGCGCGTTTGGCGCGCGGCACCCATACCGGCGCCGCGAATTGGGTCTGCCCACCGGGACGGCGCAAGTACAGCACCATCCAGCGGGCGACGGTCTGCGCGGTCTCGGTTCCGTGGTCGTCCTCGACCAGGGACAGCGCGAGGTCGATACCCGCGGCGACACCCGCGGCCGTCCACACCAGCTCGGAGCTCCGAACGAAGATCGGATCGGGATCGACCTCGACGCTGGGGAACTCACTGGCAAGCCGGTCGGCGAAGGCCCAGTGGGTGGTGGCGCGGCAGCCGTCCAGTAGCCCGGCCTCGGCGGCGAGGAAGGCACCCGTGCAGACGGTGACGACGCGGCGCGCGCTGCTCGCGGCGGCTTTGATCCAGGCCAACAGGTCGGCGTCTTTCCGAGCGGCGTCGACGCCACCGCCGCCGGGCAGCACGAGGGTGTCGATCTGGTCGTCGGGGTCGGGCAGCGGAGCGCCGACGAACGCGAGGCCGGTCGGGGTGGTGATCGGCCGGTCCCGCATCGAGGCCAGGACGACGTCGTATCCGCCGTCGGTCAGCAAGGCCGCGCCGGTGAACACGTCGTGGGGTCCGACGACATCGAGTGCCTGCACACCCGGAAAGCCGACGATAACGACCTTGCGAACCATGGATTCAGTGTTGGCCGAACCCAGGTGTGTCGTCTAGGCCTAGTACCCCACGAATCAGGACATCGGACCTGACCCATAGGCGCTCTAGCGGCCTTGGCAGACTGTGCCCATGGCACAGATAACCCTGCGAGGAAACGCGATCAACACCGTCGGCGAGCTTCCCGCCGTCGGATCCAAAGCCCCAGCGTTCAATTTGACCGGCGCCGATCTGGGCGTGGTCAGCAGCGACCAGTTCAGCGGTAAGTCCGTGCTGCTGAACATCTTTCCGTCCATCGACACCCCGGTGTGCGCGACCAGCGTGCGGAAATTCAACGAGCGCGCCGCTGGCGGCGGTGCGACCGTGGTCAACGTGTCCAAGGACCTGCCTTTCGCGCAGAAGCGGTTCTGCGGCGCGGAGGGCATCGAGAACGTCACCACGGCCTCGGCATTCCGCGACAGCTTCGGCGAGGACTACGGCATCACGATCGCCGACGGTCCGATGGCCGGCCTGCTGGGCCGGGCGGTCGTGGTGATCGGCGCCGACGGCAACGTTGCCTACGCGCAGCTGGTGCCGGAGATCGCCGAGGAGCCCGACTACGACGCGGCGCTGGCCGCGCTGGGCGCCTAGGCCGCTGCGGTGTCGGGTTGCTCGGCAAGGCGAATATTCGTTGCAGTGACGAACTTTCGCTGCTTCTGAGCTGTGGCGTCGACCCCGACGCGTGTTAGCCTGTCGATTCCCGTCGCGTTAGCCTCGGGCTCGGCACACGAAGGAGTCACCGCGCAATGATGCGTTTCGTCCAAGCCGCGTCCGCGGCCGTGCTCGTCAGCGCGATTGCGGTGCCGCTGGCCGGGTGCAGCAGCAAATCGACCGTCAAGCCCGAGGGCGCAGCGCAATCGGTGGTCGACGTCGTCTCCAAGCAGACCGGCTTTCATCCCGCCGATGTGCACTGCCCGGACGGTGTCGAGGCCAAAGTCGGCGTCCAGTTCGACTGTCACTTCACCGGCCCGGAGGGCAAGGAGTACACCGCCAACATGAAGATCACCAAGGTCAACGGCGAGCAGGTCGACTTCGCCGTCAACACTCACCCGAGCTAGGGCCGCAGCCGATCGGCGGTGGCGGCCAGCACCTCACGGCACCCGGCCCACATTTGCTTGATGATCTCGGCGGCCGGCGGGAGGTCGTCGATCCGGCCGGCGACCTGACCGGTGTTGGCGACACTGGCGTCCATGTCACCCTCGAAATACAGGCGCTGGACGCGTTGCAGCGCCGCGCCGCCTTCCTCGAAAGAGGCTGACTCATCCAGCTTTTCGGCGGCCGGAGTCCGTATCACGCGCATCATCCGCTTGCCGTCCAGCGGCAGCAGTACGGTGCCGGTCTCGTCGGCCGCCACGACGGCGTCTTTGAGGTTGCCGTGCACCGGTGAATCCGCCGAAGCCAGCAACCGCGTGCCCATCTGGACGGCCTCGGCGCCGAGGACAAACGCCGCGGCCATCGATCGGGCGTCGCAGATTCCGCCGGCGGCCACGATCGGGATGTCGACGTGCGCGGCCACCAAGGGCAGCAGCACCATCGTCGACGCCCCGAATCGGTTCTTGAAACCACCGCCCTCGACGCCCTCGACGACCAGGCCGTCCACCCCGGCGTCGACGGCTTTCTTGGCCGCCTCCAGGGTGCCCACCACGTGGAACACGGTGATGCCCGCGTCGTGCAGCCGCCCGGTGAACAGCGAGGGACTCCCGGCCGAGGTGGTGACGAACCGAATGCCGTTGGCCACGAGCAGGTCTACGACCGTCGGGTCACGGTTGAACAGCAGTGCGATGTTCGCGCCCACCGAACCGCTGGTGAGGGTGTGCACCCGCGCAATGTCGGCCCGCCCCTGATCGGAGGTGGTCTCGATGATTCCCAGTGCGCCCGCGTTGGATACCGCGGCGGCGAGCTGAGCGCCGGCGATGTAGGTCATCGGCGCCTGGATGATCGGGATGTCGATATGCGCGAGTGCGCAGACGCGGTTGGCCGCGGGCTCGACCCGGCCGGCGGTCATCGGTCCCGCGGATCGACGAGCTCGCGGAAGCGTTCCGCGCCGAAGACGGATGCGCCGAGGCTTCGCACCCGGTCGGTCAGCGCCCGATCGGACGTGACGATCCGGATCTCGTCCGGTCTGGGGTCGGCGTGAACCAGCCGGACGATTTCGTCGTCGGCTGAGTTCGCGGCCGCTTTGGGCGCATGCGCGATCTCGATCACCGTCGACGTGATGGCCGTCGAAGGCGGCCGCTCAAACACCACCGTCACCGTGTCTCCTCGTGCGCAGGCCCAGCTGTCCAACCTGTCTACCAAAGCGACCATCGCACCGTCACGATCCCGCCACCAACCGTCCGGGCGGCAGCCGATGACGTTCATCCCATCGACGATCCAGCGCACCAGCCCACAGTAGGGCCGTCGCTAATCTGTGCTCCGCACCAGGATGTCGGCGGCTACGCGCTCGGGGATCTCGATGTGGGGGCAGTGTCCGGCGTCGTCGTACTCGATCAGATCGGCCGCCGGCATGCGGTTGCGAAGTTCCTCGGCGATCGCGGCGCCCGACACCGGATCACGCATGCCCCAAAGGAATGAGAGCGGCACGGTGGTGCGGGCGAGTGCGCTTTCGAAGCGGACCCTATGGGCCGCACGTTCTGGTATGTAGCGCAACAGTTTTCGCTGAATATCACGTCCGGGGTCGTTTTCCCGGAAGGCGCGATAATGCAGCACCGCGAGTTCGCGGTCGAGTGGATGCTCGGGGGAGAACACCTCACCCCAGGTGCGCACAAACAGCGCCTCGGTGAACAGACGCGCCAGCAGCGCGCCCACCACGGGAATCAGGCTGGCGCGCTGCGCGATTCGTGGCCGATATCGATCGGCGAATAGCCCGGCGTTGAGAAGGATGCAGCGCTTCATGTCGGCACCGCCTTCTTCCCGGCGAGCGAGCAGCTCGGTTGCCACGATCGCGCCGTAGTCGTAGGCGACCACCGTCGGTGCCGACGCGGCGTATGCGGCGATGACTGCCTCGGCCAGGTCGGCCTGTTCGAACACGCTGTAGCGGTGTCCGAGCGGCTTGTCGCTGGCGCCGTAGCCGAGGAAGTCGAAACTGATCACCTCGTGATGGCGTGCCAACGCCGGCTCGATCGCCGACCATTCGAACGACGACGCGGGAAACCCATGCAGCAGAACCAGCGGCGTGCCCTGGCCAACCCGACGGACGAAGACCCTGCGCGGCGCACCCCGCAGGGTCATTACCACGGTGTCTCCGCCGTGGCGCCAATCTTGCAGTGCGGTGGTCACACACCCTCCCGAGGATCAGTCTCAATTCGAGACCAAACGGTAGCAGGAGTGGTCTCTTTTTGAAACCGCTATGGGTAAGATCGATGCCATGCGCTACGAGGAACTCGCCGATTTCCCCTGCTCGATCACCAGGCCGCTGGTGGTCCTGGGGGATCGGTGGACGTTGCTGGTCCTGAAGACGGCGTTCAACGGGGTACGTCGATTCAACGCTTTCCAGGCCGCCCTGGGCATTTCGCGCAGCCGGCTGCAGGACCGGCTGGACCGCCTCGTCGAGCACGAGATCCTGACCAAGACGAAGTCCCGCGACGGCAGTTACGAGGAGTATCGGCTCACCCCGAAAGGCCACGACGTCTATCCGGTGTTGATGGCGCTGCGCGACTGGGGCGATCGGTACATGGCTCCGGACGGCCCGCCCGTGCACTTCCGGCATCGCGGCTGCCCGGGCGAGGCGCACGTGAGCCTCGCCTGCGACGCGTGCGGCAACCCCCTTACCGCGCGCGATGTCGACCCCGTCCCCGGCCCCGGACTGCGCTAGTAACACGCGATTTCGATGGCTAGACACTTTGAGTAATTGGTACGGTCACCGGTATCAGTTCCCGGGATCGACAGGAGAGCGCCGATGACGTCGTTAGCCGATACGAGCGACCGCGTGGTTTCGCTGGCTCGGGGCATGCGCGACCTCGTGGCCGAGCAAGCGTGCGAATCCGAGCGGATCCGCACGCTTTCGACGCCGATCGTGGAGCAGATGTGGGCCAGCGGGCTGATGTCGTCGTTCAACCCCGAGGTGGCCGGGGGTCTCGAGCCGTCCTTTACCGAAATGATCGAGACCTGGATTGAAATGGCTTGGCAGGACGGCTCATTCGGGTGGGTCGGCATCGCCAACCTACCGTCGTCGTTCGCCGCGGCGACCTATCTGCCCGACGAGGGCTTCGCCGAAGTGTTCACCACTCACGACAACCGGGTGACGATGGGCGGCCAGTTCTTTCCCAACGGCCAGGGGATCGTCGTCGACGGCGGTTATCAGCTGAGCGGCTCGTGGAGTTTCGGTTCCGGCATCGGCCATTCCGAATACGTAGCGGCCGGATTTCTGCCGCTGGACAACGGCGAGGTGCGCTGGATCAGCGAAGGCCTGCCCGAGATGCACGTCGCCGTGCTGCCGCGAGACCAGGTCAGCTTCAACGACGGTTGGCATGTCCAGGGGCTCAAGGGAACCGGGTCCTACGACTACAGCGTCTCCGATGTGTTCGTGCCGGCCGGTCGCACCTTCGAACTCTTCGCCCGCCGGCCGCATCGCGGGACGTCGCCGGCCACCCGAATGGGCCTGATGCCGGTCACCGCCGCCGGCCACGCATCGTGGGCGCTGGGCGTGGCCAAGAGCATGCTCGACGACGTGCAGGAACTTGCCGCCACCAAATTCCGGATGAGCGACATGGCGTCGCTGGCCAGCCGCCCCACCTTCCAGAAGGGCCTCGCACACCATCGCGCGGCCTGGCGCGCGGCGCGTCTTCTGGTGCTCGACGCCTTCACCACCGCCGAGGCCGCGGTGGCCGCGGGCGACGACCTCACCCCGGCGTTGCGCGCGGACATGCGGGTGGCCGCCGTCTACGCCACCGATACGGCCCGAAGCTGCGCCGAATGGGCCCACCTGGTTGCGGGGACCAGCTCGATCCGCGAGGGCACTCGCCTCGAGCGCGCGTTCCGCGACATCTACACCGGCACTCAACACGCCTTTATCAGCGAGAAGGTAGCCATCGACGCCGCCCAGATCTGGCTGGGCATCATCGAGGATCAGCCGGGGCTCTGAGGTGCTGCACCTCAGAGCAGCTGCTCACCCGTTTGCTTGCCGTCGGCGTCTTTGGACTCCGGGGTACCGTCGTCGTTCGTCAGCGAGGACGCCAGTGCCGGCCCGCTCCCACCCGCGGCTGCGCCACTCGCGCCCGCCGCACTCGCGGCCGCTCCGCCTGCCGATGCACCGCCGCCGGTAGCGCCGCCGAGGCCGCCCTGGCCGACCGAGCCCAGCGACGAGCCGAGCGAACTCAGGGTGCTCAGCGGCGCGCTGCCGGCGCTGAGCAACGTTGATGCCGCATTCATGGTGGTAGGCATCGAGGCCGCCCCGGCCGCGGGTGTCGGCGCGACCGCCGCGCCTTCGACCAGGTTGGCCAACGCCGGTGTGCGGGCCGGCGTCCCAGCCGCGCCCGGCACCGTTTCGGCGCGCAGCAGCCGGGTGGCCGGAGCCGGACTGGCCAACGACCTCGACATGGGCGCGCCGGCACTTTGGAATTCGACGGCGGTGGTGCGCGCCGCGTTGGTTTGCAGGGCGCCCGCGGCGGTCGCGTCGGTCTGGGCATACATCCGGGTGATGTTCACCAGCGCGGCGCCGGTCCGCGAAATCTCTTGGTGGGCAGCAGCGTGAGCGGCCAACGTCTTGCTGGCCTCGGCGGCAAACGCCATCGCGGCCTGCATCGAGACTTCCTCGGCGCCCGCGGGCACCAGTGCGGTCACCATCGGTGCCGCGGCGGCTGCAGAAGCCAAGGCGCCGGCGCCCATTGCCGTCAACTGCCCGCCGATGATGGCGACGGCCGGATCGTGCGACATGGATGTCATGTGCGTCGTGCTCCTAGGTATGTGTGGGCCGGCACCGTGGCGGATTGCATTGATTCTACCGAGGCGAACGGCTGCCAAAGGCACAAATTCTCGTCCACACAGCGAAGAGTGAACGGGTCAAAGGTGAGTCAACAACCGTTCGGTGAATTCCTCGGGATGTTCTCGGTGCATGAAATGACCGCCGGGAACCTCTTCGACGACGTAACCGGCTTCGAACATCCGGGCGGCGCCCCGAAAATCGGAAGGCTCGGCGACCGGATCATCCAGTCCGGAAAAGACAACCGTCGGCACCTTGATCCGCGCCTTCAGCGACGCGCTCGGTAGAGGGGAGAGCTTTCGGTAGTAGCCGAACGCGGCATCGAGACTCGCGGGATTCGCGAAGCTGGCGCGCACGGCCTCGAATTCACCCGGATCCGGGTTCCAGGTCGGAGACCATCGCCGGCAGATAGCAGGTAGCGCGGCGAAGTCGTTGCGCGCGAAGCGGTTCGGTGCCCCCGGCAGCTTGTAGGCCACGAAATGGCGGACGCCCCAGACCTTGCGCAGCGTCGGTTTGAGCGCGCCCGGATGTGGAATGCCGACGGCGAACAGCTTTTTCACGCGATCCGGGCCGAGCGCGGCCGCACCGTAGGCCGCCGAGGCTCCCCAATCGTGCCCGATCACGATGGCGTCGCGCGCCCCGAGCGCGTCGATCAATGCCAGCGGATCGCGGGCCAGGGTCTCTTGATCGGGGTCGCGGTGCGGGATCCCGCTGGGGTGGTAGCCGCGCATGAACGGACTCACCGCGCGATAGCCTTTGGCCGCGATCGCCGGGCGCAGCTGGTCCCAGGAATGCGCGGTGTCGGGGAAACCGTGCAGCATCAGCACGAGCGGGCCCGAGCCCTCCTCGAGATAGGCGAATCTGAGCCCATTCGCGTCGACGAACCGCACCGAATCTGCCATGACGTGCGCGACGTTACGCCGATGGTCGCGGCCCGGCGAGCGTCGCTTACCATCAGCGCATGCGCGGCTCAAAGATCCTGATCACCGGTCCGACCGGACAAGTTGCCACCCCCGTCGCCAAGGCGCTGGCAACCGACAACGAAGTGTGGGGCATCGCCCGGTTCACCAATCCCGCGGTTCGCGAGGATCTCGAGAAAGCGGGCGTGCGGTGCCAGACGGTCAACTTGACCGCCGGCGATTTCGCCGGTCTGCCAAACGACTTCGACTACGTCCTGAATCTCGCGGTGGCCAAGAGCGGCCACTGGGACACGGATCTGGCCGCCAACGCCGAATCCGTCGGACTTCTGATGGCGCATTGTCGTAGCGCAAAAGCCTTCGTGCACTGCTCATCTGGGGCCGTGTACGACCCACCGGACGATGAAGTCCGGACCGAGGACGCCGCGTTGGGTGACAACCACAAGCCGTTGTTCCCCACCTATTCGATCTCGAAAATCGCCGGCGAGGTCGTCGCCCGGACGATGGCGCGCGCCCTGAACGTCCCCACCACGATCGCCCGCCTCAACGTCCCCTATGGCGACAACGGCGGGTGGCCGTTCTATCACATGGAGATGATGCTGGCCGGCATCCCGATTCCGGTCCCGGCCGGCGGGCCGGCCCGGTACACCCCGATCCACGAGGATGACATCATCGCCACCATCCCGAAGCTGTTCGAGGTGGCATCGGTGCCGGCCACCACTCTCAACTGGTGCGGCGAGCAGAACGTCAGCCTGCAGGAGTGGTGCACCTACCTCGGATCACTGGTCGGCAAGGAACCGGTGTTCGAGGAGAGCGAGCAGGCGCTGCGCGGCAACCCCACCGACGCCAGCCGGATGCGCGAGCTCGTCGGTGCCGCGACGGTCGACTGGCGTGACGGCATGCGGCGCATGGCAATCAAGTTCCACCCGGAGCTCGTCAGCGCGTAAGCGCGGCTACCAGTAGCGCATCGCGGAGCCGAATAAATCGGCCAGAACCGGCTTGCTCATCTCGCGCGGCGCGTTCTGCAGCAGGCGCTGCTGCGGGAAGGCGCCCTCGGTGAGGGCGGTGATGTCGTCGGGCGTATAGCCCACCCCGGCAAGCCCGTTGGGCATGCCGACCGCGCGCATGATGCGGATGAGTTCGGTCGCGAGCACCTCACCCGCGTCGTCGGGTCCGGCGTCGCAGGTGTCGGCTCCCAGCAGCCGGGCCGCCTCGAGGTGCCGTTGCGGGCTGGCCTGTGCGGTGAACCGAAATACCGCGGGCGCGTTGACGATCACGGACATGCCGTGCGGCACCAGCGGCTCGTCGTCCGGGTAGCCCGCGGGGTGGAAGTCGCGCACCAGCCCGGCAACCGCGTAGGCCATGCCGTGCGGTGCATGCACGCCCGCGTTGCCGAAGGCGATCCCCGCCAGCGTCGCGGCCCACATCATCTGCTCACGCGCCGCGCTGTCCGAGGCGTCTCGAACCGCCGGCTCTAGGTTGCGGCCCAGCACCCGCAGCGCCTCGCTGCAGCCCAAGTCGCTCCACGGATTGGCGCCCTGGCTCATCGGCCGCAGGCTGGGCCGCGGGGCAGCGGGCCGGTGCACGTAGGGACGCGCGGTGTAGGACTCCAAGGCGTGTGACAGCACGTCGAGGCCCGCCGCCGCGACGACTCCGGCGGGCAGGCTGGCCGTGCAATCGGGGTCGACGAGCGCCTCGGTGGGCCGCAACGCGGGGGAGGCGATTCCGGTCTTGACCGTCAACGACAGCAGATCGAAGATCGCGATCCCGGTGACCTCGCTGCCCGTGCCGGCGGTGGTGGGGCAGGCGATGTGCGGCTTGAGCGGTCCGGGTACCGGCGTGCCTTCGCCGATAGGGGCGTTGACGTAAGCCAGGAAGTCCGCGGGGTAGGTGGCGTAGAGGTTGGCGGCCTTGCAGGTGTCGATGACCGAACCGCCACCGAGCGAGACATAACCGTCGGGCTTCGCCTGTTGGGCGAAGCGCGTCGCCTCGGCGAAGGACGCGTCCGTCGGTTCCACGTGTACGTCGGTGTAGGTGATCACGTCCAAACCGGCCGCGGCCAGCGAGTCACGCGCCGCGGCGAAGATGGGCAGGCCGGCCACCCGCGCATCGGAGAAAAGGGCCACCCGCCGCAACCCCAGCGCCGCAGCTCGGTCACCCAACTCCGCGAGGCAGCCGCGTCCGAACGTGATGCGGGAAGAGTCGACGGTGAAGGCTCCGTCACAGCCGTCCGCCACAGCCGGGAATTCGCAGCAGCCCATCGGGAGGGAAATCTACCGCTTTTTGGGTTCGACGACGCGCGAGGCCGCTTCGACGGCGGCGGCGCGGCGGCTGGCGATGACGGCGGGATCCGTCGTAGCGGCTGCGGGATCCGGAAAGTGCGCCCAGCTCAAGCCAATAGCGAACAACAGGACGATGAGCTGTTCGGGTTCCCACACCGGGTCGACGTGTCCGTCGGCCTGCGCTTGCCGCAGGGCGGCGATGGCCTTCTCGGGCGGATGCACGCCGTCCACCTCGGGATTGTCGAGCGTGAAACCCTCCAACTGGGCCCAGGTGATCATCCGGATGTGTTCGGGCCGGCGCTGGGCGAGGTCGAAGACCCCGCCGACGAACTCGGGCACCGCATCCGAGCGTAACTCGACGGCACGGAAGAACTCGGCGCCGTCGGTGGCAACAACGTCCCGGAAGAGGGCTTCCTTGTCGCCGAAATGCGCGTAGAGGCGCTCCTTGCTCGCGCTGGCCACGCGGGCGATGCGGTCGACGCGCGCACCGGCCAACCCGTACTGCGCGAACTCGGCGCGGGCTGCGGCGAGGATCTCGTCGCGGAGTTCGGTCCTGGTTCGCACGAAAACATCATACGCAGACGAACTGGTTCGTTTGTTATAGTGGTGGCGAACCAGAAAGGGACCGACCATGGAAACGGCGAATGTTCTTGAACAGGCGATTGCGACGATGCCGAGGGGAGGTTCACGGGCGTCCTGGCTGGATCGGCGGTTTCAGACCACTGCACTGGAGTATCTCGACCGCGACGACGTGCCGGACGCCGTCAAGCAGAAGGTCATCGGGATGCTCGACCGGTTGGGCACGCTGAGCAACCAGCATGAGGAGCACGCCCGCACGGCGTTGAAGGTCGTCGCCGACATCAGCAACCCGAGGATTCTGGAACTCGGCGCCGGCCACGGCAAGCTGTCGGCAAAGATTCTGGAATTGCACCCGACAGCCACCGTCACCGTCAGCGACGTGAATCCCGATTCGGTGGCCAACATCGCCGCCGGGAAGCTGGGCAGCCACCCGCGCGCCGACGTCAAGGTCATCGACGCCACTGCGATCGACGCGCCCGACGCCAGTTACGACCTGGTGGTATTCGCGCTCGCATTCCACCACTTGCCGCCGTCGATCGCGTGCCGTGCGATCGCCGAGGCGACGCGGGTTGGCGGGCGGTTCTTGGTGATCGACCTCAAACGCCAGTCACCCCTGCGTACCTTGCTCTTTCCGGCGCTGGCGCTGCCGGTCAATCTGACGCGAGTGCCGTGGTCCTGGATTTGGCCCGGCCTGCACGATGGCTTCATCAGCGCTCTGCGCGCGTACAGCCTGTCGGCCCTCGAGGAACTCGGCCGAGCCGCCGATCCCGGCATGAGACTCCAAACACTGCCCCCGCCAAGGCGGTTCGGCCTACCGTCGCACATCGTCGTCTTCTCCCGCTCAGCCAACCATGACTGACGACATCGACCTGGCGGCCATCATGGCGCCGAATCGGCGGGTGCAGACGCTGCGCACCGTGCTCGACTCGATGACCGAACGTCTGCGCCCCGTCGTCGACCTTTCCCGGCCGTACGTCGACGGCACCGAGAACTTGATCGCTGACGGACGATTCCTGTTGGTGGGCAACCACACCCAGGCCGGCTCCGAAGTATTTCTGATCTCCGATTCGGTGCGGCGCACGATCGGCGCCCGGGTGCGGCCGCTGGCCGATCGACAATTCGGCCGCATGCGCGGGCTACCAGCCGATCTGATCGCGGCATTCGGGGGCGTGGTGGGCGCACCCGAGACCGCGCGCGAACTGATGACGCACGACCAGACCGTTCTGGTGTTTCCCGGCGGGGGACGCGAGATCGGTAAGTTCAAGGGCGAGGAGTACTCGCTGCGCTGGCAAGGACGTTCCGGATTCGCGCGGGTCTGCGTGGAAAACGGCTATCCGATCGTGCCGGCCGGTCTGGTCGGCGGCGACGACGTCTACCGCAGTTTGACGACTCGGGATAGCGCCTACGCGAAATTCGCTGCGGCACTGAGCCGTAGGCTCAGCGGTCGGTCGGACATGGCGATGCCGTTGGTGCGGGGGATCGGCCCGACGCTGATCCCCCGGCCGCAGCGCATGTACTTACGCTTCGGTGCACCGATCGATACCAGCAGACCCCTGGGCATCGGTGTGGCCGATTGGGTGGAGGTCGTCAAGCGGCAGACGCAGCGTGCGCTCGAGCAAATCCTGGCGGAGTTGCGACAGCTTCGAGAGGACGATCCCTACCGCGGACTCAACCCGCTGGCATGGCGCACGGCGATCGCTCCCGGACACTAGACACTCGTCCGTGCGAATGGCGGCCGGCTTAGCCCCCGGGCATGATGCAGCCATGCCGCTGTACGTGCGCCACACCCGGTCGGTGCGAATCGTCGAGCTGCCTCGCCCGATTTGCGGCAAATTGGCCGAGCACGCCGCGTCCCATCAAGTCGACCTCAACGATGTCCAGGTGTGGCTGACGCACAGCGAAAACCCGCCGGCCGGTTCGGCATTCGGCAAGCTGTTGCGGCGACGCGCCAATCCGGCCGATCCCGACGAGGAGCACTGGACCGCGATGGTGCTGCATCCGACCCAACTGCTGGTGGTCACCGAAGGGACTAAGCGCGGGACCACGGTCATTTCCCTGCCGTTGGCGCAGGCGTCGATGGCCACCGAGGCGGTCTCCGACGATGCCGCAGGATTCACGATCACCGGCTTCGGTGGCGAGCAGAACGGTAGTTACTACGTCGGGCTGGGACCCGAACCCGATGCGCTGCGCTGCGTTTCGGCGGTGCGCGAGGCGATCAGCGCAGCCAAGCGTTAGACCACGCCCAGGGGGCGACACGGCGGAATCTTGACCCGGCTACGATCACAATGCTAAGCAAGTGCCCAGCATTCGCGGGCACCGGAGCGCCGGGCTCGATCAGGGTTGATCGGGAAGGGAACAGATGACTCTGCAGGCAGTACTGGACGACCTGGGTAAGCGCCCCGGCTCGGGTGAGGTCATCGCGATCATCAATCCCGCGACCGAAGAGACCATCACCGAATTCACCGATTGCGGTGAAGCCGCGGTCAACGAGGCGGCAGCGCGGGCGAAGGCATCCTTCGAGTCGGGTGTGTGGTCCGACCTTCCGGGCCGTGAGCGGGCGAAGGTGTTGTGGCGGATCGGCGAATTGATCGACGAGCACGCCGAGGAGTTCGCCCAGCTCGATTCGCTCAACACCGGTATGCCACTGATGCAGGCGCAGTTGCAGATGTCGACCTGCTCGGAGTTCTTCCGCTACTACGCCGGTTGGTGTTCGAAGATCAACGGCGTCGCGTACGACGTGAAGACCGACGGCATCGCGACCGACACTTACGTCAACATGCACGCGTACACGCTCAAGGAGCCGTACAGCGTGGTGGGCCTGATCTTCCCGTGGAACGGTCCGATCTTCAATGCGAGCGCGAAACTGGCGCCGGCCCTGGCCGCGGGTGGCAGCCTGCTGGTCAAGCCCGCCGAGGAGACGCCGTTGTCGGCGGTGCTGCTGGACAGGCTCATCCACGAGGCCGGCGTGCCCGACGGTGTCGTCAACTTGCTGACCGGATACGGGCACACCGCGGGCGCGGCGATCACCGCACATCCCGATGTGCAGAAGGTCGCCTTCACCGGCTCGACGGAGGTCGGCAAGGCGATCGTGCGGGCGTCGGCCGACAACCTGAAGAAGGTCACGCTAGAACTCGGCGGCAAGTCGCCGGTGCTGATCTTCGACGACGCCGATCTCGACAAGGCCATCATGATGGCTTCGCTCGGCATCTTCGTGCACTCCGGCCAGGGCTGCGTGTGCGGGTCGCGAATCTTCGCCCAGCGCGGCGTGTTCGACCGCGTCGTGGAAGGCATCTCGATGATGGCGAACTCGTTCAAGCTGGGCGCTCCGAGCGAGGAGGGCTGCGTCAGCGGCCCGCTGATCAGCCAGAAGCAGCTGACCCGGGTGATGGGCTACATCGACGAGGGCCGCAAGGACGGCGTCGAGGTGGTCACCGGCGGCCATCGGCTGGATCGCAAGGGCTACTTCGTGCACCCGACGGTGCTCACCAACGTCGACCCTGCGATGCGGTTGTACCGGGAGGAGATCTTCGGGCCGGTGGTCAGCATCCTGCCGTTCGACGACGAGGACGAAGCCGTGGCGATGGCCAATGACACGACATACGGCCTGGCGGCTACCGCGTGGACGGAGAACCTGGGCCGCGCTCACCGGATCATGAAGAGACTGCAGGCCGGCAGCGTTCAGGTGAACTGCCAGTTGGTCTTCGACCACGATGTACCGTTCGGCGGGTACAAGCAGTCCGGCTGGGGCCACGAGTTCGGCAGGGAGGGTCTCGAGATCTACCTGAAGACGAAGTCAGTCTGGGCCCAGCTGTAAACCCTTGCGCCACAACAAGATAGCTCCGAACCCTGGCAGGTTCGGAGCTATCTGCCCCTCAGCTTCAAGAACCTTTGTTGTACCGGGTCAGGAACCCGATGGACGCCACCGCCGCTGCGGTGCCGATCACACCCCACAGCACCAGCTGGAAGGCCATCGCCCCGAAAAACCAGCCAAACGTCATTCCGATGTAGAGCATCCAGACCAGCCGGTACAGGCTCCAGACCGCGAGCAGCCCGGTGCTGATCCCGATGTACAGGCTCCGTTGGCGATCGACGCGGTTGATCTGCTCTTGGATGCCGGTCGGCACGATGTTCATTTGCTGTCTTCCTTTCGTGGGGCGCCACCTCCTTGGCGGCGTCGATGCGACAAGTACAGCCGCCCACACCGGCTACCGATCCCAACAACGGCAGCGGTCCCCGGGTCACGCACAGCTAAGTTCGGCCCGCACCGTTTCCTCGATCGGACCCGTTCATCTCGACCAGGAACTGGCGATAACGCTCGGTATGGGTTGGGCGACGCCGGATCACCAGCCATCCGGCAGCGAGCAGCACGAACCACACGGGGAACCACGCCAGGGCGATCGCGGTGTCCTTTTCCGTCGTGAGCGTCCACGTGACGAATGCGAAGAAGGCGAGAACGACCCAGCACATCACCCGGCCACCGGGCATCTTGAAGGCGGAGTCCGCATGGCGCTGTGCGTGCCGGCGGCGGTAGACCAGGTAGCTGACCAGGATCATCGCCCAGACGAACATGAACAATAGCGCCGAAATGGTTGTCACCAGCATGAATGCACCGATCACCGAACCGCCGACGTGCAGCACGGGGATGGCGGTCAGCAGCAGTGCCGCCGTCACCAACAGAGCGGGCGCCGGCACGCCACCGCGGTTCAGACGGCGGAAAACCGCCGGCGCGCTCCCTTCGTCGGCCAGACCGTAGAGCATGCGGCCGGTGGAGTACATCCCGGAGTTGGCCGAGGAACAGGCCGCGGTGATCACGACGAAGTTGACGATCGACGCCGCACCGCCAAGACCGGCCAGCGAGAACATCGCGACAAACGGGGACTGGTTGGCGCCGAACCGCCGCCATTCGACGACGGTGAGGATCACCAACAGCGCTCCGATGTAGAAAATCGCCACCCGCAGCGGCACCGCGTTGATCGCGCGCGGCAGAGTGCGACGCGGGTTCGCAGTCTCGGCCGCCGCGGCGCCGACGAGTTCCACGCCCACGAACGCGAAAAACGCGATCTGGAATCCGCCGACCATGCCCGCAAGACCTGTGGCGAAGAATCCGCCGTTGTTCCAAAGGTTTTCGATCGTCGCGGGATGTCCCTGCGGTGAGACGAAATTGGTGGCCAGCAGGATGGCTCCGACGACGATGACACCGACGATCGCGACGACTTTGATTAAGGCGAACCAGAATTCGATTTCCCCGAAGTTGCGCACGCTGAACAGGTTGATGAGCAGGATCAGCACACACGCGGTCAGCGCCGGCAGCCAGGCCGGGAGAGCGGGCCACCAGAACTGTAGGTAGCCCGCGATCGCGACGAGTTCCGCGATGCCCGTGACGATCCAGGCGAACCAGTACGACCACCCGACGAAAAACCCTGCCGCGGGCCCCAATAGGTCGGCCGCGAAGTCGACGAACGACTTGTAGTTCAGGTTCGACAACAGCAGCTCGCCCATCGCGCGCAGCACGAAAAACAGGAAGAAACCGATGATCGCGTACACCAAGACCACCGACGGGCCGGCCCGGGAGATCGTTCGCCCGGCTCCCATGAAGAGACCGGTCCCGATCGTGCCCCCGATCGCGATCAGCTGAATGTGGCGGTTGGACAGGCCTCGGTGGAGCTGGGGCACAACAGCATCGAGCTCGGCGACGTCCTCGGCCATATGTCACGTCCTAGTGGTTCCAAGCTGTCGGTAGCCACCAGCTAACCAATGTTGTAGCCAAACACGATAGTTCCTGTCGTCTCACACCGCTGCTGACCATCCCGATTGTCAATTGACGTACGCTGCGCTGCATGGGCTGGTTCCAGCGAGCAAAGAAAGCCAGTGCGGGACAGCGGGTCACGAGGTCTGACCAGCAGCACGCGATCGACGCCGTTGCCGAACTCAACGCGCTGGGCGCGGATCGCGACCGGTTGATGCGCGACGGCCTGCAGGGTGTCGCGACGATCGTGGCCATCCGGGAAAACATCGCGACGACGATGCTGGGGTCGTGGCACGAGTTGCAGCTGGACGTGCAGTTGCCCGATCAAGACACCTACCGTGCCACCCGCCGGATTTCAGTCGAGCTGTCGACGGCCCCGCATATCCACGTTGGCGCGCAGGTGCCGGTGCGCGTCGATCCCGCGGATCACTCGAAAGTTCTCGTCGTGGCGAGGCTGTAGGGCCTAACTCGACGTCTTGACCATGAGCTTGCCGACGTTTTTACCGTCGAACAGCATGTTGATCGCGGTCGGCAGTTGTTCGAAACCCTCCACCACGGTCTCGAGCGGGGTCAGCTTGCCCGCGGCGATCAGCCCGGCGATTTCGCTTGTTGCCTCGGGTGCGCGGCCCAAGTGGTCCAGCACGATGAAGCCCTCCAGCTTCGCGCGCTGGATCAGCAGGTTGCCGAATGCGCGCGGTCCAGGCGGTGGGTCGGCCTCGTTGTAGCCGGAGATCAAGCCGCACAGCGCCACCCGCGCGCGAATGTTGAGGCGCGCGAAGACCGCGTCCATGATCACGCCCCCGACGTTCTCGAAGTCGACGTCGATGCCGTCGGGCGTGGCCGCCCGCAGCTGGGCGAGCCAGTCGTCGGCGCGGTAGTCGACGGCCGCGTCGAAGCCGAGCTCCTCGGTGAGCAGCCGGCACTTGTCGGGGCCGCCGGCGATCCCGACCACACGCGCGCCGTCGGCCTTGGCGAGCTGGCCGGCAACCGAGCCCACCGCGCCCGCCGCGGCCGAGACGACAACGGTCTCGCCGGGTTGCGGCTTGCCGATATCGCGGATCCCGACCCAGGCGGTGAGCCCCGTCGTCCCGAGTGCGCCCATGTAGGCGCTGGGCGAGATGCCTTCGGCGACGTCGACCGCGAACAACGGCATCGTGTCCGACGCCACGACGTAGTCCTGCCATCCGACGAGACCTTGCACGATCTGGCCGACCGAATAGTTGGGGTTCTTCGATTCGACGACGCGGCCGAGCCCGCCCGCACGCATGACCTCGCCGATAGCAACCGGAGGCAGGTAGGTCGGAGTGTCATTGATCCAGGTCCGGTTGGTCGGATCGAGCGAGATCCATTCGACGCGCACCAGCGCCTCGCCGTCCCCGATTTCGGGGATCGCCTCCTCACTGAACTCGAATGTGTTGGGGCCGATACGTCCGGTGGGGCGCTCACGCAAGAGGAAGCGGCGATTTCGATCAGGCATGAGCGCACGCTACGCCGACGGCCGTGGCTGCTATAACCCAACCTATGGCGGAACACACGATTACCCATGTTTCCGATACCGCCCGGTGGACGGCATTGCATCGGGCAACCGAGTCGGCTCGCCCCGACGCGCTGTTTCATGACTCGCTCGCCGGGATGCTGGCCGGTGAACATGGCCGCGCGATCGTCGCCAACGTGCCCCGATCGACGCGCAATGGTTGGTGGCTGGTCGCGCGCACCAAACTGATCGACGACGCGATCGCCGAGGCCATCGCCAACGGTTGCGATCGGGTGTTGAATCTGGCCGCCGGCCTGGACACCCGGCCTTACCGGTTGGATCTTCCCGCCGACCTCGGGTGGGTAGAGGCGGATTTGCCGGCGTTACTCGCGGAGAAAACACAACTGCTTGCCGATCAGACGCCGCGTTGCCAGTTGAGCCGTACCGCCGTCGACCTCGCCGACCCGCAAGCCCGGGACGCATTCCTCGACGACGCGCTCGACGGTGCGCAGAAGGCTTTGGTGCTGACCGAGGGCCTCGTGATGTATCTCAACGACGCCGACGTCGTCTCGCTGTCCCGGGCGATCTCCCGGCCCGAGGTGACCTGGTGGATGCTCGACTTCGCCGGTCCCGGTCTGCGAAAGATGATGAACAAGAAGATGGCGGGCCTGCTGGAAAATGCGCCGTTCCTATTCGCCCCGGAAAATGGTGTGGCCTATTTCGAAGAGCTGGGCTGGCGCACCGTCGAAGTGGAATCGCTGCTTGTTGCCGCCCACCGATTCCGCCGCTTGCCGATGATGATGCGTCTGGCGGCACGGCTGCCCCAACCAGATCCCCGCCGCCCCGGCAGCAGGCCGTGGAGTGCCGCGGCCCTGCTGACGCACTGAGCCAATTAGCTGCCTGCGCAACCGATTCAGCCGCATTCTGGCGCCCGATCGGGCATGTCATTAATCCGGCGCGTCTGGCATCTTACGAGTGGGGGACAAGACCGGAATGCCGACTATTCGCCCTGCCAAAGTGCGCCGCCGATCCTAAGATCGCGCTATGCAGATCGCGGTCAAATTCGACCTGAGCTTCCAATACGGCGAGCTCGAGCAGTTGTGGCGCACGGCGGATCGCCTGGGTTTCGAAGCGGTGTGGGATTACGACCATTTCTACGGACCCCGGGAAAACACCGACCCGAATTTCGAGGGCTGGACCTCCCTGGCCGCGATGGCCGCGGTCACCAAGCGGGCGCGAATCGGCTGCCTGGTGTCCAGCGTGACGTTCCGGAACCTGGCGGTGCTGGCCAACATGGCGGTCACCGTCGACCACATTTCGGGTGGCCGCCTCTATTTCGGGATCGGCGCCGGCTGGATAGCGGACGAACATCGCGGGTACGGAATCGACTTTCCCGGCCCCGGCACTCGCGTCGCGATGGTCGACGAGGCGCTGACCGCGCTTCGCATGCTCTGGACGCAGGAATCGGTCACCTTCAGCGGGCAGTTCTTCACCCTCGAGGACGCGCTGTGCGAGCCCAAACCTCTTCAGCAGCCCCACCCGCCGATCGTGATCGGCGGGAGCGAGCCCAAGATGCTGCGCGTCGTCGCGCGTCACGCCGACATGTGGAACATGCCCGGACACGAGGGGCCGCAGCGATGGGGTGCCGTGAACGCCCAGCTCGACGCAGCGTGTGCCGAAATGCGACGCGCCCCGGCCGAGATCCTGCGCTCGGCGCAGCTGTCGCTGCATCCGGCCGAAGCCGGCCAGGTGGATGAACAGCTGGCGTTGTTGCCGGAGTTCGAGCGGCTCGGTTGCGAGCAGATGGTGCTAGCCTTCCGCCAGCCACCAACCGAAGCATTGCTGAAACGCTGCCTAGCTCTGGATTCCGGCACCCGGCCGGTCGCGGCTATCTAGCGCGCCACCCTTTCAATGCGGGCCCGCGTAGGGGATTGTTAGCCCGGTGAACGCTTCTCGAGTTGCTGTGGTGCCGGTCGCCGTCCTGGTGATGGCCGGGTTCGCCGGGCCGGCAAGTGCCGATCCGCCACCCACTCAGCAGATCACCACGGTGGCCGTCGGATCCCAGGGGCAGCCCGTCAACGGCTTTCACGAGACCCCACCCGACGGCAACCTCGCCGTGGTCAGCGACTGCGTGGCATCACCCGCGGCCATGGCCGACGATGTCTATGCGTGCTCTCCGAGCGTGGCCGGCGCGGCGACCTGCTGGCCGTCGACGCCGGGCACGCTGCTGTGTGTGGACGATCCGTGGGACCAACGTTTGCATCGGGTCGCCTATAACGGTCAGCTCCCGCCGGTGCACCCGCCCGCCGCACCGGAACCGTATGCGCTCGTTCTTGACGACGGCACCCGCTGCTTGCTGCGCAACGGCGGGGCCTGGGGCGGGCGCGACGACGGCTACGTCGGCGGCTACGGGTGCAGCAACGGCGGTCCCAACGCCACGGTGCTATGCCGCCCCGACGCACAGTCCTGCATCGACGACCGCACCGGGCCGGTGTGGACGGTCAAAGTCGGTCAGCTGGGCGCCGGCAACCCGCACCTGCCGCCGCCGCAGACCCACGCGGTGGCCAGCGCGTGGTTCGCCGGGGACCGGATACCGGCCTGACCCCGGCTACCAGACGCGGATGTAGTCGACGAGCATGTCGGCGGGGTAGCTGCCCGGCCCGGGATCGCCGCCACCGGAGCCGGCGACGGCGAGGTTGAACACCGGATACACCGTGTAGCCCGGGCCGTTGAACGGCCAATCCGGCAGCGAGCTGGCCGGCACGTCGAAATACGGCTGGGCGCCGTCGGAATAGTCTTTCCAGAACCTGATGCCGGCCTCGTCCCACTGGCATCGCCAGGTGTGCCAGGCGTTGTCGACGGCGATGTTGTGGGTCTTCCACTCGCCGCCGTTCGCCTTGGCGTGGACGGTGGTGGCGGACGGCCAGCTGCCGTTGCCGTACCACTCCATCACGTCGATCTCGCCCTGATCGTCGTTGCCGAGCCAGTAAGCGGGCCAGGCGCCGGGGGTCAAGCAGTTCAGTTTGACCCGGGTTTCCCAGGTGTGGCCCACGCCGCCACGCCACAGGCTTTGCACCTTGCCGCTGAAGTAGGTGGGGCCGTCTTTCGCGGCGCGCAAGACAAGGTTGGAATTGCCGTCGACGAACACGTTCTTGCGGTCGTCGCGGTACTGCCCGATGTGCTCGGGCAGCTCCCAATACGTCGGGTCTTTGATCGTCTCGCGGGCTTTCGCGATGGCCCACTTCGACGGGTCGGGGGCCGACCCGGCCGGACCATCGAACTCGTCGGAGAAGATGTAGTTTCCGGCCTGCCCGCTAGGAGCGTTGGGCGGTGCGATCCGCCCGGGATAAGCGCTGGCCGCGGGGATAGGGAGCGCGGCGGCCAGCACTCCGATCCCGGTCGTCAGCATCATCCGGCGACGGTCCATCTCAGGCATAAGCAAGCGACGATAGCAGCCCGGGCGGTACGGGGTCGAAACGGAAATTGTGTCGGTAGCCGTCGCTAGCATTCGTATCGCTGTCGCCCGAAACGGACGGCGGAACGGCGCTAGCTCGGGATTTGGGATGAATTCACGGTCAATTCTCATGATCACGCTTGGTTTGGTCTCAGGATTGGCTGGGCATCCTGGACACGAACACATAACACGCCCGTTGCTTTGCGGTTGAGTCGGTTGCGCGGAGAGGAGCTGAGGATCATGGCGAATGCACCAGGTTCGACGGTTATATTCCTTCAGTCCCACCCGGCGTGGATCGCAGCCCGGCGACGCGAGCGCGAACGCACCGAATCCATGCGGCGTCACCCGGCATTTCGGGGCCGCCGAGGTGCTGCCGAGGTTGACCACGCAGTTGGCGTCGGTGGCCGTCACTTCACGGTTTATTCGAGCGGCGACACTCCCGCGTAAAGCATTCGGGCGGTTCGATACCCAATGATCGGGTCGGCCCGCAGGGCAATCACGAACGCATAACCGGCGTCTTGGCACCGCCGAATTCTTAAATCGAAGCCGAAATCATCGGCGTTGCCTTTCTTTGGTCCCAACCCGTTTACATCCACGGCCCCGTCTACTACCCTTCGTAGTAGACGACGTTGGGAGACAAAGATGTCCAACAACTCGAATCCGCTGTCGGCGGACCGGTCCCTGACCGTGGCGATGATCGCGTTCGTTGCGGCATTCGGACTGCATGGCGTCGATCATTTTCGGCGCGGGATGACGGCATCTCCGCCCGCGATCATGGCCGGCGGGATGATCCAGGGCCTTCTCGTCGTTGTCGCGTTGGTGCTGGTGCTGCGCCGACATCGATCGGCCCCCCGATTTGCGTCCTTCGTTGGTTGGGGCAGTGCCGCCTTGTTCACCTATGCGCACGTCCTGCCGACGTTTCTGCCTGACTATCAGGACAGCTTCAGCTATGGACCGCGCGTCAATGTCACGTGGTTCTCCTGGCTTACCGCCGCGGGCGAGATCGGAGCCGGGTTGGCACTCGGCTACATTGGCCTTCGGGTGCGCAAGGCCGCTAATCAGCTGGCGCCACAAGGCAATAGAGCATGCTGCACATCGAAGAGTACGTCGGCATAATCCTCGGTGTGCCGCGGACACACCGAGTCAGGGCGCTAGCCAATCCCGACCAGCCGCACAGCGCGGTTATTCACGAGCTGCAGCGCTACATCGAAGCCCACAACCCCGATGCAACCTACGTCCATGTGTTGAGCGCGACGGACACGGGCCAAGCCGACACGGGCCACAAGCCGGTCAGGCACTGGTACCACGTCAGCTACGAAGCCTGAGGTGTGCAGCACCGCTATGCCGATCACGAGGCATGGGTGTGGGCTTCGGGATGCGGGTGCGATCTCAACGCCAGAACACAGTCGCGGCCTTGCATGATGTGCTCGGCCATCAACGCTGCGGCCCGCTCGGGTTCACCTGCCGCGATCGCGTCACGCACCATTCGATGGAACAGGTTAGAGCGTTCCCTATCGCCCCGCGATTGATTGCGGAACACCTGATATATCAACGGAATATCAACCGCGTGCGCGAGCAGCACCGACAACCTTCGATGACGCGAACCCTCGACAACGCGATGATGAAAAGCATTGTTGGCGGTTGTGATTCGGCGCAAACCCGCATCCAACGAGCCGCTCGACACCAACTCGATTCCCGCGTCGAAGTCCGCAATCGCCGCGTCGAGGGCCGCGATTCCCTCGGCATCCATCCGGGCGGCGGCACGCTCGGCGGCCAGCGATTCCAGCCTGGCGCGTAGCTCGTAGTGGTCGCGGATGTCGGCCTCGGACATCGTCGCCACCACCGCACCGCGGTTGCGCTCGATGACGACCAGGCCGTCGGCGGCCAAGGCCCGCAAAGCTTCTCGTACCGGGGTGCGGGACAGGTCGAACATCTCGCCGATGCGCTGTTCGACCAGCCGGGAGCCCGGCTCGAAGTCGCCCTCCGCGATCGCGCGACGGATCAGCCGGTAGGCCACGTCCGACCGACCGTCGATCTCGGTCATCTCAGTGGCCCCCGGACGTCGCGGCCCCGATGTCGAGTACCCCGCCGCCCTTGGGGTCGTGGACCTCCACAATCGGGTCGTCGACGTCGTCGAACTCCAGGCGCAGCGCCCGCGACATGATCGCGTGCATGACGTACATCGTTGTGGTGTAGGTGAATTCGAGGATCTCAGTGTCGGTGAACACTTCGCGCAGTTGGGTGAACAACTGCTCGGGCACCCGGCCCTGCTGGCCCGCAAGGCAATCCGCGTAGGCAAGCAGCAGGCGCTCGGTGTGGTCAAAGCAGTCGGCGGTCTGCCACGACGGGATCGCAGCGATCTTCTCCTCGGATATCCCTGCCGACCGGCACGCCTTGCAATGCTGGGAGTAAACGAATTGGCTACCCACCACCCAGCCCGCCCTGATCTGGCCCAGCTCACGGTGATCGGGCCGGAGGCTGACTTCTTCGCGGTACAGACGAAAGCCGCGCACCGCGTGGCGCAGCGCGGCGGGGGACTGTGCCATCACCGTCCACCAGTTCCCGGAAGTACCGCCGACGGCGCCCGGTTGGGCCACCGGGTCGCGGTCGCCGAACATGAAGTCGTACATCTTGAGCGTGAACTCGTCATCGACCTCACCTCTGGGAACGGGATTCAGGCGCGGCATTGCGGGGTCCTCTCGGCGGGTGCAGATTGCATTCAATCCCAGCCTCAGCGGCCACGTCAATGCACTTCACGGCTCGGCTGTGCGCCGGATTGCGTACAGTCCAGCCGAGATCGGGGGCGCCGGTTGACGCCCACCCGCGCGGCCGCCAGTAAGAATTCGGCAGTTTTCCCCGGCCGATCCCGGTCGTGCGACGTAGCCTTAGCCCCATGAGTCACGGCGACGGGCCGGCGTGCGAGTATCTTCGCAGCACTGGGCGAATCGCCATGGCGCACAGGGGATTCACGTCGTTCAAGTTCCCGATGAACACTATGGGTGCGTTCGACGAGGCCGCCAAGCTCGGATTCCGCTACATCGAGACCGACGTGCGTGCCACCCGAGACGGTGTAGCGGTGATCCTGCACGACCGCCGGCTCCCGGCGCGGTGCGGGCTACCGGAAACGATCGACCGCCTTGCGTGGCGGGAAGCCCGCACGGCGGATCTGGGTGCGGGGCAGACGATCCCGGCGCTGGAGGAGCTCCTGGTGGCGCTGCCGCAGGTGCGGGTCAATATCGATATCAAAGCCGAGTCGGCCATCGAACCGACGGTCGAGGTCATCGAGCGTCTCAACGCGCACGACCGGGTGCTGGTCACGTCGTTCTCCGACCGGCGTCGCCGCCGCGCATTGGGCCTGCTGTCCAAACGGGTCGCGAGTTCGGCGGGCACGGTCGCCTTCCTGGCACTCATGGCCGCGAAGACCCCGGCCAGCCGCGCGTACGCCTGGCGGCTGCTGCACGACAGCGACTGCTTACAACTGCCGCCGCGACTGGGTCGCCTGCCGGTCATCACGCCCGCGCTGGTCCGGGCCGCTCACGCGTCGGGTCGTCAGGTGCACGCCTGGACGGTCGACGACCCGGCGGTGATGGGCGCCCTGCTCGATATCGGCGTGGACGGCATCATCACCGATCGCGCGGATCTGCTGCGCGACGTGCTGATCGCCCGCGCCGAGTGGTCGCCGCTGAGTTAAAGCTTGCTTGCCGCGAAGTCCGCAGCTTGGTTGGCCATGCCCGCATCGATGTACGCGCTAGCCAGATGCTGTGGCCAGTTCTCTTTCCAGGTGTTCGGGTCGGCGGGGTTGCAGACCGGGTCGGCGCCGTGGCACAGCTCGATGGTCCGGTCGTTGTAGGTCGGGTTGAAGTTCGTGATCGGCCCCACCCACTGGCTGCCATTGCCGAACAACGCAACCGCGGCAATGTGCTGATCCATGCCCGCCGGCAGCGGGCTGTCGAACCCGAACGCGCCGATCGGCGCGGCGAGCACCACATCGGTCACCGCCGCTCCGAGCGAGTAGCCACCGAGCACGAGTCGGGTGTCCGGGCAATTGGCGGCCATGTCCTGGATGTGGTGACTCATGTCGTTGGCGCCGATGTCGACCTGGGTATCGGCGGGGTACTTGACGGCATAGGAGCCGAAGCTGCGGTTCCCGACCTTGGAGGACAGCGCATTAATGAACGCGTTGCCGAGCACTCCGGGCCCCGGCGACTCGTATCGGCCACGGGCGAACACCACTTGAACCGCAGGACAGCCGGCGGAGGCCGACGGCAGGGCACCCGACGTGCGGAAGGGCAGGACCGCGGGAGCCAATATCAGTGCGCCCGCGATCATGACCGCCGCGAGGCACACACCACATGATGTGAGGGGACGTAAAGCGCGCACAGCACGATGTTAAGACGAACTCGTCGCCTGCGCCTGGCAGGGTGAACGGCTCGGCGTACCGACTTTGACCACGCTGTTGGTCGAAGCACGCCGGACGATAGGTTCAGCTGATGAGCAACACCAACACGAGCGCACCCGAGCGCTTGTTCACACTGGCCGAACAGGTCACGGGCTTCATGCCCGACGACGAAGGGCGCGCGCTCTATGACGCTGCGCTGCGGTATCTGGACGGCGGTATCGGTGTCGAGATCGGTACCTACTGCGGCAAATCCACCTTGCTGCTCGGTGCAGCGGCACAGCAGACGGCCGGTGTGCTGTACACGGTGGACCATCATCACGGCTCCGAGGAACATCAGGCCGGCTGGGAATACCACGATGCCTCGTTGGTCGACGAGGTCACCGGACTGTTCGACACCCTCCCGACGTTTCGTCGCACGCTCGACGCCGCCGGGCTGGACGACCACGTCGTCGCCATCGTGGGCAAGTCACCGGTCGTGGCCCGCGGGTGGCGGTCACCGCTACGGTTCTTGTTCATCGACGGTGGCCACTCCGAGGCCGCGGCCACCGAGGACTTCAACGGATGGGCGAAGTGGGTACAAGTCGGCGGGGCACTGGTCATCCATGACGTGTTTCCCGATCCGAAGGACGGCGGGCGGCCACCCTATTACATCTATTGCCGCGCAATAGATTCCGGCCAATTCCGAGAGATCTCCGCGCTCGGCTCGCTACGGGTGCTCGAACGCACCAGCGGTCAGGTCGGCGAGCCGATCGAAATTACCGACCCGGGCCGGTAACCACGCACTCGCAATCGAAGTCGGTCTGCAGGCCCAGCGGCAGGTCGTGGCCGCGGAAGATCCCGGCACCTCCGGTGGTGTCCGACAGCGCATCTGCCGCCAAGATCACCGCCGCGCCCGTCCACGCCGTGCGTTCCTCGGGCCAGCGCTTACCGTCGGCGAATACCAATCCCGTCCAATACGAGCCGTCTTCTTCACGCAGATGCTGCATTGCGGCGAATTGCTGGTGGGCGACCGACCGTTGACCCATCGCCTCGAGCGCCATGACCAGCTCGCAGGTTTCGGCGCCGGTCACCCACGGCCGGTCGTCGACGCAGCGGATGCCAAGGCCGTCGACGACAAAGTCGTCCCAGCGGTGCTTGATGCGGGCGGCGGCGGCCGGGCCCCGCAGCGCGCTGCCGAGGATGGGGTAGTACCAATCCATCGAGTAGCGGTCCTTTTCGGTGAACGCCTCAGGATGCGCGACCAGCGCATGGCCCAGCCGGCCCAGGGCCAGCTCCCATTCGGGCTGGGGATCGCTCACCAGCGCGGCCAGCGCCAATGCGCACCGGATGCTGTGATACACGCTGGCACAACCGGTGAGTAGAGCTTCGCGCACCGGACCGGTTTCGCTTCGCGCCCAACAGATCTCGCCGTAACCGACCTGCAGGTCGATAACGAAGTCGATGGCCTTGTGCACCATGGGCCACATCGATGTGGCGAAGGACTTGTCACCGGTGACCAACACGTAATGCCAGACGCCGGTGGCGATGTAGGCGCAGAAATTGCTGTCGCTGTTGGCGTCCTCGATTGTTCCCGCACGGAATTGCAGCGGCCAGGATCCGTCCGGCCGCTGATTACGCCGGCTCCACTCGTAGGCGGCCCGGGCCGGTTCCAGTAATCCGGCCGCGGTGAGCGCCATGGCGGATTCGACGTGATCCCACGGGTCGGTGTGCCCGCCGTGGAACCAGGGGATGGCACCCGACGACTCCTGCTCGGCGGCGATGGACAGGGCTGTCTGGCGACACTGCTCCGGACTCAACACACCCGGAACGGCCGGCGGGTTATATCGACGCAACTGCATTCCCCAGAGTTGCTTCGGTTCCCGCCTTCTGCGCTTTGATGAAGTACATCGCCACGCTCTTGCCCACGAGCGGGTTGAGCACCGACTCCGCGAACCGGGTGAGCTTCGGCCGCTGCATCAGGTCCCACACCAGAAGCTTGTGGTAGGCGGTCACCGCCGGATGGTCGGAATTTTCAACTCCAACAGCACATTTCAGCCACCAGAACGGCGCATGCAGCGCATGAGCATGATGCGAATGGGTTAATTCCAGGCCATTGGCGGCGATCTTGTCCCGAAGTTCACTGGCCCGGTAGATGCGGATGTGTCCGCCCAGATTGGCGTGATACTCGTCGGACAGCAGCCAGCACACTTGTTCGGGAAGCCAGCGGGGCACGGAAACCGCTAGGGTCCCTCCGACTTTGAGCACCCGGACCAATTCCGCGATCGCCGCGTCGTCTTGGGTGACATGTTCCAGAATCTCGGATGCGATGACACAGTCGAATGTCTCGTCTGGATACGGCAGGCTCAACGCATCGCCGACGACCGCCTCCGCCGTTGCTGCGGCGGGCGCTTCGCCGTTTTCGGCCATCGCCCGAAGAATGGTTTCGACGGACTTCAACTCGGCCTCGTCGCGGTCGAACGCGATGATGTCGGCACCGCGTCGGTACGCTTCGAACGCATGCCGGCCGGCTCCGCAGCCTACGTCGATCACCTTGCTGGAAGGCCCGATGCCGAGGCGATCGAAATCGACTGTCAGCATTGCAATTCGCCTTCGGTGAGGGCACTTCGTGCGATCGCGCGCTCATAGATCCGGACGGTCTGTGCGGCGACGGCTTCCCAGCTGAACACGCTGACTGCGCGCGCCCGACCCGCCTTGCCAAGGCTGCGGCGCTTTTCCGGCGAGTCCAGGAGGTCGCCGAGTGCGCGGGTCAGCGCGTCGACGTCGGCGGGCGGGACCAGTTCGGCGCAGGCGCCGTCGGTCCCGAGGACCTCGGGCAGCGCACCCACCCGGCTCGCGACGATCGGGGTACCACTCGACATCGCCTCCACCGCGGGCAGCGAAAACCCTTCGTAGAGCGACGGTATGCAGGCGACCTCGGCCGAGGCGAACAGGGCGGCCAGCTCGGCGTCGGTGAGCCCGCTGGTGATGTGCACGATGTCGGAGATCCCCAGTTCCGCGATGAGCTTGTGGGTGGGCCCGTTGGGTTCCACCTTGGCGACGAGCCGCAACTCGACATCACGGTTCACCCGAGTCTTAGCGACCGCGTGCAGCAGGGTGGCCACGCCCTTCAGCGGCGTGTCAGCGCTGGCGATCGCGATCACCCGGCCGCGCTGGCGCGGACCCGAACCCGGTTTGAACAGCTCGGTGTTCACGCCCAACGGCACCACGTGGAGTTGCTCGGGCCGCACTCCGAAATCGGAGACGATGTCGGCGGCCGAAGACGACGAGACCGTCAAGAGCTCCGGGATCTGACGTGCCACTTGTTGCTGCATGTCCAGGAATCCATACCAGCGGCGTACCAACGGCTTTCGCCACCACTTAGCCGCCGCGACGTCGAGCACCCGGTCACGGGTGATGGGGTGGTGCACGGTGGCCACCACCGGCATTCCGGTGGCGGCGATGGTCAACAGGCCGGTTCCCAGACTCTGGTTGTCGTGGACGACGTCGAACTCGGATGCGCGCTCGGCTAACAGGCGCGCGACGCGCAGCGTGAAAGTCCGCGGCTCGGGAAAGCCCGCCGTCCACACGGTCAGAAGTTCCCGCAGGTCGATCGAATCGTGGATCTCGCTGGGCCGGGGGATCCGGAACGGGTCGGGCTCTCGGTACATATCCAGGCTCGGCACCTCGGTCAATCGCACCCGAGGATCGAGCAGTTCCGGATACGGCTGCCCGGAGAACACTTCGACATCGTGACCGAGTTCCACCAGACCGTGGCTGAGATGTCGTACGTAGACGCCCTGTCCGCCGCAATGGGTCTTACTACGGTAGGACAGCAAGGCAATTCGCATACTCAACTCTTCTTTGCTGGTTAACGAACGCGGGAGGCGCCGAATCCATTGCGATCAACGGGCTCCCGAACTCCGTGACAGCAAATTGGACATGTGTCCAGACTATAGTTCGATCAGCTAATCGACGCAACGCGCCATCGGTGCCCTTCAATACTAGGTAGCGGCGATTTTCGTTCGACGGCGAGGTCCGCTGGATAACTGCTCCCGGTGGCGCGGAGCCGACCAAGAGTCGGAACATGTTGTGAGCCAATGGTCCGCGCGGTGCCCAACCCGACGGCAGCCTTGTTTGCTGAGATGCCGGGCGACGGCGCCGCCGACGCATCCGGTTCAGCGCTTGAACAAGTCGGTCAGGACGTCGGAGACCATGTCCTCGGGGTCTTGGTCGATTTCGACATTCCGTAGCTCGCCCTCGATGGCAAGGGACGCGATGCCATGCACGAGCGACCACAGCGGTCCGGCCACCTCGCGCGGCGCCCGGCCGCGCAGCAACCCGGCGGCCTGGCATCCGGCAATTGCGTCAAGCAACACTCCGAACGCTTGAACTGCGGCGACAGCCAAGCTCGGATGCTTGGTTTTGTCGGTATCCGCGCCGAACATGACCCGGTACTGGTCCGGATGCCCGATTGCCCAGCGCACGTAAGCGCGACCGATTTCGATCAGCTTGTCGGTCGGTCCTGGCGCGGCATCGGCGCCGGCGGTCAGTGTGGCGTGGAGGTCGAGAAACCCCTGCTCGGCAACGGTAGCGAGCAGGTGGGCCTTGTCGGTGAAGTGACGGTATGGCGCCGCGGCGCTGACGCCCGCCCGCCGGGCCGCCTCGGTCAAGGTGAAGCCCTTCGGCCCCCGCTCGGCCACTAGCGCCAGCGCTGCACTGGTCAGCGCTTGTTTGAGGTCGCCGTGATGGTAGCTGTCCCGGCGCGCCTGCGCCACCGTGGGGGCCTTCTTTCCGGACATGTTGACGACATTAACATGCATCATTTATGTTAAGAGCATTCACATCTTCGGAAGGAGTGGAAATGTCATCTCAATCAACGACCGGGTGGGCGGTGATCACGGGTGCCAGCTCCGGTCTCGGCGCGGTCTTCGCCGACCTGCTGGCCAAGCGCGGCTTGTCATTGCTGCTTGCCGGACGTGACGGGGACCGGCTCAACGCGGTAGCGCAGCGGGTACGCCAGGCGAACCCCGTCGAGGTCGAACTGGTCATCGGCGACCTCGGCACCGAGGCCGGTGTCGATGCCCTCGCGGCCCGCCTGGCGGGGCACACGATCGAGGTGCTGGTCAACAACGCCGGGTTCGGCACCTATGGCCGATTCGCGGAACTGGACGCCGACCGCGAGCACGAGCTGGTGGCGGTCAATATCGACGCGCTGGTCCGGCTCACCCACGCGGTACTGCCCGGCATGATCGCTCGCGGTCGCGGCGGCATTCTCAACGTCGCTTCCACCATCGCGTTTCAGCCCGGGACCTACCAGGCCACCTACGGCGCCTCGAAGGCGTTCGTGCTGTCGCTCAGCCAGGCTTTGTGGGCGGAAACCCGCGGCGCGGGCGTCACGGTGACCGCGTTGTGCCCGGGACCCACCCGGACGGGATTCGTCGATGCGCTGGGATCGGATGTCTCGCACACCGCGATCTACCGGCACCTGGCCGCACCCGAACCGGTGGTGGCCGCCGGCCTGCGCGCGCTCGACCGAGGCCGCGCCGTCGCGGTTCCCGGGTGGCGCAACCGGATCATGACTGCCGGGGGGCGCTTGTCACCCGGTTGGCTTTCGGCTTTGATCAGCGCCCGCATGCTGCGGCCCGCGACCGCGACGGCGCCTGCGAGCCGGTGAGATGTCCGGCAAAGTCTTCACATTCGAGATCAACCGAACGACAAGCGCTTCGGCCGCCACTGTATTCGGCCTGGAGACCGACGGCGCCCACTGGTCCGAATGGGCGAAACCACTTATCGTCCAATCGAGTTGGGAGCGGCGAGGCGATCCGGCACCCGCTGGCGTCGGCGCGGTGCGCAAAGTGGGTGTCTGGCCGATGCTGATGAGAGAAGAGACGATCACCTACGAACAAGACCGCCGGCACGTTTACCTGCAGATCGGACCACCACTGCCGGCACGCGGCTACCGGGCCGAGATGTTGCTAACGGCCAACCTCGCGGGGGGCACCGATATCCGCTGGACGGGATCCTTCACTGAAAGTGTGCGCGGCACGGGACGAATTATGCGCGTACTGCTGCGCGGCGTGGTTGGCTTCCTTGCTAGTCGACTCGTGAAAGCAGCTGAAGGCCGGTAATTCTCGTCACACGAGACAACCGTATCGACGAGTGCTCCGAATCAGGTTCAGTCACGCGGTAATTCGCGACAAGGGTGAACCATCCGGTTCGGCAGCGCGTGGCTAGATATTGGAAACTATACCTAGCGAGTCGGTAGGAGCCATCGTGAATGCTGTATTAGGACCGCGCTATCACTTCATCGTGTGCGGGGCGGGATCGTCGGGTTCGGTCATCGCCGGACGGTTGGCGGAAAACCCCGATGTGACGGTCTTGCTCCTGGAGGCCGGCGGCAGCGATGAAGTGTCCAGCGTCACCGAGGCCGACCAGTGGCCGCTGAACCTGGGCACCGACCGGGACTGGGGATTTGCCTCGGAGCCCGATCCGGGGCTGAACGGCCGCTCGATCCCGTTTTCGATGGGCAAGGTGCTCGGCGGCGGTTCCAGCATCAACGTGATGATCTGGGCGCGCGGACACCGCAGCGACTGGGACCTCTTCGCGTCCGAATCCGGCGAACCGGCCTGGGGTTACGAGCCGGTCCTGGATTTGTATCGGCAACTGGAGGACTGGCACGGCACGGGTGAGCCGAATCATCGCGGCACCGGCGGGCCGGTCTTCGTGCAGCCGACGCCCGACGTGCATCCGGTCGCCGCGACGGCTTTGAAAGCCGCTAGGACACTGGGGATTCCGACCTATCAGAGCCCCAACGGCCGGCTGATGGAGGAGATGCGCGGTGCCGCGATCACCGACGTGCGATACCGCGACGGAAAGCGCCTCTCCGTTTTCCGCACTTACACGGCGCCTCATCTGGACAAGCCGAACCTGACCGTGGTGCCGCATGCCCTGGTGACGCGGGTGACATTCCAGGGCGATCGGGCCACCGGCGTCGAGGTGATCCACGACGGCGCCGTCCACCACATCACCGCGGACACCGAGGTGGTGTTGTCCCTCGGGGCGATTCACACCCCCAAGGTGCTGATGCGGTCCGGTGTAGGCGACACCGACGAACTGCGCCGCGTCGGAGTCCGGGTGCGTCAGCACCTGCCCGGGGTAGGACACAACTTTCAAGACCACTACGGGTTCGGCTGCGTATGGGAGTTTCCCGATAACGTCCAAGCCAGCACCCAGGCAGGGGCGGCTTTGTTCTGGGACTCCGGACTCGGCGACGTTGATGGACCGGATCTCTTCGCTTGCCTGGGTGCATTGCCGATGGCCACGCCGGAGAACAACGCGAAATACGTCGTGCCACAGAACGCCTGGACCCTATTCGGCTCACTCACGCATCCGAAAAGCCGCGGCCGGGTGCGACTCACCGGGCCCGATCCGCACGATCCGATTCGGATCGAAGCGAGCGCGTTGTCGGATCCGCACGATGTCAAGACGGCGATCGCCTGCATCGAAACCCTGCGCGAAATCGGCAATTCCAGTGAGCTGCGGCCGTTGGTAACCAGGGAAGTCATGCCGGGCAACCTGACCGGCGACGAGCTGGAAACGTACTTGCGCAACGCGGTGACCACTTATTGGCACGAGTCGGGAACGGCGAAGATGGGCCGCGACTCGATGTCGGTGGTCGACGGACGGCTCAGCGTGTACGGCTTCGAGAATCTGCGCGTCGCCGACGCATCGATCATGCCGCGCATAACCACCGGCAACACGATGGCACCCTGCGTCGTGATCGGCGAGCGCGCCGCGCAGTTCATCAAGGCCGACCATCGGCTCTGACATCAAAAGATGTCGGTCCGCAAATCAGTCCGCCGCCCATACTGCAACGAATCCACAACAACCAATCATCAACGCCTCGATAGGGATTCGAAATCATGTTGGAAATCATCGACAAGGGTCAGCCCAGCAAAGAGCACCCACACCCGTTGCTCTTCGTGCACGGCGCATTCCAGGGTGGATGGAGCTGGGATGTGCACTTTCTGGACTACTTCGCCGAACACGGGTTTCGCGTCTTGGCACCCAGCCTTCGCGGCCATGGCTCGAGCCCGGCGGACAAACCCCTTCGCCTGTGCTCGATCTCGGACTACGTCGAAGACGTCACCTCGATTGCCAAATCGCTTGCGCCACATCCTGTCTTGATCGGGCACTCGATGGGCGGATTTATCGTGCAGAAGTACTTGGAAAGCAACGACGCCCCCGCCGGTGTCCTGCTGGCAGCCGCACCGCCACGCGGACACCTGCGCACCCTGTTGCGGGCCATGCGCAAACACCCTTGGGGCTGCCAGAGATTCGCCGTCACCGGCCGGCCCGCCGACATGTACGGTGGAACGCTGGCCGGTGCGCGCGGGCTGCTCTTTGCGCCGTCGACGCCGGAATCCGTGGTAGCCGAAGGCATAGCGCGTCTGCAGCCGGACAGTACGCGGGCAATCATCGGCGACATGGTCGCGCTCAACCTCGTCAAGACCGCACGAGTGACCACGCCGTTGCTGGTGGCCGGGGGAGAGTACGACGAGATTTATCCTCCCTCCGTCGTGCACAAAACGGCAAAGGCCTATGGCACCCAAGCGACGATCATCCCCGACATGGGGCACAGCGTGACGCTGGAACCCGAGTGGCCGACCCTTGCCGGTCACATCGTGTCCTGGCTGAAAGAACAGGGACTGTAGCGGGCTTTGCTACGATCTCGCCGTGCCCGATTCGGCTGCGCCACGATCTGTTTCACGACGCGATGCCCTCAAGTACGCGTTGTCTCCGGCACTGCTGAGTCTGGTGCCGCTGGCAACGCCGTTCGGCATGCGGCACGCGTCCGCCGCGGACATCCAGCTGATTGACTTTGCGGAGAAAAGGATCGCACCGGACGAGATCAGGGCGGCGGGGTACGCCGGTGTGATCAACTACGTCTCCGCGGAGCGGCCGGGAGCCCATTTCGAGGCCAAGCCCCTCACCCGCGAGTACGCGGACTCGTTGCGCGCCGCCGGCCTGCACATCGTCAGCAACTTCCAGTACGGCAAGCCCGGATGGCCGGCCACCCCGTCGGATCTGACCCGCGGCCACGACGGCGGTGTCGCGGACGCTCAAACGGCGCAGCAGCTGCACGCCGCGGCAGGCGGACCGAACTCGGCGCCGATCTTCTTCAGTGTCGACGACGATATCGACGAGAACACCTGGAATACCCTTGCCGTCGAATGGTTTCGGGGAATCAACTCGGTCCTCGGCGTGGGCCGCACCGGTATCTACGGCCACTACAACGCGTGTGGGTGGGCGATCAGGGATGGGGTGATCGGCACCTCGTCCAGCGCGGGGCATCGCTGGGCGTGGCAAACGCGGTCATGGTCGCACGGCCAGCGCGAGCCGATGGCGGTGCTGTACCAGGCGGTCGTCAACAGCCCGTCGAATCCCGGCCCGCTGCTGGGCGGGATCAATGTCGATGTGGACGACGTCCTCGCGGCCGACTACGGACAGTGGGATCTCAGCCGCTGAGCCGTGCCTACCTGCCCAGTGTCACCGAATTGGCGGTCGCCTGCGGCGTCGTCGACGCGATGAAGTTCTCCAGGATGTCCGCCACGGCCGCCGGCGCCTCCACGTGCGGGAAGTGCCCTACGCCTTCGAGTACCTCGAGTCGGCTGCCATCCAGCGCGTCGTGGGCGGCGTAGGCGTGTGCGACCGGAATGATCCGGTCCTGGTCGCCCCAGATCAGCACCGTGGGTAGGCCGGCGGCGACGTGCAACTTGTTGAGCGCGCTGACGGCCTGACCGCGGTAGTCCACGACGGAGCGCAAGGTGCGCAGGAACGCCTGGCGGGTCCGCGCATCGGACAGTGAGCAGTACGCCTGCCACATCTCACCGGCTCGCGGCGCGCGGATGCCGGCCGAGGTCAGCCACGATCCGAGCTTGTTGCCGAGGTTTAGCACCGGTCGCGGGGCCACGACGGGCAACAGCAACTCGGCGCCGGGCGCGGACAGCATCCGCAACACCGGACTGAGTTCCGGGCCGAGGCCGCCGCTGCCGATCAAAGCCAGGCGCTCGCAGTAGTCGCGGTGCTGATGGGTGAACTGCATCGCGATGCCGCCGCCGAGCGACTGCCCGACCACGGTGGCACGAGACACGCCGAGCTCGTCGAGTAGATCACGTAGCGAGACCGCGAATGCGCCCAGCGAGTAGTCACCGCGTGGCTTTGCCGACTCGCCGTGACCGAGCAGGTCAGGCGCGATCACGCGGTATTTTTTGGCGAGCTGGGGGATGATCTCCCGCCAGGTGGCCGAGCTGCCTGCCATCCCGTGGATCAACAGCAGCGCGTGGCCGTGGCCGGCTTCCCGGTAGGCGATCCGGTCGCCGTGCAGTTCGAGGTAGCTCAATTCGCTCATCATCAGACCGTTTGCTCCAGCCTTGGTGGTAGTTGGATACACCGGCGATTACCCAAGAATACGCAACTTACGCCTTCGTAGGTTACTGGCGGGTAATAGTGTGGCAGGCCTCACTTCGCGCGAATGTCGGTCCGCCGCGCCCAGTCGTCGGCCCAGGCTTGGAGCGGTTTCAATGCCGCCATGAGTGACCGCCCGTGATCGGTGAGGTGATAGCCGCCGTCGGAGTGATCCAGGATGTCCAGCGCCCGCAGTTCCTTGAGCCGGGAATTGAGGGAGCCGGGATTCATCTCGGATGCCGCCTGAAGGCCACGAAACGTCAACGGGCCGGAACGCAATTCCCACAAGATGCGCAGCGCGCCACGTCGGCCAAGGGCATCAAAGGCGACCATGATTGGCCGTCCGGTGGACGACCCTCGCACTGGCGACCCGAACCTCGGAGCGGACATGCTTCATATTTTGAAGCATGTCCGCGTAGAGTGCCAGCATGACTCGCTATAAAAATAGTAGCGCGCGCATTGCGCCCGCCTCGCCGCCATTCCCAGCCGACATCCAGCAGGCCATCGACGCCGTCATGCACGGCAGGCCTCCGCTGGTGCTCTTCACCACGTTGGCCCGCGACCACCGACTCTTCGTCAAATTCTTCAACTCAGGCTTGCTTGACCGCGGGCATCTGACGATCCGGCAGCGCGAGATCGTCATCGACAGGGTCACCGCGGCCTGCGGCGCCGAATACGAGTGGGGAGTGCACGTGACCACGTTCGCGGCCAAGGCGGGCCTGACCGAGGGCCAGATCGCATCGCTGACAACCGGGACACCCGAGGATGAGGGCTGGGAGGATGGCGATCGCGTCTTGATCCGCCTCTGCGACAGCCTGCACCGCAACTGCACCGTCGACGACGATCTGTGGGCGGAGTTGAGCAGCTACCACAGCGACGAAGCCATCCTGGAGCTGCTGATGCTCGCCGGCGCCTACCGGACGGTCAGCTATCTCGTGAATGCCCTGCGTCTGCCGCTCGAAGACGGTGCCCGCGCCTTTCCGACGTAGCCGCGCTTTCGGGGTTCGTACGGACAACACCCCGCGAGCTGGGCCGCCCGCGGGGTGTTGTCCAGCACTGACGATCAGGTCACTTCAGGTCGTACCGATCGTTGTTCATGACCTTGACCCACGCGGCGACGAAATCCTCGACGAACTTGCCCGCGTTGTCGTCCTGCGCGTACACCTCGACAAGCGCGCGCAGCACCGAGTTCGACCCGAACACCAGGTCGTTCGCGGTTGCGGTCCACTTCAGCGCCCCCGAGGCCCGATCCCGGCCCTCGTAGACGTTCTCCTGTGTTTCCGACGGCTTCCACTCCGTACCCATGTCCAGCAGGTTGACGAAGAAGTCGTTGGTCAACGCACCCGGCTTGTCGGTGAACACGCCGTGCTTGTTGCCGCCGTGGTTGGCACCAAGCGCCCGCAAGCCGCCGACGAGCACCGTCAACTCCGGACCGGTCACACCGAGCAGGTAGGCGCGCTCCAGCAAAAGCTGCTCCAGTGGGGCCTTCTCGCCGGGCCGGGCGTAGTTGCGGAACCCGTCAGCACGCGGTTCGAGCACCGCGAACGACTCCACGTCGGTGTTCTCCTGGGTGGCGTCGGTGCGGCCCGGTGCGAAGTGCACCGAGATGTCGTACCCGGCCTCCTTGGCCGCCTTCTCGACCGCAGCGGAGCCGGCCAGCACGATGAGGTCAGCCAGAGAGATCTTCTTGCCGCCCGCGGCTGAGGCGTTGAAGTCCTGCTGGATCTTTTCCAGCACCGACAACACCTTGTCCAGCTCTGAAGGCTCGTTGACTTCCCAATTCCGTTGTGGCTCAAGGCGAATACGTGCGCCATTGGCACCACCGCGCTTGTCGGTGTTGCGGTAGCTGCCGGCAGCCGCCCAGGCGGTCTTGACCAGCTGAGGGACCGACAGGCCTGATTCGAGCACCTTCCTCTTCAGGCCGGCCACGTCCTTGTCGTCGACGAGCTTGTGGTCAACCTCCGGAACCGGGTCCTGCCACAGCTGCGGCTCGGGAATCCAGGGTCCGAGGTAACGCGAGATCGGTCCCATGTCGCGGTGCAGCAGCTTGTACCAGGCCTTGGCGAAGGCGTCGGCCAATTCGTCGGGGTTCTTCAGCCACCGCTGGGTGATCTCGCGGTAGATCGGATCCTCACGCAGTGAGACGTCGGTGACCAGCATCGTCGGGGCGCGACCCGGCCCGCCGAACGGATCGGGAATGGTGCCCGCGCCGGCGCCATCCTTGGCCGTGAACTGCCACGCATCGCCGGGACTCTTGGTCAGCTCCCACTCGTAGCCGTACAGGGTCTCCAGGAAGGTGTTGTCCCACTTGGTCGGGGTGGGCGTCCAGACCACCTCCAGGCCGCTGGTAATGGCGTCCTTGCCGCTGCCGCTGCCGTAGGGACTCTTCCAGCCCAGCCCCTGCTGCTCGATCGGGGCGCCCTCCGGCTCGGGACCGACCAGCTCGCCGCTCGCGGCTCCGTGGGTCTTGCCGAAGCTGTGGCCGCCGACGATCAGCGCCGCAGTCTCCTCGTCGTTCATCGCCATCCGGCCGAAGGTCTCACGGATGTCGATCGCCGCGGCGACGGGATCCGGCTTGCCTTCGGGGCCTTCCGGATTCACGTAGATCAGGCCCATCGTGGTCGCACCGTAGGGCTGCGCGAGGTCGCGCGTGCCAGAGTAGCGTTTGTTGGTGCCGAGCCACTCGTCCTCTTCACCGAAGAGGATCTCTTCGGGCTCCCACACGTCTTCGCGGCCGAACGCGAAGCCGAAGGTCTTGAATCCCATCGACTCCAAAGCGACATTGCCGGCGAAGACAATCAGGTCGGCCCAGGAAAGCTTGTTGCCGTACTTCTTCTTGATCGGCCACAGCAGCCGGCGGGCCTTGTCCAGGCTCGCGTTGTCCGGCCAGCTGTTGAGCGGGGCGAAACGCTGCATGCCCTGCCCGCCGCCGCCGCGGCCGTCGAAGATGCGGTAGGTGCCCGCGGCGTGCCAACTCATGCGGATGAAGAAGCCGCCGTAGTGGCCGTAGTCGGCGGGCCACCAGTCCTGCGAGCTGGTCATCAGCGAAATCATGTCGGCCTTGAGCGCGTCGACGTCGAGCTTGGCGAACTCCTCGGCGTAGTCGAAGTCCTCGCCGAGCGGGTTGGCCTGGGGCGAGTGCGGGTGCAGCTTCGAGACGTCGACCTGGTTGGGCCACCAATCCTGATTCGTCAGGGGAGCGCCATCTTTCGGGGTTGGCGCAGCGATCGTGGGATTTTCGCTTTCGGACACAACATTCCTTTCGGTGTTAGGTGAATCAGGGCTGTGATCAGGAATCCGCGGTCGAACAATCGGGGCACATGCCCCAGTAGATGACTTCGGCCTCATCGAGCACGAAGCCGTCCAGCGCGTTGTCATCGTCTGATGGCGTCAGGCACGGCGCATCGCCGACCGCGCAGTCGACGTCGGCGATCACCCCGCAGGATCGGCACACGACGTGATGGTGGTTGTCGCCGACCCGAGACTCGTATCGTGCGACCAGCCCCGACGGCTGGATGCGCCGGACCAGGCCCACCGCCGTGAGGGCATTGAGCACGTCGTACACGGCTTGACGCGAGACATCGGGGAGACCGATGCGCACCGAGGAGAAAATCGTCTCGGTGTCGGCATGAGGATGGGCGTGCACTGCTTCCAGGACGGCGATCCTGGGCCGGGTCACACGCAGATCGGCCAAACGCAACCGCTCCGCGTAGTCCGACGTTGACGACACAACGCCAATATGCCCCGCTTATCTGGATTCGGTCAAGAGTTTCTCGGGGCAACACCCCGTAAAGATTTGACGTCAGGAAGCCGGCTTTACGGCGCTGCCGTCACGCCACTGGTCCCAGCTAAGCGTCCAATCGCCGTTTTGAGTCAGCTTCAACGGCGGTCCTCCGGTGTTGCGGACCTCGACCACGTCACCGGGCACGGAAAAGTCGTAGAACCATTTGGCGTTGTCGCCGTTGAGGTTCAGGCATCCGTGCGAGGTATCGGTGTGCCCCTGGGCCCAGACCGTCGCGTCGAGCTGGTGCAAATAGATGCCGTCGATGCTGATTCGGGTTGCGTAGTTGATGGTCTCCCGATACCCGAGACGCGAGTTCTTCGGCAGCCCAAAGGTTGACGAGTCCATCACGACGGGGTTGCCCTTGTCGAGCACCGTGTAGGTGCCTGGGGGAGTCCACAGCGAAATGGTTTGCGCTCCGACCTTCTCCTCGCCCCCCATTCCCATGGAGGTGGGCATCGTGCGGACGAGCGCCCCGTTGTCGTAGACGCTCACCATTTTGGTGGCGTCATCGGCGATCGACACATGCGCGTCACCGATCCGGAACGACACCCGGGTATCTTCCTGTCCGAATAGGCCGTCGCCCAAAGCGATTCCATAAATCTTGGCTTCGGCGGTGACAGTGGTCCCGGGTGCGTAGTAGTGTTCGGGCCGCCAGTGGGCGTGCTGCCCGTCGACCCAGTACCACGAGCCCGCAACCGCCGGGTCGGTCGTGACTTTCAGCTGACGCTCGGCCGCCGCGCGATCCGTGATCTTCTCGTCGAAGTGGGCGACCACGACCGTCCCGACGCCGTAGGTACCGCCGTCGCGTAGCGCAGCCTCGGAGGTGGTGGTGAACGACACCTTCGTCTGATTCGACGGCCGCAGGGTCGAGAACGACGAAACCTGTTTCGCCACAACGCCACCCGAGCTGCGACCGCTGACGTTGAGCGTGTAGGTGCGTCCGTAGCCCAACGGGGCGGTGGGCTTCCAGACAGTGTTGTCGGGCGTCATCACGCCCTCGATGGACTTGCCGGCCTCATTGACCATGCGGACCTCGGTGAGCGTCCCGTTCTCCGCCTTCACCTGCACCGGCGCGACAGGGTCGACATCTCGCGCGTTGACTCCGGGAGTAAACGAAATCACCGGAGTCTCAACAGCTTTCGAAACGCAGTTCGCGCAGCGCGACGAGGAGGCGATCTGGATCGTGGCGCAAAGTCCTACGACGACGAATACGCACAGCAAAATCCGGTGCGCCGGTCGAAGCCGCCGCAAAACTTCAGCACCGTTCCTGGGGTTCATCTGGATGCGCATCCTTGGGGGTTACTCATCAGCCGGCTCGAGGTTGAACCCGCACGGAGACAACGTTGCGTAACAAGTAGCCCCACAGCCACGTCCTGAAACGTCTGCGAGAGATCATGGCGTGATGGCCGACGACGAACTCGACACGCTGTATTCGGTGCAGCCCAGTGCCTTCACCGCCCAGCGCACCGAATTGTCCGCGGCCGCTCGGCGCCGAGGCGACAAGTCCGCCGCCAAACGGATCTCGGCCAGCCGCAAACCGACCACCGCGGCCTGGGTGGTCAATCAGCTTGCGATCGGCGACAAGAACGTCGCACGGCGCATTGCCGACCTGGGCGACAAGCTGCGCTCGGCGCACGCCGCGATGGATGGCCACCGCATCCGCGAACTGTCCGGCGAGCAACATCGACTGATCCAGGACCTGGTTCGATCAGCCTTCGACAAGGCCGGCATCAGCGCGTCCGCAGCGGTACGTGAGGACGTCACGACCACGCTGCAGGCCGCGATCGCCGATCCCGAGGTCAGGGCGCGACTGGGGCGACTGGAACGCCCCGAACAGTGGTCGGGATTCGGTGCGTACGGCGCTGACGCCGAACCCCCGCCCGCCAGACCACGCGATAAGGACGTTGACCGACGGCGGGAGAAACTCGCCGCGGCGGTTGCCGCGGCCGAGCGCGCCAAGGCCGATGCCGACGACAAGCTGGCGCAGTCGGAATCCGAAAGGCAGACAGTCCGCGAGCGTCGTGACGAAGCGCTTGTCGACCTCCGCAAGGCGCAACGCGCGCTCGACCGCGCCGAAAAGAACTACGACAAAGCCCAACAAGCCAGCCACGATGCGACCGAACTGCTCCGCGAAGCAAAAGCGCACCTGCAGCGGCGCTAGCCACGGACTGCGAGCCGCGGCCTCGTTTCCGGGTGGCAACGCCGGGTATCAGGCCAGCCATGACTTCTCTGTGGCTTGCCGAAAGAACCCAACCACCGTGGACTGCGAGTCAAATCGACGATGGGCCGCGCTCGGCCGAGATCATCGTGGTGGGCGCCGGCATCACCGGTCTGATGACGGCTGTCCTGTTGGCCCGCGCCGGCAAGGAGGTGATGGTGTTGGAGGCGCGCAGCGTCGGTGCCTGCGCCACCGGAAACACCACCGCCAAGATCAGCCTGCTGCAGGGCACCCATCTGTCGAAGGCATTGCCCCGACACGGGAAGGAGCTGGCCCGCGCCTATGTGGAGGGCAACCGGGAGGGCCAGGATTGGATAGTCGAGTACTGCCGGTCGCGCGGCATCGCCGTGCAACGCGAGGACGCCTACACCTACGCCCAGTCCGCCAAGGGAGTGCCGTCCGCGCGTTTGGAACACAAGGCGTGCCAGGCGGTTGGCCTGCCCGTCGAATGGGCCGACGACGCCGACGTGCCGTTTCCGTACCACGGCGGGGTGCGGCTGCCCAACCAGGCGCAGTTCGATCCGATGGAGTTCCTGGACGCCTTGGCCGCCGAGCTGCTGGACCGCGGCGGACGACTGCTGGAACGCACCAGGGTCCGGCGGGTGTCGAGTCGCGGCGGCAAAGTGCGTGTGCAGGTGAATGACGCCGCGCAGCGCGACATCGAACTCGAGGCCGGGAAACTGATCCTTGCCACCGGGATCCCGATCCTGGATCGCGGTGGGTATTTCGCGCGAGTGAAACCCAGCCGGTCGTATTGCCTGGCGTTCAAGGTGCCCGGCGACATCACCCGGCCGATGATGATTTCGACCGACTCACCGACGCGTTCGGTGCGGTACGCACCGGTTTCCGACGGGGAGCTGTTGATCGTGGGCGGCGCCGGACACACCGTGGGGCGTAAAAAGAGTCCGACCAAGGCCCTCGACGAACTCTCGTCGTGGACACGCGAACACTTTCCGGGCGCGACGCAGACTCATTTCTGGTCGGCACAGGACTACACGCCGATCGACCAGCTGCCATACGTAGGCCCGATCCTGCCGAACAACGAAAGCATCTATATCGCAACGGGTTTCAACAAGTGGGGCATGACCAACGGCGCCGCCGCGGCGCTGGCGCTGACCAGCCGCATCTTGGGTGGCCGGATGGACTGGTCGCGCGCGTTCGCCAGCTGGAGCCCGCACGAGCTGACCGGACTGCCGACGGCCGTACAGGCCAACCTCGAGGTGGGATTCGACCTGGCGAAAGGCTGGATCACCCCGGCCACTCGCATCGGCCGGCGCAGCCCCGGGCCCGACGAGGGCGGCATCGTAAGCGGACTGCCATGGCAGTTGGAAGCCAGGAGTCGCGTCAACGGCACCGAACACCGCGTTTCACCGGTCTGCCCGCATCTTGGCGGGATAGTGAATTGGAACGACGCCGACAAGGCCTGGGAATGCCCACTGCACGGGTCGCGCTTCGCACCGGACGGCACGCTACTGGAAGGGCCCGCCACCAGGGACTTGACCGCATCGCATTGACACGTTCGTCACTGACTCAACTCACCTTCCGGTAGACGAGCCAGCGCAACTCGATCGGGGAATTCTCCCGCTCGACATCGAAAATGTCTTGGCCACTTGCCCATCCGTCGAACCAGGCCGTAGGCGGCCAGGCGCCTTCGGGCAAATGGGCTTTCTCGTACTCGTACGCCGACTCGTCGGAAACGAGTTCAAGTGACAGTCCGGCCGAGGCTTTGCTGACCTCCTCGCGGGTGAAGATCATGGTGTGGCATTGCTGCCCGAGTTGTCGGGCGGCGTCGTCGGGCGTGTAGCCCTCGCGCGGCAGGAACGCGTTGAATACCAAATATCCGCCGGCGGCCAGACACTGCGCAGCCAGTTCGAACATGCCGCCCAACTCCTGGGGGGTCCGGAAGTCCGGCACCACTTCGGAGAACACGACCAGCTGGAAGTCGCCGCTAACGCCCTCCATCGCCACGAAGACATCGCTTTGGATGACGTTGATATCAACCGACATTCGTTTGGCTTCCGCACGGATGATGTCGGCGAACTTCCCGGCCAGCTCTACTGCGTCGACCGGGTGACCGCGCTTGGCAAGGGCGAGGGCATTTCGCCCCGTGCCGGCGCCCACGTCGAGTATGCGATAGGTGCTGGGATCGTCGGCTTCATTAGCAAGCGACCAGACACGAGCATCGGGCTCGGTGCCGAACAGCGACCCCTCGCGAGTGTCGACCCAGTTGTCGTAATCGGCCCCGATCGTGGCCCACTGAGGTTTGACGCGGTAATTCAGCGTCGTGCCGAACGGTGAATTGAACTCTATGACAATGTTCGAACGAGACGAGGCCTTAAAGGCTTTGGCCAACTCGCCTTCCAGCACAGCTCTGAGCTGAACGGTTTCTTCGTCTGTGTACGGTATGCCCAATCCGGCGAAGACGGTCGTACACATTCTGACGTACTCCTCGAGCATGCCGGGAACGGCCGGTACATGGAGCCGCCCTTCCGACATCGTTCGTCGGTGCAACCGACGGGCCATCGCCTCGCGCAGGGTCGTCGGGTCGAAAGATCTGCGGTCGCGATCCTCCATCAGACCCTTGTACACGACCGCGTCGCTGGCTGCACAATGGGGCGCGGGGATAGCCGGCGAGCCGATCGCCGCCGAGAAGGGGAGACGATGAACGACGATGCGACCGCCCGGTTGGGGGCCGAGAAATTCGTGTCCTTGACGACGTTCAAGCGCAACGGCGATGCGGTCGCGTCACCGATGTGGATCGTCGGCGACGGCGCACGACTCCTGGTGTGGACACCGGCAGACTCGTGGAAGGTCAAACGGGTGCGGCGCGATCCCCGGGTCACGCTTGCAGCGTGCGGTCGAACCGGGAAGGTCGCGCCCGGTCAGCCGGTGTTCGCCGGGACCGCCGAGGTGATCACCGACCCGGCGGAGGTCACGCGTGTCGAATCGCTCGTCAAACGCAAGTACGGCTTGGAATTTCGCGTGGTGACCTTCATCGAAGCCATCGTCGCCCGCGGCCGAAAGCCGAGGTTCGTCCTGCAGATCGCGCTGACACCCGGCGGGTGATATCGATGCTCGGTGGGGCGGCGGACGCCGGGGCGAGCTGATGGAAGATGGTCGCTATGCAAGTCGATAGTCTGCACCGCTATCCAGTGAAATCAATGCTTGGGGAGGACGTCGAGAGCTTGTTCGTCGACGAGCGTGGCGCTGAGGGAGACCGGCGGCTCGCACTCCTGGACACCACGACGGGGCACGTGGCCAGCGCCAAGCAGGCGCGGCTATGGCGCGACCTGTTGAAATGCACTGCCACCGGAGATGCCGGCCGCGTCAGCATCGCGCTGCCCGACGGGACAACGGTCGCCGCCGATGATCCGGACGTCGACGAGGTGCTCTCGCGGTTGTTGGGGCGCTCGGTCCAACTGGTCGGTAAGCGTCCGGACGGCGCGACGGTCGAACGACCGGACCCGGAGAAGCTGCTCGAGCTCGGGTTGGACGCCGAAGTCGCCGGCCGCATCTTGGAGATTGGGCTGGGCACGCCCGGGGATTCGTTCACCGACGATGCTCCACTGCACGCGATTACCACCGCCACTTTGGACCACATCGGCGTCGAGGCATTGCGTTACCGACCGAATCTCGTGATCGCGACACCAGCCGACTGGCCGCCATATGTTGAAAATGATTGGGTCGAAAAGGAATTGGGCATCGGATCGGTGCGGCTGCGCGGCCTGGAACTCACCCCACGTTGTGTGGTGCCGACACTCGAACACGGGCCACTGCCGAAAGCGCCACAGGCACTACGGACGCCCGCCGTCGAAAATCGTTTGCAAGCAGGCAGTTGCGGCGTGGCCGCATGCGCGGGGATCTACTTCAAAGCCACGACTGCAGGCGTCCTTCGGGTAGGCGAGCAGGTCATCCTCGACCCGTAGCCGTCTAGTTGCCGAAGCTACTCGGGGGCGTGCGGAGCACCGTGGCCGGCCCGGCAGGGCCGGTGTCGATCCGGCTGGCGGCAAAGGACGCGCCCTTGTCGATCATGGTGCCATCGTCGGCGTAGGCGTTGTGGGCGGCGAAGTTCATGCCGTCCGAGCAGACCGGGTCTTCATTCGCGCACACCTTGATCGTCTTGGCCTGGTAGGTCGGTCCGATGACGACCGGCGGCTCACCGAGGAAGTTCATGGCCCGCACGTTGGGCATGCCGAAAAGCACCACCGCGGCGACGTGGTCGGCGATTTCGGGCGCCAGTGGTTTGGGCACGGTTGCCGGGTCAACGCCGGCGGGCACCGCGTCCGACGTCACGAAACCCATGACCGCCGCGCCCTGGGAGAATCCGCTGAGCACCATCTTGGTCTTGGGGCAGCTGGTCGCCATCGACACGACGTGCGCGCCCGCGTCCCGGATGCCGTCGAGCCCGGTGTCCCACTGATTGCTGGCGGGGTAATTGACCGCGTAGACGTCGACTGACTTTCCACCCTCGCGTCCGCGCAGGTTGTCGATGAACGCCTGCCCGGTCGCGCCGACCCCCTCCGGCTCGCCGGTACCGCGGGCGAACACCACCTGAACGTCGGGACATGGCTCGGCCGACGAGGGGACGGGCGAAAAGAGGACAGACGCACCAAGACTCGCAGTCACTGCGGCCGCAGCACTCATCAAGCGAATGACGTAACCGGCAATCATGTCCAAATAAATGCCCATCTCAGCCGATCACCAAACGAGTGATATTCCACACGCGTTCGCAGCAAACTCACCGAGCGGACCGGCGGAGGCGTGTCCACCGTGCGAACAGCGCACAGCCGCAGCCGAATTCACACCCGGACGACGGAAGTAGTTAGTACCGACCAGAATAGGGCGAAGCTATCGCGCACTGTCGGCGTGAAGGCGGCTCAGCGCCATTTGATGCCGCAGCCGATCGACGGCCGTTGATCCGCGTTGACCGGCCGTCCGGCCAGCACAGCGTCGACGGCTGCCCGAACGTCGGCGCCCGTTACCGGCTGGTCGTTTTTGGGGCGGGAGTCGTCGAGCTGGCCGCGGTAGACGAGTCGACGCTCGCCGTCGAACACGAACGTGTCCGGCGTGCACGCCGCGGAGTAGGCGCGGGCAACGTCTTGCGTCTCGTCGTACAAGTACGGAAACGTCCAGCCGTGGCGGCGGGCCTCGATCACCATCTCGTCGGGGCCGTCCTGCGGGTAGGTCAGGACGTCGTTGCTGGAAATTCCCACCATGGCGACGCCTTGATCGGCAAGGTCTCTGCCCAGGGCGGCCAGCCCCGCCGCGACATGCTGGACGTATGGGCAGTGGTTGCAGATAAAGGTGACGACCAGCGCCGGACCAGTCAGGTCATCGAGGCTGACCAGGGCGCCTGTTGCCGGGTCGGGCAGCGTGAACGGCGGCGCGGGCGTGCCGAGGGCGAGCATTGTCGACTCGATTGCCATGCCCGCCAGCCTAGTCCGAGGCGACCCGGCGACCGCCACCGATCGCCGGTGCGGAAGGCTGCATCCCGTGTGGCCAGAGTTAGCGGCGTTGCAATCCGGGGTACCAGTCCGAAACATGGGGTGGGTGATTTCGCACGCCGTCGCGATCTTCTCGGGTTTACTCGCCGCGTTTTGGGCAGCGGTCGGCATCGTCGTTCGACAACGGGTCGCCCAAAGCGTGCCGACCGTTGGGGACCAGTCCCGACCGACGGTGACGAGCGTGGTTCGCCAGCCGTTGTGGTGGGCCGGGATTCTCGCCGCCATCGCCGGCTACGTGTTTCAGGCGCTGGCCCTGGCCAACGGATCGCTGCTGCTGGTGCAGCCGCTGCTGGTGTCGTCGCTGCTGTTTGCCCTGCCGCTCAGCGCGCGGCTGTGCCATCAGCGCATCACCGCAGCCGAATGGGCTTGGGCGATCGTGTTGACCGCCGCGCTGGCGGCGTTCGTGCTGGTCGGTCAACCCCGCGAGGGCCATCACCGTTCGCCTATCCCGTCGTGGACGATGGCGGTGCTGCTCACCGCGCCGCTGGTCATCGTGTGTCTCGTCGCGGCCCGGCGGACCCACGGCCGGACCCGCGCCATGCTGCTGGCGGTCACGGTGGCGGTTCTGCTGGGCATGGTGGCCGTGTTGACGAAGATCTGCACGCACCGCTACGCCATCGGCGGATGGCACGGACTTCTGACCGTGCCGGCCCCGTACCTGCTGGTCGTGCTGGCGGTAGCGGTCACCATGGTGCAAAGCTCGGCCTTTCACGCCGGCGCGTTGCAGGCCTCGGTGCCGCTGATGCTAGTGGGGGAGCCTGTCGTCGCAGTGATGCTCGGAGTCATCGTGCTCGGCGAACACCTTGCGGTGCGCGGCTCTGCGGCCATTGGCCTGCTCGTCGCCGTCGTCGCGATGGTGGCATCTACCGTCGCGCTGGCACGCGACCAGGTACCCGGTGTGGGCCATCCGGCCGCCAAAGATGTCGATACACCGCGTGCGAACGAAGATGATGTGATCATCACGTAGGCCGTGCGGCTGCCTCCAGGAGATCGACTGCGCGCGCAAGGCTTTCATCAGCCCTGCTCATCAGCGCGGCGACTTCGCGGGCCCGTGCCGCGCGTTCCGGCGTGAGGATGCCCCGCAGATCGGCCACCACTGAGTCCAGGGTGCTTTCCATAAACGCCCGTCCGGAGCCAACTTTCAACTCCGTGACTCCTTGCGCCCAGACTGGCTGATCGAGCCAGAACCACAGGATCAGGGTGGGAACTCCGGCCCGAAGCCCCGCTGCTGTCGCGCCGGCGCCGCCATGGTGGACGACGGCGCGGCACCGTGGAAAGACGGCGGCATGGTTCACCGCGGCCACGACCTTCACATGCTCGACGTCCGGGAGGCCGGCGACGTCGTTGGGGCCCGTGCAAACCAGCGCCCGCTCGCCGACCCGTGCGCAGGCCTCGCTGATCACAGCGACGGTCTCAGCGGGCGAGGCAAGCGGCGTACTGCCGAAGCCGAAGTAGACCGGCGGCGTGCCGTCAGCGATCCAGGAGAGCACCTCGTCGTCGGAATCGGCGGGCAGTCCCAGCGTCAGCGCGCCGACGAACCGCGCCGACACCTCCGAGTCCAGCCATTCGGTTGCCGTTCCCGGCAGGCAGATCTCGTCATATGCCTGGAGTTCTACCGTCGGCCGGGCCAATTCCCCGGCGACATCCGACAGTCCGAGCGCGGCACGCTGGGCGTCGTCGGTGTCCTTGGTGATCTGCGGACCGAAGGTGCCGCCGGCCAGAATTCGCGCCGGGAAGTAGTGCAGCACGCCGAGCGGAATGCGGTAGTACTCAGCGATATTGGCGGCCAGGCCCTGCTCGTTGAACGCCGCCACCAGAAAGTCTGCCCCTTCGGCCAACGAGGTCAGCGCCGTACTCTTTTCGGCCTTGACCTCGGTGACGTGTTGGACGACGTCGGCCCACATGGTGACCGGATTGGAGACCTTCTCGAAGAACGCCGCGGCGAAGTCCATCTGCTCGCGGGAGTCCCGGCCGTAGGCGACCGCGGGCAGCCCGGCGGATTCGACGAACGGCACCATGTTGGGCGCGACGGCCATCTGCACGTCGTGGCCGCGTCGCAGCAGCTCCCGCCCGACAGCGGCCAGCGGTTCGACATCGCCACGGCTTCCATAGCCGGCCAGCACGCATTTCATCGGCGGAACCTCACTCGCAGTGCCGGTGGTTGCGGATCACCGCGCGGCGGCGGTCAGCGAAGCTTGCTGGCTGCGAAGGTGGCGGCCTGATTGGTCATCCCCAATTGGATATACGAAACATGCGCCATGATGTTGCCGCCCGCCGAGCAGATCGGATCGTCTTGCGCGCACAGGCTGATGGTCTTGCCGCTGTAGATCGGATTGATCGTCGGCAGCGGCTGGCCGCCCCACAACGCGCTGGAGAATTGGCTCGTCGGCTCTCCGAACAAGGCGACCGCGGCGACATGGTCCGCGACCGTGGGCGGCATCGCCTCAGTGGCAAGGTCGATCACCGTCGAACCCTGGGAGTACCCCCCCAGCACGAGTTTTGTCTTGGGGCAGTTGGCGACCGTGCCCTGGATGTGACCGCTGGCGTCATCCGCGCCGGCCGGTGCGCTCGCGTGGTAGTCGTCGTTGGCCGGGTAGTTGACCGCGTAGACCCCGACGGACTTGCCGGCAACCTGCGAGGTGAGCGAGTCGACGAACGCCTGACCGATGTTGCCGAGGCCGGGCTCCTGATGGGTCCCGCGAGCGAACACCACCTCTACGTCGGAGCAGGGATCGGCGGCCGCGGTGGGCGAGATCGGTGCGCTAACCAGCGCCCCCATCGTCGCCGCCGCGACGCCAACAATACGAACAAGCCTCAGTGCACTCATTCTCAAATGCTGACATACCGACCGAAACGGTCGTGCCGGCGCCTCGCCTAGACCGGTTGCGGACGGGCCGCGACGGCGCCTATCACAATGAGTAGTCGCCGGTGGGAAGGAACTGCATGTTCGCTCAGTTGAGCGTAGGTAGCCCGGCGACGCCGTGACGATCCATCCTGGGTGCTGAAAGGCTAGGAAGCGTGACCGACCCGACGAGCGGTGCCAAGGACGGCACAGCGTCCGCCAAGCATCCGGTACGGATAGGTGTCCAGTTGTGGGCGGGCGGAACACCGGACTACCCGACGTGGCGCCAGGCGGTGTTGCACGCCGAAGAGCTCGGCGCCGACGCCATCTTCGGCTACGACCACTTTCACAAGCCCTTCATCGACATCGTTGATGGTGCCCCGCAACTCCAGGACGAACAGCCGGAGGTCAACAACTTCGAAGCGTGGACAGCCCTGGCGTCCTGGGGCGAGATCACCAGCCGCGCCGAAATCGGCCTGCTGGTCAGCGGGATGCCGTATCGCAACCCCGACCTGGTTGCGGATATGGCACGCACCGTCGATCACATCAGCGGCGGGCGCTTGATTCTGGGGCTCGGGGCGGGCTGGTACCCGCAGGATTTCATCGCGTACGGATACGAATACGGCACTGTGCGATCGAGGATGGATCAGTTCGACGAAGGCTTGCAGCGCATCGAATACCGGCTCAACCATTTGACTCCCAGCCCGTTGCGCCAGATACCCATCCTGATCGGCGGAGGCGGTGAGCGGCGCACCATTCCCGCGGCCGCCCGGCACGCCCACATCTGGCACAGCTTCGAGCCCATCGACGAATTCCGCCGCAAGAACGATCTCCTTAAGCGACTCGCCACCCAGGCGGGCCGCGACGAGGCCGGCATCGAACGGGCGATGGCATGGACCGACGCCAAGACCGCCGACGCCTTCCTCGACGAGGGCGTCACGCTGTTCACCACCGAAATCCATCCCGACGACAACGGGTACGACTTCTCGGAGCTGGAGACGATGCTGGCCTGGCGCGATCGATAATCGATGGCGGCCCGAGGGCTGCGGACCGGGCGCATCAGTGGAAGTATCACGGGCGTGGCCGATAAGAAACCGCAAACGATCTCTTACCCGGCGCCGGACTCGCGTCCGCGCCGCCACGACTACGACCCGCTGGACCCCCACGTCATCGTGCTGTTCGGTGCGACCGGGGACTTGGCCAAGCGCAAGCTGATCTCGGGCCTGGCCTACTTGGATCAGTCCGAGCTGGCACCCGATATACAGATCGTCGCGACGTCGCTCGAAGAGATGTCCGACGACGAGTTCCGGGATCTCGCCAAGAACGCGATCGACTCCTACGGGACCCACAAGCTCAAACCCGAGCAGTGGGCCGACTTCTCCAAGATCGTGCGCTACGTCCCGCAGGGTGCCGGACCCGAGGCACTGGCCGCCGCGGTCGCCGAGGCCGAGGCAAACCTGGGCCCGAAGGTACGGCGACTGCATTACCTGTCCGTCCCGCCGAAGGCGGCGCGCGACGTCATCACGATGCTGCGCGACGCCAACCTCGTCGAGCGCTCCCGGGTGGTGATGGAAAAGCCGTTCGGCACCAACCTGGAAAGCGCGGTGGCGCTCAACGACTTCCTGCACGAGACGTTCGACGAATCACAGATCTTTCGCATCGACCACTTCCTGGGCAAGGAGGCGGCGCAGAACATCCTGGCTTTCCGCTTCGCCAACGGACTTTTCGAGCCGATCTGGAACCGCAATTTCATCGACCACATCCAGATCGACATTCCCGAAACCCTGGGTCTTGATCAGCGAGCGAATTTCTACGAAAGCACCGGCGCATATAAGGACATGGTCGTCACGCACTTGTTCCAGGTGATGGCATTCGTGGTGATGGAGCCACCGACCGCCCTCGAGCCGTATGCCATCAGCGAAGAGAAGAACAAAGTGTTCCGCTCGATGCTGCCGGTGAAGACCTCCGACGTGGTGCGCGGCCAATACAACGGCTACCGCGACGAGCCCGCAGTGGCAAACGATTCCGACACCGAGACGTTCATCGCGCTCAAGGTCGGCATCGACAATTGGCGATGGGCCGGCGTGCCGATCTACCTACGCACCGGCAAGAAGATGGCCGAGGGCATCCGCATCATCTCCATCGCGTTCAAAGAGGCGCCGCGCAGTATGTTTCCGCCGGGATCGGGAGTGGGGACCCAGGGTCCCGATCACCTCACGTTCGATCTGGCTGACAACTCCAAGGTTTCGCTGTCCTTCTACGGCAAGCGGCCCGGTCCCGGGATGAAGTTGGACAAGTTGTCGATGCAGTTCTCGTCGAGGGAGATCGACACGGCCGACCAGACACTGGAGGCCTACGAGCGGCTCATTCTCGACGCGATGCGCGGTGACCACACGCTGTTCACCACCGCCGAGGGCATCGAATCATTATGGGAGCGTTCGAAAGAACTGCTCACCGACCCGCCGCCGGCCAAGGTGTATCCGCCCGGAACCTGGGGACCCAACGCGATTCACCAGTTGATCGCCCCTAATGCGTGGCGGTTGCCGTTCGAGCGTGGCTGGCGCGAAGCCAGGACCTAGCGGGTCGCACGTCAGAGCACCATCCATGACAGGACCGACGTTTGCAGTCCTGACAGCACGCAGATGAAAATCAGGAACACCGCGCTCCACAGGATCACGCGGCGGAAGATATCGCCTTCTTTTCCATGCATTTCCACCGCAGCGGCGGCAATGGCGAGGTTCTGCGGCGAGATCATCTTGCCCAGCACCCCGCCGGAACTGTTACCCGCGGCCATCAGCAACGGCGAGAGCCCCGCCTTGGCCGCCGCGGTCACTTGGAGGGCGCCGAATAGGGAGTTCGACGAGGTATCCGACCCGGTGACCGCCACGCCGAGCCAGCCCAGAATGGGGGAGAGTAGTGCGAAAGCGCCACCCGCCCCGGCCATCCATGTTCCCAACGTGATGGTCTGTCCGGAGGCATTCATCACGAAAGCCAGTGCCAACACGGCCATTACAGTCAGGATCGCCCAGCGGAGTTGATACAGCGTCGCCCCGTAAGCCTTGATCGCACCGGCCGCCGACAGACGCAGCACCACCATTGCGATGATGCCCGCGACGAGCATCTGGGTGCCGGGCGTGGTCAGCAGGTTGAAGGTGAAGTTCGGCAGCGCCGATGGGCTGCCCTTGGCGGTGAGCAAGTGCAGCCCCGGCCAATGCACGGTGTAGGTCGCGTAGTCGAGATACTGCTTCACGATTGGTATCTGGCAGAGCACGAAGATGGCAATGATGATCCCGTACGGCGCGTAGGCCCGGACCACCTCGGCGCGCGACTCGGGCCGCCCGAGGCTCGCGCCGAACTCCGGGGTCATCGAGTCCCCGGCACCCCCGGCCATCACCGGGGTACGCGGTGCCGTTTGCACCCGCATGACGCGCAGCAGTAGCACCACGGCACCGGCGGACAGCAGCGAGGCCACCACGTCGGCCAGCGGCACCGACACGTAGTTCGAGGTGGCGAATTGGCCGATGCCGAAAACGACGCCCGCGGTCAGCGCCACGGGCCAGGTGTCCCGAATTCCGCGCCGGCCGTCGACGATTGCGACCAGGGCCAACGGGACGAAGACGGCAAGTATGGGCGTTTGACGCCCGACCATCGCGCCCAGCGTGTCACTCGACAACCCGGATACCTTGCCCAGAACGATGATGGGCGTGGCCATCGCCCCGTAGGCGACCGGTGCGGTGTTGGCGACCAGCGCCAGCACGGCGGCCTTGAGCGGCTTGAAGCCCAGCGCCAGCAGCATGACCGAGGTGACCGCCACCGGCGCGCCGAATCCGGCCAGGGCTTCGAGCAGCGCGCCGAAGGAAAACGCGATGATGATCGCCTGGATGCGATGGTCGTCGCTGATGCTGGCGAAACTGCGCCGCAGCACATCGAAATGTCCTGTCTGCACTGTCATCTGATACACCCAGATCGCGTTGATCACGATCCACAGGATCGGGAAGAACCCGAAGACGGCGCCCTCGCCGCTGGCGAGCAGCACCTGGCCAATTGGCATGCGGTACAAGGCCACTGCGATCGCAATCGCGACGGCCAGCGAGATCAGTGATGCCATCCAGGCCCGCAGACGCAAAACGCCGAGCATCACAAAGAGCATCGCCAGCGGCAAGGCCGCCACGAGTGAACTCAAACCCAGAGAGTGAGCAAGAGGATCGAGGATCTGACGATACATATTCGCACCTTATGAATCACCAACCAAGCTTTGTCGCGGATAAATGCGGTGACAACCACTAATGTCCGAAAAAGATTTAGAGGTCGGTTAAATCAATCAGTTTATTTAGGCGTAGAGTCTCCTCCAGCTTCCACGCCGGCAGCCCGCCGGCGCAATCGACGAGTCGGCGAACAGCAAAGGAAGAAGACATGTCACAAGGTGTTGTCGCCAAGAACGACTCCGAGCAGCTGGTGCTCGACTTCATCCACGCCTTCTACGGGCAGACCATCGACATCGACGCGGCGATCGATCTGGTGGCGGAGGACTTCGTGTGGCAACTGCATGTCCCGCTCTCGCCCGTGATCGCCGGACGCGACGCGGCACGCGCGGAGATGGAAAAGCACAACAGCCTTTCGACGGGAATGATCGAGGGCAGCGAAATCCGCACGATCGTGTCGACGGGCGACACCGTCGTAGTCGAACGAATTGACGTGAATTCGTTGGGCGGCGGCGAGCCGATCACGTTCTATGTCGTCGCGGTCTTCGAAGTCCGCGACGGCGCGATCACTCACTGGCGTGAGTACTGGGACACCAGCCATGTCGCAAAGCAGATCGGCATCGAAGCAGCCCACATGTTCGACGCCCTGGCTTAGTCGGCGGGCAAATCCCGGGAGCGCTTGTTGGCGTACATGTGCTCGTCGGCGAGGCGCATGAGATCCTGTGCCCCGGAAGCGATCCCGGCGCTGAAGCTGACCGGCTCGCCTATCTCGGCCCAGCGATGGCGGAGCCGATCGAGGACCTGCTCGGCCCCGGCACGGTCGTCGCCGACGAGCAGCAGGAGGAACTCGTCGCCACCGATGCGGAAAGCGATGTCTTCCCTGCGGACCGATGACCGGATCGCGTCGGCGAAGGCGATCAAGACGTCGTCGCCGGCCTCATGGCCGTAAGCGTCGTTGTAGCTCTTGAAGTTGTCGAGATCGATAAGCACCACGGCCGAACTATCGGCATGCGTCGACAACCGCGTTGCCAGCGTGCTCCGGTCGAATAATTGGGTCAGTGCGTCGGTATGCGCGATCTTGCGGAGCAGCGCGCTTTGCTCCTCGAGTTGTGCGATCAACCAGGCCGGAACCTCCGCGACGATCACCCACATCGCGGCGGCCAACACCACGGTGGCCAACGAACCGGGGAATGCCTTGCTGCCGCCGACGACGAAGGCCGCCACGCCCAGGGGCACGAAGGCGAGCGAGCGCCAGCGCGCGCAGGTGAGACCGATGTAGCCGAAGGTGACGGTGACGATGCCGGGAAGGTTCTGCGTCGCCCCCGGCTCGACGGCTCCGACCAGAACTGTCCCGAGCAGCGACGCCACCGGCCAGCCGACCAGCAGCGCGCGCCGCTCTTGCCAACCACGCCAGCGGCCGAGGACCGCGACGGCCACCGCAGCGACCGCGGAACCGCCGAGAACCCACAAGAACCCGGGGCTGAATCCAGCACGGTAGACGTACCCCGCCGCGGCATAAAGGGAGAGCATCGCCAGAAACGCGGTCAGGCCGATCGCATGCCAAACCCTCGTGGTCGGTCGGGGTTCGGTACGCCATGGCACCTGCTCACAATAAGCGCACGTAGGACACCGTTCGTTTCCGGTAATGAACGGCTGTATAACGGCGGGCCTCGCCCGCGAATCCCGACCAACACCTGCTCGACGTGCCGATGCCCAGGGCGTGGGCAAATAAGGTCGGCCAGACACAAGGACGATCCCGAATTGACCGAAAATCATGCCCCTAGAGGGGTTTTGGCATCCCGGCCACTGCCGTCGTGGTGGCGCGGCCCGGGGCGAACCGCATCGAAACCATTGCGGGAAGCGTCAGTTGCCCGGGAAGGCATTGACGCCCATCACGAGCGCGGCCGTACCGCCGTAGAGGTAGCCGACCTCGACGGCCTCGGTGATTTCGGCTTCCGAGGCGCCCGCGGCGCGCGCGTTCTCGGCGAGCGACCTGACTCCATCGGGATGCGCGGCGATCGCGTCGGTGATCATGCCCATCAGCAGCTTGTACTTGACGGGAATGGCTCCGTCCTTCAGGACTCGCTCGCGCATTCCTTGATACGAGCCCGCGAATTGGGGGTCACGCTGTCGAACCGCCGCGAGCCACGGGGGATCGTTCCACGGCGCCTGCGCAGTTGGCGCCGGGTCGGCGCAGCCGCTCGGGGGGACGCGGCCCGGGCCGACGTCGCCGCACCCGTCGGCGCCACTGCGCGCCGCGCCCAACAGGCTCCCACTGATGATCAGCGCGGCGACCAAGACAGCAACGCGCGCTTTGAATGTATTCGTCATGGGGGCACGCTACGCTCGCGCCATCGCGACTGCAACCGAAAGAGGTTGCAGCACTTAGTGATAACGTCGCAGCAGCAGACGTATCCGGCGGCGAGCAGGGCGCAAACTCGACGAGCGCATTGACGGTGGTCTCGAAGCCAAGACCGCAAACCTCGATTGTGTTGGTAGCCCTGAAATTACAAGCGCCGAGACCAACGTCGCGCACGCGGTCGCCAACAAGGGCCAAGGGCAACGAAAGCTGTTGGACAGCAAGTCCGTTACAAGACGCCGACAGCACGCGCGGGAGATTTCGCGCGACAGGAAGTTACGGCACAGCTCTTTCAGCGGGAGTGCCTACTCGGCTCAGCCCGCGGCGGTGAGAATCTTGATCGCGAAGATCAGTGAATCGCCCGGCCGGATACCCGCACTGGGCTGACCTTCCGGGTAACCATCCGCTGGGACCATCGCTACGGCGACCGTGGAACCGACCTTTTGGCCGGCGATGGCCTTCTGAAAGCCGGGCACGACCCCGGTGAGCGGGAAGTCAACCGGGGCACCCCGGTCGAAGCTGCTGTCGAACACGGACCCGTCACGTCCGTTGACTCCCATGTAGCAGACGGAAACCTTGGCAGTCGGTGAGACCACGGCCCCGTCTGCGGCGTGCAGCGTATGTACCTGGGTCTGGTTCACGCTGAACGGCGCCGTGACGGTTACCCGGGGAGCGGTCGTATCCGTGGGCCCGATGACGGCGATGCTGCCGGTAGTTCCTGACAGCGTCCAATCGGGTGTGCCACCTGCCGGCGGTGCCGCGGTTGGGCACGAGCCGGCCGCGATTGCCGTAGCCGGTCCAGCGAACATCGCAACGATTGCCGCGCAGGCCGCCAACACGATCGAGGAGTACACCCGGAGAGACTTCACCGGCGTCACGCTACAGCTACGTGCCTTTCCGACTTCGCCGACCCGCGGTGCGCTGCGTTGCCCGACGCGAGTGGTGCCCCATTCGCCGGGAGGGTGTCATTTGACGAGTCACTGCGCGGGCAATTCGCTATTCTCCATATCTGCGCTGCTTTGCACGCTCTGGCGCTCTTGCTAACGGGAGAAGAACGGAAGGGAATCAAATGCCCTCACCTCGCTGGCTCGCTGGAATCGCGATTCCCATGATGGCTGGCGCCGCACTGGCGAGCAGCGCGGCGACTGCCAAAGCCACTACTCCCCAAGACGAGGCGTACCTCAACCAATTGCGTGCCGTGGGCCTGACGTGGCCGCCGCAGACGGAAGAGGCACTCATCGGGGAAGCACACCTGATCTGCTATGACCTCACCTGGGGTTGGACGCCACAAGAGATTGCCGATGAAGTCCACGCCCACCTGGACAAGAGGAGCGTGACGTTGCCGGACGTCGGAACCATGGTCAACGCCGCACACTCGGTGTACTGCCCCGGGAATGTGTGCGACGCCCCGTCGCTTTGCACCTGACCAGCTGCACTGAGCCACGATCGCCCAGGGTCGCTCAGACGATCGGCCGCCACGCACCGAGGACAGCGGACCGGTACCAGCCCTGCCGATTTCGAATCTGGACTCCGATCACGTTCTGGGAACTCACGCGGCTGTCGATGATGTGTTGGTCGTCGATGTAAATGACCACATGCGAGGCTTGGCTCTCAGTTCCATTGGGATGCAAATAAATTAGGTCGCCCGGCGCAAAGCTCCCATCTTTGGGGATACGAGTGCCCATCGGGCCCGCCTTGCCGTCGTATTGCTGGTGGACATCGCCGTTAAACTTGATGCCCAACCCGAAGTTGTAGACCCACGCCGTGAAATTGGAACAGTCCAAGCCGCGCCCGGCGCTCCAGGCAATGGGCTCATTCGGGCTGTCGGTGTCCGGATTCTCTTCGACAGCACCGGCGTGGGTCGATGCCGGCGGGTCCCAGCCGGGAATGTGATGGTGGCGGTATTGCAGCCCCAGCGCATTATCGGGGGCGTAGATGTAGCGCATGGCCGTCGCCAGGATCCGTTCCCGCTTCCACGTGCTGGCGTCGCAACCCGCGCCCGACGGGATCGACGGCGGCGGCAACGCTGCCGCTGCCGGTCCCCAGCCCTGGTTCAAGTAGTGGCCCTCGGCACTGGTGCGGTACCAGTCCGAAGTCGGAACCGGGCTTTGCGGCAGCGCGTCGCGGCTAGCGAAATCCGCCGTCAACGAGTCTCGGGTGCACGAGAAGGGGTAGACCTCGCCGGTGTCGCCCCGCGAGATTCCGCCCGAGGCGCCCGATAGCACCGAACCGGCCACGCAGGCGGCGAACAGCATCGGGATAGAAAGCTTTATTCGACGGGTCAACGGACTCCCTGCTCATTCGGATGGTCGGCGCTGACGAAGCAATAGTAGGAGGGCACAGCGGATGAGCAACCGCTTCTGGCCGACTCAGGACGACGGGTTGACCTCGATACCGGCGCGCGGTTCGATGATCACTACACCACGAGGGGAGACCCGAAGTGAGGACGTGCGTTCGCCATCTTGCTGCCGTCGTCATGCTGACGTTGGCCACAATCGCAACCACTACGATCGTGGCGCCGGCGGTGAGTTCGGCCGACTGCGCCGACGGACAGTGGTGGGACCCGACGGGCAAGGTCTGCCGGCCGCTCGGTGTCGGGCCGCAACCGTTGGCATGTGACGCGGGCCAGTGGTGGGACCCGACGGCCAATATCTGCCGGCCACTCGGTGTGGGCCCACAACCGCTGGCGTGCGACAACGGCTGGTGGTGGGATCCCGGCGCCAACGTGTGCCGTCCGCCGGTGGTACCACCGCCGGGCTGATGCCGCGCCGAGGGCGACTAATGCAACGGGGACAATCTCGAGCTCAGGCAGTATTCAATTCCGAATAGCCAATTCGCGAAACGAACGCACCGGAAATACCTGATCAGGCGATAACGGTCCAGCCGCCAAAATAATCTGCGAGGATATTGAGCTTCAACGCCGCGGTGCGGAGGGGGCGCGTTGTCGTTTCAGGGTCGTCGCCTGCAGTTGGGGCTATCTGCCGCCGTGGTCGTTGCGGCGGTGTTCAACGCGCTCGCCTGGTGGGGACCGGCGACGGCCCAACGGGTGCAGTTTGTCCTCGAAGCAGCGCTGTGTGTTGGCGCTTTGCTCGTCGGGCTCGTCGTTGTGGCGCGGGCCTCCGGCCTGTCGCGATGGTGGCGAGTATCGCTGCTGTCGGCGATCGCCACCTTTCTGGCTGCCGAGTCGCTCGCGCACCTGGCCGGCGGCACCCACCGCGGCGGAGCCGCCCCAGCGCCTGCCGTCGTCGGGTACTTTGTGGCCGGCCTCTTGTTCTGCGTGGCGATGCTGCTCCTGGTGCGGGCCGGCCGCAATTGCGACGTGCCCGCCCGAGCGCGCGGCTGGCCGGCGGTCATCACGACCATCCTCGACGGACTGGTGAGCACGCTGGCGTTTTGCCACCTGGTGTACGTCGCCCGCTTGGGTGCGATGGGCGGCGCCGCGCTGCCGCGGTCAACGAACACCGAGGTCGTTTGGGGGATCGCCGGTGTCGAGCTGATCACGGTGGTGGGCGCGGTTCTCCTTGCGATGTGGTATCCGCCGTACCGGCCGGGCCGGGCGAACTACATGCTGCTTGCGGCCGCGGTGATTACCCTCGCTTCCTCGGACAGGCTGCTTGCCTACCTTCAAAGCGTCGGTGTCAGCACGCTGAATCTGTGGGTCGGCATCGGATTCGTCCTGGCCCCGCTGTTGATCGTGTGGAGCTTGCTCGTCTTGCCTCCGAGGCCCCGCCCGCACGACGACGAACAGGCCACGAACTGGGCGCGACTCACCCTGCCCTATGTGGGCTTCATGGGCAGCACCGCCCTGCTCACCTTTCAAGTGCTGGTCGGACGTGGAATCGACGCACTTTTCGCCAGCACCTACTTGGCGATGGCGTTGCTCGTCGCGACCCGTTACGTGGTGGCGATGCAGGTGCAGCGAATGCTGACCGCACAGCTTGTCGACGCCAAACGCCGCCTGGCCTATCAGGCTCACCACGACGCGCTGACCGGGCTACCGAATCGATTGCTGTTGGCCGAGCGGCTAGACGAGGCGATCCGCGATGGCCCGTTCGTCTTGATCTTCGTCGATATCGATGACTTCAAAGAAGTCAATGACCGTTTCGGGCACGCGGCCGGCGACGAGTTGCTGTGCGCGATCAGCGCGCGCCTGCAGAGTTGCCTCGGTCCCCCCGACACGCTGGCCCGCATCGGGGGAGACGAGTTCGTCATCCTCACCGCCAGTGCTGTCGACGCCCCGGAGATGATCGCCGACCAGCTCCGGGTCGCTCTTCGAAGTCCGTTCTCGGTGCATGGGACCTCGGTGCGGGTGCGAGCAAGCATGGGCCTGGTCCGCCCCGGTTACGACGAAGGTGCGCCGACCTCCGACGATCTGCTCAGGCAAGCCGACATCTCGATGTACACCGGAAAACGGCTGGGCAAAGACACCGCCGTGGTGTACCGCCCGGCATTCACCGTTTCAGAGGATTTTACGACAGCGCTGCGACAAGCGAATGGCGCTGTCCCGCAAGGCTTTCAGCTCAAGTATCAGCCCGTGGTGACCCTCCCGGACGGCACGCCGGTCGCCGTGGAGGCACTTGCCCGGTGGACGGCACCCAGCGGAATACAGATTCCTCCGCAAACCTTCGTCTCGCTGGCTGAAGCCAACGGCATGGGAGCACAACTCGATGCGCTGGTGCTCGATCAGGCTTGCGCGCAGATCCAGGCGGCAGGCCTCGATTTGGACGTTCACGTCAACATTGGTGCCGCGCGACTCGGCAGCGTTGACTTCGAACGTGCCATCAGCCGCATCCTCGCCCGGCACGGGCTACCGCCGCATCGACTCGTCCTGGAGATCACCGAGACGGTCCCCATCGTTGATCTCGCCGCCGGGGCCGCCGCTATCAGACGTTTGAACGAACTGGGCATCGGCGTGGCGCTGGACGATTTCGGCACCGGTTACAACTCGCTGACCTACCTTCATGAACTGCCCGTGCAAATCGTCAAACTCGACCGAGGACTCGCGGCGGGCGTCGGGCCGGAACGAAACCTCACGCTCTACCGGTCGGTCATCGGCTTGTGCGAAGCGCTGGGGCTCAAGGTAATCGCCGAAGGGATCGAAACCGCCGAGCAGGCGGACACGGTATTCATGGCTGGATGCGGATTGGCACAAGGCTATTTGTTCGGGGCCGCATCCGAGCTAACCGATCTCGCTATATCTTCCACGAGACACTGAATACCGTTGCCGCACAACAGTCGCTACCGAACGCCTGGGCGAAAATCCTGCGACCGCAGAATGGACCGCTAAACCCATTGCTTCACAACGGAATAAGGGCAGAACCGGAGTCGGGCATGAGTAGTGGAACCCAACGAAGCATTCTCAGCTCCACCGCCGATTAATCGCTCTGCGCCAATAGAACTCAGGCTGCAATCAGACACGCAAATCCATCCGTTGCCACCGTATGCCGGATTACCATGTCGCTATGGGGGCCGACGGCCAGGGTGCGCACCCAACAAGCGTCGAACCAGCAAATTCCGAGGCGTTGGTTCAAACCCTGCTGGGCCTGCTGCGGCGTCGGCTCGGTCTCGACACCGCGTGGATAGCGTCGTTCAACCAGGGCATGCAAGTAGTCGAGGTGGTCGACGGCGACACCCACGCCTTGAGTCTCATGCCGGGAGACCGATCGTCGTTGTCGGGGTCGTACGGCGTGCGGGTCATCGATGGGCGGCTGCCCGCCGTCATCCCGGACACCTCGGCCGATAGAACCGCCTCCGTCCTGCCCAGAACGCACGAAATGGGTCTGGGCGCTTATGTGGGCGTCCCCTTACACGGACCGAACGGCTCCACCGTCGGGATGGTGTGTGCGGTGAGCCAGCACCCGAAACCGCACCTGGCCCACGTTGACATACGAATCGTCAACAAGATGGCCGATCTGATCGGCGCCTTGATGGAATTGCCGGCGGATTCGACGAATGCCCTTGCCGAACAGCGCGAAGGGATCCGCCGCGTGGTCGCCGAGGGTGATTTCGAGGTCATCTTCCAGGCGGTGCACGATGTGTCGACCGGCGAAGTGGTCGGCGTCGAAGCGCTCGCCCGCTTCCCGTGCGAGCCCTTTCGCCCCGACCTCGTCTTCGGCCAGGCAGCACTGTTGGGCTTGGACATCGAGTTGGAGACCGCGGTCATCGCGCGTATCTTGTCGCTGCTGCCGCAACTTCCCAAAGACGTGTTCGTCGCGGTGAACATCTCTCCATCGGCGGTCCCGCTGACTCCCTGGGCCGAGCTGCTCGCCGAGGTCGACCCGTCACGTCTTGTCCTGGAAATCACCGAGCATGATGCCGTCGAGAATTACGACGCTCTCGACGACGTGCTTGAAGAATGCCGGGCACGCGGTATGCGCGTGGCGGTCGACGACGTGGGCGCCGGGTTCTCCTCGTTTTCTCACGTATTGGAGTTGGCCCCAGAATTCATCAAGATCGATCAGTCCATCACGCGCAACATCGACGCCGACGACGCCCGGCGACGCCTGGCCCAATCCATCGCGGAGTTCGCGGCGCAGATTGGCGCGATGGTTATCGCCGAAGGGGTGGAAACGCGAGGCGAACTTGACGCCTTGAGCGCGGCCGGCATTCCGTGGGCCCAGGGCTACCACCTCAGTCGGCCTCACTCCCACGCCCACGGTTTTCCGCGCTGCGATGCCGTCGCCGAACCGGTCGACCAGTCTTTCGCCACTTTCGACCTGCTCGGCGAGCGACGGTTCGAACTGGCGCTGACACATTCACCGATCGGCATGGCCATCGTCGGCCTCGACGGGTCGTTCCAGCGCACCAATCGGGCGCTGCGGACAATACTCGGATACGGCAGAAAGGCCCTGGCGGGCCTGACATTCCAGGAGATCACGCATCCCGAGGACCTGGATGCCGACCTGGCGCTGCTCGGCGAGTGCCTCGCGGGGCGCCGCCGTAGTTACCGCATGGACAAGCGGTTCATCGCCGCCGACGGACGCATCGTGTGGTGCGACCTGACCGCCGTGCTCGTGCAAGGCCATCGGAACCAGCCTCGCTGCTTCGTCTCACAGATCCTTGACGTCACCGCGGATCGCATGCGAGAGGCCGAGTTGGCCCGCCAAGCCACCACCGACACCCTCACCAAGATTGCCAACCGCTCGGCTGCTTGGAGTCAGCTCGAGCAGCTCGACGCGGCGGATGCGGGCTACGGCATCCTGTTCTGCGACATCGAGCAATTCAAGTCCATCAACGACCGGTGCGGCCACCGAGCCGGCGACGAACTGCTGATCAAGGTCGCCGACCGCCTTCTGTCGGCCACCGCGGATGAGGATCTCGTCGCCCGCTGGGGTGGCGACGAATTCCTGGTCATCACCAACGCCATTGACGATGGCGCGCTCACGCGCCTCACCAACCGAATAACAGACCAGGTGCAAAGGACACCGATTACGCTCGCCGACGGCACCGCGATTTCCATCGTTCTGACGATCGGCTCGGCAGCACACCGACCGGGAGATGGCCGATCCATAGATGCCGTCTTGGAGCGCGCCGATCAGGCCATGTACGAGCAGCGGCGCAGCCAAACGGGTGGCGCTCGCCTCTCCGGCCCCGGCCCGCGCTCTTAGCCATGTAATCCAGCTGTGGGACAGCATCTTTAGCGGCGATAACCTGAAGCCGAGTCGGTCATAGCAATGTATTATGTTGCGATTCAACATTATTCATGCAATTCGGACGGCAACGGCGGCAACCGGCGATCTTCATTGTGCGCACGCGGCCGACGGCGCAAACCGTTGCTGGCCTGTCGTACCGGCGGTGGACTATTGTGTTGCTGAACTGCAGCTGTCGGGAGGTTTCGGTGGAGGGGACCCCGTTCGGCCGGTACCGCCTAATCACTTTGCTCGGCAGAGGCGGCATGGGGGAGGTCTGGCGAGCTTACGACACCGTCACCGATCGGATAGTCGCGCTGAAAGTACTCCCAGCGCATTTTGCGGCCGACCGGACGTTTCAACAGCGATTCCGTCGCGAAGCCCACGCGGCGGCACGATTGAACAACCCTCACGTGGTGCCGATTCACACCTACGGGGAGATCGACGGGCGGCTATTCGTTGACATGCGGCTGATCGAGGGGCGCGACCTGGCAACCGTGCTGGCCTCCGCTGCGATGTCGCCCGCACGCGCGGTGCACATCGTCGAACAGGTGGCCCAGGCCGTGTACGCCGCGCACAAGATCGGACTGGTTCATCGAGATATCAAGCCCTCCAACATTTTGCTCGACGAACACGACTTTGCGTATCTGATCGATTTCGGGATCGCGCGCGTTGTCGGCGAGACCGGTCTGACCGGGACGGACGCGGTGGTCGGCACGCTGCGCTACATGGCGCCGGAGCGCTTCAGAGTCGGTCAGGCCGACGCACGCTCGGACATCTACGCGCTTGCCTGCGTGCTCTATGAGTGCTTGACGGGAGGTGCGCCATTTCCGGGTGACAGCATCGAGCAACAGGTCGCCGGGCACCTGACGACCCCGCCGCCGCGACCGTCCGACTCCGGCGCGCCGCCGGCGTTCGATGCCGTGATCGCCACTGGCATGGCCAAGGATCCCGAGCAGCGCTACGCCACCCCGATGGATATGGCACGCGCCGCACGCGATGCGGTCACGGTTCCATTAGGTGTGCGGGACCCGAATGCCAAGTCGCACAACGTCACTGCTCCCGTGCGCACACAAGCGGCCTCCTTGCCGAGCGAGCCAACGCAGCCCGTGCACAGACCCGTGCATCGCGATCCCAGGGTGGAGAACCGCAATCGCGCCAAACGGCCATGGGTCGTCGCCGCGGTGATTGTGGTGCTGGTGGCGTCGGGGGGTGCGAGCGTATATCTGCTGCGCACACACCCATCCAGGACCGGATCCCCGCCGGCGACAGCGACCGCCTCTCCGTCACCGGCCCCTAGCGGGGCAAGCACGTCCAGCGCGGGAGTGACGGCAGTGCCGAGTGGTCCGCCCACCGTCGCCGCCTCGGTGCGGGTAGGCAATGGCGCCTTCGGCGTCGCGGTCGACTCCGCCGGCCACAGCGTCTATGTCGCGAACACCGGCGCCAACTCCGTTTCGGTGGTCGATACCACCAGCCGCACGGTCACGGCCACCATCGCTGTGCGACGCCACCCCGTGGGTGTTGCCCTGGATCCGTCGACACGAACCGTCTACGTCACAAACTTCGATGACTCTTCGGTGTCGGTCATCGACGCTGCCAACGGTTCGGTCATCGCCAGGATCGGCGTCGGTAGCCACCCGGGCGGAGTAGTGGTCGACTCGGACGCACGGATTGCCTATGTCACCAACGGTGATAGCGCATCGGTGTCGGTCATCGACGCAACGACGCATACGGTGACGGCGACGGTGCCCACCGGAAAAGGCCCGAGCCGGGTAGCCATCGATCGCACCGCTCACCGGTTGTTCGTCACCACGACCGATCCAACGGTGACGGTTATCGATACCACGAACCGAACTGTGATCGGATCGGTCGCACTTCGCGTCCACCCAGCCGGAATCGCGGTCGACTCCGCATCGCACACCGCTTATATCGCCAGCGGCGATGATGCATCGGTGTCGTTCGTCGACACCATCAGCCTTGGCGTCACCGCTAGTGTGCCCGTCGGGCAACGCCCCGCGGGTGTGGCGGTGGATTCGCCGACCAACACCGCGTACGTGGCCAACTACAGCGGCGGGTCCGTGTCCGTGGTGGACACCACTCGGCGCGTCGTCACCGGAATCCTCGCCATAGGTAACAATCCGCTCGCCATCGCCGTCGACCCCACGACACATTTCGCCTACGTCACCAGTGACCTCAACCACGGCTCGCTGACGGTCATCGAACGCTGACGTGGGGGCCCACGCGTAAGTGGACGTCGGCGTCGGAGGTGTCGAGGTGTCGACTGCTACGGCTGGTGCGCGTCTCCTTGTGCAAGTTCGAGAAGCCAAGCGCCCCAGCGGGCGTCGGTTCGCTTGCCGGGCAGAGCGAGCGCGCTTGACACCGTGACCACCAGCCCGGTGGCGATGAAGCTGCGCACCTGCAGGGCATCGGCGCCCGTCAATGCGGCGACGGTGTCCTGCAACGCCAGATAACGGGACGCGACCGCGTCGCGTACGGTCGCCTCGCCGCTGGCCGCGAACCCTTGCAGCATCAGCAGCGCGACGGTTCGGTCGCGCTGCAGCAGGCGGCGGTAGGCGTCACCTAGCACGGTGAGTCGCGCGGTCCCGGCTGTGCCCGCGGCGCTGGCGAACTCGGTGATCACCCGGTCGAACGCCCCATCGATGACCTCGAGGAACAGCGCCCGCTTGGAACCGAACATCTGCACGATGCGGGGGTGCGATACTGCGGCGCGGGCGGCAATCACCTCAAAGCGGGTGCCGGCGAAGCCAGTCTCGGCGAATTCGACGGCGGCCGCCTCGAGAATCTCCGCCCGCCGCACTGCCGCGGATTTGCGCACGACGGGGCTGGCGGCGGAATGCGTCACCGCGGGACGTTTCCGAATTGACGCTGTACCAGGGCGTGATCGTACAAGCACCGATAGGCGGTGATCAGTCCGTCGTCGCCGAACTCCAGGCGATCATCACCGTGGAAGTCGACGCTGTTTCCACTCTGGGCATGAGTGCCGGTGAACCGCCAGGCCACCAGCACGGCGCGGCGGTGCAGATCGGCGAACAGGCCCTGCAGCGAGAACTGATGGTCGGGGACCGTGTGATCCATCGCGGTCACAAAGTTGCGTATCGAATCGCGGCCGTAGACGGTCTTGCCGAGCGCCGGTTCGTCATAGACGAGGTCCTGCGAGCACAGCGCGGCAACGGCATCGCCGTCGTGGCTGTTCCAGGCGCGTTCCCACTGCCGACAGAACTCTTCGACGGCGGGCAGGTTCAAGACAGCGGCATCACTGATCTTCGACATGCTGCTAACTTACAAGTTAGTAAATAACTATTCAAGCGGTGTTCCGGTGGGACCGAGTCTCAAGACTCGTCCGTTCATGAGTTCTAAACTGGGACTTACGTTCTGGAGGCAGAACACCGCTGTTCCAGATGGGCACCACGCCGTCCTAACAGGAGCCGCGGCAACACGTCATGCCTAATCGCTCGCGATCCTTAAGACCAGCTTGTGTCCGGGCGCGAGGCTGTCCAGTCTTCGGTGAGCGTCGACTACGTCTGAGAAGGGCACCGTAGTAACGATCGGAGCGCGCAGACTGCCGTCGATGACCCGGTCCAGTTCGTTCTGCAGGATCCGTCGGTACTTGGCCGGCCGCAGCGCGACCAGCGACGGCACCGAACACAGGCGCTCACGCGGAGATGCAAATGTCCGTGCCAGCACCGCAGCGCCTCCGAGCGCCGCATCCATCCGGCCATGTCCGGGCCGTCCGCTCCATGCGGTGCGCACCACCGTGCCCTGCGGCACGGTCACAGACCGCACTAGTGGGCTGCCGGTGTGGTCGATACTGGCGTCGATGCCACCGGCCGCGAGATTGCGCACCAGCGCCGGCCAATTCGGGTCGCGGTAGTCCGCGACTGTAGCGCCGAGCGACTCGGCAGTAGCGCGGGTGCGTTCCGACGCGGTACCGACAACTCGCAACCCGTTCGCGATCGCGCGCTGGGTGACAATACTGCCGACCGACCCGGAAACTCCTTGTACGAAAAGAGTTCCGCCCGAAGGGGGAGCGGCCAGTTCGAGTGCCAGTGCGGCGGTGACGAGATCGAGCGGCAGCGCGGCAGCGCTCGTCGAGTCGAGCGCATCGGGTAGTGGTATCACGCGGTCAGCTGGGATATCCAGCTGCGTCGCATAGCTCCCCATGCGCGCCAGACATCCGGCCACCCGCATACCCACGTCGAGTTTACGACGAGCCGCGGCGGCGTTGACGTGTTCGAGCACGCCAACGAAGTCGTAGCCCGGGACGAAGCCCGATCGGGGCTGCAAGAGGTAATTCCCCGAACGCGCCATCGCGTCGGTCGACCCGACCGACGCATGCGTCACCCGCACCCGCACCTTTGTGCGTCGGGGCCTCCCGGGTGTGAATGTTTCGAAGCCAAGCACCTCAGGCCCGCCGAATTGGCCGACCCGTGCGCGGACCGCATGCGGCTCAGTCACTCTGGCATCCCCACGGAAGCGGGGGATACCGCGATTCGACCGTTCATGTCTGTCATTGCGCCTGCTATCGTCTCCCGTAAGCCTTACGAAACCGTAAGCCATACGGGAGTTGGGGTCAAGACGATGAAGAAACAAGCGCGTCGCCGCTGGGGCAGCCTCAGCAGGGAGGCGGTCGTCGACGGCGCACTGCAAATCGTCGACACCGAGGGCCTCGAGGCACTCAGCATGCCCCGGCTAGCCCGACATCTGGGGACTGGCGTGATGACGCTCTACGGCCACGTCACCAACAAAGCCGACCTTATCGATGCGATGGCTGAGCGGGTCCTGGCCGATTTGAACACCGTCGAAGGCCGGCCTGACGAGTGGGATCGTGCCCTGGCCGAGCACATGCGCCGCCTCCGCCAGGTGGTGCTTCGCCACCCGTCCCTGGGGGCGGTGCTCGCCGCCCGCGGCCTCGCGACGCCCTCGGTCTTGCGCGACCTGGAAGCCGGTCTCGGACTGCTGCGATCGGCAGGCTTCAACCCACGGACTGCGGTGCACATCTATTACGCATTGCTGACATACACATTGGGCTTCCTCACCTGGGAGATCCCGCGGGTGCACCGCCAACCCGAGGCCACATATCGCGAACAGTGGCAGACTGCCCTCACCGGCCTCCCGGCCGCCGAGTACCCCGCCCTTCACGAACTGGCCGACGAACTCCCTGACGCCGCCAGCGAGAACCAATTCGAGGCCGGCCTACGCGCACTCCTGCGCGGTTTCGCACCACACGATTCCACGAATTGATCGTGTCGCCGCGGCACCCACTGGCGGTTCGATTGCGTACGCCACTGGCTCGCCAAGTGATCTGCGACGAATCACCGTAATTAGCAACGATTTTGGTGCGTCTGACTACATGTCCTGCATCAGGGTTTTGGTGATCTTCGAGACCTGCGAGAGCGACGCGCCCGCGCCGGAGTCGCGTCCGTCACCGTGACGACCTGCGCATCCGTTATGCTGCCGATAATTCCGGACTGTCGGGTGCGCAGTCGCTTTCGAATTACTTTTGCAGAGGACAGCTCTCAGTGTTGCCGAGGTTAGGATCCGCCGGTGCAGCGACGGCTGCGATCTTGCTCCTCGTTACTAGCACCCCGGCATGCGGGCATCGGCTGCGATCCAATACGGCGACCTCCGTCGACTCAGCCACCAGCCCCACCAATGACGTGGCAGCGCAAGGGGACTCATTGACGTTGGCCGGCAAGGCTTTCCCGCTGCACGACGTTCAATGTCGCGGCATGGGCGGCGCGGTGCTCGTTACCGCTAAAACGCAGTCCGGTGAGAGTGTCATCATCGACGCCGCGGACGGCAAAATCGAAACTCTGGACTTCACCGCCGATGGTGTCGCCTACTTCTGGGAACCGACATCGACCGGAGGAGCGCCGGCCCCAATGCTGACGCGAGACGGGGACAAGTACACGGTGGCCGGCAAGATCAAACAGCTTCATGACTACACCAAACTCAGTGATTTCACGTTCCGAGCGACCTGCCCGCATTGAGCATCCCTGCCATGCGCATTGCGACCACCAGTTCAGAATCGGCCGCCAGGCCGACGGCGATTGTCGCCAACTGCGCTGAGACCGAGCAGCAGAAGTCGTTGCACCGCAACATGTCCCCCCACGTCGGCAGGTGGAAAACTGCGCAGTACGCCGCACAAACACCCCGACGCTGCCCTCTGTGGCTGGCCGCCCAGGACCGCGTTGTAAGTTCGTTCGGAGCTAGCAGGACCTCGATCGCCGCAAGGAGGTCAGCCGCACCTTGACCCACACCACCGGAAGGGGCGTGAGGAAGCCGATGGGGACGATCACATACCGCCAAGCGGCAGTCGTCGGCCTGACCGCCACGTTGATCACTGCCGGCTGCAGCAATGGCAAAAGCGTCGACGCGTCGGCACCGCCGCAGACCAGTGTGAACGCCACCTCCACGTCGAAGGCCGCAACGCAGCCCACCGAGGTCAAGCTCCCCGGGGATGGTGGCGTCGAGGTGACTCTGACCGGCCCGATCGCCGCCAAGTACGCGTCGGCAACCGAGAGTCAGAAGCAGGCTCTCGGCAAGCCACTGACGGGTGACCGCAACGCCGGGACCCGGCCGAATGGCCTGGTATTCCAGCAATTCCAGGGCGGCGTGATCACCGCCAAGAATGACCAGGCCGACGCGCCCGCGTACATCACCACGGGCAAGATCCGGGATGCCTGGAATATCCCGCGCGACCCGGACGGCGCACCGGCGACCACCGGCACTAACGGTTCGGTGGGACCGCTGGGTCTACCCATCAGCGACGTGAACACCGTCGGCGATCTGCTCGTGTCGACTTTCGAGCACGGCAAGATCGAGTACAACCCGACGACCGGCCAGGTCGAGGTGACGGTGAACGGCAAGGTCGTACCGTCCGGGCTCTAACTCAGCGATCTCGCCCCTACCGCACATCGCCGCTCGGACGACCCCCGTGGACGTTCCACTGGCCGCAATCGGGAGCCAGGACGTCGTTGACGTCGACTTCAAGTCCGCCGACCTTCGGCCCGGGATTGGACGCGGTGCTCACGACGCGCTGGTAAAGGACAGCGGCGGGGTGTACTTGATTGCCGGACCAGGCGCGAGTTTGCCAGAGCCACCGGCGGCCGGGTGTGCTCGAAGACCCGACAACGCCATCGTCCGCGGCCCACTGACACACCCTGACGCCTCCGTAGACGCCGGTGCGTTGAACGCCGAGAACCGAGTTGATTCCGCGAAACCACGGCAGCGCGGTGTGATTCCAGGTATCGCGATTGATGTCCTCGTCGATGGTGAAGAAAATCGGCGCACTCTCGCCGCCGCCTGCCGTGGTATGCAGCTGCCAGGCGGTGCGCGCGTCTGCGACGCCGCCCGCGTAGCCCCGCGTGAAGTCGGAAGGTGCCGAGCTACCCGGCTTGCCGTATTGGTAGTTGCTGACGATCACCAGACCCGCGGATTTCAATGAGTCGGCGTAGGACCGAGTGATCGGTTTGGCGCCAAACGACGAGCCAGGACGTGACATCGAAACGTAGTTGACCACCCCGCTATAGCCGGCCGCGCGGATTTGCTGCGCCGGGATCTGGTGCGCGGCAAAGTCAATCAGCTGCGGGGGAGCGGCGGCCGCCGCCGTGGGCAGGCCGCAGGCGAGGGATGCGGCACCCAGGCCGGCCACCGCGGCGGCATAGCGCAGCGCGTCGCGCCGGGAAACGACACGCGGTCGCGCGGTACTGGCCATCGGGGGCAATTTGTGCACTGCGCGATGTTAGCGACGTGATTGTTGTTACGGATAGACCTGCGCCAGCCGAAACGCGGTTGCATTCCTAAATTGATACCAAGTGGTGACCGTTCGGCAATGGCCTGGCCAGCCCACGCGAAACAACCCGGCGCGCAAGCAGATTGATGTATCGGCGTTAATCGACTTGTGCCACGATCGCCCGAGCCGCACGCTCGGCGATGAGCATGACCGGCGCGTTGGTGTTTCCGGAAGTGATGGTGGGCATAGCCGACGCATCGACTACTCGAAGGCCGGCGACGCGATACGCCCGGCAGTCGGTGTCGAGCACTGTGGCTGCCGACCGCGGGCGACCTTGTGCGTCAAAGGCTCCCATCGCGCAGGTGCCCACCGGGTGGAAAATCGTCGTGCCGAGTTCACCGGCCGCTTGCTGCAGCTCTTCGTCGCTCACCAGTTGCGGGCCGGGAAGCAACTCCTGCGGGCCGTAGCGGGACAGAGCCGGCGCCGCCATGATCTGCCGGGTCATCCGCAGACCAATCACGGCGGTTTCGCGGTCGGCGTCGGTCGACAGGTAGTTGCAAAGAATCTTCGGGCTGATCAGTGGATCTGGATTGGCCATGCGGACATGGCCACGCGAGCTGGGTCGCAAATTGCAGACCGAGGGAGTGATCGCTCCGAAGGGGTGCAGGGGTTCGCCGAACTTCGCCAACGACAAGGGCTGCACATGCCACTCCAAATCGGGACTGGCCAGCGTCGGGTCGCTCTTGGTGAAAGCCCCCAAAGTAGAAGGCGGCATGGTCATGGGCCCCGATCTCAGCAGCAGGTACTGAATTCCCATGCCCGCCCGGGTGATCCAATTGCGGTACAGCGTGTTGACGGTCGGGGCACCCCGGATGCGGTAAACCGATCGAAGCTGTAGGTGGTCCTGGAGGTTTTCGCCCACGCCTGGCAGGTCGACGGCCACCGGCACTTGATGCTGGGTGAGCAGGTCGGCCGGGCCGAGACCCGAGACTTGCATCAGGTGCGGCGAGCCAATCGCTCCGGCGCTCAGGATCACCTCCCGGCGCGCTCCGGCGTCGACGACTCGGCCACCCCGAAGCAGCTGCACACCGGTGACCCGACGCTGCGCAGTGGTCCAGGCACCGCGACGCTGAGCGGGGTGGACCTGATCGTCCATCAAAAGCCGCAAAGCCTGCGTCTGTGTGTAGACGGTGAGATTCGGCCGGTGGGCGATGGGATGCAGGAAAGCATCAGCCATCGACCAGCGACGCCCGCGCCGTTGGTTGACGTGAAAGTACGCGCTACCGGCGTTGTCACCCCGGTTGAACTCCTCGATCGGGGCGATGCCCACCTGGGCGGCGGCAGCCTGCCAGGCGTTCAAGATCTTCCAGCTCACCCGCGGCCGCTCGACGCGGATCTCACCACTTGCACCGTGCCACTCGTCGGCCCCGCCGAAGTAGTTTTCCAACTCTTTGTAGATCGCCAGCGTCTCGCCCGGACGGTCCACGCCGCCCCACAGCCATCTCTGGTCACCGGTGGCCTGCGCCCACAGGTCGTAGTCGCTGGCCTGTCCGCGCATGTGGATCATTGCGTTGATCGACGAGCAGCCGCCGATCACCCGGCCCCGCGCGTACAGGATGCTGCGGCCGGCCAGACCTGGCTCGGGCTCGGTCGTCAAACACCAATCGGTGCGAGGGTTGGCCATTGTGTACAGGTAGCCCACCGGCACCTTGATCCAGAACCAGTCATCTCTGCCGCCGGCCTCAATGAGGAGCACACGGCGATCGGGGTTGGCGCTGAGCCGATTGGCGAGCAGGCAGCCGGCGCTGCCTGCCCCCACGATGATGTAGTCAAATTCGGCGACCGGGCTCATTCCGGTATCGGTCCTCCAGACGTCGGGGGCGTGTCCTCAATATGGGCGAAGACCAGCTCATCTCATCTCATCAAAGTACGAGTGCCCATGACCAGAGTCGACCATTGACCACGCACGACGCGGTAGCCGCAACATCTGAAAACTGTTGGTGTCGCGATGAGTTTCGTCCGCCGGTGCAGTCTTATCCCCATGGGCAAACTCATCTATGGCTTCAACGTGTCGGTGGACGGCTACATCGCCGATGCGCAGGGCAATATCGGTTGGACCGATCCGAGCGAAGAATTGCACCAGTATTGGAACGACTTCGAGCGGGAGACCGCGTGCGCGTTCTACGGTCGCCGGCTCTACGAATTGATGTCCGCGTACTGGCCGACCGCCGACACCGCCCCGGACGCCACCCCTCTGATTGTCGACTTCGCCAACATCTGGCGTGAAATGCCCAAGGTCGTGTTTTCGCGCACCCTGGAATCGGTCGGCTGGAACTCCCGCTTGGAAAGGGGCGACCCGGTCGAGGTGGTAACAAAGCTGAAAGCCGAAACCCCCGGCACGCTGGAGGTGGGCGGCGCGACACTCGCCGCACCGATCGTGCAGGCCGGCCTGGTGGACGAGTACCGGATCGTGGTGGCGCCCACGGCCGTGGGCGGCGGCATCCCGTTCTTCCCAACACTGCCGTCTTGGACTTCGCTGCGACTGTTGGAGAACCGCACCTTTCCGGGCGGTACGGTTTTGCTGAGATACGAGGCCATCCACGACTGAGCTCAAATACTGTGGCGCGCAAGCAAAAGCGGAGAGGTTCTATTCGGTGGCCATCCGTACTTGACGCGGCTCAGACGGTTTGCCGCGCAATGCGGGAGCAGGACCGTGTGCTGTGACCGTTAAGGATCGTTACCACAATCGTGATCTCGCGCTCGTATCTTTAAATATACGAGAAGGCCGAAGTTTTCGGCTTCGCAATAACGCCTATGGCGTCCGCATGCCCCGGGGGACTGATATGACGACCGCACTCGCCACGCATGACCCAGTCGAGATAGACGCGGCCGAAGCGCATGACGACGTCCTTTTGGCAGTCGCAAAAGTGAATGCGAAGGCCCGTGTAGGGGACACCGTTGCCGTCGAATCAAAGCCGCGCTGGCGGCTCACCGAAGAAGAGATCGTGCGCGCGTCGATCACGGTGATCCTGGTGGCCCTGATGGCGGTGATCAGCGTCGCCGCGGTCGCGATCTTGACAATGCGCTAGCCGCGAATACCGCGACGCGTGTCGTTGGTGCGGTGCGGCGGAGACCCTGACGACCCAAAGATGGTTAAAAGGGTTGAGTCATATGGTGATCCGCGCCAGCCGACCATCTCGATCAGCGAATCGTCCCGGTGTCCGCTCGCGGCGTCCGGTAATACCTTGGCACTATGGACAGCTGACGCTGCCGATCTGCGAAACCATCGGTCAGAAGTCCTGCGGCGCGTCGAGCACACATGAAAGCGGTTGGCGCACGGAAGAAATGCAACCCAACAGGATGGTCGAGGCGCTCAACTGATTCACCATGAGATTAACGCTGAAATACTGCTCGGGCTCGCTGAGATAGAGCGCACCGAGCGGGGCTGGCTACCGCACAGACTCCCGGCTCGTGCACGTGCGCAGTGTGACGACCCACAGCTACTCGGGGCCGAATCGCAGCCGTCCGGTGTGCGGGTGGCATTCCGGACGGCTGCATCCGCGATCGAGCTCGAATTCCACCGCACTCGGGTCGTTTTGACCGGCGTCCCGGAGCGGCCCGACGGCACCGTTGATCTCGTCATCGACCATCGACTGATGGCACAGGCGCCGACGTACGAAGGCGACACGGTGCGTGTCGACCCGGCGACCGGCGCGAGCAGACGGGAAGCGGGACCGACAGCGACCATCCGTTTCGACGGCCTGGCTCCTCACGCGAAAGACGTCGAGATCTGGCTACCGCACTACGAGAGGATCGAGCTGGTCGCGCTGCGCAGCGACGCAGCGGTCGAACCTTTGTCCAGCCCACGGAAACGCTGGGTGCACTACGGCAGTTCGATCAGTCAAGGCTCGAATGCCGCGAGCCCGAGTACTACCTGGCCGGCGATCGCCGCGGCGCTGGCCGGTGCGGAATTGATGAACCTCGGACTCTCCGGTAGTGCGCTGCTCGATCCGTTTGTCGCCAGGGCCATTCGCGACCAATCCGCGGACGTCATATCCGTGAAACTGGGCATCAATCTTGTCAATGCCGACTTGATGCGGCAGCGGGCCTTCGCACCGGCGGTGCACGGATTCCTGGACACCATTCGCGACGGGCATCCTCGGACGCCGCTCGTCGTCGTCGGTCCACTGTACTGCCCGATCCATGAAATCACCCCGGGCCCGGGCGCGTTCGATGTCGAAGCGCTGGCGCACGGCAGGGTTCGGTTCATCGCGACGGGCGATCCGGCCGAGGCATCGCGATTGGACGGTTTGGGCCGACTGACCCTGCGCTATGTCCGTGACCAACTTGGCGCGATCGTCGCGCGAAGGCGTGACGATGACTCGTTCATCTACTATGTCAACGGTTTGACGCTCTACGGACCGGCTGACGAAGCAATTCATCCGCTACCTGATCAGCTCCATCCGGATGCGACCACACATCGGCTGATCGGGGAGCGATTCGCCGCGTCGACTCTCATCCCGGTGCTGCGGCCGGCCCTGACCGACATGATGACTGATCGGACGAAGTAGGCACCATCCGCATCGCTTATCGCCGTCATCGGGAATCGCTAAGCGATGCCACCATTTGGCTAGGGTGGCTGTCGCAGTACCTGTATCACGAGGGGCTCCCTGCCGACCACGACGCCTGCTTAACGTGTAATCCGTTCCGAATGAACGCACGAGAAGCCGCGGGGTCAGCACGTTCTGCCGCGGCAGAAGGGACCACGACCAAATGGCGGATGACCAATTTGCCACTCACACAGAACTTTTCGATCTCAGCGGAAAGTACGCCCTTGTCACTGGCGGCACCAGAGGCATCGGGATGATGATCGCGCGCGGCCTCCTCCAGGCGGGCGCGCGGGTCCTCATCAGCTCACGCAACGCTGACGCGTGCGTCCGGACACAGCATCGACTGTCCAAATTCGGTGACGTGCAAGCAATCCCCGCCGACCTGTCCCGGCACGACGAGTGTCAGCGCGTCGCTGATCTCATCACTACCAACTCGGACCGCCTGGACATCCTCGTCAACAACGCGGGTGCGATGTGGCGCGAGCCGCTAGCGACTTTCCCGGACGAGGCCTGGGACTCGGTGATCGACCTCAACCTCAAGTCACCGTTCTGGCTGGTTCAGGCGCTGCTCCCCGCACTGTGCAGGGCGGGCACCGCCGATAATCCCGCGCGGATCATCAACATCGGCAGTATCGCCGCCATCCACGTTGCCCAGTCGCCCAACTACTCGTACGCCGGCAGCAAAGCGGCACTGCATCAGCTCACCAGAGTGCTTGCCAGAGAGCTGGGCCCGCAGCACGTTACAGTGAATGCAATCGCTCCAGGAGTGTTCCCATCGCAGATGATGGCGGCCACGCTCGACGCCATCGGCGACACGATCGCGGCGGCGGCGCCGCTACGCCGGCTCGGCCGCGACGACGACATGGCCGGTACCGCAGTGTTTCTCGCGAGCCGGGCTGGGTCCTACCTCACGGGCGCCATCATCCCGGTCGACGGCGGCATCGCGACGACCGCAACGGGTACGCCCTAGGTCGTCGGCACGCGGCTTCGGGAGCGGCCAACGCCCGCTCATGAAGACTTCAATCGGGTCTCAACGCGGCCTAAGGGGTACCCGCAGTGCCTCCCTGAGGCTTTCAGGACGGGCGTACGGTGAGGGAATGGCCACGACGGACCTACGCACCGATATCAGGGAGTTCCTCAGCTCCCGTCGTGCCCGCATCACACCCGAGCAGACGGGACTGCGCGCTTACGGCGGCAATCGTCGCGTCAAAGGTCTACGCCGCGAAGAGGTAGCGCTACTGGCGGGGGTGTCGGTCGACTACTACGTGCGCATGGAGCGCGGCAGCCTCGCCGGTGCCTCCGATGGCGTGCTCGACGCCTTGGCCTCTGCCTTGCAACTCGACGAGGCCGAGCGCGACCACCTGTTCCACCTTGCGCGCCAATCCCGGGCACCCCACGGCCCACGCCGACACAGGCCTGCCGTGACGGTGCGCTCCACGCTGCATCAGGTGCTCGACGCCACCTCGGATGCGCCGGCCTGGATCTGTAACGGACGTTATGACGTGCTCGCCATGAATCAACTTGCCCGCGCGCTGTTTTCGCCGGTGCTGGCCGATCCGCGAAGACCCGCAAACACGGCACGGTTCATTTATCTATCTCCCGATGCGGCCAGAAACTTCTTCGTCGATTACGACCAAATTGCCGGTGACGTCGCCGCAAAGCTGCGCATGGAGGCCGGCCGCGATCCGCACGACGAGGAGCTGATCGCGCTAGTCGGCGAAATGTCCACGTGCAGTGAGCTATTTCGGCAGCGATGGGCATCTCAGGACGTGCGGTTGCACCGGTCCGGCCGCAAGCGGTTGCACCATCCGATCGTGGGTCAGCTCGACTTGGACGTCGAGTCCCTGGAACTGACCGCCGAACCCGGCCTGTACCTCAACGTCTACACCGCGCCCGCGGGCACGCCGACCGCTGACGGTCTAGCGCTCCTGGCGTCGTGGGCGGCCAGCCAAGACACCCTGGCAACCGAGCGCGAAGCACCGAGCAGATAGTCAACCCCGTCGGAACGCACTGCTGTCCAGGCGTTTTGATTCATTCCCCGCCCGAGGACAACGACGGGGCCGCGTTCGGCCCTCCGTCCTCGACCGGGATGCGCCCTTCATCTGGAGGAAGGGTTTCCGAACTCCGGGGTCAATAAGGCCCAGCAGGGCACGGATGACGCCCGAGACTCCTGTGCGCGAACTACGTCGGGATTACGGTTGATCGCGTCTTCTTTAACGTGAAACGGCGCGCGGCAGCCAGGTAAACATTAAGATCGACAGGATAGTGACCGCAGCCCAGCTGATCTCGGGGACATAGAATCTCGCGGAACCCAAGCGGGTAAGGGAGGTCGTATTGTCGGCGGGTTGGTTTCGTCATCCGAGGCTATCCCTACGAGCGATCGGCTTCGGGGGTGCCGCGTTCCTCATTGCGGCATATGTCGCAACAATTGGTCTGTATGCCAGCTCCGGCATGGGTCAGCCCCGTCCGCTCACCGAAGGTGAGCCAGCCGCGGACGGCACAACGGTGGTGATGGATCTCAAAGAAGTGCACGCGATTGACGGTGAGTTGATTGCCAACCTTACCGTCTCACCTGGATCTGGGTTGCTTGACCCGATGAGCCACGATCTGAGCCAAGACCTCACCGTGGTGGTCACCTCCGCCACAACGCCGACGAAACGCACGTGGTCAAAGGGAATGCTGCCCGGCGTTTTTCCGGTTCCGTTGACCCTTACCGGCGACGTCACGTCCTGGCCCTTCGACGATTACCACTCTGGGACAATCACCGTCGAGCTCTTCCGCGGTAACGCGCCGGTACCACAGCGGGCATCGGTGACATTTGTTGACCGCCTTCGCGGGTGGCACGTGGACGTTGGTGGCGCTAGCAAAGCCGGCGATCTCGCACTGTATCGAGTGGCAGTGCAGCGGTCACCGACCACTGCCGCGTTTGCCGCCGCGATCCTCGGCATCGATGTCCTGCTCGCGAGCACCGGAGTATTTGTTGTGGTTCAAACCGCGCGTGATCGACTGCCAGTCCAGCCGGGGATGACAACCTGGTACGGCGCCATGCTGTTTTCGGTGGTAATGCTGCGAAGCACGCTTCCCGACGCACCGCCAATCGGATGGTGGGTAGACGTCGCTGTGGTGCTCTGGGTGATCGTGGTGTTGGCGGTCTCGATGGTGCTCTATGTGTACTGCTGGTGGCGACACGCCAGACCCGCCGCCAAGGACCCGAACCAGAACAATCGCCGAACGCACGCCGCGCCGTTGGATCTCAACACTAAGGTTTCGGCATCGCGCCCAGCAGGGCCACGTTCTCGCCGATCGGCTGGGCAGGCCGCCGCGCGCACGACGGCTTTCACGGTGGCCGGTCGGTCTTCGTCGAAGAGTTCGATCAGAACGCAGCGACCGTCATCGAACTCCCGTAGACAATAGGTATCGGCGAGATGCCGGCGGGGGAGAGGCATCTGGACCGTGTAGCTGCATGGCGATTCATGAGATCGCCGGCGGCGATGCTTGAGGTAATTACCGTCGGTCTTAGCCGGGAACACATCGCAAACGAGGACCTGTACGGCGCCCTAATCCGTACTCCAACGTGGTGCGCTCATCAGCATTCAACGGCGGCATAGGCCGCTCCATCGACGTCATGCCCCGATCGTGTCACCCCACCCGACAGTGCCGTCCACGCGCACCCCGCCACCCCGAGATTCGCGGTCAACCGCCTCCCAAATCCGACATCATCCGGACCGATTATCTTTAGGGCTTCGTTCGGCGGCGTGCTGATTTGCCGGATGAGCGAGTCCTCGGGCAGGGGAGCGGCGGCACATTCCTGCCAGAGTTGCCTACATCAAATCGGACTACACCCTTTACTGCGATGAGCCGATTCGATTGGGGCCCAATAGGATCGGCGCATATGGTCAGCGCGGGCCGCTCGTCAAAGCACGCTAGGGCGGCAGGTCCTGAGGTAACTGAGGCAGGATTGGCAGCCCACCGACCGTCACCCATCTTGTCGGGCTGGGCGAGGATCTGACTTCTTCGGCTATCAGGGCAGGGCTGCCCGCTCCGACGCTCGGAAAGAGGGAGCTGCTGGTGACGCCTCAACCCGAGAGTTGGTGCAGCACCGCTGATACGAACATGAGGCCCGGACTGCCGCGACGGAACGCGCAGCGGTGAAGCGCGGGCATTGGGCAGTCAATGGTGATCCGGGATCGAGGTCAATCGTCTACGTCGGTGCCGGCATGCTCAGCAACGATCCGAACGGCGTAACCAGGACTTGACGCATTGGCCCAATTCGACGACGCCGTCTCGACAGCCCAACGGGCGCTTGTTTCGTCCTCGCCCAATTCGGTCAGCAACTCAATGGCGAACTTCTCCGCCGCCTCGCGTGATTTCTGCAGGCATTCACCAAAACGGCGTCCGCTCAGGTTGTTTCGGAATTCGAGCTCGTACACGTCAGAAAGGTCCTGCCATGTCTAAAACCCTCCTCGGAGCTCAGCGTCGTGACGTTGTGCCCACCCATTTGCCGCTCCGAAGGCTAGTTCAGTGCCGACCGAAACTCGTAGCCTAGGTTGATGAATGCGGTCGATATCACATCATCCGCCGACGCCAATCTGTATGACCTGCAGTGCGCTTTCCTATGATCACGAACGGTGTGCACGTCCTGCTCGCTACCAATACCAAAATAGTTGCAGCACAGAATATTAGAGGACAAGCCGTCGGTTTCGGTGTGCTCATCGGGTGCCACCGCCGACGTGCCGGTCCAGGAAGTCCACCTGATCGTTGACGATCTGCTCGAAGTACGGGTCTAGATAGGGCTCAAAGTGTGAGCAGCCATAGGATTTCACCTCGCCCTTCGGTATGCGGGCCACGAGCTCGCGTGCCGTCGCGTACGGCGTGACGTCGTCGCGTTCTGCTAGCTGCACCAGGGTCGGCGCGGTGATGTTCCCGGCTTTTCGTCCTGGTGAGTAGAACGGTATTCGCAACCCGATGCGGGCGGCGACGTCATTTTCGGCGAGCAGTTCCTCATGTTTGTCTCCGGCCATCAGCTCGACGAGTTCGAAAGCCCCCGGAGAGGTCATCATCGCGATGTCACCTGGGTAGCCAAGGGCTGCTGTTCGATAGGGGGGCGCCCGAGCCATGACCCGATTTGGTCGCGCAGGCCGGCTAGGAACAACCGCGCTAACAATCGCGGAGGTAGGGAGAATGTGGACGCCGGACCGCTGACGTGAGGGACCTGGACGATGGCTGCAGCGAGGTCGTGGTCTTGGGCCGCCAACTCGAGAACGTGGCCGCCGCCGAAAGAGGATCCCCATCCCACCACTTGGGTGGTGTCGACGTTATCGAGGCTGCGGGCGTAGGCGATGGCTGCCCGCCAGTCGGCCTGTTGCTTTGCGATGTCGAGGATGCGGCGGGGCTGCCCTCCGCTGGCACCCCAGTGCCGGTAGTCGAACACCAGGGCTGCGTAGCCCGCCTGCGCGAACCGTGCGGCGTAGGCGTCCAGTCGTAGCTCGCGGAAGGCGGCGAACCCGTGGGCCAGAACGACGATGGGCGCTCTCTCCACGCCTTCGGGCCGGTAGAGCCAGGCTGCGCAAATTGTGCCCTCGGACGTGAAGGTGACGTCGTGTCGATCGAATCTGAGTCGTGGAGTCATGGCCCTGCCCTCCGTCGAGTATCTTGAATGGCGTTCAACAAAACTAGCAATGTCTTGAACGGCATTCAACAAAATGTGACCCAGACGGCAAGCAGGAGGACGGGATGGCGCAGAAGCGCCCGCAGGCCGCCGACGAGAAGCGTGCGGAGATCGTTGCAGCAGCACGGCGCCTATTCGTGGATGCTGGCTACGACGCCACTCCGATGAGTCGATTAGCCAAAGAAGCGGGAGTCGCGCCCAATACCATCTACTGGTACTTCCGAGACAAGGACGAAGTGTTGATCGCCGTCCTCACCTCGGTCATGGCGGACGTTTGGACGCAGTTCCAAGAGATCGCGGGCCAACCGATTGCCGCACGGATGCTATGGGTTGTCGACCAACTCACCCAAATGAGCCGCCTCGTGACAACGGTGCACGCTCGGCTCGAACACTCCGCGGCCATCGCCGAATGGCATCAGAACTTTCATGCAATCACCGGCGCTCTGTTTCAGTTCGAACTTCAGAACGCTGGAATCCCCGCGCCAACTGTGGACGCGGAAGTCATGATCGGCATCTTCACGGTCGAAGGACTCCTGATGCACGAACAGGACGCAAGTCAGCAACGAGCCATCATCGACGCCTTGGCTTCGCGTTGGACGAATCTGCCGGGGACGTCGCAGCCGGGAAGCTAACGATGCGGCGCGCGGGACACGCACCTTGCGCGCCTCCTGTATGCCATTGCCGCCGTGATTCATCCGATGAACACGGCGTTCTCTACTGGTAACGCTGCATCGTGACGGCGCTGGCGGGCCTCAATAGCGATCTCGGGCGGATCTAGGTGATTTGGACTTCTTGGCGAGAGGTTGAGTGGGCTGCGGCTGGCTGAGCATGTGGGGTTTGGGGGCTGTGGGCGAGGTTGGTCATTGCTTTGGTGAGGAGGGTGTGCAGGGTGCAGAGTTCTGGGGGTTCCAGGCCGAGGAGTCGTTGTTCGAGGTCGGCGGCGACGTGTTCGATGTCGGCGAGGCGGCGGCGACCGGCTTTGGTGATCAGTACGTTGTGTTTGCGTCGGTCTTCGGGGGATCGGCGGCGTTCGATGAGCCCGTCGTGTTCGAGGCTGTTGAGCAGGGCCACGACCCCGGTGGCGTCGATGCCCAGCGCTTGAGGTAGCTCGGACTGGGGTTGTTCTCCGAGGTCACGCAGCAGGGTGAGCACGACGGCGTGACGTGTCTTCATTCCGTGGGGAAGCAGGTCCCTGTCTGCTTCGGCCTGCATGCGTCGAAGGATGTAGTTCATCATGACGCCCACCATGTTTTCCGGTGATTTCAAGTCGTTGCCGTCACCCGAACTGCTCATGAGAGCGAGGTTACCGGCAAGAGTTGATAATTCCAGTCCCTCCTTCGATTTGCGTTGTGCAAATCGTTGCCCTGCGAGTCTGACGCTCGGTGGCGATCCGTAGCAGAGCGCCTCGACGTCGCGCCACTTCTGCGGCCCCAATTCGCGGGGCATCTCGTGGCTGCTGAACACGCGGTAAGTCGGCGGACCGACGCGGGTTGCGGGTGCTCTCAGCTGTTTCACTCACGGAAATACGACTACGGGAATTTCCTGACGATATGTGCAGTTGCGATAGTTTGTATCATGCAAACGAAAGTGTTGGATTCACCGACCGGAAGGCATAACCATGAGCCACCTCTTGCACATTGACTCCTCCATCCAGGGTGATGCGTCCATCAGCCGACGGCTCACCGCGCACGCCGCTCAGCGCTGGGCGCAGGCCCATCCCGGAGGCACGGTGGCCTACCGCGACCTGGCTGCGGAGCCGATTCCGCATTTCGACGCCGTGGGTGGTCTGGCCCGCAACATCCCCGCCGATCAGCACACGCCCGCGCAGGCCGAATCCTTCGCCCTGTCGAAGCGTCTGATCGACGAGATCAAGGCCGCCGACACCGTGTTGCTGGGCTTGCCCCTCTACAACTACGGCGCCCCCAGCATCGTGAAGTCCTGGGTGGACCACATCGTGGCCGCTGGGCTGTCCTTCGATCCGGCCACCGGCGCCGGCTTGCTCGGCGACACCGAGTTCATCGTGCTGGAAAGCCAGGGTGGCGGCTACGGCGAAGGCACTCCGCGCGCGGGCTGGGACCATGCCGGCAAGTGGATCGTGCACGGCGTATCACCCACCGGCCTGGCGCCGCGCGTCATCACGGCCGAACTGACCATGGCCCCGGTCAACCCCGCCATGGCCGACCTCATCCCGCTGCACGAGAGGAGCTACGCCGACGCCCTGGCCCAGATCGACACCCTCTGGGCGGCATCCGAAGCCACCGCTTAACCACCACCACCACCAATTCCGCGTCCGCAACGCCGGCACCGCACAGAGGAGGCCGCCATGAAGATCGGTCTCATCGGCGCCGGGTGGATCGGGCAGAACACACAGAAGGAGACCACCATGAAGATCGGCTTCATCGGCGCCGGCATGATCGGCAAAGCCGTCAGCACCCAGTTGGCCAAGGTCGGCCACGACGTCCTGGTCAGCAACAGCCGCGGCCCCGAAACCCTCATTGAGACATTCGATCCGCTGGGCATCAGCGTCGGCACCGCGGCCGAGGCCGCGGCCCGCGACGTCGTATTCGTCGCAGTGGCATGGCGCGACATCCCCGCCGCACTGGCCGGCGTGGATCTGTCGGGCAAGGTCCTCGTCGACACCAACAACCCGATCATCATGCCCGGCTTCACCCGAGCCGATACCGGCGGCAAAACCTCCAGCGAGGTCCTCGAAGAACTCGCGCCCGGCGCGAAGGTGGTCAAAGCGTTCAACCACATGCTGTCCACCAGTTACGACGAAGGTCCCACCGTCGACGGTGCACCCAAGGTGTTGTTCCACTCCAGCGACCACGACGACGCCCACGCCGTCGCCGCCCAGCTCATCGAAGACCTCGGCTACGTCCCGATCAACCTCGGCGCCCTCGTCACCGGCGGCGTCCTGCACGAATCTCCCGGCGAGCTGGCCGGGCGCGTCTTCGTCGAACCCGCAGCAGCGAAGTAGCACCCGATCACAGTTCGTTAGTCAGCCACCACGGGCCTTGAGCCGGTGGTGGCTGACTGGCATGGGCGCACTAATAGTCGGTTGGAGCAAGAGCAGGCTTAGGAAGTCGCTCGTGTCCTGCTCGGCAGGAGCTGCTCGTCACGCTGCGACTGCATCAACGGAGGCTGAACGTCACAAGTAAATCGGTGTGACGTCCACGAATACGCGATAGTCGTCGATTTTTCCGTCGCGGTCGGAGTGATAGATGGTCGCGGCCGGCAGTGTGACATCGGTGCCGTCTTTTCGTTGGTATGTCGCATCGGCATGGGCGACCGTGTCATCGCCGATTTGCCAGACGCGGACCAGGGTGTGCCGGATTCCGGCGATGGTGTCGAAGAAACCTTTGACGCCATCCCTGATCGCGCCCAGGCCTTCGAACGGTGGCTGGTTGCCGAACCTCAACCGCGCATCGTCGGTGAAAAGTGACGCGAGTTTGTCGAGGTCCATGCTGTCGACCACGTCGAAAACATGCTGTGGCAGCGGAGAATTCGGCGCAGCCATGAAACAACGCTAGCATCGGCCAGACACCGGTAGCATTGTCGGCCCTGCTGACAACGGCTGTTGTTTAGGAATTCGCCAGGTCGCCCGATCTACGGCGCAGCTTCGGTCGCTAGCGCCAACCCCAGCGACCGCGGTGCCGCTACCAAGTCGTTGGCGTATCTGGCGGGAAGTTCGTTGAGATTCCCGCCGAACGTCGAGACACCGTCCATGGACGAACGATAGTCGTCGCGGGGTGCTGCATTTTTGCGCACCTGCCGTAAACCGTTGGCGACGAGGCGCTTTGGCCACATCTATCCGTAGCAGCAGGCGAGGGCACTCCGGGTGCCGCGCGTGATTCATCCGATGAACACGGCGTACTCAACTTGACATAATGTCGCTTATCGGCATAAACCATATACCGAGTTCGACCATGATCGTCGCCAAGGTGCCGGCTCGCGCGGTCCACATGAAGGAATCCTCGAAGGTCGGCGGTCACTCGCCCACAGCCGCCACGTATCGATGACGGCGGGCAGCGGCACGGCGGATTGAGATGACTCGCGCGTGCTATCAACGCCATGCTCCATGACGGTCAGCGATTGCCGATCACCCCGTTCTCGCAAGATCACTCCTGAAACGTCACTGTGACGAATTGCTCTGTCCGGCATCACTGCTGAGCAACACGATGCGTAACCCATCGAATATTGGATGACGCCGATCCGGGCGAGATTCCTCGCTTCCTCGGCCCGTTGCTACAGCCAACGACAGCCGGCACCGACGTCTCAGCCGAGTAGCAAGCCCCCACCGGCGGCGCTACCCCTTCCCACCAGGCGCTGGCAATACGTCACTGTGACGAATTCTTCTGGGCGACAGAGTAATTCGGTGCGTTCGCGCCTGCGGCATGTCGGATTTGTTGACCATTCCGAGTCAAATCCCGGGCCCGGCTCGATGCGACTTATTGAAAATCATTAGCATTACGGTTACCGCTGCGATCCGACCGGAAGGACAATGTGCGAGCGATACCCGTCATCTGCTTGACGGGCCATCTCGGTGCGGGCAAGACGAGTCTGCTCAACCATGTGCTTCGTTCTCCCGGAGCCCGGATCGGCGTCATTATCAACGACTTCGGCGAGCTCAACGTGGATGCCATGCTGGTGACGGGGCAAGTCGACGAGCCCGCCTCCATCGTCGGCGGGTGCATCTGCTGCCTGCCTGATGACGGCGGGATCGACGAGGCATTGACCAAGCTCGCCGACCCTCGACTGAATCTGGACGCGGTCATCGTCGAGGCCAGTGGCCTGGCCGAGCCCGTTGCGGTAGCGCGAATCATCGGGTTCAGCGAAGTCCCTGGCGTGCGTTATGGCGGACTTGTCGATGTCATCGACGCCGCGACCCACTTCGAAACCGTCGACGTCGGCCATACCTCGCCCGCCCGCTACGGCGTAGCCTCGCTCGTCGTCGTCAACAAACTCGACCGGCTACCCCGCGAAGATCGCACCGCGACCGTCGAGCGGGTGGAACGCCGAGTGCGAGAACGTAATCCACGCGCGATCGTGGTCGGATCAATCGGTGGCCAAGTCGACCCCGCACTGCTGTACGACGTAGCGGAAATGCCCGAGGAGACGGGCCAGCTCTCGTTGCGCGACCTGCTCGTCGATGCCACGACCGACCCGGTCAGCCACGACCACGACAGCTCGCACGCCGATTCGGTCACCGCGACGAGCCAGGGCGAAATCGACCCGGGCGCGCTGATCGACCTACTCGAGGATCCGCCGGCCGGGGCGTATCGGATCAAGGGCGCCGTCGCGATGCGTTACGGCGCGACCGCGCAGACGTATGCGGTCAATCTGGTCGGCACGGCAATTCACCTTGCGATCGCGCCACCAGGGTTGTCAGCCAACTGTCTCGTTGCGATCGGGATCGGTCTCGATACCGATGCCGTGCGCGCTCGACTTGATGCGACCCTGCGGCCGTTCGAGGGTCCCGCCACTCTGGCCAATATTCACCGCCTCAGGCTGTATCGCCGTCGCAGCCTCTGACAACCAAAAGGCTTCCACCCCAACATGTTTCGTCACTGTGACATAATTCGCCACATAAACGGGATGGTAGGTGGACGGCGTCGCGGCCGGCTAGCCGGTCGCAACTGTCCGTTCTCATTGATTCTGGGGCATTCTCATTGAATCTGGGGTAAGTGCGTGTCTTTCTCATTGAATCTGGGGCACG